>JAQUYD010000010.1 GCA_028692035.1 Oscillospiraceae bacterium
GCCACCCACTATATAGACCCCGTCAGGATGAGCGAGCTGAAAAACCAATCGGAATTATGCTCCAAGGCGCACTGTGAATGAACCCATGGTGCGCTTTTTTATTTCCCCCAAAAGGCGTTTGTGGCAACAAAACAAGGAGAGCGGCAGAGCCGCTCTCCTTGCTGTTTGCAAACGAATTTCGCTATTTATCGTTGTCATCTGGCTAGAGGCTGTATTTCAGGACTTCAAATTATATATTCCCGAAAACTGGAGCGTAGACGGAAACGACATCTACAACGATGAAGAGCTGCTATCCGCGCAGGTACTTGAACCGGTCAGCGCAAATTCGGAAAACCCCTTTGCAGATACCGATGTACAATATGCCGGTGCAATCTCAAGCGAAGAATTAACGGTTGGCGGATATCCGTGCAAAAGTTATCACATGCAAAAAGAAGTCACCATGGGCGGCATGACTGGAGCCGAAAATAAGCTGTACTTACTGTATCATGTTGGGTGATAAACTTGAAACCCTCTACTTTCAACCCACGGTTTAAGGCGTTGCTGCAACATATGAGTAAAATGCTGAACAAAGAAATCATTAAATAATTATTGGGTGCTGGCTCCCTAGTAAACAGGAAAATTCGGGCTGCAAAGGAAATCAGGGACGCTGGAAAACTAGGAACTGCATACGATGACATGACCAATGAAGTCCTCCAGGAACGAGAAGAAAAGTGATTTTAATACGATAGACGGTGATTTTATCGTTGTTTTACAGCTTTTCGCATAAAACATGAGAAATATACAATAATTTCCCCAGAAAACCGGACAGGTTTGATCAATAAGCTATTGACAAGGTTTGACCTACAATGATAAAATAATTAGGCTGTGTTCAATAGGTGGATTCTGCCTATTGGGAACCAGCTGCCATTTCGGGAAGGAACCCGATGATTTCTGTGTAAAAGAGAGTTTCTCTCTTTACAATAAAAATTTTATGTAAGGAGGTGCAATATGCCTACTTTTAACCAGCTCGTTCGCAAAGGTAGAGAAGTGGTTGAGAAAAAGTCGACCGCGCCTGCACTGCTGAAAGGATGGAACTCCAAAAAGCGTGTGGCCATCGACCAAAATTCTCCCCAAAAGCGCGGCGTGTGTACTGCAATCAGAACCGCGACCCCCAAAAAACCAAACTCTGCATTGAGAAAGATCGCCAGAGTCAAGCTGACCAACGGAATCGAGGCTACCGCCTACATCCCCGGTATCGGCCACAACCTGCAGGAACACAGCGTTGTACTGATTCGTGGTGGACGTGTAAAGGACCTTCCTGGTGTTCGTTACCACATTGTCCGTGGTACTTTGGATGCTCAGGGCGTTGCAAAGAGAATGCAAGCCCGTTCCAAATACGGCGCCAAACGTCCGAAGGCTGGTGCTTCAAAGTAAGGAATTTCCGGTTAAGCTGATTTTTTGCTGCTGATGCAGCGGTTCACATAAATTGTGTTACCGCAGTATTGGCACAGCGGGAGTTTCGTCACTTTCGAGTACCGATGAATTCATACTATGTGAAGGAGGGAAGCAAAGTGCCAAGAAGAGGTAATATTGCAAAACGTGATGTTTTGCCCGATCCGCTTTACAATTCCAAACTGGTAACCCGTTTGATTAACAGCGTAATGTACGATGGTAAAAAAGGGGTTGCTCAGAAAATTGTATACGATGCATTCGATATCATCAAAGAAAAAACTGGCAAAGAACCCCTGGAGGCTTTCGAAGCCGCTATGGAGAACTTGATGCCCGTTTTAGAGGTTAAGGCTCGCCGTGTCGGCGGTGCTACCTATCAGGTCCCGATGGAGGTCCGTCCCGAAAGACGTGAGACCTTGGGGCTGCGCTGGGTGACCTTGTACGCTAGAAATCGTTCTGAAAGAACCATGAAGGAAAGATTGGCCGGCGAGATCATGGATGCCATCAATGAGCAGGGCGGCGCGTTCAAAAAACGCGAGGATACCCACAAGATGGCAGAAGCAAACAAAGCTTTTGCCCATTACAGATGGTAGTTTGTTATCCGATTTGGGTAATGTGCGGGTTTTATGCCCGCAGAAAATAAAGGAAACTGGTTTTGCACGAATTGATTTTTGTGCACAGCCTATTTGAGTGATTATCTAGAAGGAGGACACTATGCCAAGAGACGTTTCGCTTGAGCAAACTCGTAATATCGGCATAATGGCCCACATTGATGCTGGTAAAACTACCACAACCGAACGTATTTTGTATTACACCGGTGTAAACCATAAGATCGGTGAAACGCATGATGGCTCGGCAACAATGGACTGGATGGCGCAGGAGCAGGAACGAGGAATCACCATCACCTCCGCTGCGACTACCGCTTACTGGAACGGCCATAGAATCAACATTATCGATACCCCCGGACACGTGGACTTTACCGTTGAGGTTGAGCGGTCTTTGCGTGTATTGGACGGTTCGGTTACCGTATTCTGCGCGAAAGGCGGCGTAGAGCCTCAATCTGAGACTGTATGGCGCCAGGCTGACAAATATCACGTACCGAGAATGGCCTTTGTCAATAAAATGGACATTATGGGCGCGGACTTTTATAACGTTGTGCAAATGATGCATGATCGTTTGAAATGTAATGCGGTTCCGATTCAGCTGCCTATCGGGTCGGAAACGTTCTTCAAGGGCATTATTGACCTTCTGGAGATGAAAGCCTACATTTATAATGACAGCAAAGAATTGGTCAACTACACGATTGAAGAGATCCCCGACGACATGAAAGAGAAGGCGGAAGAGTACCGTGCCGCTATGATCGAGCATATCGCGGAGACCGACGACGAGCTGATGGAGAAATATCTCGAGGGTGAAGAGTTCACCATGGAAGAGATGAAAACCGCCATCCGCAAATCGACGCTTAGCAATACCATGGTGCCGGTTGTTTGTGGTACTGCGTACAAAAACAAGGGCGTTCAGAAGTTGCTGGATGCGATTGTGGAGTATATGCCGGCTCCTACCGACATTCCCCACATTAAAGGCGTAAATCCTGAAACCGAGGAAGAGGAAGAAAGACCTTCCTCCGACGACGAGCCTTTTGCGGCGTTGGCCTTTAAAATCGCGACCGACCCATATGTTGGCAAATTGTGCTTCTTCCGCATATACTCCGGTTCCGTTGCTGCTGGCACTACCGTTTATAACTCGGTGAAGGATGACCAGGAGAGAATGGGCCGTATCCTGCAGATGCATGCCAACCATAGAAAAGATCTGGAAGTTTGCTACGCGGGCGATATCGCGGCGGCGGTAGGGCTTAAGAACACCACCACCGGCGATACGTTGTGCGACCCGAAGGCACCGATCATCCTGGAGTCCATGGAGTTCCCGGAGCCGGTTATCCGTGTTGCCATCGAGCCCAAGACCAAAGCGGGCCAGGAGAAAATGGGTATTGGCCTTGCGAAGCTGGCTGAAGAAGACCCCACTTTCAAAACCTACACCGATCAGGAGACCGGTCAGACGATTATTGCCGGTATGGGCGAGCTTCATCTGGAAATCATCGTGGACAGACTGTTGCGTGAATTCAAGGTCGAAGCAAACATCGGCAGCCCGCAAGTTGCATATAAAGAGACGGTGCGCAAGTTGGTCGAAGTCGACAACAAATACGCTCGCCAGTCCGGCGGTAAAGGCCAGTACGGCCACGTTAAGATCAAGGTGGAGCCCAACGAGTCCGGTAAGGGCTACGAGTTCCGCAACCAGGTTGTCGGCGGTGCGATCCCGAAAGAATATATCCCCGCAGTCGATGCAGGTATTCAGGGCGCAATGCAGGCCGGCGTGTTGGCGGGCTATCCCGTTGTCGACTGTATCGTAACCCTGTTTGACGGTTCTTACCATGAGGTTGACTCCTCTGAAATGGCCTTTAAGATCGCCGGTTCTATGGCCTTTAAAGAGGCGATGAGAAAAGCCGATCCGGTTATTCTGGAACCGATCATGAAGGTTGCGGTCACTACGCCTGAGGAATACATGGGTGATGTAATCGGCGACCTGAACTCTCGCCGTGGACAGATCCAGGGCATGGAGACCCGCCCCGGCGCACAACAGATCAACGCGTTTGTTCCGCTGTCTGAAATGTTTGGTTATTCTACCGATCTGCGTTCTAAAACGCAGGGACGCGGCCAGTATGTTATGGAACCTAGCCACTATATTGAGGTTCCGAAGTCCATTGCGGAAGGTATTATGAATGCCAGAAGCAAAAAAGAGTAATTTTCCCGCGCAATTGCAGGAAAAGCCTTGAAATCTTTGGCCTTTATTGGTAAAATAACCACATAGGTATGTACCAAATTCTATCTTCTAATATAAGGGAGGAAATTCACTAATGGCAAAGGCGAAATTTGAAAGAAATAAACCCCATGTTAACATTGGTACCATCGGCCACGTTGACCACGGTAAGACCACTCTGACTGCTGCTATCACCAAGACGCTGGCGATGAAAGGCCAGGCTGAGTACGAAGCATATGATATGATCGATAAGGCTCCCGAAGAGAGAGAGCGTGGTATCACCATCAACACCGCTCACGTTGAGTACGAGACCGATCATCGCCACTATGCTCATGTTGACTGCCCCGGACATGCTGACTATGTTAAGAACATGATCACTGGTGCGGCGCAGATGGACGGCGCGATCCTGGTTGTTTCTGCGGCTGACGGCCCCATGCCTCAGACCCGTGAGCACATCCTGCTGTCCCGTCAGGTAGGCGTTCCCTACATTGTTGTATTCATGAACAAAGCGGATCAGGTAGACGATCCTGAGCTGCTCGAGCTGGTTGAAATGGAGATCCGTGACCTGTTGAGCTCTTACGATTTCCCTGGCGATGATACACCTATCATTGTTGGTTCTGCTCTGGCTGCGCTGGAAGCGCCCGAAGATCTGAGCGATCCGGCTTATAAACCGATCCTGGATCTGATGGATGCTGTCGATTCTTATATTCCTACTCCTGAGCGCAAAGCTGATCTGCCTTTCCTGATGCCTGTTGAGGACGTCTTTACCATCACCGGTCGTGGTACCGTTGCTACCGGCCGTGTTGAGAGAGGCCAGCTGAAGACCGGCGAGGAAGTTGAGATCATCGGTCTGACCGACGAGAGAAAGAAAACAGTTGTTACCGGCATCGAAATGTTCAGAAAAATCCTGGATTATGCAGAAGCTGGCGACAATATCGGCGCTTTGCTGCGTGGCGTTCAGAGAGCTGAGATCGAGCGCGGCCAGGTTTTGTGCAAACCCGGTTCCATCAACCCCCACACCAAATTCCATTCTCAGGTTTATATCCTGAAAAAGGATGAGGGTGGCCGTCATACCCCGTTCTTCAACAACTACAGACCTCAGTTCTATTTCAGAACTACCGACGTTACCGGCGTTGTTTCTCTGCCTGAGGGCATCGAGATGTGCATGCCTGGCGATAACGTTGAGATGGATATCGAACTGATTACTCCTATCGCGATTGAAGAGGGTCTGCGTTTTGCTATCCGTGAGGGCGGCAGAACCGTAGGTTCCGGCGTTGTTACCAAAATTAACGCTTAATTTTCGCAAAAAAAGGACCTGGATTTCCAGGTCCTTTTTTGTTTGCCCCTATATAGAGGGCCGCCTATTGATCTTTTAAAATCAGGCAGTTTGGCAGAAGATGCGGATCGCGTTGCTCACAAAAGAGGCGCGGCCCTCACCGTATTGGTTGAGGCTTTCGGTAAAACGGGCGTCCTGCAAGTACATTTCGCCCAGTCCCGCCAGAATTTCCGGCGAACAGTCATAAAAGTGTTCGTTGATGTAGCGCTGCCAGCGGGAGGTCAAATCCTGCGCCGCCTGACAAGCGGGATCCGCTTTTTGGGCGGCAAGGGCTGCAAAAGCGCGGAAAATATCCTCCATGCCGGCTTGCATTTGATGCCAGTCATTTTTGCTGTAATGCCGCGCCCTTTCTTCGCTTTGGAGATATGCGTCGGTATTCCCCCAGCGTTCCCGTACTTCTGCGGCGTATTTTTCCCGCGTTTCTTCCAGTGGGGCATGGTTCAAGGCATTTAGGGACATTGTGATTTCTCCTTTCATCGTTTGATCCATCAGGCCGATCAGCGTATTCAGCCGGTCGCGCTGTAAAACAAGCAGCTGCCGGTGCTTTTGCAATGCCTCATGGGGCTCGAAAGTAGGGTTGCTCAAGATTTGGCCAATTTCTTTGAGCGGAAAACGGAGTTCTCTTAAAAACAGAATCTGTTGGAGTCGCTGTAGCTGCTGGGCCCCATACAGGCGATAGCCACTTTCAGTGACTGTTGCAGGGTGCAGCAATCCGATCTGGTCATAATAATGCAGGGTGCGCACGCTGATACCTGCCAGGTTGCTGACCTCTTTGACCGTTTTCATTTACCCACTCCTTTCGGCAAGGATTATCATAAGCTATGACGCAGCGTAAGAGTCAAGGCTTTTTTCATAAAATGGGATGAAGGAGAATGAAATTTATCATTTTGAGGCCGATTTGGCCAGGAAAACAGGATTCTCGCATCAAGGGAGGAGCGGTTTGCATAAAATCCGATCGATTTTGGTCTCCAGAATGTGGTTGGCATGGGCGGCCCGCATGATAACGGCAGTGTCAGCCCCACGCCCGGTGCCGCCGATGGCTAAGATCGGGACATTGGGCGGGAGCAAACCGCCGTCCGCCGCCATGGTGGCGATTTCAACGCAGACCTTCATCCCCTGGCCAAAAAAGCGTAGGGTATGGGCGATGATTTCTATCGGGCTGGCGCCGCCGAATTTTCCGGTGATGCCCCGTTCCGCACCGCTTAACGCGTGGGAAGCGGCATACACGTAAAATCCTTTCTCCTGTAGCTGCCGGATAGTTTCGCTGTCAAGTTCATTCGCGCCGGGCTCTTTAAATCCATAAGCGTGCGGGATGCAGACGACGGTTACATTGTCCAATTTGGGAAAGCATTGGGCTGTATATCCGGTTGTGGTTGCCAGCACAACATGACGGATGCCATACTCTTGGATGGCTTGTACGGAAATTTCGATTGTCTTAGCGGTATTTTCTTTTCCTGGTGTGTCAAAATACATAGAGTTTGCTCCTTTCGGCTGTGGCTTTCGTCCGTTGGGCGAAAGCAAAGTTGGATCGGTTCGTGGCGCACAATTTACCAAGTCACGAACCGGATGGAGATAGTCGCCTTTTTGGGCCATTCGAGACCCGCCGGGCGCAGCTACCAGTATCTTTATTATACGAGAAAAAAGGAAAAATGAAAAGGCATTGCGAACAGATGTAGGCGTAAAGCGGTAGGAAAACATAGAAAGAAAAAAGGTTTATTGTAAATCTGCGTTTATTGTGATAAACTAATTTTGTATTCGTAAAAATATGGCGCTGCACAAACAAGCGCCGTTTATAATCCGGTCAGTGAAAACAGCCGCGGTCAGGGGCCGCAAGATCCCGACAGCTGCAACCGGCCGTTTGATTGATGGAATTGAGGAATCAGCATTGCAGAACAGCGAAAAACGCCGGCGCGTGAAAAGCGCCTTTGAATGGGCGGACGCAGTCGTTTCCGCCGTTGTGATCGTCGTGCTGCTGTTTACCTTCCTCTTCCGCACCATCGGGGTGGAGGGTTCGTCGATGGTACCGACCCTGGCAAACGGCGACCGGCTGATTGTTTCCCACCTGTTTTATGAGCCGGAACCGGGGGATGTTGTAGTCATCGTCCAGCCAGATAGCGATACGCCTGCGATTATCAAGCGGGTTATCGCGGTCGCGGGGCAGACGGTGGATATCAATTTTGGTTTTGGTACCGTTACGGTGGACGGCAAGACGCTGGAAGAGGACTACATCAGCGAACCGACTTACATGAAGCGAGATGTGGATTTTCCGGTGACGGTGCCGGAGGGGTGCGTGTTTGTCATGGGAGATAACCGGAACCGCTCCCTGGACAGCCGGGACAGCAGCATCGGGATGGTAGACCAGCGATACATTTTGGGCAAAGCGATTTTTCGGCTTTTCCCGTTTGATACAATCGGATTGATACAATAAAGGAGAAGATAACATGACCGAAGCCCCTTCGATCCAGTGGTTTCCCGGCCATATGGCCAAAACAAGACGCCTTATGCGGGAGAGCCTGCGGCTGGTGGATATCGTGGTAGAGGTGATCGACGCCAGAATTCCCATCAGCAGCCGAAACCCGGAATTGCCAGGGTTGGTGGGCCAAAAACCGCGCATCGTGCTGCTCAATAAGTGCGACGCGGCGGACGACACCGTGACCCGCGATTGGTGCGCCTACTATAAAGAGCAGGGGATTTTCGCAATCCCCACCGACTGCCGTAGCGGCAAGGGAATTAAGCAGTTTGTGCCGACGGTGAAAGAGGTGTTGCGCCCCTTGCTGGAGCGCCGTGCCCAAAAGGGGATGCAGGGCGCGCCTATCCGCATGATGGTTGTGGGGATCCCCAACGTGGGCAAATCCTCATTTATCAACCGGATGGCCGGTTCCCGCCGGACCAAGGTGGAGGACCGCCCCGGCGTGACCCGCGGACGGCAATGGGTCAATCTGGACAACGGTATTGACCTGTTGGATATGCCCGGTATCCTTTGGCCCAAGTTCGAGGATAAGCGGGTGGGCGAATACCTAGCCTTTACCGGTGCTGTCAAAGATGATGTGGTGGACATTGAGCTGTTGGCGATGCGGCTTTTAGAGCTTTTAAACGAGAGGTATCACAAGGTGCTGTGCGAACGGTATAAGCTTACTGATGCGGAGACAAGCAATACAGAAGCGCATGACCTGTTGGCGCTGGTGGCCCGCAAGCGCGGGATGCTCCAGTCTGGCGGAACCGTTCATACCGAGCGGGCGGCAATTACCGTGCTGGATGAATTTCGCAGCGGCAAGATCGGAAAAATCACACTGGAAACGCCCCAGAAGCCGCCGAAGCGGGAACGGCCGCAGCCGTCCTTGCAGGAGGAAAACTGATGGCGCCCAGAAAGGCCCCGCCCGATTTGTACGAATTTGAGCGGACGGTCTACGCCATGAATCATTTTATCTGGATCTGTGGCACGGATGAGGCAGGGCGGGGCCCGCTGGCCGGCCCTGTTTTTGCCGCCGCGGTGATCCTGCCGAAAGAGATTGAGATCGAAGGGCTGAATGACTCCAAAAAACTGAGCGAAAAGCGCCGGGAGGCCCTATACGACGTGATTGTTGAAAAGGCGGTGGCCTACCGGATCTGTTCGGTGGATGAAAAAGAGATCGACCGGATGAATATTTTGGCTGCATCCATGCTGGCGATGAAAATGGCGGTCGAGGGCCTTTCGATTGAGCCCGACGCCGCTTATATCGACGGAAACTGTTCGCCGGAGTTGGAAATCCCAGCGGTTCCGGTGGTCAAAGGGGACGCGACCTGCGCTTCCATTGCGGCAGCGTCGATTTTGGCAAAGGTTGCCCGGGACCGGTTTATGCTGGAACTGGATCGCCAGTATCCCCAGTACGATTTTGCCAAACACAAGGGTTACCCGACCAAAGAGCATTATGAGCGTATCGGCCAATACGGCGTTTCGCCGGTGCACCGGAAAAGCTTTCTCAAAAATCTGGACGCCCACCTGAAAAAGTGAGGAAAATCCGTATGTCTACGCGAACCATTGGCGCGCAGGGGGAAGCGTTTGCCGCGCGGATCCTGGAGAAACAGGGGATGGAAATCCTCTGCCGCAATTATTATACCCCCTATGGCGAAGTTGATCTGATCGCCCGGGACGGCAGCTGTATCGCCTTTGTAGAGGTCAAAGCCAGAAGGGCAGGTTCCATGACCCGGCCTGCAGAGGCGGTGACCCCGCGCAAACAGGGACGGATCGCCAAATCGGCGGTGTGCTATCTGATGGAGCACCCGGAGCCTTTACAACCGAGATTTGATGTGTTCGAGATCGTAATGGAAAAAGGAGAACCTTTTTCTGTCCGGTCCTATCAATACATAATAAATGCATATGAGGTGACAAATTATGAAAGCATTTGACATGCACTGCGACACCCTGCTGGGCGGCAATCGCAACCATTTGGATCTGGTTAACGACCAGATGCACATTTCTCTGGATAAACTGGGCGCTTTTGAGCATTATGTCCAGTGTTTCGCGATCTTTATCCCGGATCAGTTCCGCGGGCAGGACGCCATTGATTTTTACGACCGCACCTTTGCATATTATAAAGTGCAGACCGAAAAATACGCGGATCGGATGGACTGGGCCCACAATGGCAAAGAATTGGGCGTAGCGAAAAAACCGATTACCGGGATTTTGACCATCGAGGGCGGCTGTGCGCTGGCGGGCGATCTGGCCCGCGTAAAGCTGTTGAAGGATCAGGGCGTTGCCATGATGACCCTGACCTGGAACGGCCCCAACGAGCTGGGCTGCGGCACCAGCAAAAATGTGGGTCTTACCGATTTTGGCAAGGCGGCAATTAAGGAGATGGAGCGGGTTGGTATGCTGGTTGACCTGTCCCATATTTCCGACGCTGGGTTTGAAGACGCCTGCTCGGTGGCAACCAAACCGCTAATCGCCAGCCACTCCAATTCCCGTGCTGTCTGTGGGCATATCCGCAATGTGACTGATGAGCAGTTTAAGGAATATGTCAAACGCGGCGGCCTGGTGGGCTTAAACTACTCCAAAGACTTTATCTGCGACGACCCGGAAAAGGCCGATTTTGACTGGTTGTACCGGCATATTGAGCATTTTCTGAGCTTGGGAGGCGAAAAGGTCGTGGCCCTGGGCTCCGACTTTGACGGGACCCGTGTGCCGGAATGCTTGAGTTCGGTGGACAAAAATGCTGATTTTTACGAGTATCTGCTGAAAAAGAATTTAAATGAGGATTTGATCCGGGCGATCTTCTTTGAAAACGCCAACCGTGTTTTCCAGGAATATGTCCTGTAATTTGACGTACGGCAAAACGCCAAAGGAGTGAAAAGGGTGCAGTATCAAAGCACAAGAGACAAAACACAGAAGGTTTCGGCAAGCGAGGCGATCCTGCGGGGCCTTTCAGCTGAAGGGGGGCTCTTTGTCCCCGAACAGCTGCCCAGACTGCCCGAACAACGGCTGGAAAGGATGGTCAACCAGGATTATATCCAGCGCGCACAAGAAATTTTAGGGGACTTTTTGTCTGATTTTTTGCCGGCAGAGATCGAATCCTGTTTGAAAAGCGCTTACGGGTCCGGAAAATTTTCCGGTAGCAGCATTGCGCCTTTGGCCAAACTTGGCGAAGATGCCTATTTGTTAGAGCTGTGGCATGGGCCTACCTGCGCGTTTAAGGATATGGCCCTGCAGCTGCTGCCCCAGCTGATGGTCGCCTCGGCACAGAAATCTGGCGACGGTAGGGAAATCGTCATTCTGGTAGCGACCTCCGGCGACACAGGCAAGGCCGCGCTGGAAGGATTTTGCGACGTGCCCGGCATCCGGATCATTGTGTTTTACCCGGAGGAAGGGGTCAGCCCCCTGCAAAAGCTGCAAATGGCTACCCAAGAAGGGGAAAACGTCTTTGTGGCGGCGATTCAGGGCAACTTTGACGACGCCCAAACCGGGGTGAAAAGGCTGTTCACCGCACCTGGGGTCATTCAAAAGCTCAAAGAGCAGAAACGGGCGTTTTCCAGCGCCAACTCTATCAACTGGGGGCGGCTGCTGCCCCAGATTGTCTATTATGTCAGTGCCTACTGCGACCTGGTACGGGATGAGCAGATCGTCTTGGGCGATCCCATCAACGTTTGCGTGCCCACCGGCAACTTTGGCAATATCCTGGCGGCCTACTATGCCAAGCAGATGGGGCTGCCGATCCAAAAATTGATCTGCGCCTCCAATCAGAACAACGTGCTGACCGATTTTATCTGCACCGGCACCTACGACCGAAACCGGCCGTTCTACGCCACGACGTCGCCCTCCATGGATATCCTGATTTCCAGCAATCTGGAGCGGCTTTTGTTCCACCTGATGGAGGAGGACGACGCGGCGGTGCGCGAACTGATGGAAAGTTTGAAGGAGAAGGGCCGCTATACGGTTTCGCCCCAGACGCTGGCGCGACTGCAGGCGGATTTTGACGGCGGATTTTGCGATGAGGCTTGTACGGCGGCCACGATCAAGCGGCTGTTCGACAGCTATTCTTACCTGTGCGATACCCATACGGCGGTGGCGGTGTCCGTTTACGAGGCATATCGGGCCAGGACCGGCGATGACACCAAAACGGTCATCGCCTCTACGGCAAGCCCGTTTAAATTTCCCCATGCAGTGCTGTCTGCGCTGGGAGGGGAAACGGCGGGTGGAGACGAGTTCCAGATCGCCGAAAGGTTGGCGGAGCTTTCCGGCTGCCAGGTACCCGGCCAGTTGGCGGGACTGCGGGAAAAGACGATCCGCTTTACGGAGGTTTTTTCCAAAGAAGGAATGGAAGAAGCGTTGGAACAGGCATTGCCCAACGCTTAAACAATGAGAACGCGGCGGGAAAGACGAAATGCCTTTCCGCCGTTTTCTTTCTTCAAAACGAGAAAGGGGGAACGCCAATGGGGCTGTTTGTCATCGGCGACCCGCACCTGTCTTTCGGCTGCCAAAAGCCGATGGATATTTTCCAAGGCTGGGAAAACCATGCGGTGCGCCTGGAGGAAAACTGGCGGGAGATCGTCGGCGAGCAAGATACAGTCGTTCTGCCCGGGGATATCTCTTGGGCTATGAATTTTGACCAGGCGCTGCCGGATTTTCAGTTTTTGCATGGCCTGCCCGGCAAAAAAATCATTCTCAAAGGCAATCACGACTATTGGTGGGCGACTAAAAATAAAATAGATCAATTTTTGCTTCAAAACGGATTAGACGATATCGAAGTGCTCCATAATAGCTGTATCTGCGCCGAGGGGTTCCGGTTGTGTGGGACCCGCGGCTGGCTGTTTGAAAATGGGCAGCCCCACGACGAAAAGGTCCTGGCCAGAGAGGCAGGGCGCCTTCGCCTTTCTCTGGATGCGGCAAAGGGAAAAGAGGGCGAGTTGCTGGTTTTTCTGCATTATCCGCCTGTTTTCGGGCAGGAGGCCAACCGGCCGATCCTGGATACCCTGCTGGATTATGGGGCCAAACGGGTGTTTTACGGGCACATCCATGCCGGCGGATGCGCTTACGCAATCAATGGCGGATACCAGGGGATCGAATTCCGGCTGGTATCCAGCGATTTTCTGGGTTTTTGCCCGGTGAAAATTGAAAAAAGCACTGAAAAACAACAGCTTTTTTAGAGGAAACGCCAAAACGGAAAAAATTATCAAATTCGTAACAATTCGTCCTTGGCAAAACCCTTTTTGACATGCTATAATAACGTAGTTAATTTGCATCCAGCTCAAGGGCACTGTGTTGATCCGAGGCTGGAAAGTACAGGAGGAAGTTTAGATGAGCCTTGTTTCGGCCAACAAAGTGGAGACCAATACGTATGAGCTGGTGGTTTCCATCGGCGCGGAGGAATTCAAAAAAGGGATCGATAAGACCTATAAGAAAACTGCGAAGAACATTACTGTTCCCGGTTTCCGTAAGGGCAAAGCGCCCAAAAGCGTGATCGAAAAATTGTACGGCGAGTCCGTTTTCTATGAGGATACGGTCAACGAAATGTATCCCGAAGCGTATACCAAGGCAGTGGAAGAAGCGGGGATTGATCCTGTGGACCGCCCGGAGGTTGAAATTACCGACGTCACCGCAGAGGGTTTTTCCTTTACCGCAAAGGTAACGGTCAAACCGGACGTGACTGTCAAAAAATATAAGGGCCTGAAAGCAACGAAAACACCTGTCAGCGTAAGCGAGGAACAGGTGGGCGAGGAGGTTGCCAAGCTGCAGGAGCGAAACGGCAGAATGGTAACAGTAGAAGGCCGCGCCGCAAAAGATGGCGATAACACAGTCATTGATTTTGAAGGGTCTGTAGACGGGGTTCCCTTTGAGGGCGGCAAGGGCGAGAAATTTGATTTGAAGTTGGGTTCCGGCCAGTTTATCCCAGGCTTTGAGGAGCAGATCGTGGGGAAAAACATCGGTGAGGAATTCGATGTAAATGTCACCTTCCCAGAGGATTATCAGGCGGAAGAGCTCGCGGGCAAAGCTGCCGTATTCAAATGCAAGCTACATGAAATCAAGGAAAAAGAACTGCCGGAATTGGACGACGAATTCGCCAAGGACGTCAGTGAATTTGACACCTTGGACGAACTGAAAAACGATATCCGCGCCAAGCTGACCGAGGCTGCGCAAAAGAACGCCGAAACCGCTGTGGAAGAGCAGCTGGTGCAGCAGGTTGTGGAGAGCATGGAAGCGGAAATCCCCCAGTGCATGGTGGACCGCAAGACCGATGAAATGCTGCAGGAATTCGATTACCGCCTACAGTCCCAGGGCTTGAACCTGGACCTGTATATGAAATATACCGGATTTACCGCCGACGCGTTCAAACAGACCTATCAAGAGCAGGCCCTCAACCAGGTGAAGATCCGTTTGGCGCTGGAAGAAATCGTTAAGATGGAAAACATCGCGGTTTCGGAAGAGGAGCTCAATGCTGAGTTGGAGAAGATGGCTTCTACCTATTCCATGGAGCTTGAGAAGATCAAAGAGCTGGTGCCCGCCGAAGATGTGAAGCAGGATCTGGCGGTCAACAAGGCCATCGATCTGATCAAATCCAGCGCAGAGGTTTCCGAGGCTGCACCGGAGAAGAAGAAAGCGCCGGCCAAGAAAAAAGCGGCGGTGAAAGAAGAGAAGGCAGACGCGGGCGAAGAGAAAAAAGCGCCGGCCAAGAAAAAGACGACCAAGAAAAAAGCGGAAGAGGCCAAAGACGCTGAATAGGCGGTCGATTATTTTACCGGCGTCCGGTTTTTCCTCTTACATATTTTGAATGGGGGTATCAACCATGAGTCTGGTGCCAATGGTAGTGGAACAAACAAACCGCGGCGAGCGTTCCTATGACATTTTTTCCAGATTGCTCAACGACAGAATCATCATGCTTTGCGAGGAAGTGAATGATACCAGCGCAAGTCTGGTAGTGGCGCAGCTTTTGTATTTGGAAGGACAGGATCCGGACAAGGACATTAGCCTGTATATTAACAGCCCCGGCGGTTCTGTGACTGCGGGATTGGCCATCTATGATACGATGAAGTATATCAAGTGTGATGTCTCTACCATTTGTATTGGTATGGCAGCCTCCATGGGCGCATTTTTGATGTCTTCTGGAACAAAGGGCAAGCGTTTGGCGCTGCCCAATAGTGAGATTATGATCCATCAGCCGATGGGCGGGATGCAGGGGCAGGTTACCGATATCAAAATCCATGCGGAGCGGTACCTGCGCATCAAAGAAAATCTCAATAAAATACTGGCGGACAACACGGGAAAACCATTAGAGATCATCCAGCAGGACACGGAACGAGATCATTTCATGTCCGCGCAGGAAGCTATGGAATATGGCCTGATCGACAAGGTTATTACCAACCGATAACTTTTGGATTCGTGTGGGGACATTTGCCTCCACACGAATTTTTACCTGGCGGAATGAACGGGTATGTTGAAAGGGGGAGGAACCTTATGGCGAAAAGCGATGATGGCTCAAGAATGCTGCGTTGTTCTTTCTGTGGAAAAACGCAGGATAAAGTGGATAAGCTGATTGCAGGCACAGGCGTTTGCATCTGCAACGAATGTGTGCAGCTGTGCAACAGCGTACTGGAGGAAGAAGGCTTAGGCGGCCGGAAAAAGACGGGCCGGGAAGAAGCTACAGACATTACAATTCCGAAACCGGCTCAGATCAAAGAGGTGCTGGATCAGTATGTCATTGGCCAGGACGCGGCGAAAAAGTCCTTGTCGGTGGCGGTGTATAACCATTATAAACGGATCTTCTTCGGCAGCGACGAGGACGTGGAATTAAACAAAAGCAACGTGTTACTGGTGGGGCCCACCGGCACGGGGAAAACGATGTTGGCCCAGACGTTGGCCAAAACGCTGAAAGTTCCTTTCGCAGTGACCGACGCGACCACGCTGACTGAGGCCGGCTATGTGGGCGAGGATGTGGAGAATATCCTGCTCCGGTTGATCCAGGCGGCGGATTATGACATTGAAAAGGCCGAGCGTGGCATCATTTACATCGATGAAATCGACAAGATCGCAAGAAAGAGCGAGAATCCGTCCATCACCCGTGACGTTAGCGGCGAAGGGGTGCAGCAGGCGCTTTTGAAAATTTTGGAGGGGACCGTTTCCAATGTGCCGCCTACTGGGGGACGAAAACATCCACAGCAGGAATTTATCCAGATTGATACCTCCAATATCCTGTTTATTTGCGGCGGCGCTTTTGATGGCATTGACAAGGTGATCGAAAAGAGGGTCAGCCAGAAATCCGGGCTGGGCTTCGGCTCGGAGCTCAAAGACGCCCAATCAAAGGACTCTGATTTGCTGCTCAGTCAAATCCTGCCGGAGGATCTGGTCAAATTTGGACTGATCCCTGAGCTGGTAGGCCGGATCCCTGTGGTTACGGCGCTGAAGGCATTGGACGAAGAGGCGCTGGTGCGGATTTTGGTGGAGCCGAAAAATGCCATCGTCAAGCAGTATCAAAAGCTGTTTGAAATGGACAACATCCAGCTGACCTTTGAGCCGGAGGCGCTGAAGGCCATTGCGCATCTGGCGGTCGAACGGAAAAACGGTGCCCGCGGGCTGCGTTCCATTATGGAAGCCATCCTGTCGGAAGCCATGTTTACCGCCCCGTCCGATGGGACCATCGAAGCGCTGGTTATCACTGCCGACTGTGTGAGCGGGCAAGGGAACCCGCGGGCCACCTATGATTTGGAGCGGCCCACGACGTCCCTAACGCTTCCCGCTTCTAAACGTAACCGTCCCCGGCGGGACTCGGTTTCCTGACCGGAACAAAGAGATGAGTTCCACCTTTCTTTGCCAAAAGAAGGGTGGACTTGCTTTTTCACGGCGATTTTAGTATAATTCAACAAAGCGGTTCCATGCTTTTTGACAAAATCGGAGAAAATATCTCTGCTTTTAGGATAATAAAAATTGAAACAGGCTTGTGGCAGGACAGACGGCCTGCCACAAGCCGCGATCTCAAAGCGAGAGGGTGAAAACATGTCTGAATTGAAACAATATCAAATGCCGATGGTGGCCTTGCGCGGATTGGTGCTGTTCCCCCGGATGATCCTTCATTTTGATGTGGGAAGAGAAAAATCAATTTTGGCGCTGAATGCTGCCATGAAGGATGGAAAACGGGTGTTTTTGACCGCACAAAAAGATGTCCGGGAAGATGACCCGAAGGAAAACGGGCTTTTTCAGACTGGCGTCGTGGCGGAGGTCCGTCAGATCCTGCGCGCAGGTGAGGAGGGGCTAAAGGTTCTGGTAGAGGGGAAATTCCGCGCCCGGATTTCTCAGGTGCTCCAAGAAAATCCCTATTGGATGGTGGCTGCCGAAGAAGCGCCCCTAAAAACCCCGGTCATCCGTAGCAAAACGATGGAAGAAGCACTGATGCGGATTGTGAAGGATTCCTTTGAGGAATTTTGCTACCAGATGCCGAAAATGCCGAAGGAGATCATCGTCAATGTGCTGGGCAGCGGTGACCCCATGTATCTTTCCGAGTACATACCCAGCAACCTACCGCTGAAAATCGAGGATAAGCAGCAAATTCTGGAAGAGGACGTCTTGTCCAAACGGCTGCGGCTGTTGGCCCAGGCGATGGAAAAAGAAAACGATATTCTGGGCCTGGAGCATGATATTTACGACAAGGTCCGAGAGTCGATGGATAAGAACCAGCGCGAATATTACCTGCGCGAGCAGATGCGGATCATTTCCGAGGAGCTGGGGGAAGAGGAGTCGGTGCTGGATGAAGCAGACGAGTATCGCCGCCGCATTGCTGCGCTGACTTTGCCTGCGGAGGTGGAGGAAAAGTTTTATTCCGAAGCGGACCGCCTCTCCAAAATGCCGCCTAGCTCCCATGAATCCAGCGTGATTCGCGGATATCTGGATCTGTGCTTGGAGCTGCCGTGGAACCGGTCGACCAAGGATAAGATTGATGTTGTCAAGGCAAAGGCACAGCTGGATCGAGACCATTACGGGCTTGTAAAGGTCAAAGAGCGCATTCTGGAGATGCTGGCAGTGCGTAAGTTGGCGCCGGACATCAAGGGGCAGATCATCTGCCTAGCGGGCCCTCCCGGCGTGGGGAAAACCTCCATTGCCAAATCCATTGCCAAAGCAATGGGCCGCAAATACGTCCGTATTTCACTGGGCGGCGTCAAGGACGAGTCGGACATCCGCGGACACAGGAAAACTTACATCGGCGCAATGCCGGGGCGGATCATCAACGCCGTGAAGCTGGCGGGCAGTAATAACCCGCTGATGCTTTTGGACGAGGTGGACAAGCTGGGCGGCGACTTTAGGGGAGATCCGTCCTCAGCGCTATTGGAGGTGCTGGACGCGGAACAAAACGATACCTTCCGCGATCATTTCGTGGAGGTTCCGTTTGATTTGAGCCAGGTGCTGTTCCTCACCACTGCCAACGATGTGGGGATGATCCCTGCGCCGCTGCTGGACCGGATGGAATTAATTGAGCTTTCCAGTTATACCCGGGAGGAAAAATTCCATATTGCAAAGGAACACCTGATCCCCAAGCAGCTGCGCCGCCATGGGCTGGCTGCCCGCACCTGTAAGATCACGGATTCGGCCGTCTATGGGTTGTTGGATTACTATACCCGGGAGGCAGGGGTTCGCACATTGGAACGAGAGATCGCTTCTTTGTGCCGCAAGGCCGCTAAGCAAATCGTCGCCGGAGAGGCGAAGAAAATAACGATCACCGATCAGACACTGCTGGATTGGATCGGCCCGAAAAAGTTTCTGCCGGAAACCATGGGCGCGGTTAACGAAGTGGGCTGCGTCAACGGACTAGCTTGGACCTCGGTAGGCGGGGAGCTGTTACAAGCAGAGGTGGCGGTACTGGAGGGAACCGGTAAAATCGAGCTGACCGGTTCGCTGGGCGACGTTATGAAAGAGTCGGCCCATATCGCCGTGAGCCTGGTGCGTCGGATGGCAGGTCAGTATCACATCGATAAGGATTTTTATAAAACAAAAGACATCCACATCCATTTTCCGGAGGGGGCGACCCCGAAAGACGGCCCATCCGCCGGCGTGACCATCGTTACGGCGCTGATTTCGGCCCTCACCGGTATCCCGGTGCGGCGGGATGTGGCAATGACCGGTGAGATCAGCCTGCGAGGCAAGGTTATGGCCATTGGCGGGCTGAAGGAGAAATCCATGGCAGCTTACCGGGCGGGGTTGAAGACGGTGATTATCCCCAAGGAGAATCAGCCGGATCTGGCCCAGTTCGACCGGGCGGTGCTGGATGCGATTAGCTTTGTGCCGGTGGAGCAGGTGGAACAGGTGCTCAAGGCTGCGCTGGCGTTCCCCTGTGAAGAACCGGTAGAGCCGGTGGCGCCGCAGGAATTTACGCCGATCCCCCAGGGAAGCCGCCGCAAGACCGCAATGATTGACTGTTAGAGGAGAAGACATGAATTTTCAGAATGTCCAGTTTGAAGCGTCCTACGGTCTGTTCAGCCAGATCCCCCCTTGCGAAATGCCAGAATTTGCTTTTTCAGGCCGCTCCAATGTGGGAAAATCATCTTTGATCAACAAGCTTTTTAACCGCAAGCAGCTGGCGCGGGTCAGCGCTATGCCGGGAAAAACCACGACGATCAATTTCTTTCGGTTGGACAATGTGCGTTTTGCCGACCTGCCGGGCTATGGCTACGCCAAAGTGTCGAAAAAAGAAAAAGACCGCTGGTCCGGTCTGATTGGCGATTATTTGGCCAGTGATCGGGACATCGCTTTGGTGTTCCAGCTGCTGGATATGCGCCATCCGCCTACGAAGGATGATCTGACAATGATTGATTATCTGGTGTCGTGCGAAATGCCCTTTGCCGTTGTCCTGACAAAAATGGACAAGCTGTCCGGCAAGGAGCAAAGGGAGCGGCTGGCGGCCTTTCAAAAAGAAATCCCATATGCGGATCAGATTACGATTTTGCCGGTTTCTTCTGAGACTGGTGAAGGAATGGAAGCGATCCGCCAGATCATTGAAGAACTGTCCCAGCGGGAGGAAGAGCAAGGGGCCGAAGCGGAAGCACCGCTGCTAGAACAGCCGCAGGCGGCGGTACCAAGCGGGACGGAAAACGCCAGCGATGAAATAGAAGAGGCAATCCGCCGCTTTCGGGAATCGGTGCAGTCCGGAGAGCTGGATAGGCAGCCGGGAAAGCTCCCCACCAGGCAGCGAAAGAAGGGTGAAACATGTTTGTAGCAGATTGTTTGCAGGTGAACAGGGAAGGGCATTTATGCGTGGAGCAGCAGGATACGCTGGAGCTGGCAAAAAAGTATGGGACGCCGCTGTTCGTCATGAGCGAGACGCAGATCCGGAAAAATTGCCGTTTGTATCAGGATTCCCTTCAGCGGTTTTACGGTGGAAACGGCCTGGTTTTGTATGCCAGTAAGGCATTTTGTTGCAAAGAAATCTGCCGTATAGCCGCCGAAGAGGGCATGGGGCTGGACGTTGTATCCGGCGGAGAGCTGTATACGGCCATCAGCGCCGGATTCCCGGCCGATAGGATCTATTTCCACGGGAACAACAAAACGCAGACAGAGCTGATCGCCGCGCTGGAGCATGGGGTGGGGACGATTGTAGTGGACAATCTGGAGGAGCTGGAGCTGTTAGACCGTTTGGCTGAGGCCAAAGGCGTTTGCCAGCAGATCATGTTCCGGGTTAAACCGGGCGTGGACGCCCACACCCACCAGTTTATCCGTACTGGGCAAATCGATTCTAAATTTGGCTTTGCGCTGGAGACTGGCGAGGCCCTAGCAGCGGTCCAGCGGGCAGCGGGCCTTTCCCACCTGAATCTCAGCGGACTACACTGCCATATCGGTTCCCAGATTTTTGATACAGAGCCGTTTTTACTGGCAGTCCGTGTGATGATCGGTTTTTTGGCCCAGATCCGGCAGGAGACCGGGCAGGTGCTGCATCAGCTCAATCTGGGCGGCGGATTTGGGATCCGGTATACGCCGGAGAACGACCCGCCCGCCTACGAAACGTATATGGAGCAGGTTTCGGCTGCCGTCCATGAAACCTGTGCCTTGCTGGATTTCCCCACGCCTTACATCCTGATGGAGCCAGGGCGTTCCATCGTTGGCCCGGCGGGGATTACGCTGTACACCGTGGGATCGGTCAAAGAGATCCCCGGGGTGCGCACCTATGTGTCCGTTGACGGTGGAATGACGGATAATCCCCGGTACGCGCTGTATCAAGCAGAGTACCAGATCATGAACGCGGGATTGGCGGCGGGGGAAAAGACGATGCGGGTTACGCTGGCAGGCCATTGCTGTGAAAGCGGGGATCTGATCGGGGAAAATTTGCCGGTACAGGATCTTCAAAAAGGCGATGTCGTAGCGGTATTGTCCACCGGCGCGTATAATTATTCGATGGCATCCCATTACAACAGGGTGCCAAATCCGCCGGTGGTGATGGTAAAGGGCGGTACCGACCGGGTGATCGTGAAACGGGAGACCTGGGAGGATTTAACGCGGATGGACGTTTAGTCCGGGTGTTTATAAAAACGGCAGAATTTTTCTGCCGTTTTTAAATGAATCAGGTGTATTTGACCAATGGACACTCAAAAAAGCCAAATGATCGAAAAAAGAATGGAAGCCCCCGTTTACTTTTTTGCTTTCTTGTGCTAAACTATGAATTGATTTCATGCTCTAAAATCGTAAAGCGTAACAGCGGGAGGACATATCATATGAATGAGAAATTAAAGGGCTTGCATGTAGAATACCTGTTCAAGGCGGTTCTGTGTTTGGAAACCATGGAGGAATGCTATAACTTCTTTGAGGATCTATGTACGGTCCCGGAATTAAAAGCGCTGTCCCAACGGCTGCAGGTGGCAAAGATGCTGCATGAGCACAAAGTCTACAGCGAAATTGTGCAGGCCACCGGCGCCAGCACAGCGACGATTAGCCGTGTCAACCGTTCGCTCAGCTATGGCTGCGACGGATATCAGGTGGTCTTTGACCGGGTCAAGGGAGAATGAGTGGGTACGGGGCGTTTGCCTGGTATTACGATGAACTGACGGAAAATGTATCCTATGCGGATCGGGCGGCCTATTTTTTGCGGCTGGTAGAAAAGTTCGGCAGCAGTGGGCCGATTTTGCTGGATTTGGCCTGCGGCACCGGCAGCCTATCCCTAGAACTGGCAAAGCGCGGCTGCGATGTCATCGGGGTGGACGCCTCGGAGGATATGCTGTCGGTAGCCCAGGAAAAGGCGATGGAGCACCCCGAATGGGGAATTCTTTACCTGTGTCAGCCGATGGCGGAGCTGGATTTGTTCGGTACGGTGGATACGACCATTTGTGCATTGGACAGTATCAACCATCTGACCGATCCGGCGCTAGTGCGGCAGACATTTGCCAAGGTAAGCCTTTTCACAGCGCCAGGCGGCTTGTTCCTGTTCGATGTAAACACCCCCTACAAGCACCGGGAGGTGCTGGGCGGCAGTTGCTATGTCTATGAATTCGACGACCTGTTTTGCGCCTGGCAGAACTTTTTTGATGAGGAAACCTGTTCCGTCACCATCCAGCTGGATTTTTTCAGCGAAGAAAAGGGACATTATGTCCGGGAGCAGGAACGGATTGTCGAACGGGCCTATACCCGGGAGGAGCTGTCCCAGTGGTTGGTACAGGCAGGATTTGAACTGCTGGCGGTATACGGCGAGGACAGCTTTGAGCCGCCGCAGCCAGATTGCCAGCGGTGGATTTTTGCAGCCAGAAAAAAGTAAGGAGATCATAGGCTTATGGCGACCTTGATTAGAAGTATTTCCAAAAGCGGAGGCGTTGTTTGTACGGCAATCGATTCCACCGATATCGCAGCTGAAGCGGAGCGGATCCACAAGACCTCTGCAACGGTTACGGCTGCCTTGGGCCGCTTGCTTACTGCCGCATCCCTGATGGGCGTGATGTTGAAAAAAGAAGAGAACTCCATCACCCTACGATTGCAGGGTGATGGACCCGCCGGCCTTTTGATCGCGGTGACCGACGGTCTGGGCAATGTCCGGGGTGACGTAGAGAATCCAGTGGTGGAAATTCCACTCAATGGTGCTGGCAAGCTGGATGTAGCTGGCGCAGTGGGCCACAGTGGCAGTTTATCGGTGGTAAAGGATCTGGGCCTGAAGGACCCTTATGTGGGGCAGGTGCCGATTGTCTCCGGTGAAATTGCGGAGGATATTACAAACTATTATGCGGTCAGTGAGCAGACACCGACAGTATGTGCACTGGGCGTTTTAGTCAATCCGGATCTGACTGTCCAAGCAGCGGGGGGCTTTTTGATTCAGCTTTTGCCCGGCGCTTTGGAAGAGGACATTGATCGGCTGGAGCGGAACATCGGCAACATGCCTTCGGTGACCCAGATGTTGACGGCAGGTGCTTCGCCAGAAGATATGTGCCGCCGGGCATTGGCTGAATTTGATCCGCAGATGCTGGAAACGGTTCATACGGCATATCGTTGTACCTGTTCCAAACAGCGGGTGGAGCGGGCATTGCTCAGCATTGGCCGCAGGGATCTGGAAGAGATGATTGCAGAAGAAGAGCATATCGAGGTTGGCTGCCATTTTTGCGGGAAAAAATACGATTTTTCCAATGCTGATCTGCGCAAGCTTTTGGAAAAAGCAGGGCAGAACGGTTAGGTATTTTCGGAAAAGCGGTTGACAAACAGAGGAGAATCCGATATAATAAATCACGTCGCTGAAAAGCGGAAAGAAGAGTGGGAGCATAGCTCAGCTGGGAGAGCATCTGCCTTACAAGCAGAGGGTCACAGGTTCGAGCCCTGTTGTTCCCACCACAGTTTGGCCTGGTAGTTCAGCTGGTTAGAACGCTAGCCTGTCACGCTAGAGGTCGTGGGTTCGAACCCCATCCAGGTCGCCAAAAAAAGGGATGTGGCCCTGTAGCTCAGTTGGTAGAGCAGAGGACTGAAAATCCTCGTGTCGTTGGTTCGATTCCGACCGGGGCCACCACTTTTTTTGCGGGTTTAGCTCATCTGGTAGAGCGCCACCTTGCCAAGGTGGAGGTAGCGAGTTCGAGTCTCGTAACCCGCTCCAAAAAGCTGCATTTTTCCAATGCAGCTTGTGTCCGGCGCCATAGCCAAGAGGTAAGGCAGAGGTCTGCAAAACCTTTATTCACCAGTTCAAATCTGGTTGGCGCCTCCAAAGAAAAGTCCTGATAAATGGCTTGAATAAGCTGTTTATCAGGACTTTTTATTTTTGAAAATGTTGGCTTGATCTACAAAATACCGGCTGAAAATGATAAGGAAAAGGATGGGGTCCATTCCCTCCGCCACGCGTTACCATCTACAATTGCTTTCATGGATTTAGTGGCAGGGAAAGTAGTTGACAAGTTGATTTTATTGCACAGCAGGTTGCTTTCGCCGCCGCCAGGTAGAAGGGCTAAAAAGGATCAAAAGTGGGAAAAACTCCAAACGGCCCAACAACATATCGACAGCGAGAATCAATTTGCTTAAATTGGAGAAATGGCTGTAATTTCCGGTAGGTCCGACCAGCTCAAGTCCGGGGCCAATATTGTTTAAACAGGACACTACCGCCGTAAAGTTTGTAACCATGCCAAAATTGTCGATGGATAAAATTAAAAAAGAAAGGGCTACTGTGAAAAAGTACACAGTCATAAACACGTTTACCCTGCGGATTACCCGCGTATCCAGCGCCTTACAGTTTAGGCGGATGACCCGAACTGCTTTGGGGTGCAGCATCCGGCTGATTTCCTTGGCGGCCGCCTTAAAGCAGATGACCAGCCGAGAAACTTTCATGCCGCCGCCTGTGGATCCCGCGGATGCGCCGACAAACATCAGGATGATTAAAATGGTTCGGGAGAACTCCGGCCAGTTGTTAAAATCGACAGTGGCATAGCCGGTAGTGGTCATGATGGACGAGACCTGGAAAGCCGCGTGATGGAGCGCCGTTTCCCAAGATTGATATTGGGAGTGGATGTTTAGCGTAATTAGAGCGATGGAGCCTACCATAATCCCCAGATAGCAGCGTAGCTCCTCATCGCGCAGTGCCTGGGAAAAATCGCGCATCAAAAGCAGGAAAAATACCGAAAAATTCACTCCGAACAGAGCCATAAAGACGGTGACAACATTCTGCAAATAGACGCTGGGATATGCTGCCATGCTGGCATTTTTGATGGAAAACCCACCGGTGCCGGCAGTGCCGAACATAGTGCAAAGGCTATCGAACAACGGCATGCCGCCGCACAGCAAAAAAATAACCTCAATAACACTTAAAGCGATATAGATCACATACAGCATCAGGGCGCCCTGCCGGAGCTTTGGCGTAATTTTCCCCACGTCCGGGCCGGGGCTTTCCGCCCGCAGCAAATGCAGGGAATGGCCCTCACCGTCGCCAAAAGAGGTGATCGCCAGCAAAAAGACTAGAACGCCCATGCCGCCCAGCCAATGAGTAAAGCTGCGCCAGTATAAAAGTCCCATAGGTAGCGCCTCAATGTCCGAAAGAATACTGGCGCCGGTAGTGGTAAAACCGGACACAACCTCGAAAAAGGCGTCCACCGGGCTGGGGATCGCGCCGCTGAGATAAAAGGGAAGGGCGCCAAAAACCGAGATAACCAGCCAGGACAAGGCGGTGACGACAAAGCCCTCCGCCGCGTAGAACGCCCGAACCTTTGGGCGGGCGCTACACAACAGAAAGCCAACTGCCGCCAGAACGATCATTGTGATGAGAAAAGCCTTCAGCGCGTCGGTCTCCTGATAATACAGGGAGATGGCGGCAGGCGGCGCGAGGGCGATTAGCTCAATCAGCAGGATTTTGCCGATCAGATTGGAAATCATACGTAAATTCATAACGCCTCATGTGTCCTTTGCAGAAAATTGGAGTGAATCAAAGAAAAATATCGTTTAACTCGTAAAAACGGTTGTTTTCGGTGGTGACAATGACCACCCGGTCCCCCAGCTGGATACAGTCGTTACCAGTGGGAAAGATGGTCCGGTCATCCCGGCGGATGGATACAATTAGCAGGTTGGGACGCATCGGTACACTGGAAAAGGGTACACCCAGAAAATGCGTGTCTTTGCCAGCCAGAAATTCGATGGCCTCAACTTGATTGTTGACCAACCGGTACAGGGTGAGCATAGACCCTTCCTCACTGTTGCCCACAGCGCGGACATAGCGCAATACGTCGTTGCAGATCAGATTTTTCGGACTGATAAAAGATTCCTCCGTAAAGCTTTTGAACACGTTCATATATTCGATGCGATCAATTTTGGCGATGACCTTGGGCACGCCCAGCTTTTTGGCATACATGGAAATTACTAGGTTTACCTCGTCGATGTTCAAAAGGGAAATCACCGCATCTGCCTTTCCGTAGACCTCTTCGTTGAGCAGCTTTTGCTGGCAGCCGTCGCCATTGATGATCAGCGCTTTTGGCAGCAGATCCGACAGCTGAAGGCAGCGCTCGTAATCAATTTCGATGATTTTGACCTTGACGCCGGATTTAATCAGCATGTCGGCCAGATAGTAGCCAAGGCGGCTGCCACCGACAATGACGACGTCCCGCATTTTCGGCAACGGGATGCCTAGATAATGAATCAGTTTGGTCAGGTTCTGGGTCTCGGCGGTCACATGGATTTTATCCCCCTCTTCGATTTTGAAATTGCCGGAGGGAATATAAACCTGCTCGCCCCGTTCTACGGCACAGACCAGTACCTTGACTTTGGCGTTGTCGTGCAGTTCGTGCAGATATTTGCCTACAATGGTACAGCCCTTGTCGACCTTTAATTCCACGATCTCAACCCGGCCCTTGGCGAAACGGTCTCGATTGAGGAAAGAGGGGAACTGCAAAATCTGGAACATTTCCCGGGCGGCGGTGGCCTCGGGGTTGATAACCATGCTCAGCCCCAGCTCATCTTTTAAAAACACCAGTTGCTCCGCGTATTCCGGATTGCGCACCCGCGCGATGGTATGGGTACAGCCAAGTTTTTTGGCCGTCAGGCAGCACAATAGGTTGATTTCGTCCGCCGAGGTGGCGGCGATGACCAGATCTGCGTCCTCGGCGCCAGCTTCCAGCAGGACTTGACGGCTGGCGCCATTGCCCGGCACAACCATTACATCAAATGTCTCCTGCGAGTTTTGTAGCACGGTGGCGTTTTTGTCAATTACGACAATGTCGTGTTCTTCCTTGGAGAGCTGTTCGGTCAGGGTGAGCCCGACCTTGCCGTCTCCAACAATAATGATCTTCATTGCAATACCCTCAAAATCGTTCTAGAAATCGTTCTAGAATCGTTATGCGTGTCATACGTGCAAAACTGATTATAGCATTTTCATAGGAAAAGGCAAGGTGGATTCGAGAGGTTTCAGAGCAAAAAGCAGGAAGATTTTTTGAAAACAAAGGATATTGCAGAAAAATGTCATTTCCTTTATAATAAAGATAAATGTCAGATTTTTCACAACTGATGGGAGGAGAGCGGGATAATGGGACCTTATGAGTATTTGCTGGTCCGGATTGACGGGGATTATGCCTTATTGCAAAGAACGGATAGAAAGGACGCAGAAATCCTGCCGGTGGCACGGGCGCTACTCCCCCCGCAGGCAGGAGAAGGCGACCGGTTGCATTACGAAAATTTCAGCTATACCATTGTGTAATCTGCAGCGGGAGGGGAAAAAATGAAAATATGTGTTCCGGTACGGGTTAAGGATTGTCGGGTGCTGTTGCGGCAGAATCTTGACAGCCGGTTTGATTTTGGTATGGAGCGGCATGTGGGCTGGGTCATCGCTTGCTTTTTCAGCATGGTGTACCACAGCGGAAATGAAGTAGGGTTGCGGTACAGTTTGATTTCCCATAAGGCGATGGGTTTTCTTTCCGGCGGAAAAAACGGAACTGACGTTTATTATGTTGTGTTTCGTGGAATGACCGATCCGGTATCGTTGCTGCTATTGTTTTTGGGCAGCTTTTTGGTCATCTGGTTTGCATGGGAGGGGCAGGGCGCACCGTTTGTTATCTGCGTCCATTTAGCGCTGCTCATTACGGCGCTGGTGGCGGGGGCGACCTACCTCGTGTCTGCCTTTTCCGGAATTGGAAGACAGGCGCACAAGCAGTTGAAGGGGACCCTGCGAAATCTTCTAACCAACATAACCGGGGTTTGACCTTCAAAAGGCCAAGCGTTTTTTGATGGGTGGGACATAAAATGATTGAGATTTCCCAAGAGGTGCAATACCTGTTGAATCGGCTGGAACAAAACGGATATGAGGCATATTTAGTGGGGGGATGCGTGCGGGACGCGCTGTTGGGGCGGGTGCCCCAGGACTGGGATCTGTGTACTTCAGCGTCCCCGGCGCAAACAGCCGCCTGCTTTTTGGACCAGAGAATCTCGCTGGCTGGGTTTCGTCACGGCACAGTGGGGGTGCTTCTTGGCGGCCATCCCTATGAAATTACCACCTACCGGGCAGAAAAAGGCTATACCGACGGGCGCCATCCAGATAAGGTGAATTTTGTTTCCGATTTAAAGCAGGATTTGGCCCGCCGGGATTTTACAGTCAACGCCATGGCCTACCATCCACGGCGCGGGTTAGTAGATCCGTGGCGGGGGCAGGCGGATTTGGAGCAGGGGCTTCTTCGCTGCGTGGGCGACCCGTTTCTTCGTTTTTCAGAGGACGCCTTACGGATTCTGCGGGGGATGCGGTTTGCTTCCACCTATTCCTTTGAGATAGAGGAAAACACGGCTCGGGCCGCGGTCCACTGCAGGCGGCGGTTGGAACAGATTTCCGCGGAGCGGGTCCAGGCGGAGTTGTCCCGTTTTTTAACCGGCTCGATGGCGGGACAGGTCTTGTCCCGCTTTTGGCCGGTTTTTGCCGCTGTGCTGCCGGAGTGTGGTGAAGACCCGGTCGTTTGGGAACAGACGGCGGCCCGTCTTAGCCGGGCCAAGGCAGATTTGACCGTCCGGCTGGCAGTGCTGCTTTCCGGGGTTCCCCAAGGCGTTGCAGCATTGGAAAGACTGCGATTTGGAAAAAAGCTTTCTGAAGACGTCCGAACGCTAGTGGCAAAGGCGAAAGGGCATCCTTTCACAGATATTACAGCCAAACAGCTGTTGCGGGAGATGGGGGAACCGATGGCTCGTTGCTGGGTCGACTATCGCTTTGCTATGGATGGGGAAGAAAACCGGTATCGGGAATGGCGGCTAACGCTGGAGCGCACCCTGCGGGAGGGGCAGTGCTATTCCCTGAGGCAACTGGCGATTGGAGGCCGAGAGTTGATGAGCTTAGGCTATACCGGCCCGCAGGTCGGCGCATGTCTGGAACACCTGCTTGACCGGGTGATCCGGGGAAAAACTGAGAATACGGCCCCGGCGCTGTTGGAACAGGCCAACCGGCAAAAAAGCGGCGGGTCGACCATTTCAAGCCAATAATTCCTCATTGCAGGAAAAGCGGATTGACGGTATAATAAGTTTGCAAACAGGTACCAGTAGATTTGCTGGGAAGCCGGTTGAAACCATGTAGCATAGATAAAAAATTTGGCCATCAGGAGGAATGAAATATGGGAATCATCAGAGCGGTAGTCGGCTCGGTAGGCGGGGCGTTAGCGGATCAGTGGCTGGAGGTCATTGAGCCGGACAACATGGGCGAGCATACGGTGTTTACCCGCGGCGTGGCAGTGCGGCCAAATGACAAACGAGGGCAGAACACCAAAGGCACGGCGGATACGGTCACAAACGGGTCGGTGGTACATGTTTATCCCAACCAGTTTATGCTGTTGGTAGACGGTGGCAAGGTGGTGGACTACACCGCAGAAGAGGGCTATTACAAGGTAGAAAACAGCGGAATGCCGTCCCTGTTTGGGGGACAATTTGGGGAGGCGCTAGAGGAATCCTTCCGCCGGGTTCAGTACGGCGGCGTGCCTTCCGGTTCCCAAAAGGTTTATTTTGTCAATCTTCAGGAAATCAAGGGCATCCGTTTTGGCACCCGCAACCCGATTAACTACTTTGACCAGGCATACAACGCCGAACTGTTTTTGCGGGCCCACGGCACCTATTCCATCAAGATCACCGATCCGTTGCGTTTTTACGCAGAAGCGGTTCCGCGCAACCGGGACCGGGTAGAGATCGAGGACATCAACGAGCAGTATTTTTCCGAATTTATGGAGGCCCTACAGGCGGCGATCAACCAGATGTCCGCCGACGGGGTGCGCATTTCCTATGTGCCGTCCAAGGGCCGGGAATTAAGCCGCTATATGAGCGGTATCCTGGATGAGGATTGGAAGCTGATGCGCGGTATCGAGGTTCAGTCGGTGGGGCTTGCCAGCATCTCTTATGATGAAGAATCCCAAAAGCTGATCCAGATGCGCAATCAGGGCGCAATGCTCAGCGACGCTTCGATCCGGGAAGGCTATGTGCAGGGCGCAATGGCCCGCGGGATCGAGGCGGCAGGCTCCAACGCCAACGGTTCGACTGCCGGGTTTATGGGGGTCGGTATGGGGATGCAGTCCGGCGCAGGGATGGCGGCGGCTTTTTCCCAGAGCAATCAGCAGCAAATGCAGCAAAAGGCGGCGCCTGCCGGCGGATGGCAGTGCGGCTGCGGTGCGCAAAATGGGGAGGATGATCGGTTTTGTGCCCAGTGCGGCGCCCAAAAGCCCGCCCCGGCGGATAGCTGGGAATGCCCCAAATGCCATGCAGCTTGCCGGGGAAATTTCTGCGCCAAGTGCGGAGAAGCAAAACCCGCGTCGGAGAAAAAATGCCCCAAATGTGGCGAATTGGTTCCGATGACAGATGGAAAACTGCCCAAGTTTTGCCCACAGTGCGGGGAAAAGCTGTAACGAAAATCTGATTGGAAAGGGAGGAACCGGCGATGGCGGTTTTGACCTATAAATGCCCAAACTGTGATGCGGAATTGACCTTTCGTCCGGAATCGCAGATGTTTGCCTGTGATTATTGCGGCGGTCAGTTTACACAGCAGGAAATGGAACGGCTGGATCCGGCGACGGACAGCCGGGTCAGTGAAGAGCCGCAGCCCCAAGAGGATGGGCAGGCAGTATGTTACCAGTGCCCCTCCTGCGGCGCGCAGTTGATGACGGAGGGGACAACCGCCGCTACATATTGCTACTACTGTCACAATCCGGTGACGGTGGGCGAACGTCTTTCCGGCCAGTGGAAGCCGGATTCCATCATCCCCTTTTCCGTTTCTGAAGCGCAGGCGAAGGAGAAATTTCTCAATTGGTGCAAAAAGAACCCTTTTGTGGACCGGCGCTTTTTTTCCGGATCCCAACTGGAAAAGTTCAGCGGGATATATTTTCCGTTCTGGCTGGCCAGCAGCCAAAACGAAGTGTCGGCGGAGGCGACGGCGCGGAAAATCCGGGTCTGGCGCGCCGGCGACGTGGAATATACCGAGACCAGCGTTTATGAGCTGATTCGCGGGGGAGAGTCCCAAACGCGAAACTACGATATGGCGGCGCTGAACCGGGAAGAGACAGGGCTTTTGGAGGGGATCTTGACCTATGATTACGAGCGAACTGTCGCCTTTTCTACTTCATATCTGTCTGGGTTTCAGGCCGAGCGGCGCGACAGGGAAAAAAGTGAATTGGAGCCGCGAACCAAGGAAGAAGTGAAGCGGCATATCGACCAGCTGCTGCGGGACAGCTTTGCCGGCTATCAAAGCGTGTCGATGAAACGGTGTGACGTACAGGAAAAAAGCGCGGACTGGAAATATCTGTTGCTTCCGGCGTGGATTTTGACCTATCAGTACCAGGGGAAAAAATATTTCTTTGCGATGAACGGCCAAAATGGCGATGTAAACGGAAAGCTACCCATTAGTAAGCTGAGAATGGCAAAACTATTCGGTATTGTCAGCGGCATTTGTTTTGTTTTATTGATGGCGGGAGGGTATTTCTTATGATAAAGCGGATTTTTTGCCTTTTCGTCTGCCTGGTGGTTTTCAGCGGGTCTGTGCTGCCTGCTTTGGCGGCACAACAGCGGGTGTACGACGAGGCGGACTTGCTCACCGCCCAGGAGGAAGAAGCGCTGGGGGAATCAATTTCCCAGCTGCGGGAACAGGCACCGTTGGATCTTGTGGTGGTCACGACCACCAGCACCGGCGGAAAGGATGCCCAAGCTTATGCGGACGACTTTTTTGACGAGGGTGGCTTTGGTGTTGGAGAGGAGAACAGCGGCGTTCTGCTTTTGATCGATATGGGCGCTTCCGAGGTGGCGATTTCTACCACGGGATACGGAATCCAGCTTTTGTCCGACGCGCGGATCGATCTGATCCTGGATGCGGTGATCGAGCAGCTGGCCGTGGGCGAATCGGCCCAGGCGGCAGAAGCGTTTATCAAACGGGTGGGGGCTTATGCTTCTCAGGATGTTTCCCAATCGGGAACCGGGGGGCAGACAGGTGGACAGACGACAGTCCAAACGGCAGCAAAGCCTTGGGGAAGGCTTTGGAAAGCCCTGGCAGAAGCGATCCCCGTCAGCTTGATCGTTGGCGCTCTGGCGGTTTGGGTGACCTATCTTGCCTGCGGAAGATCAGGCAAAGCAGTGGCGCGGCCCAGATCCTACCGGTTTTATAGTTCCTTACAGTTGGCGCGAAACGAGGATCGTTTGATCGATAAGCATGTTACTACCCGCCTTTTGCCCAAAAATGACCCGCCGGCTGGCGGAGGCTTCGGCGGATCCTCTACCCACCGTTCCAGCAGCGGCCGCAGTCATGGAGGCGGCAGCCGCAGCTTTGGCGGATCTTCCACCCACCACTCCAGCAGTGGCCGCAGTCATGGGGGCGGCAGCCGTAAGTTTTAGGGGAGCGCATGAAAAGGGAGGTCCCATTTACCTCTTCAATCAGCGGCTTTTACCGGCCTATAAAACATATTTTCAAGCGGCGTTTTGATTCGGTTCAAATTCTCGAAAAGAAAAAAGCGGCCAAATTTGGCCGCTTTTTTCTTCTGCAAATAAAATCCCCCAAATCCCGCTCCCGGGCAGGGCTGTTTTTTAAAAATGCATGCTACGGCATTTCGGGAAGAGGCGTTTCGCACCAATGGCTGGCGATCCAAAGCAGAGCCTGCTCCTTCCGTTCCAGAATTTGCGAATAATGCCCGCCGTCGCTCCAAACCAACGGGATGTCCCGATCCAGTTGTTCCGATAAAATCTCCTGCGCCGCGCGTGTGCAGTCGCCGATTTTGCCTATCAGGGGATGGCGGGACTTTTCTTCGCCGCGGCCTAGGGAAAGATAAACGTCGGCGCCAGGGTTAGCAGGTACGTTTTCCGACATGAACGCCAGCCAGTTTTCGTACCACAGAGAGCCGGATACGCTGGCCAAAAAGCCAAATTCTGGTCGCAGGTACAGGGCGTACAAAGCGGCTAGCCCGCCGAGAGAGTAGCCGTAAATAGCGGTGTGGGCGGCGTCAGGCAAGGTGCGGTATCGCTGATCCACCAAAGGCTTGACGGTTTCACAAAGCGCCGACAGGTATTGCCGGGCGCCACCAGAAAAATCTGCCGACCCGCGAAAAGCGGCAGGAGCCGGCCAAGGCGTGAGGTCCCGGTCCCAGTCGGCGCCGATGCCCGCCAGCAGAAAAGGGGCCGCACCTTTGCGAAACTGTATTTCCAGGCGGCCGAAAAGGGGTAGCGCCTCCTCCTCCCGTTCCCCGCAGGCATAGATCACCGGATAGGGCCGCGGCGTTTGCTCGTAGCCGGGTGGACAATAGACAAAGCAGTCCTGCCCGACGCATGAAAAATGCTGGATGGTCCCTTTCATTCCAACGCCTCCTTTTCATTCACTCTATTATAAACGCCTAAAACCCACTTTTTCAACCCGATAAATGGCTGAAAAGGATTGTATTTTCGCTTTTTTTCTTTTATACTGAAAAAAGATTAGGCAGCGGCAGCTTTGGGTGGGGACGAATCCGTCCCCCAAAATTACCATTGCCTGACCGGTAAAAATCCGGATAAAAGGAGCGAGAATAATGGCAAAACTGCATGTGGGGGATAAAATGCCCTCTTTCACCTTTCAGACCGAGGCGCAGAGCGGGCTTACCACCGCGGCTGTCCTGAGTGGAGGGCGGACCGTTTTCTGGGTGTTGCGCTACATCGGCTGCACGACCTGCCGGTATGATGTGCATCAGATTGCCGCTCACTATGGAGAGTTCCAGCAACGAAACGCCCAGGTTTATGTTGTGATGCAAAGCGATCCGGCGGTGGTGCGGGAGGATTTAAAGGGCAGCCCTTTGCCGTACCATATTATTTGTGATCAGGACCAGGCCATTTACAAAGCGCTGGAAATCCCGGCTACCGAGACCAAGGAGGAGCGGATGCCTACCTCTCCAGAGGATATTGCCAAGCTGGAGGCAAAAAAGCAAAAGGTCAAAGAATCGGGTTTTGTCCACGGCCGGTATGAGGGCAACGAGCAGCAATTGCCAGCCATGTTCGTGGTGGATCCGGACGGTACCGTCGTTTACGCCCACTACGCGAAAAACAGCATTGATATGCCAACGGTGGAGGAGATGCTTCAGCTTCTCGATGGACTGCCTGCAATTTCAGCCAAATAAAAAACGAAAAAAGGACCAGAAGCGCCGCTTCCGGTCCTTTTTGATACGCCGGGGACCGGGAAGGTTTTGGCTAGGGCGCGCAGTTGTTTGTCCGGAGGGGAACAGCCGGACAAAAGGATGGGGCACAATGGGCCGCGATTTGAGGATTCCTGTGGATTTTTCCGGGCAGATGCGGTATACTGAAGACAAATCCCAGACAAATAAGGAGCCTTGTTATGAATGTTTTTGATATCATCGGCCCGGTGATGATTGGGCCGTCCAGCTCGCATACAGCGGGAGCGGTGCGGATCGGCAGGATTGCGGGGGCGCTGCTGGGCGAGGCCCCGGTCAAAGCCGAGATCGGACTGCACGGTTCCTTTGCCAAGACCTACAAGGGCCATGGAACAGATAAGGCTTTGGCCGCCGGGATTATGGGGATGGAGCCCAGCGACGGTAGGATCCGGCAAAGCTTGCAGCTGGCGGCAGAGCGGGGGATGGAAATATCCTTTTATGAAACCCATATCGACGGCGCCCATCCCAATACGGCGTTGATCGCGCTCACCGGCACCAGTGGGAAAACCGTTTTATTAGAGGGCGCATCCATCGGCGGCGGAAATATCCGGATCCGCAAGGTCAATGGGATGGGGGTGGACGTTTCCGGCGAGGCCACGACCTTTATTATCCTGCATAACGACACGCCGGGCACCATTGCGGCAGTGACCCAATTTTTGGCTGGGCAGAATATTAACATTGGCAGCTTTCGGCTCAACCGCCGGCAAAAAGGCGGGCTGGCCGTCATGACGCTGGAGGTGGATTCCCCGGTAACAGCCCAGCTGAACCGGGCATTGGAACAGCTGCCAAATATCATCAGTTCGACGGTGTTAGCGCCGCAATGAGGAGGGCCTTTTTATGATCAATTATCTTTCGGTCAACGGACTCGTCCAGGCAGCTACCCTGCAGGACTGCCGCATTTCTGACCTGGTTTTGGAGCAGCAGGCCCAACAGCTGGAACAAACGCCAGAACAGGTCTATGCCACCATGGCCCAGAGCCTTTCGGTTATGCGCCAGGCGGTGATCGACGGCACCTATCCGGATTTGCGGTCAACGAGCGGACTTAGCGGCGGCGCTGCGTTTCGAATGAAATGCGCGGTGGACGACTCCAAAAACATCTGTGGGCACCTGTTTGGGTCGGCAATGGTCAAGGCGCTGGCGGTTTCAGAGCTCAACGCGGCCATGGGCAAAATTGTTGCCGCACCTACCGCCGGTTCCTGTGGGATTATTCCTGCCGCGGTGTTGACCATGCAGGAGGAGCACCTCTTCAGCGAGGATACGGCGGTCCGGGCGCTGTTTACCGCGTCGGCCATCGGCATGGTGATTGCCCAGAACGCCAGCATCTCCGGCGCGGAGGGGGGGTGCCAGGCGGAATGCGGGAGCGCATCGGCAATGGCGGCGGCGGCGCTGGTGGAAATGGCCGGCGGTACGCCGCAGCAGGTGTCCCACGCCTGCGCCATCGCGCTGAAAAATGTCCTGGGGCTGGTCTGCGACCCCGTGGCGGGTTTGGTGGAGATCCCCTGCATCAAGCGCAACGCAATGGGGACGGCAAACGCATTTGTAGCCGCAGAATTGGCCTTGGCGGGGATCGAAAGCGCCATTCCGGCGGACGAGGTCATCGTCGCAATGAAGCGGATCGGGGACGTGATGCCGGTTTCTTTAAAAGAGACGGCGGATGGCGGCCTAGCCGATACGCCTACAGCCCGAAAATTGCGGGAAGAGATTTTTGGCGCGTAGAAGAAAAACTTTACGAATTTGCCAGAATCATGTATAATCATCTTGGTTTATCTCTCATTTTGCTTGGATTTGAAACAGGAACGGAGGTCAAATAAAGTGGAAAGACTTGTTGGGACCGTTTCCCGCGGCATTCGCGCCCCGATTATCCGGGAAGGAGACGATATTGCAAAAATCGTAGCTGACAGTGTGCTGAGTGCTGCTCGAAATGATTCATTTGAAATTGGCGATCGGGATGTGATCGCCGTGACAGAAGCGGTGGTAGCCCGCGCCCAGGGCAATTATGCCACGACAGAGCAGATTGCGGCAGATGTAAAGGCCAAGTTCCCAGGCGGTGAAATTGGCGTGATTTTCCCGATCCTCAGCCGGAACCGCTTTGCCATCTGTTTAAAAGGAATCGCGATGGGCGTGAAGAAGATGGTTTTGATGTTGAGCTACCCATCGGATGAGGTGGGAAACCACCTGATTGATCTGGACCGGCTGGATGAAAAGGGGATCAACCCTTGGAGCGACGTCCTGTCTGAGGAGGAATACCGCAAGCTGTTTGGATACCAAAAGCATGTTTTTACCGGCGTGGACTATATTGCGTATTATAAAGAGTTGATTGCCTCCTGCGGTTGTGAGGTGCGGATTATTTTGGCCAACGACTGCCGCGCGATTCTGAACGAAACGAAGAATGTCCTCTGCTGTGATATCCATACCCGGGCCCGCAGCAAACGGCTGTTGCAGGCGGCGGGAGCAGAAAAGGTTTTGTGCCTGGACGAAATTCTCAACCATCCGGTCAACGGCAGCGGCTGCAACGAGCGGTATGGCCTTTTGGGCAGCAACAAAGCCACGGAAAATCGGGTTAAGTTGTTTCCGCGGGATTGCGAGCCGGTGGTGGAGCGCATCCGGCAGTTGATATTTGACGCCACAGGCAAAGCGGTAGAGGTCATGATCTACGGCGACGGCGCCTTTAAAGATCCGGTGGGGAAAATTTGGGAATTGGCGGATCCGGTGGTTTCCCCGGCCTACACCAAAGGTCTGGAGGGGCAGCCAAACGAAGTGAAGCTCAAATACTTGGCAGACAACGATTTCGCGCATCTGAACGGGCAGGCGCTAAAGGATGCGATTTCCGATTATATCCGCAACAAGGATCAGGATCTGACCGGCCAGATGGTTTCGCAGGGGACAACGCCCCGCCGTTTGACCGACCTGATCGGTTCCCTGTGCGATTTGACCTCCGGTAGCGGCGATAAGGGAACCCCTATCGTGTTGGTGCAGGGCTATTTTGATAATTATACGAAATAAAAAGATCGCGCCCTTTCTTGTTGCAGAGGGCGCGATCTTTTTGTCAACGCAAAAGCATTTCCGTAGAAAGCGAAGATCGCCGGACAGAACAAAAGACAAGCCCGCCGCCTCTGATGATGCGACAGGCTTGTCTTTTTTCACATTAATATAAAAAGTTCGCTGGATTCTGATGGACGCCGTTGATACGAAATTCAATATGTAAGTGGGAACCGCCAGTTGGATTGGAAGCGGAAGGAGAGGGGATAACCCATCCGGAGTTGCCGACATATCCGATGGTTTGGCCTTTTTCCACCACATCGCCCACCGAAACAATGATGCTGCTGGTATGGGCGTACAGTGTTGTATACCCGCTACCATGGTCGATGATGCAGAATAATCCGTAGCCGTTGCTGCCGTTGTTCTGTACTTTTACAACCGTGCCAGCCCCGCAGGCCACGATGCGCGCGCCATAAATGCTGGAGCCACTGCCGGCGATGTCCATCCCCGTGTGGAAATCGGTGTCCTGGAATCGATAGCCATAAGAAGAAGAAATATAGGAATACCCTGGCGCTGGCCACGCCCAGGTGCCATCGCCCTGATATTCGCCGGTGGATTCCAGGCTGGCATAGATCTGGTCGATTTCTGCCTGAATGGTTTTTTGCTGCTGTTGTAGGGCGGCGGTATCAGCCAGAAAGGCTTTTTCCATGGCGTCGATATCGCTGATGTATGCTTGCGCTTCGGAGGATTGGCTATTCAACTGGCTTTTTAAAGATTCCAGTTCCGAGGTACTGCCCTCCAGCTCGCTCTTGTCTATAGCCAACGATTCCTGCAATGTATGTAAATCTTCAATCTGTACCTCCAGCTGGTCAATGACCTGCTGATCCCTCGAGGAGATTCGGGTAACTGTTTCCATGCGGACAGAAAAATCGGCAAAGCTTTCTGAGCCGAACAAATACTCCAAGAACGAGTACTCCGGGGACATGTAGGAGCTGCGGATACGGCTTTTGAACTGCGTATACTGATCGTCTATATCCTGCTCCAAAAGTGCAATTTGTGCGCTGGCTGCTTCGATATTATTTTGCAGCAATGAGATCTTTTGATTGGTCAGCTGGATTTGCTGGCTGGTGCTGTAAAGCTGGCTGTCAATATTGTTTTTCTGGAGTGCAGCCTGCTCCTTCTTATCCTTGGTCGCGTTGATCTGCTGCTGCAGCGCCGTTTGCTGTTGCTGCAGGCTGGAAATCTGCTGGTTTAAATTATTCAGCTGATTTTGCTGTTGCTGTTGCTGCGCCAGCTCCTCAGCCGTTGGTCTGGAGGAAGCGCTGCTGCTTTGTTCCTGTTGGGCAGCGGATGCGCTGGATTCCTGCTGCGCTGCGCTTTGGGCCGTCTCTTCGCCGGACGATGAAGTGGCCGTTCCAGGCCCGAAGCCTAAGCCGGTATCGTTGAAAGCGGCGCCGGAAAATGTTGCAGCTTGCACGCTTGGAACACCAAGCAGCGCAATCGCAAAAGCACAGAAAAGGGCATAGAATTTCCGTTTTTTCTTCATAGGTCCATCCCTCCAAAACAAACAGGTCAATCTTTTTTCTATATACTATCAATTTATACTTGTTTTCCCATTTTGTCAATGATAGAATAGTCCTGTCGATTTAAAGCGAAAATAGAATTGTTTCCGCGTGAGGACAAAATTTGAAAAAAGGATGGACATTGCCGATGAACCGAGCAAAAGGAATTGCCCTGGTGATTTTATCCGCCGTGATTTTTGGTGTTACCCCAAGTATGGCAAAATACACGTACACCCACGGGTCAAACCCGGTGATGATGACGATGTTTCGCTCTTTGCTTCCGATTCCGATTATTTTAGCGTTTTTGCTGATCAAAAAGATCCCGCTCAAAATCCCCGCCAAAACGCTGGGAAAGATCAGTGTGATCGCTTTGATCGGTTCTACGGTTACCTCTATTATGCTCAATGTGTCCTATAATTATATCCCGGTTGGAATGTCTACAACACTGCATTTTGTGTATCCGACCTTTGTATCCATTTTATGCTTTTTATTTTATAAAGAGCAGATTGACCGGGCAAAGATCCTCGCGCTGGTGATTTCCAGCGGCGGAATCCTCTGCTTTTTCCAAGGGGGCGCCAGTGGAAGCATTATAGGAATCCTTTTGGCCCTGGGCTCAGGCATGACCTATGCTTTTTATATGGTGTCAGTGGACAAATGGGGAATCAAGGATATGCACCCGATGCTGTTTTCTTTTTATACCTGCGTTTTTGTTTCTATTTATACGTTTCTCTACGGCGCCATGACCAATCAAGTAACCTTGGCTTTAACACCTTTGTCCTGGGTCTATACCCTGATTGTCGCGGTGTCCGTATCGGTGGGGGCCAACGCGTTTTTACAGGTTGGGATCCGTTATACCGGCGCTACCACCTCGGCGATTTTGAGTATGTTCGAGCCGATCACCAGTGTGGTGTGCGGCGTTTTGGTTCTGCATGAGAGCCTGTCCGGGATGAAATTGCTGGGCTGCGCGCTAATTTTGTTTGCAGTATACCTGCTGACCCGTAAGCGCACCGTTATCGAATAGCCGGGCGGCGTGTCAGTACAAGCCGCTGTTCATAATGTGGCCGGCGCATTCTTGCAGTTCGCCGAGGGTGGCGATTTCGCCGTAGGCGTCTAGAATAGCCTGCCGGACATAAGGGGGAAGTTCGTTAAAATAGGCATTGATTTGAAAATCCTGGGAATACTGTAGATACTCCATTTTTCTTCACCTCGGGTTTATTGTGATCCGAAAGGAAGAAAACAATAATGGAAATTGTTTGCATTTTAGCCTTTTGCATGTTATAATAAAAAAGTACTAGTTTAAGGATGCTTTTTTTGTGAAACTACAGCACAGTGCTGTATTATAATTAGGTTTTAGGAGGTTATGACCATGGAAGTAAAAGAAAAAGTATTACAAGTAATGCGTGAGGCCGGCAAGCCTGTTTCCGCCGGCGAGGTGGAAAAACTGTCCGGATTGGATCGGAAAGAGATTGATAAAGCATTTAAGGATCTGAAAAAAGAAGAGGCTATCGTTTCTCCCGTCCGCTGCAAATGGGAACCTGCAAATCAATAAGCAATTAAAAACAGCCGCTAGAAAGCGGCTGTTTTTTTACGTAAAAAGGATTGCTAGGAAAGATTTTTCTGCCCGCTGGACAGAAGGTATTCCCCTAGCTTTTCAATCTGCTCCAGGATGATGATCCGTGGCTTTTCCAGTGGCAGGCTGCTTTCATATTCCCAAAGGACGTACTGCCGGTACCGTTCCAGCAAAGAAGCAGGCAGGCCGTTGATTGCTTTGGGGCGGGCCAGCGCCAGTAGGGGGCATACCGCTTCGTGCCACCAAGAGGATTGCATCAGGGCTCGGTCAAAACGGAAGCACTCGGTCCAACCGGGATCATACCCGCCGGATCCGTTTGGACCCAGATTTGCCGCTTGGAACCAAATTTCTTGGTGAAAGTGGCGATCCCATAAAATATCCGTCAGGATGTGCACAGCGTACCCTGCTAACAGGGGAAGATCTACAGTCCCTTGGGCACTGTGGTAAAAGGCGGATACGTTTTCTTCCCACTGGTCGAGATCTGCTGCCCGAAGGTGGGCGTGCCACCGGGTGGCTTTATCGGCAAATCCGTCCAGATTGACGCAGTCCGGCGCGACACAGCCCAGATAAAAAGCAGGCTCTTCCAAAAAAGAAGCGTGTTTTTGGGCATAGCGCCACCCTGTGTACAGATGAATCATACAGGATGCCATAGGCGCTCCTTTCCGAAGAAAATCCCCCGTCAAAAGCGGGGGATTTCTGTTTGATTAAAAAGTGGGATTACTTGGTCATTTTATTGTTATCTTTTAAGACCACATCGTGAGCGCCACCCTCTACGATACTGGTGGCGGAAACCGTTGTGATTTTGGCCTTTTCCTGCATTTCGGGAATGGATAACGCGCCGCAGTTGCACATGGTGGAGCGAACCTTATATAAGGTGAGGTTCAGGTTGTCCTTTAAAGAACCGGCATAGGGGACGTAGGAATCGACGCCTTCTTCAAAGGAAAGTTTTGCCTCGCCGCCTAAATCGTAACGCTGCCAGTTTCTGGCACGGCTGGAACCCTCGCCCCAATATTCTTTCATGTAGTTGCCGTTGATCATGACCTTGTTGGTGGGGCTTTCGTCAAACCGGGAGAAATAACGGCCCAGCATGATGAAGTCCGCGCCCATCGCCAGCGCTAAGGTGACATGATAGTCGTGGACGATGCCGCCGTCGGAGCAGACCGGGACATAGATGCCAGTTCGAGCATAATACTCGTCCCGGGCTTTGGCCACTTCAATCAGCGCGGTTGCCTGCCCGCGGCCAATGCCCTTTTGCTCGCGGGTGATGCAGATGGAGCCACCGCCGATGCCAACTTTGACAAAGTCCGCACCTGCCTCAGCCAAGAACAAAAAGCCCTCCCGGTCAACGACGTTTCCAGCGCCGATTTTGACGGAATCACCGTATTTGGCGCGGGCCCAGTCCAAGGTGCGTTTCTGCCATTCGGAAAAGCCTTCGGAGGAGTCGATGCACAGCACGTCTGCACCGGCCTCGACCAGGGCAGGGATGCGCTCTTCGTAGTCGCGGGTGTTGATGCCGGCGCCAACTACATAGCGTTTAGAAGAATCCAGCAGCTCCAGCGGGTTTTCTTTATGGGAATCGTAATCCTTTCGGAACACCATGTACAAAAGCCGCTGATTGTCATCGATGACCGGCAGGCTATTGAGCTTATGGTCCCAGATGATGTTGTTGGCCTCTTTTAATGTGGTGCCTTCTTTCGCATAGATCAGATTTTCAAAAGGGGTCATGAATTCTGCGACTTTGGTGGCGGGATCCATCCGGCTGACCCGGTAGTCCCGGCTGGTGACAATGCCCAGCAGTTTTCCTTCGGCGGTGCCGTCATCGGTGACGGCCACGGTGGAATGGTTGGTTTTTGCCTTTAAATCCAGAACGTCCTGCAAAGTCTGATCGGGACGGATATTGGAATCGCTGCGGACAAATCCCGCTTTGTAGTTTTTGACCCGAGATACCATGGCCGCTTCGTCCTTGATAGACTGGGAGCCATAGATAAACGAGATGCCGCCCTCGCGCGCCAACGCGATGGCCATTTTTTCACCGGAAACGGCCTGCATAATCGCGGACACCAACGGGATATTCATGGTGAGCGCCGGCTCTTCTCCCTTTTTGAATTTAACGACTGGAGTCTTTAAACTCACATTGTGGGGAACACACTCCGAGGAGGAATAACCGGGAATCAAAAGATACTCACTAAAGGTACGGGAAGGCTCTTCGTAAAAAAATGCCATAGATTTCCATTCTCCTATCCGCTGAAAACAGCTCTGATGATCCTTTTTTGCCCTGCCTGCTACATTTTTATGTTACCTTGTATTATAGGAAAAACGGCGAAAAAAGTCAACCGCCGTCGCCAGCTCTTTTTGCCGTTTTTTTACGGATTATTCATCGTTTTTCGGGCATTTGTGATATGATAAAAGAGAGAAACTGCTGTTTTCAGCAGGCGGGAGGCTGGGTATGTCTGCTTTTGTAACGCTCCAGGATGTTGTAAAAGAATATAAGATGGGCGAAGTGACCATCACGGCAGCGGGCGGTGTGAATTTTGAAATCGAAAAAGGGGAGTTCTGCGTCATTGTGGGTCCCTCCGGCGCGGGGAAAACCACCGTACTGAATATTTTAGGCGGGATGGATAGCTGTACCCGCGGCAAGGTGATTGTAGATGGAAAGGACATCAGCGCCCTTTCTCCCAAAGAACTGATCAGTTACCGCCGCTTTGACATCGGCTTTGTGTCCAGTTTTACAATCTGGTGCAGAACTTGACGGCGTAAGAAAATGTGGAGCTGGCGTCCCAGATTTGCAGAGACCCCATCGACGCGGCGCAAATTTTGGAAGAAGTGGGGCTGGGGGGGCGGCTGAACAATTTTCCTGCGCAGCTTTCCGGCGGTGAGCAGCAGCGGGTGGCCATTGCCAGGGCGTTGGCCAAGCGGCCCAAGCTGCTTTTGTGCGACGAACCCACCGGCGCGCTGGACTATTTGACCGGTAAGAGCATTTTAAAACTGCTGCAGGACACCTGCCGTAAAAGTGGCACCACTGTGGTGGTCATCACCCACAACTCGGCGCTGACCCCCATGGCGGACCGGATTATCCGCATTAAAAACGCACGGGTGGAATCGATGGAAAAGAACATCCATATCGTACCGGTGGAGGCGATCGAATGGTGAGCAATTCGCGCCGCAAGAGGGCAGGCAACGCCTTTGCAAAAGATGTTTTCCGGGAAATTTTCAAGACGAAAAACCGCTTTCTGTCGATTTTTCTCATTGTGGCTATCGGCGTCGGTTTTTTCGCGGGTCTGACTGCTTCCGGCCCGGACATGAAACTGACCGGCGACACTTATTTTGACGACCAGAATCTCAGCGATTTCCGGTTGGTGTCCACCCTGGGTTTTACAGATCAGGACGTTCAGGCTCTCCGCGCAGCCCAAGGGGTTCAATCGGTTGTGCCTGGCCATTGGGTGGATACGGTGTTGCAGGTTGATGGCGATAGTGAAGTGGTCAAGGCCATGGGTTATGACTTTGACAAACTGGCGGCGGGAAACGCCGATATGGTAAATATCCCGGTGTTGCTGGAGGGTCGGTTCCCCCAATCCCCGGACGAATGTGTGGTGGAGGCGACAGGGGAGATCCTAGGCGTGACCTTTCAGCTAGGGGAAACGATCACCCTGGCCTCCGGGAAAACGGATGCCGATTTGACCGACACGTTGGCAAGCGATCGGTTTACCATCGTCGGAATCATTCAAAGCCCCTTGTATATCAGCATTGACCGGGGGACCTCCTCCATCGGCAGTGGCAAAGTCAATGCGTTTATTATGGTGCCGAACGAGGCTTTTTTAGAGGATTATTATACTGAAATCTACCTGCGGATCGATGGGGGGGCGGGCCTTTCCTCCTATTCAGAAGAATATCGGCAGAAAATCGAGGAGCTGACGCCGGTCTTAAAGAAGATGGGCGAGGAGCGGGCACAGATCCGCTTGGAAGAAGTCCGGGAAGAGGCTGGCGAGAAGATCGCAGACGCCCAGAAGGAGCTGGACGATGGGATCGTGACCCAGCAGCAGGAGCTGGCGGACGCCCGGCAGAAGCTGGACGATGCCCGGCAAGAATTGAGTGACGGAGAGCGGAAGCTGGCAGACGCCACACAGGAATATTACGACTCTATCGCTGAGGCCGAACAGCAGATTGCGGATGCCCGGCAGGAATTGCGCGATGGAGAGCAGGAATACGCGTCTGGCCTGCGGGAGTATGAAAAAGGGGAGGCGGCTTTTGAAAAAGCCCAGGCCCAGGCGCTGCCACAAATCGAGGCGGCTGAAGCTACGCTGATCCAGATGGAGCAGAATCTGACCCAGGGGCAGGCGCAGTATGAGCAGATCCGCGCGTTGGTTCCCAGCGTGAGTACGTTATCGGCCACCTTGTCCAACCCCGCGGCGGATCCGGCGGGAACGGCGCAGATGATCGGGCAGCTCTCCGCCTTGGCCCAAGCCGATCCGGCCCAAAGCTGGGCCGAGGATCTGGCGGATTATTTATCGGCCCCTGCGGCGATGACGCCGCAGGACAATGCCTATCATCTAGCGGTTGTCCGGCAGGTCAATCAGGAACTGGATAAACAAAATACGGCGCTCCAAGAAGGCCGTGTGCAGCTGAATGAGGGCAAAGACCAGCTGGCAAGCCAGAAAAAGAAACTGGCCGCCGCCGACAGCCAGCTGACCGATGCGGCGGAGCACTTAAAAAAGGCCCGCCGGACGCTGGACGACGGCTGGACGGAGCTAGCCGAAAAAGAAAAAGAGTTCCAAGACGGCAAAGCCGATGGCTGGCAGGAGCTCCTCGACGCTAGGCAGAAGTTGGCCGACGGCAGGATTGAACTGGTTGACGGGGAACAGGAATACGAAGAGGGCAAAGCAGAATCCGATCAGGAGATTGCAGACGCCCAGAAAGATTTGGATCAGGCAAAAAAAGATCTGGCAGAGCTGGAGACACCAGAATGGTATGTTCTGGACCGGACGGATTATCCCGGTCATTCGGATTTCGGAGAGGATTCTGGCCGGATCGCCGCCATTGCGCGGGTGTTCCCGGTGTTTTTCCTGCTGGTGGCAGCATTGGTTTGCCTAACCACCATGACCCGCATGGTGGAGGAACAGCGCACGCAGGTCGGCACCCTGAAAGCGCTTGGCTATCGGTCCGGCGCCATTATGTCCAAGTTTTTGATCTATGCGCTGGTGGCGACGGTGGCAGGCAGCGTTGCGGGATTGGCCGTTGGTATGTACCTGTTCCCGACGGTGATTTACAACGCCTATGGCATCCTTTACACAATGATTCCAGCCCGAACGCCCTTCCGGATGGGGATTGCTGCGGCGTCGACCTTTGCCGCCGCGGCGACGGTACTGGCGACGGTGCTGTTTTCCTGCGGGCGTGAAATGATGGAACAGCCCGCTTCGCTGATGCGGCCTAAGGCGCCGAAGGTGGGCAAACGGGTGTTGCTGGAACGGATCGGATTGATCTGGAACCGCCTGTCCTTTAGCCATAAAGTGACTTTCCGCAACCTATTCCGCTACAAAAAACGGATGCTAATGACGGTGGTTGGCATTGCGGGCTGCAGCGCGTTAATGCTTACCGGCTTTGGCATGTACGATTCGATCCGGGACATTGTAGGCATCCAGTTTGGCGAACTGTATCATTACGACTTGACTACCGTCCTTCAGGATGATCTGTCCGATGACAACTGGGCGCAGGTGGATGAGGTTTTGCGTGGCGATTTGCAAATTATCCAGTCCATAAACCTGCGGCAGGAGTCGCTGGAGATCAAGGCGGACAGCGGGAAAAGTTACAATTTATATCTGTTTGTACCAGAGGATCCGGCGCAGCTGGATGCCTTTATCACCCTGCGGACAAGAACGGAGCACACGCCGTTGTCCCTGCCCGAGGAGGGCGTGATCCTCACCGAAAAAGCCGCAAACTTTTTGGGCGTTCAGGCGGGGGACAGTATAACGGTAACCGATGTGGATCACCGGGCCTACACGGTTGAGGTGGCAGCGATAACGGAGCATTATACCAGCCATTATCTGTATATGACGCCGCAGGCATATGAACAGTGTTTTGGCAAAGCGCCTATTTACAATATGGTCCAGTCGATTTTGGCTGAACCGGGGTCGCAAGCGCAGGATCAGCTGATCCAGAAGCTGGTTGCAACCGATGGGGTGCTGGCAGTATCCGATACCTCCACCATTAAGGATCAGTTTAAGGATATGATCCACAGCATGACCTATGTCATGCTGGTGCTGATTATTTCTGCCGGCGCACTGGCCGTGGTGGTGCTGTACAATCTTTCCAACATCAACATCACCGAGCGGATCCGGGAGATCGCGACCATTAAGGTGCTGGGATTTTATGACCGGGAGGTGTCCGCCTATATCTACCGGGAGAATATTCTGCTGACCTTGATGGGCACCATAGCGGGATTGGGGCTGGGCGTGCTGCTGCACCATTATGTCGTGATCACAGCGGAAACCGATATTGTGATGTTCGGCCGGACAGTCAAATGGGCAAGTTTTGTCTTTTCGGCCGCATTGACCCTGGCGTTCTCCATGCTGGTCAACATCGTTATGCACTTTAAGCTGAAAAAGGTTGATATGGTCGAATCGCTGAAATCCATCGAGTGATTGCAATAAAATGGACACATTCCTGCACTTATTTAGCAAAGGGACGCGGAAAACGTTTTGATACGCACAAATAAGGAGGGTTTTTATGAAACAAAGAATGTTACTGGTGGTTCTCTGTGGGATTTTGTTGTTTTCCATGCTGACCGGCTGCAGCGCAGTCGGTATGGCGGACAAATCCAATTCTACGGCGGCGTATACGCCTATGGCACAGGGCGAAAACGAATTGGTGCAACAGGATACGGACACGGGGGAGGCGGGTTTTTCAGCCTCTAGCGCGATGGCACCGGCGAATCTTTCGGTGGACCGAAAGATCATCTGGACGGTGGATATGGAGGTGGAGACGCTGACCTTTGACGCCTTCCTTTCCAGTTTGGAAGAGGCGGTCCAGACATTTGGCGGATATATGGAAGGCTCCTCAATCAGCGGCGACTCCATCCAGTATACCTCCAACCGTTATGGCACGCTGACCATTCGGATCCCATCGGGCAAGCTGGACGATTTCCTATCCCAAGTCGGCCAAATCGGCACCGTGACCTACACCAACAAATCCTCTGAAGATGTAACCCTCGATTATGTGGATATAGAGTCCCGGATCGCAACGCTAAAGGTCGAACAGGAACGGCTGTTGGCGCTGCTGGAATCGGCACAGGATTTGGAATCGGTTATCCAGCTAGAAAGCCGGCTGTCGGAGGTTCGTTATCAGCTGGAAAGCTATACGTCCACCCAGAACCGCTATGATAGCCTGATTGATTATAGCACAGTCTCCTTGTCGGTGCGGGAGGTGCAGCGGGTGACCGCCGTTCATGACCAGTCGGTGGGGCAGCGCATTGCCGCCGGATGGTCGGAAACCATATACCAGTTAAAAAATGGCGTTGTGGATTTCTTTGTATGGTTTGTGGTCAATTTGCCATATCTGCTGATTTGGGCGTTGTTTGCCGGGCTTATCCTTTGGTTCTGTTTGCGCTATACGAAAAAGCGCCGGTCTCAAAAAACAGATTCCAGGCCGACGGGCCCGAATCCGCCGGCGCCAGGAAAATAGTGTGGAAATTCAAAAAGGACGGCGAATTTTCGCCGTCCTTTTTGATGACGAAGACCAATAAAACCTTGTTTTTCGACAAAAAATAGAGTATACTGAAAGAAAATATAGATAAAATGCAAAAAAATTGGACGGGAAAGGCGCTTTCCATTCCTGTTGGTTCTGCTCCCCAAAGATCAAATCATAATCGGTGGGTTCTTGTTTTACGGGCGGCTCCCGCTGCTGCGTTTTGCACGGTTGATTCCTGGACGTTTGCCAAAAGGAAGAAATGTCGAGTTTAGGAAGTGTATGTTATGGAAAAAAGGAGTAAAAACAAAAATAAAATTCTAATCGCCGATGATTCAGAGATCAACCGTTCGATTCTATCAGATATGCTAGGAGAGGATTTCGAGATTATCGAGGCTTCGAACGGCAAGCAGGCTGTTGCCATTTTGCAAAAATACAGTGTTGAAATCACCCTCTTGTTACTGGATATCATTATGCCAGAAATGGATGGCTTTGAGGTTTTGGCGCTGATGAACCAATATCATTGGATTGAGGATGTCCCAGTTATCATCATTTCGTCGGAAATATCGCCGTCGTACGTAGAACGCGCTTACGAGTTGGGCGCTACTGACTTTATTAGCCGGCCATTTTACGAGCTGATCATACACCGCAGAGTGCTCAATACCATTATGCTTTACGCCAAACAAAAAAGGCTGGCGGGATTGGTAGAAGCCCAGCTTTATGAAAAAGAAAAAAACAGCAACCTTCTGATCCATGTCCTCAGCCATATCGTCGAGTTCCGCAATGGGGAGAGCGGCATGCATGTGTTACATATCCAGACGATGACAGAGTTGTTGCTAAAACGGCTGGCGCAAAAAACGGACCGGTATCACCTGAGTGCTTCCCAAATTGCACTAATCAGCACGGCTTCTGCATTGCATGACATTGGGAAAATTGCCATCCCGGATGAGATGTTGAATAAGCCCGGGAGTTTTACGCCGGAGGAATTCGAACGGATGTAGGCCCATGCCATGCTTGGCGCCTCCATGCTAGAGGCGCTTCCTTTCCAAGAAGAGGAGCCGTTGGTCAAGGTGGCCTACCAGATCTGCCGCTGGCATCATGAGCGGTACGATGGAAGCGGGTATCCTGACGGGTTAAAGGGGGAGCGGATCCCCATTTCAGCGCAGGCCGTATCCCTGGCAGATGTATATGACGCGCTGACCGGCAAACGGGTTTATAAAAGACCGGTTTCACACGCCGAGGCGTTGGAAATGATCTTTTCAGGAAAATGCGGGGCGTTTAACCCCCTGCTGTTGGAATGCCTGCGGGATATTGGGGATCAGGTGGAGGAGAAGCTGTGCAACGATTCCTTGCGCCCTGGCAGCAAGGGGATGTGGGACGCCACGGCGGAAATTCTGCAGCATGAGGAATTAACTGTGTCAGAGCGGACGCTGCGGCTGTTGGAGCATGAGCGAACCAAATACCGCTTTTTCGCTTCCATGTCCCAAGAAATCCAGTTTGAATACACAACGGCGCCACCGATGCTCACCATATCCGATTGGGGTGCGCGCCGGTTAAGTTTGGGCGAGATCATTATGGAACCGGAAAAAGACAGGGCTTTTCTGGCAGTGATCGGGATGAAAAGCTTCCATAGCCTGGTCGCCCTGCTTAAGGAAGCGACTCCAGAGCGGCCGGTGGCCCAATTGGATTGCGAAATGCAGATCAACGGGGAAAAGCGCTGGAGCCGGATTGTCTGCCGCACTATGTGGTCCGCCGGCGACCCGCATTGGAGCGGCGTGATCGGCAAGGTGGTGGATATCCATGAAGAGCATCTTCAAATGGCGGATTTGCAGCATCGCGCTTCACATGACGCCCTGACCGGGCTGGCGAACCACACCTATGCACAGGAGCTCATCCGGCAGAAGATGAAAAAGCACCCGGAGGGGAGTTTTGCACTCGCCATTTTGGATCTGGATCACTTTAAGACAGCCAATGATAATTATGGCCATGCTTTTGGGGATCAGGTGCTTAAATATATGGCGGATAAACTGCGCAGCAGCATCCGGGGAGAAGATATTGCCGCCCGGGTTGGCGGAGATGAATTCCTGATTTTTTTGGAATGCAAAATCGACGTGGAAGCGGTGGTTGAGCGGATCTTTCGTGCGCTCACCGGCGAATTCAACGGCTTTACCATCTCGGTCAGCATGGGCGTAGCGAAAACGGAGAATGCCGGAAAAGAATACGACCAGCTTTTCCATCATGCGGACCAGGCTCTTTATGCGGTAAAGCGCAGCGGGCGCGGGCAATGCCGCTTTTATGATGATTCGATGCAGGGGATGTTATCCGTCATTTCGTCCATTGATTTTTAAAAACGGGTTTGCAGCCCATAATAAAACAAGGGGATTGAAGGAGTGGAAATTGATGACGCTGCGGGAATGCTATGAAACGCTGGGCGGCGATTATGACGAAGTGTTCGCCCGCCTGCGGAAAGAGGAGCTGGTTTGGAAATTTGCGGTGATGTTTTTAAGCGATCCCAATTTTGACACGCTTTGTATGGCACTGGCCTCCGGTGATCGGGAGGAAGCGTTCCGGTCGGTTCATACGCTAAAGGGAGTCAGCCAGAATCTTGGTTTTTCCAGATTGTATGAATCCAGCAAGAATTTAACCGAACATCTACGGGGCCGAACAGAATGGAGCGGCTTTGATGAACAGCTGTTCGACTGTGTAAAGAAGGATTACTGCCGGACGGTGAATGCGATCCGCGCCATGCAGGCGAAAAGGGAACTTTGATTTTACTAGACCCCATCAAAAAAAGCAGCCGGATACAGGAATGAACCCTTGTCCGGCTGCTTTTTGGCGCTTAAAGCCTGATTAAGAAAGGATATCGAAAATGAGTTTGACTACCAAAAGCCCCATGGCGGTGAGCAGGACTGGGCGGATAAATTTACCGCCGATCTTGATGGCCATTTTTGTGCCGAGATAGTTGCCTGCAATGGAACAGATCGCCGCCGGGATCCCCAGAAGAAACAGGACATTGCCGTGATAAATATAGGCGATCAGCCCGCCCACATTGGAAGCGAGGTTTACAAGCTTTGCGTTGCCGCTGGCGTTGATCAGAGAATATCCCAGCAGCGCAGTGAAGGCCAACACCATAAATGTGCCTGTCCCGGGGCCAAAGAACCCGTCATACATGCCGATGACCAGGCCGATCAGGGCGCTGAGGGCATACAGCTTTTTGCCGGTTGCTTCCTCTTTTTCTTTTTTGCCGATGTTTCGGTTCAGAATCATGAAGATGGCCACCGCCGGCAGCAGGATGGTGGTGCAGTATTGCAGCGCCTGTTCGGACAACGCCACCACCACCAGCGCACCCAGCCAGGAGCCGATCAAGGACATGGCCGCGCAGAGGAAACCGGGTTTCCAGCGGATAAACCCGCCGCGGCCATAGTTAAAGGTCGCGATTGCGGTGCCGAAGCTGTTACCGAATTTATTGGTACCGTATGCCATGTGGATGGGAACGCCCGCGAACATATATGCCGGCAGTGTGATGATGCCGCCCCCGCCAGCGACCGCATCCATAAACCCGCCTAAAAAGATCAGGGGGCAGACGACCGCAAATGTTTTCCAGGTGATTTCCATTGAGGGTTCCTCCCATATCGTTTGACCAACTGGCGTCTGGGACCCGCCCTGATCAAATGGTTATTTTGGCTTTTTGCAGCGGGGCGGCGCTTTGTCATCAACTTTTCACATAAAAAGACGGTTCCATATTACGCCAAATCTCGACAAAAGTCAATGCGAAAAAAGCCTTTCAAGTCTGAATTCCGAATCCTTTACATAGACTGGCTATGTGGAGGGTAATTTCATGAAACTTGGAAAGCAGTCTGTTTTTTATAATGCCTTTTTCCTGTGCCTGTCGTCCGTTGGTCTGCAGCTAATTGGCTTTGTGTACCGCATTGGCCTAAGCCGTTTCGGTGGCGCGGAGGTCATGGGGATGTATCAGCTGATTATGCCGGCCTATTCGGTGATCATGTCCTTTACCATGTCGGGGCTGACCCTGGCCGTATCCCGGCTATGCGCCCAGTATCAGGCGGTGGGGGACAGCGGCGGGGTACGGGGGGTGGTCCGTTTTTCCCAGCTGGTCTTTCTATGCCTTTTTGCCGGTGCCGCAATCCCAGTCTGCTTGTTTCCGGATCTGATCGCCGGTATTGTGCTGGGGGAGCCAAAGATCAAGTCAGCGCTTCTGCTGCTGTTGCCATGCCTGTTTTTGACTGGGTTTGAAAACATCTTTAAATCCTGCTTCCATGGCATCAAGCACATTTTACCGCCGATCGTTTCAGAGCTGACCGAGCAGATCGTCCGCACCGTTGCGGGATTGGGGCTTTTAATCGTCCTTTGCCCTACGGATCCTGGCGTCGCCACCGCCATGATCGTTTTGGGCATGGTGATCAGCGAGGTGTTCAGCGTTGTAATTCTCGCCGCCTTTTATAAACGGGCGGATGGGCGTGTTCTGCCCCGTCAGGCCGGGCCGTTGCGCATTCCAAAGGGGATGTTCCGAAAGGTTGCGGCCATCGCGGTGCCGGTCTCCTCTGCGGGGTTGCTAAATAATTTTTTTTCCAGCGCCACCACCGTCCTGATCCCAAACCGGCTGATTTCGGCGGGCATTTCCGCCCAGGAGGCTATGTCCAGCTTTGGGGTGATGGTAGGTATGACAATGCCGCTTTTGATGTTGCCCGCGGCGTTTATCTATCCGCTGAATACCGTCCTGCTGCCCCGTTTTTCCCAGTACAGCGCGAAAAGTGACGAGACGCAGACTCGCCGCAAAGCAGGCAAGGCCATCCAAGTCACCAGTATGCTGATCGCCGCCTCTTTGTCGATCATGTTGCCATTGGGACATGTGTTGGCCCAGTTAATCTACAACCAGCCATCGGCCGGGGATCACATTTTGCCCTTGTCTGCCGCTACCTTTTTCACCTTTTACCATATCACCACTGGCAGCATCCTCAACGGCATTGGAATGCAACGGCAGGCTTCTGCCAGCATTGTGGTCACCGGCGTCAGCGAGATCCTGCTTACCTGGATAACCGTGGGGACGATGGGGATCGGCGGGTATGCGTTGGCCTGTATGGGCAGCGAGCTGGTGGGCGTGGCAATGAATTTTTACTGGGTCATCCGTTCGGCAAAAATCAAAGTCCAGTGGAGAAACTGGTTTGCCACGCCGTTTCTATCCGCTGCCGTTGCCGGTTGCTCAGCCTGGCTGGTCTTTTTTTGCTTGGAGCAAACAGGGTGGCCACAGATGACGGCAGCTTTGCTGGGCGTTTGTGTGGCGCTGGGGATTTTTGCGCTGTGCCTGTCCTTTTTAGGAATCCGGCTTTCCCGGTACCTAAAACGGCTTTTTATCAGTTAGTAGTGGTTTTGTAGGAAAACAGTGGTATAATAAGCTGCAAAGAGATTATGATATTTCGATTTTTGTGATTGGCTTGCGGCAGCGGTCAGCGATTTCCCTGCGCCGGTCATGCTTGCGGGATCTGAAATCTGGCTTTGTATGGGGCGTCCTTTTGCATCGAATGGAAGAAAAGGGCGCCCCGAAAGGAGAGGACTTATGCCACTTTGTTATGACTGTCCCCGCCAGTGCGGGGTGGAGCGCCCACATTCTCTGCGGGATGGAGAGCCGACGGGCGCTTGCTCTATGCCGGTTGAACCGGTGGTGGCCCGGGCTGCGCTGCATTTTGGGGAAGAGCCCTGCATCAGCGGGACACAGGGATCCGGGACGGTGTTTTTCAGCGGCTGCTCCCTGCGGTGCGTTTTTTGCCAGAATTACGGGATCAGCGCGGAAAATTTTGGGGAACAGATCACGGTTGCCCGCCTGCGGGAAATTTACAGAGAACTCATTTGCCAGGGAGCCCATAATATCAATCTGGTGAACCCAACGCATTTTGTGCGGGCAATCTCCCAGTCGCTGGAAGAACCGTTACCGGTGCCGGTGGTGTATAATTGCGGTGGTTACGAATCGGTAGAGTCGCTGCTGCGGCTAGAGGGAAAAATACAGGTTTATCTGCCGGACTTTAAATATGCGGACAACCAGCCTGCGGCCCGTTATTCCGGCGCGCCGGATTATTTTGAGCGGGCTGCCGCCGCCGTCCGGGAAATGGTGCGTCAGACCGGGCCTTATCGGTTAGATGCCGGCGGGATGCTTTGTTCCGGCGTACTGATCCGCCATTTGATCCTGCCGGGGCAGATAGAGAACAGCAAGCGGGTTATCGATTGGGTTGCAGATTCCTTTCCAAAGGGTAGTGTGCTGTTTAGCTTGATGAGCCAATATCTTCCCTGCGGCAGGGCGGCGGATTTTCCGGAGATCAACAGGCCACTGCGCCAGCAGGAATACGACGAGGTAGAGGAGCACCTGTTTCGCAAGGGCGTTGAGGATGGCTTTTTGCAGGAGCTTTCCTCCGCCGATAGTGCCTATATTCCGGCCTTCGATTTGACCGGCGTACGGAAAAAGCCGGATGCAGACCAATAAGCATTAAAAAAGGGACATGCCATTTTTTGACACGTCCCTTTTTAATGTTGTATTCGGCATGAAAGCGAAATTAGGAATTGATGAAATTTTTCAAGATTTGGATGTTGGTGTCCCAATCCAGATCTAATAAGCTGCGGCCGTCGGATGTTTCTTTACTGCCATAAGTGTCGGCGGCGGGAATGGTCATCTGTTCGATTTCACTGCTGGTAAAGCCAGGCGCATCCAGCAGAAGAGAGGTGATCTCTGCTTTGGTAAAATTGGTTTTGACTAAGGGCAGCGCCGTTTCCAAAAGGCTGTTCCATTCAAAGACGCTCATGGTCTTTACACGGTCAAAAGCGGCGGAAACAACATTGCGTTGCCGCTCAATCCGATGCCAGTCGCTGTCGATAAACCGCTGGCGGGCATACTGAAGCGCGTCATAGCCGTCCAGATGGTTCATGCCCTCATATACAGTGTGCTTGGTAATGGCGTTGGTATAGATTTCGCCGTTGAGACCCTGGGCCTCCAGCTCCGTCAGCTCAATGTCAACGCCGCCAATGGCGTCAATGATCTGCTCAAAGGAATTGAAGTTGACGCGCACATACCGGTCCACATCCAATTCAAAGCACTCCTGCACGGTTTTCAAGGTGAGGGCCGCGCCGCCGTAAGCAAAGGTATGGGTCAGCCAGTCGTCCTCCTGTCCTTCAATCGGAACACCGATTCCGCGCTCCAAGCTGATCAGGCGCATTTTGTGGGTCTTGCGGTTGAGCGAAAGGATCATCATACAGTCGGAGCGGGCATTGTCGCTATATTCGTCGGAACGTTCGTCTGTGCCCAGCAAGAGGATATTGAGGATATTATTGTTCCAAAGGCTGTTGTCGTCGCTCACTTCTACCACCGATTGGCCGCCTTCTTCGCCAGGGACATTTTCGTAATCGATTTTATCCAGCATATGGTTGATGTACAAAGCCGCCGTGCCAAATACGCACAGCACAACGCCTAAGAAGACGGAACAGACAATGACAATCGTCTTTTTCTTGTTGCGGGTACCGTTATTGGGCCTGAATTCTTTTTTTGACATCCCGAACCATCCTTTTTTTTGAATTTCAAGAGTTTTTTATCTGCTGGCCGCCTTTCCAAAGGGAACGACGGCCACGGAATATCCGTCTGATTTTGGACTGCTGCATTATACTCCTTTGTCGAAAAAAGTGCAAGAGAAAAAATCCTCTTCTTGCATTTCACATAAATCTCGCCTTATTATAGCGAAAAAAATAGAGTAGAAGGAAAAAAGAATGTGAATAAATCTAAAATTTTTGTCGAAAAATCGAAATAAGATTTAATTGGGTAACTCCGGCGGGATGCCATTTATTTCAATTCGGTTTTCGTTATTGTGCCGGCAAGACAGATTTGGAAAGGCGCACGCGCTTAACCTGGCGCTGTCGGAAGGGAAGAGCGGCGCGCTCCCTTTTTCCGGTCAGCCGGCCAGCGACCCATATGGCCATTGTGTATTCCACCGCAGGAACCGACCAAAACGCTGGGAGCATCCCCAGGGAAAGGGCCCGCAGGCCGGTTAGACTACGACGGATTTTCCGCAGCTGCCACCCGTGTCGGCGGGTAAGGGACGCCGATTCGGAGAAAAGGAGCCGAACTGGAGAGGACCAATCATTTGCCAGTAGCCAGGGAACCCAGAAATAGCGTCCAGCGTGATACCTAGCCGCCGCGATCCCGCAAAAAAGCAGCCCGACTGCGGCCATTAGGCAAAGCAGGGATAAGGAGCGGCCAAGATCACTACCTGCCCTCCGGTAAAAAACCGCCGCTGCGACGGCCCCGGCCCCAGCAGGCATTAGGCACAAAAGTAGGAAGGCGCTCCGGAGGAAGACCAGGGAAAGTCCGGCCCAAACCGCCTTGCGGTACAGACGGAAAGAGGAAAAATAAAACCACATGGAGGGAGTGCGCAAAGCCTCGGACCGGCAGGAGGAAAGGTACCAATGCTTTGCCCCCATCCACATGGGAAGGTAAAACAGCAATAGCACCGCTGCCATAACGGCGATTTCGATGGGCAAAGCCGGGATTCGTTCGATGTCCCCCAGTACCCGGACCTCCATTCTGTGGGGGGCGCCGCGTAAAAACGCGCCTAACAGGAACAGGAGGGACGGCGGCAGAAAAAACGTAAAAAAAACGACGCGGGCCGCTGCGCGCCGGTGAAGCTGCAGAGCGGATTTCCCGCATCGTTTCAATTTTTGAATGGAAAACTCCATAAGCGCCTCCGGCAATTTTTTTGCCGACAGGAGAAATTCCCTATTCGGCAGATGATATATATTCTGCCGTGGTTTGGGCGATATATGCGCTGAAAACAGTGGCGGAAACGGTGGGCAGAGAAGGTTGGTGCAGGTCGGCGGTACGGCCCAGGGACAATACCTTTGCCACTGCCTTTTCGATACAGTGGGCTTCCCACTCCAATCCCAAGCTATGTCGCAGGGCCATGGCACAGGCCAGAATCAACGCGGCAGGGCAGGTAGCGTCCTCCTGTACGCCGGACTCAGGCAGCGGCATGGCATTGTAATAGACGCCCTGTTTCCCATAACCAAAGTAGGCTGCGCACTGCAGGTTCGGCGCACCGCTCATAGCCGCGCCCTGGGCAAACAAAAGGTCACCCAATAACGGGTCGGCCAGCAGTACGTCGATGGAGCCGGGGCTGCGCAGGAACCGGGAGACCGCTTCCGTGCCGGTCAGATGGGAAAGCTCCACCTCCGAAAATTCGGAGGCAGCGATATTGGTGACCCGGCGGCGCAAAGCGGCCGAGGACATTTTTTCGCACAGATCGGTAAACACAACGCTTTTTTTCCGGTTTTGTGCCGCGCACAAAGCGGTGCGGGCCGTCAACTGGGCCGTCTGGCTGTTGGACAGCAGGACATCGTATCCGCACAGGTCACCGTCGATCACCTTTTCCCCCTGTTCCGGCAGCATCCCGTCAGACCATTCCTCCTGGATCAGCAAGCAGTCCACGCCTGCCGCCGCGTCTTTTACCGCGGCGCAGGCGGAAAGGGCGGGAAAGATGCGGATCAGGCGCATCGTCCCGAACAGACCCAGCTTGGAGCGGAGCAGATCCAGATATTTGCGGGTATAGGCGCCGGTTTGCTGCAGGCAGAACAGGACCGCGTCAGATGTACGGCAAAGATCAACCGTTTCCCGGGAGGGGATCCCATCCTGCAGCTCGGTTTCTTCCGACTGCCCATGGCAGAATTCCAGCGACAGATAGCTGGCTTTACAGACTGCTTCTAGAACTGTTTTCGCATGATGGACCATTTCTCCGGCTAAGCCAGAATCGGAAAGAATACAGATTTTCATGTCAGACTCTCCTTTTGCCAATTGTCTTTCTAAAGATGGAAGTTATTTTTTAGACGGATCCGATTCGTAAAAAGTGCCATCCAAAATATCAAGGTCATCCGTAAATTTGTTGTCCACACCCCGCCAGGGAATCTCGGCGTACACCTCGAATGCCCGGTCCCGCATCCACATCTGTGGGGTTAGCAGGATTGTGAAGCCGCCGCCGAAATCGGTTACCCAATGGCGCATTGCCCGCTTGGGGAAACCACAGGCGGCCAGCAGCGACATGATGACTCCGCCGTGGGTCACAACCGCCGCGTCGGTCAGTCGTTCAGCCATCATCCTGGAAAAGACCTCCTGCAAACCGCCGAGAACTCGGGACAAAAGCGCCACGCCGCTCTCGCCGCCGGGCGGCGAAGCCTCAAAGCCGCCATCGATCCATTTTTGGTAGGCAGGCAGCTCCTTGAGCTGGAGCAAGGATTTTCCGGTAAAATCACCGAAATCGCATTCGGTAAACGCGTCCATTGGAAGGGTCAGCCGGTCAGGGTAGAGAAGCGCAGCGGTTTGGACGCAGCGCTGAAGCGGGCTTGTATACACGAGCTGTGCCGGCGGGTAGGCAAACGATTTTTTCTTTTCGGCCAGCTGCCGTTCCCCAGCGGCGCTCAACGCAAGGTCAGTGCGCCCCAGATAAAGCCCTTCCGCTGTTTCGTCGGTACGTCCATGGCGGATCAAATGAATTTTATAGGTTATCAACGAAAAACACGGCTCCCTTCGACCAGTTTCGACAAATCATCTAAAAATTTTACAGATGCCACTTTACAACCCTTGTATTTTATAATATAATTTACGATATGTAAAGCCTAAGCGGAGGAATGAGAATGAACGCCGATTTTCCAAGGATTTTGACGCTCCTGAGAAAGGAAAAGGGAATCAGCCAAAAAGTGGCAGCCAGCGATCTAGGGATTTCGCAGGCTTTGCTTTCCCATTATGAAAAAGGCATTCGGGAGTGCGGATTGGATTTCCTTGTGCGGACGGCAAATTACTACGGCGTTTCCTGCGATTACCTGTTGGGCCGCTCGCCTGACCGCAGCGGCACGACCTTGACGGTGGAAGATATTCCCGAGCCGGACACGGTAGGCAAAGAGAACGTCATGCATGGCAGCATTCTGCCGGTACTCAACAAAAAGCTCATTTCCAATTCGTTGAACATCCTATTTGACCTGCTGCAAAAGAGCAAAAACAAAGCCTTGATTCAGGAGGTATCCTCCTTTTTAATGTTGGCGGTGTACCGGGTATTTAGGGTGGTCTATTCCGCCAACCCCAAGAACCAAAACGGAATGTTTACCGTGCCAAAACAGGTAGCCTCCGGTTATGCGGCGGCGGCCATGGCGGTGTCGGAGGCAAATGCGGCGGCGGTGGCTTCCGGCGAGACCCTGGCCGGGCAGGAATCGCTCAAAGAGGTGGAAGCGCTGGCGATTACAACCGAATCGCTCAACCAGTTTTACCCGATGTTTTCCTCGTCTTTGTTGAATTTAATCCAAAATAGCGAGTCTAAAATCAGTGGGGAAAAATAAGGAAATGTTTCTATTCATATTCTACCATTGATCGGGTTAAAAGGAAAGTGCCTTTTTGTACAGTTGCGGCGTTTCGCTTTTAGGGCGGAAAGGACGTTGGCCCAAAGCGACATGATGACTTTATGTCGTTTTTCGCAGTTATTAAGGGCGAAAAGGAAAACTGAAAAATTCCCCTTTGAAAAAGCAGTGAATTTATTGTGAACAACCGCCTGTGGGAACGCCTTTTCCATTGACAGAAGGCACCGGTTGTTATACTATAGAAGGGGAAAAAAGGGCTGTTTTTGCAAAAGAATTTTTGTGTGCCGGAGCCATTTGGTCCCGGCTTTTTTTGTCATTTTGAAAGGAGGAATCGGGTTGCGTTTTTTGAAAATCGTGCTGTTGGCAGTATGCTGCTTGTTGTTGTCAGCCTGTTCCTCGTTTCAGCTCAATCTGACAGATCTGATGCAGTCTCCCAAGCTAAACGAGGATCAAGCCCAAATTTATGAAGCGCTGACCAATGCGGCCGGCGTTTCGGACGTTCAGCTTAAATACCCCAAAAGCGGCAGCTACCGCTCTGCTTTCGTCATGTTCGATCTGGACATGGACGGGGAAGAGGAGGCGCTGGTTTTTTATATTATGCCCAGCTGGGGCGGAAACGTCCGCATCATGGTGCTGGACCATCAAGAGGAGGCATGGGTTTCTGTCTACGACGCAGTGGGGGAAGGGACGGACGTTGCCGAGGTGGACTTTCAAGTGCTGACCGATTCGGGCCGGGACTGCATTTTGATCGGATGGGAGCAGGGAACCAGCGACAACACCAATCTTTCGGTTTACGACTACACCGGCGGCCAGCTGCGGGTTTTATTTGAGAGCGGGTATTCGCAAATGCTGATGGAGGATATCGATCAAGACGGGACGAAGGAGCTTTTGCTGGGAATTTTAAAATCTTCTTCTAAGACCGGCTCCATCCGGCTGATTAATGATACGCAAGAGGGGCTTCAGTCGGTATCCCGGGTGATGTTAGGCAGTACGGTCACGGGCTTTTTGGATATTGAGATCGGCCAGATTGCTGAAAACCGGACTGCGGTGTTTGTAGATGCCTATACCGGCGGCAATCAGGTTACTACGGAGATTATGGCTTATACATCGGATGGAAAGCTGCGTTCGCTGAATAGCCACTACGGTGGCCTCAGCCAGCCGTTGGTGCGGGAAATCTCGGCCCGCTGCGAGGATATCGACGGCGACGGGATCCTGGAGGTACCGGTGCCGCTGGTCGCTTATAATGAGGAAGAGGCTGACGAGGAGAGCAACCGGAAAAACATCATCCAATACCTGCGCCTATCTAGCCCGGAAATGCTGGATGCGCTGGAAGGCGCCGATATTGTGGAAACGCCGCAGGCCGCTTTCAGTTTTCAGCCGGTCTGGACAGGGTTTGTGAATCTGGATTACGGATTCCGGTTCCAATTCCCGAAAGAGTGGATCGGGCAGGTGGATGTGTCAAAAGAACCCAACCGAAACGAGTGGGTGTTCACGCTTCGGTCCGACGCGGCCGAACCGCCGGTGCTTTTATATATTCGGGTCTACGGGCAGGATGAGCCGCGGGATGTTTTTGACAATGTGACCTACGTGCAGTTGGAAAAGCAGGGCGTATATGAATACTGGGCGGCGGCGATCAAATCGTCGGATATACCGGAGCAGATGCAGATCGGCATCGACGAGGTGCAAAATTACTTTTCCACGGTGAGATCATAAGAAAGAAGGTGCCAGTTTGAAACGGATTTTGATTGCAGAAGATGAGGATGTCATCCGCGACTTTGTTGTCATCAATTTAAAAAGGGCGGGATACGATGTCGTGGACGTGCCTGACGGAGAGCAGGCGCTGAAGGTGTTTGAAGAAAACGGCGGCGATTTTGACGTGGTGCTGTTGGATATTATGATGCCGGGAATTGACGGGTTCGGCGTGTGCGAAAAAATCCGGGCGGCCAGCAATGCCATCGGGATTATTATGCTGTCAGCCAAGTCCCAGGAGATGGATAAGGTGCGCGGATTGATGACCGGCGCCGACGACTATATCACCAAGCCGTTCAGCCCTTCGGAGTTGGTGGCGCGGGTGGATGCGATCTACCGGCGGGTATCCCTGGCCAAGGATATGGCGCAGCAGAGCGACGAGATCCTTTCCGGGCCTTTTGTGCTTAACAGCAAGAGCCGGACGTTGCATAAAAGCGGAAAACCGGTGGACCTGACCCAGGTTGAATTTCAAATTTTAGAGTTTTTCATGAAAAACCCCAATACGGCGCTGGAGCGCTCCGCCATTTTAGACGAGGTCTGGGGCAGCAGCTATTTTGGCGATGTCAAAATCGTAGACGTCAACATCCGGCGGCTGCGGATGAAAATCGAAGAAGAACCATCCAATCCCCGGTATCTGCAGACGGTTTGGGGATTTGGGTATAAATGGGTGGCTTAAAGCGGACAAAAAACAAAAGGAGGAGGATGCCGGATGGCCAAAAGACGGATTACCAAGCGCTGGTTGTGCAACAGCTTCGGCATCATCCTTTTGATTTTGATTGCCATCGAGATCCTTTCAGCTTACGGGCTTAAAAGCTACTACTATAGCGGCGTCCGGCAGACGGTCGTGTCCCGGGCGGATCTGGTGGATGGCCTTTTAAAAACATATGCGCAGGATGCTTCCAGCGACTATGCCACTGAGGTGCGGGGGCTGATTGAAAACTTTGAAGACAAGGACAAAATGGAGATCATGGCGCTGGATATGGATGGAAACGTCCTGATGTCCTCCAGTGGCTTTGAGGCGACCCAAAAGCTGTATATGCCCGATTTTCAGGAGGCGCTGCAAGCGGCAAATAGCGAGGGCTATTTCCAGGGGATGCTGTATGGAGAAAATATTCAGGCCCTGACCCGGATTTCACAGGTGGGCGATGAAGAAATCTTTGCCATCCGTTACGTTACGTCGCTGATCCGGGTGGACCAGCAGATTATTTCATTGGTGGTGGTCATTACCGCGTTTGGTGTGGCAATCATCTTTTTTGTGGTTCTTTCCAGCACCTATTTTATCAATTCCATCGTGGTTCCGCTGGGCAAAGTGGGGCAGACCGCCCGCAAAATTGCCCAGGGGGATTTCAGCATCCGCCTGGGAAAGGAAAACGATGACGAGATCGGCGAGTTGTGCGACGTGATCAATTATATGGCAGGCGAGCTTTCCAAGGCTGAGCAGCTGAAAAACGACTTCATCTCCTCGGTCTCCCATGAGCTGCGCACGCCGTTGACGGCGATCAAGGGCTGGGCGGAGACCCTTTCCGATGAGGAGCGGCCGGATCCGGAAACGCTTCAAAAAGGCATGGGGGTCATTGTAAAAGAGACGGAGCGGCTTTCGGGCATGGTGGAGGAGCTGTTGGACTTTTCCCGGATGCAGAGCGGCCGCATGGCAATGGTCATGGATCGGATGGATCTGGTAGCGGAATTGGACGACGCGGTGCTGATGTTTGATCAGCGGGCGGCCCGGGAAAAAATCGAATTGCGCTACGAGGAGCCGGAAGACTTTTTCATTGTCATGGGCGACCGCAACCGCATTAAGCAGGTCTTTGTTAACGTTCTGGACAACGCGTTAAAGCACACCCCCGGAGGCGGGATCATTTCGATCAGCGTACAGCGCATCGGGGAGGAAGCGGTGGTGACCATCGCCGACACCGGCGAGGGCATTAAGCCGGAGGATCTGCCTCAGGTCAAAACGAAATTTTACAAAGGGGATTCGACCAAGCGCGGCTCCGGCATTGGCCTTGCGGTGGCGGATGAGATTGTCGCCCGGCATGGGGGAAGGCTGGAGATAGGGAGCATTTATCAAAGGGGTACAACCGTTACCATCACCCTACCGTTGGCGGGGAAAAAAGTGGAAGCGGAAATTTCAGATATAGAAGGGTAAAAAAGAATGAGCAAACAGCATAAGACATCTATTGGCGGACAGGCGGTGATCGAAGGGATTATGATGCGCGGCCCGGAAATCACCTCCCTTGCAGTGCGGGTTCCCGACGGCAGCATTGACGTGGAAACCTGGGAAAACAAAAAAGTTACAGCCTGGTACAAAAAAACACCGTTTGTCCGGGGTATTTTCAATTTTGTGGACACCATGCGATTGGGCTATAAATGCCTGATGAAATCGGCGGAAAAATCGGGGAGCGACGAAGGGGAGCCGGACAAGGTGGATCTGTGGCTCAACCGCCACTTCGGAGAAAAAGCCACCGGTGTCCTCACCGGATTTGCCTCGATTATCGCGGTGATTTTGGCTTTGTTTTTGTTTATGGTGGTTCCGACCTTTGTGGTCAAGGGGTTCAATACCCTGTTGCCGCTGGGCGGCTTTTCCAGTTTAGTGGAAGGACTGATCAAAATTGCGATCCTGGTGGGGTATATGGCGGCGGTGAGCCGGATGAAGGATATCCACCGGATGTTCCAATACCATGGGGCGGAGCATAAAACGATTTTTTGTTACGAATCGGGAGAAGAACTGACGGTGGAAAATGTGCGCCGCCAAAAACGCTTCCATCCCCGTTGTGGCACCAGCTTTTTGTTGATCGTTGTGGTCGTCAGCGTGTTGGTAACCGCGTTTGTCACCTGGAGCAATCCTTGGCTGCGGGTAGCGCTGAAGGTTCTGTTGCTGCCGCTGGTGGTGGGAATTTCCTATGAGATCATTAAACTGGCAGGGCGGTATACAAATCTGTGCACCCGGATTATTTCCGCGCCTGGCATGTGGCTGCAACATATCACAACCCAGGAGCCGGCAGATGAAATGATCGAAGTGGCCATCGCCTCCTTAAAGCCGGTATTGCCCCAGGTGGAAGGCAGCGACCGTTGGTGAACGCGGTCAAAGATTGTTATTTGCGTTGGCGGCTCCGGTTGCAGCAGGCGGAAATAAGTGCGGCCGGATTTGAGCTGGATCTGTTACTGGAGGCGTTTGTGGGCATATCAAAAGCGCAGCGCCTCTCCTATCCGGAACAGTTGTTGGGCCAGGACGAAATGGCGCGAATAGAGGCAGCCCTGTCCCGGCGAGAGGCAGGGGAGCCGCTGCAATACCTGCTGGGCTGGTGGGAGTTTTATGGCCGGCGGTTTGCGGTGGGCCCGGGTGTGCTAATCCCCCGGGCGGATACGGAAATTCTGGTGGAGCAGGCCCTGGCCGAGCTGGCAAACACGCCTTCGCCCAAGGTGGCGGACTTGTGCGCCGGCAGTGGCTGTGTCGGCATAACGGTGGCTTGTGAGCGGCCGGACGCACAGATAGTACTGCTGGAATTGTCGCCGCAGGCGGCAGCTTATTGCAACAAAAACAGCAAGGCATTGGCTCCCCGCTGCCGGTTTCTACAAGCGGATGTGCTGCGAACCACAGCTGGTCTGACCGGGCTGGATGCGGTACTTTCCAATCCGCCTTACATTCCTTCGGAGGGTATATCGGGTTTGCAGCGGGAGGTTCGGCAAGAGCCTGCAATGGCTTTGGACGGTTCGGCGGACGGACTGCGTTTTTACCGCGGCATTCCCCTTTTGTGGCGAAAAGCCCTGAAGCCCGGCGGCCTGCTGGGCTTTGAAATTGGCTTTGACCAAGGGCAGGCAGTCCGAGATCTGCTGGCGGATGCGGGATTTTCCGATATCCGGGTAGTGAAAGACTATAGCGGTAACGACCGGGTGGTGCTGGGCCGGAACCATATGGGCCGGTGACTTTTTTCAATTGATAACAACGAGTGGAAAGCTGGGAAAAGCAGAATGAAACCTTTTGTTGGCGTTACGTGCAATTACGATTCTGATGATGAAGTAGCGAAATGCAGCGGCCATGGGGTGGCTGGTCAGGCGTTTGATTCGCTGGCGGCGGATTATACCGATGCGCTGGAAAAAGCCGGCGCAATTCCGGTTGTCATTCCGCAATGTGCATCTTTTTCGTGTGCGGTAGAACTGTTGGGCCGGCTGGATGGGTTATTGGTCACCGGCGGAAACGATGTAGATCCGCAATTATATGGGAAAAGGCTGAAAAGCTACAGCGGGAAGATTGAGCCTCGGCGGGATGCCCAGGATATTGCCCTGTTGCGGGCGGCACGGGAAAAAAGCCTGCCAACCCTGGGGATCTGCCGCGGGTTCCAGCTTATGGCGGTGGCGTTTGGCGGCGATCTGTATCAGGATTTGGAGCGGGAAGCGGGCAAGGAAGCGCACTTTTTAACGACATTGCCCCGCAATGCCGTCTCCCATCAAGTCGTGCTGGAAAAGGGATCCCGGCTGCGGAAAATTTTTGGCGTAGAGCAGATGGGCGTCAATTCCCTGCACCATCAGGGAGTGTGCCGCTTGCCGGACGAAGGGGTGCGGACTGCGCTTTCGGAGGACGGCGTAACGGAGGCGATAGAGTTTTCTGGCGGACACCCGTTTTTCATCGGCGTGCAGTGGCACCCGGAAATGATGTATGATTCAGATCAGCAGGGCCGATTGTTTCAGGCGTTTGTGGATGCCTGCCGCACCTAATATTTGACCAAGACAAAGAACCTGCCGGAATGTTTCAATTTCCGGCAGGTTCTTTGTCTTGGATAACAAGTTGACCCTTTTATTGTTTCAGATTCAGTTCGTAAAAATCTAAAAAGATCCGTATGATCGGCCCGGCCTTTCCCTTGCGATAATAACGCCAGACGGAGAAGAGGACGAATAGCGATCCGACCAAGCAAACGATCAGGTCCTGCATGGTATCGTTTACACCGGTGGTCAGCACATGCTGTGGGTCGGAGTGGAAGATAAAGTTCATGGCGTACTCCCAAACCTCCCAAACCAGGCCGACGGTGCAAGCGAATGAAACGGCGAAATATCCTGCGAAAAGCCCATCCCGTGCGGCGATGGTGCGGTCTTTTTTCATCAAGTAAAAGAGGATTATACCCAGCAGGCCGAACACCAGGCCGGAAAGGGTGTGGACAACCTTGTCATAAAGGGGAAAACGCCCGTACCCGCGAAAGGCGATGCCGATGACAAAAGCCAAAAAGCTGAAAAGGTTAATGGTCAGAGAAACCAGATAAGCGGGTTTGAGAGAGGTTACTTTCCAAAATAGCGGTGGAATTAGCAAAAACAGCGGGGAGAGTAGGGAAAGCCCCATATAATAGGCCGTCGAATGCAAAAAGCTATCGACAATGCCCCAGATGCACACCAGCAGATAAATCGCCATAAATCCAAGGTTGATTTTTTTGTACTGTTCATTTTTTTTCACGAAAAGGCCCCCTTGCTTCGATTGATCAAATCGTGCCGGCCAAACCGGCAAAATGCGAACAAATTAAAGCATACCATAAAACGCGATGAGAAACTAGCTTTACCTTAAAAAACGCAGACAAAAGTCTGCGTTTTTTTAAGGTAAAAACAAGTCACAGGAGTTTTTCGATGATCGCTTCAATCTCCAGCAATTTTTCACCGGCGTCGTCCTGGGTCACCGCCTCTTTGACACAGTGGTTCAAATGGGCCTTGAGCACTTCGCCGTTAGCCCTTTTCAGCACCGATTGGGAAGCCATGATCTGGTTGGAAATGTCGATACAGTAACGATCCTCTTCAATCATCTTTAAAATTCCGTCGATCTGTCCCCGGGCCGTTTTTAAAAGCCGGGAGACCTTTTGTTTGTCCGCTACCATCTTACAGCACCTCGGTTACGGTGTAACCTGCGTCGGTTACGGCTTTGACCAGAATATCGTCTGACACATCGGCTTGCAAGCTCAGATAAGCCGCCTTGTCCTCCAGCGAGACTTCGGCCGATACGCCGTCAATGGCGTTAAGCGCCTGGGAGACCCGTCCGGTGCAGTGGGAACACATCATTCCATCAATTTTTAGCGTTTTTTTCATGCTTTTTTCTCCTTTTTCCGTTGTGAAAACGGATTTTTGTTGTGTATCTTCCAAATCGGCCTGAAGGTCGGCCTGCTTGCTGCGGTGGGGCTTAAAGAAACGCAGGCGCAAAGCGTTGGACACCACACAGACCGAGCTTAAGCTCATGGCGGCTGCGGCAAACATGGGGTCCAGCTTCCAGCCCCAAAGGTTGAAAAACACGCCTGCCGCAAGAGGAATGCCGATGGTGTTGTATAAAAAGGCCCAGAAGAGGTTTTCTTTCACGTTTCGGATGACCGCGCGGCTTAAATGGATGGCGGTAACCGCGTCGAGCAGGTCGTTTTTCATCAGCACGATGTCGGCGGCCTCTAAAGCAATATCGGTTCCGGCACCGATGGCAACGCCCACGTCCGCCCGGGCCAGAGCCGGCGCGTCGTTGATCCCGTCGCCCACCATGGCGACTTTTTTGCCCTGTTCCTGCAGCTGGCGGATTTTCTGTTCCTTATCCTGGGGCAATACTTGCGCAATAACCTGAGTTACGCCCAACTGCCTGCCGATAGCGTCGGCTGTGCGCTGGTTGTCCCCGGTGAGCATGACGACCTCCAAGCCCAAACGCTTCATTTCCTCAATGGCCTGGGCGCTGGTCGGCTTCGCCACATCCGCTACGGCAATAACGCCCAAAAGCGTTTTGCTTTGGGCGAAATACAGAGGCGTTTTTCCCTCCTGTGCCAGCCTGGCAGCGGAATCATCCAGTTCGGCCAAAGAGATTTCCTGCTCAGACATGAGCCGCTCATTGCCCGCAAAATAGGTTTTGCCTTCCAGCGAAGCGGATAGCCCCAGTCCGGATAAGGCTTGAAAATCGCTGGCGGGCAGCAGAGAAAGGCCCTCGTTCTTGGCCGACTGGACGATGGCTTCTGCCAAAGGGTGCTCCGATAGGCTTTCCAGCGAAGCCGCAATTTGCAGCAGCCGTTCCTTTGCAACGCCGGAAGCAGGGTACAGGCCGGTGACAGTCGGGTGCCCCTCTGTGATGGTGCCAGTCTTATCCAGCACAACCGTGTCCACCAAATGGGCTGTTTCCAGGGCCTCGGCGGATTTGATCAAAATACCGTTTTCCGCGCCCTTCCCAGTGCCGACCATCATGGCTACGGGGGTGGCTAAACCCAAGGCGCAGGGACAAGAAATGACCAATACCGCAATACCAATAGAAAGGGCGAAGGAAAAACTCTGCCCCAGCAAAAGCCAGACGACAGCAGATAGAATGGCGATGGTGATGACTGCGGGGACGAAAATGCCCGCCACCTTGTCTGCCAATTTGGAAATAGGCGCTTTGGAGGCGCTGGCCTCTTCCATCAGCGCAATGATCTGGGACAGGGTGGTGTCGTCGCCCACCTTGGTGGCGCGGAAGCGGAACGCGCCGCTTTTATTGATGGTGGCGGCGGTGACCGCATCGCCCGCCGTCTTTTCCACCGGGATGCTTTCGCCGGTGATGGCCGACTCGTCTACAAAAGAGCTTCCCTCCAAAATCACCCCGTCCACCGGAATGCTTTGGCCCGGGCGGACGATGACCGTATCTCCCGGGACCACCTGTTCCACCGGGATCTGTGTTTCCTGGCCATTCCGCAGGACGGCGGCGGATTTGGGCGCCAAATCCATTAGCCGGGTAATGGCCTCAGAGGTCTTGCCTTTGGATTTGGTCTCCAGGTATTTGCCCAAGGTAATGAGGGTCAGGATCATAGAAGCGCCCTCAAAATACAAATCCATGGCGTACTGCTTTACTAGAGCCAGATCGCTGTGGCCCAGCCCGTAGCTCATTTGATAGATAGCAAAAATACCATAGACAATAGACGCGGCGGAACCGATGGCCACCAGCGTATCCATATTGGGAGAGCCACGGAAGAGGGTTTTAAACCCCACCTGAAAGTAGCTGCGGTTGAAATATGCCACCGGAAGGGTCAAAAGCAGCTGGGTAAAGGCGAAAGACAAAGCGTTTTCTGTGCCGTGGAAAAAATGGGGGATGGGCAGGCCCATCATGTGCCCCATGGACAGATAAAAAAGCGGGATGAGAAAACAAAAGGACAGTATAAGCCGCCGTCGCATTTTCTTGACAGTCTCACCGGCAGAGGGGGGCGCTGCTTGCGCCGGAGACGAAGCTTTTTGCGGCAGGGAAGCGCCGTATCCGCTTTGTTCCACCGCCCGGATGATTTTGGCCGGGTCGGTGGCAGATTCGTCATAGGCCACCTGCATACTGTTGGTCAAAAGGCTGACCTCGACCGACTGGACACCCTGGGTTTTGGCAACGCTTTTTTCCACATGGGCAGAACAGGCGGAACAGGTCATGCCGGTTATGTTGAATTTTTGTTTCATCCAACGAATCGCTCCTTTCGAATGGGTTCCGGATAAATACGACACCCCGGGGGGGTATATACAAATCGTAACGCGTTTGACCAATTTTGTCAAGGATCAGAGATTATTTTTTGAAAAATATCGATAAATATCCTGAAAAGTGCCATTTTTATCGGCCTATTTGACGATTTTGTTCCTTTTTTCATAAAATATCCGGTGATTTGTTTGGCGGCGGGGAGGGAGGTGAGTTCCTTAAGCCACGCCTTGCAAAAATCCATCTTTTTGCGGTTTCGTTCTTTTCTTTCGCACTTTCCTGTGCTATACTAAAAAACAGCGTAATGCCGGATCAGTTTTTTCATAAAAAAACGACCGGCGTCCATTCATTTTGACGGGAATTTGCCGCCGGTTGCCGCGAGGGTGCGGGTTTGGCGAGGCCCCCGATTGCAGGACAGGAGGAGTTTTGATGCATTATCAGTTTTCTAAAAAGATAGATTCGCTGCAGCCATCGGCTATCCGCGAGATCTTGAAGGCCACCGCCGATCCGTCGGTCATCTCCTTTGCGGCGGGAAACCCCGCGCCGGAAGCGTTCCCGGTAGAAGCGGTACAGAAAATCACGCAGGAAATTCTGACAGAGGACCCGATTCTCGCATTGCAATATTCGGTGACGGAGGGCTATCAGCCGCTGCGGGACCGCCTGGTGCGTTTGGTCAAGGAACGTCATGGCATCGGCCGCGATTTCGACCAGGTGCTGGTGGTGTCCGGCGCGCAACAGGGCATCTGCCTGACCGCTCATTGCCTTTTGGATGGCGGAGACAAGGTCATCAGCGAAGATCCCAGCTTCATCGGTTCCTTAAATGCGTTTCGTTCTTTCCGCTCCCAGCTGGTTGGCGTAAAGATGGGGCCCGATGGAATTGACACTGAACAGCTGGAGGCGGCGCTGAAAGCCAATCCCAGCACGAAGTTTATTTATACGATTCCCAATTTCCAGAATCCCACTGGTATTACCATGAGTTTGGAAAAACGCAAAGAGGTATACCGGCTGGCGCTGAAATACGGCACCTTGATTTTGGAGGATAACCCCTATGGCGAGCTGCGGTTTACCGGCGAGGATGTGCCAACCATTAAGTCCATGGATACCGAGGGCATTGTCATTTACTGCGGGAGCTTTTCTAAAGTGCTGTCCCCCGGCCTGCGGGTAGGGTACGTGGTGGCGCCCAAAGAGATCATCGCCAAGCTGACGGTGGCCAAACAGTCCTCTGATGTACATACCACCATCCTTTCCCAGCTGATCTGCGAGCGCTTTTTGGCTGAGTATGATTTCGACGCGCACATCGCCGGCCTGCGGGAGATTTACCGTAAAAAGTCTTCGCTCATGATCCGGGAGATCGACAAGGCATTTCATCCGGCAGTGACGCATACCAACCCCGAAGGCGGGCTGTTCCTTTGGTGTACGCTTCCGAAGGGTAGCGATATGCTGGCATTTTGCAAAGCGGCGGTGGCACAGCATGTCGCCGTTGTGCCGGGCACCGCCTTTTTGACCGATGATCACGGCGTTTCGGAATCGGTTCGCCTGAACTTTTCTACACCCACCGACGAGCAGATCGTCGAAGGCGTCGGCCGGTTGGGTGAGCTGACCAAAAAACTATTCTAGGAAGGTGTTATTGATGGAAAACCAAGCGCCTGCGCGCAAAAAAATCATTTTCTCTGGCATTCAGCCCAGCGGGCAGATCACCCTGGGCAATTACCTGGGCGCGGTTCGCAACTGGGTACAGCTGCAGGAGGATTACAACTGTATTTACAGTATCGTCAATATGCATGCCATCACGGTCCGGCAGGACCCGGCGCAGCTCAAGCAGCGGACGCTGGAGGCGTACGCGCTGATTTTGGCCTGCGGTGTTGACCCGGAAAAATCCATTGTATTTATCCAAAGCCATGTTAAAGAACATGCGGAGGCCAACTGGGTGCTGTCCTGCTATACCCAGTTTGGCGAGCTGAACCGCATGACCCAGTTTAAAGATAAATCGGCCAAAAACCCGGACAATATCAATGCGGGCCTGTTTACCTATCCAGTGCTGATGGCGGGCGATATCCTGTTGTACCAAACGGATCTGGTGCCGGTGGGTATTGATCAGAAGCAGCATTTGGAGTTGGCAAGGGACGTGGCAATCCGTTTTAACGGCCAGCACGGCAACACCTTTGTGGTGCCGGACGGCTATATTCCAAAAGCGGGGGCCAAAATCATGTCTTTGCAGGATCCTGCCAAAAAGATGAGCAAATCCGACCCGAATCCCAAGGGCTGCGTCTATGTCCTGGATCCGCCGGAGACCATCATCAAAAAGTTTAAGAGCGCTGTGACCGATTCCGAGGCCCAGGTGGCTTACCGGGAAGGGAAGGACGGCATCAATAACCTGATGACCATCTACTCCTGCGTTACCGGAAAGACCTATGATCAGATCGAGGCCGAATTTGTAGGGAAAGGCTATGGCGACTTTAAAGTGGCCGTCGGCCAGGCGGTGGCGGATCATCTGGCGCCTATCCGGGAAAAATATGCCCAGCTAATGAATGACAAGCCCTATTTGGAAAGTTGTTATCAGGCCGGCGCGGAAAAAGCGTCCCGCATCGCAGGCCGCACGTTGGAAAAGGTCTACAAAAAAGTTGGGTTCCTGCCCAAATAAAAAGGACTCTGCCTGTCGCCCCCTCCAAATTTTTGGAGGGGGCTTTTTGTATCTCTGCTTTTCCCGGCGGGGACTGGTACTATTTTGGACAAAAGGGTCATATAGTTGTGGTAGCAAAACGCACAGGGAGGATGGTGTTTTATGGATTGCAGCAAGCGATGCGCTCCCAGGCCGGGCCGGCGCCAATCCGTTTTTCACATAGGGTACCCGCAAAAAGCAGCGATCAACAAGGAGGGCTAGATCAATGGAAAACCGCAGCATTTATCAGGACATTGCCATGCGGACCGGTGGAGATATTTATCTGGGGCTTGTGGGGCCGGTCCGCACGGGAAAATCGACCTTTATCAAAAAGTTTATGGAAACGCTGGTCATTCCCAATATTGATAGCGACTATCGCCGGGAACGGGCGGTGGATGAGCTGCCCCAGTCGGCAGCAGGCAAGACCATTATGACCACCGAGCCGAAGTTCATTCCGGAGGAGGCGGTGGAGGTCTTTTTGGACGATCAGGCATCCTTTCGGGTGCGGCTGATCGATTGTGTAGGTTACGTAGTGCCCAGCGCCTTGGGGTATGTGGAAAACGACGGTCCGCGCATGGTGGTGACGCCCTGGTTTGATGAGGAAGTCCCTTTCAATATGGCAGCGGAGATTGGTACCCGCAAGGTGATTCAAGAACATTCCACCATCGGGCTTGTGGTGACCACCGACGGATCCATCAGCGATATTCCCCGGGAGGAGTACGAGCAGGCGGAGGAGCGGGTGATCTCGGAGCTGAAAGAGATCGAAAAGCCCTTTGTGGTGCTGTTAAACGCAACCGATCCCGGCTTGGCCAAGGTGAAAGATTTGGCCCGGCAGTTGACTGAAAAGTACGGGGTGCCGGTGATGCCGGTCAACTGTTTGGAGCTGACCCAGAATGATATCCGGGAGATTTTGTCCGCTGTTTTGTACCAGTTCCCGGTCAAGGAGATCTGCGTTGATTTTCCCCGCTGGATTCTCTCCTTGGAAAAGGAGCACTGGTTGCGGCAGGAGCTGGTTAGCGCGATTTTAGACCGCGCCCAGGAGATTGTGCGCATTCGGGACGTGGAGGGGGCCATGGCGGGTACAGCGCAGCGCGAGCATGTGGAGAGCGCCGCGGTTACCGAAATCGACCTGGGGCGCGGCCGGGTCAAGCTGCTGATGCGGGTGCAGGGAAACCTTTTGTACGAGATTATCGGCGAAAAAACGGGCCTTGTCATTGATTCAGAGGCGGGGCTGATGCCGTGCATGATCGAACTGGCAGGAATGAAACGGGACTACGAAAAAATCAAAGGCGCCTTAGATCAAGTAGAGGCGGTGGGCTACGGCATTGTCATGCCCACGCTGGAAGAGCTGAAGCTAGAGGAGCCGGAGATTGTCAAACAGGGAAACCGCTATGGGGTGCGCCTAAAGGCCAGCGCGCCGTCCATCCACATGATGAAAGCGGATATCACCACCGAAATTTCGCCTATCGTTGGGTCGGAAAAGCAGTCGGAAGAGTTGGTTATGTATTTGCTGCAGGAGTTCGAGGATAGCCCGGAAAGAATCTGGGAGTCCAACATTTTTGGCAAGTCGCTCCATTCGCTGGTCAACGAAGGGCTCCACAACAAGCTCTACCGGATGCCCCAGGAGGCGAGGCTAAAACTGCAGGAAACCATTGAGCGGATCATCAACGAGGGTTGCACGGGGCTGATTTGCATTATTATATAGCGGGAACGGTCTGGGTGGCGGCGCCGGGGAAATTCCCCGGCGCTTTTTCTGTGTACAGGCGAAACAACGCTTTTATCAAACCCTATTCTGTGGTATACTGATAAAAGTTTCAGAGGAGCGAGTTTTTCCTCGAAAACAGGAAAGAAATCGGGCAAAGGAGAGACAGAAAATGGCAAAAAATGATTTGTTTTCCACCGTGCTGCGTGGATTCCATAAAGAGCAAGTGTCCCAATACCTGAATGAGTTGATCCGGAAATATGAACGGGAGAGGGAAGAGCTGCGCAAAAAATATGAAAGCTTTAGCCCGGAGATGGCCGAAAATTTGCGTCGTGAACGGGACGATTTGCTCCGGCAGCTGGAAGAGGCAAAAGCGCGTATTGCTGGACTGGAGAACGAAAAGCAGCGCCCGGCGGATAGCGGACCCGCCGAGTTGGAGAAGCTGAGGGCCTTGGCCCAGCAAATGAAAGGTCGGATGGAAGAGGCCCGGCAGATGGAACAGTCGGCCCGCCGGGAAAGCGAACGGATCATTGCAGCGGCGCGGATGGAGGGGCAAACGATCTTAAATAAGGCGAAAGAGGCTGGCGGAGAGGGCGAGTCCTTACTGGGTCGGCTGCGCGCAAAGCTGGATCAAGAGGCGGCCGCACTTTCAGAAGAAAAGGACGCGGCAGCGGCCCTGCTTGCAAAAGCGCAAACGGACGCGGAGGAGGTTCGCGCCATGGGAGAGAAAGAGCGGGAGCGGATTCTGGCACAGGCACAGCAGCAGGCGGAAGAAATCATCCAGGCTGCAAAGGCGCAGGCACAGGAACTTCTCAGCCAGGCACAGGCGGAAAAAATACAGCAGCTTACACAGGTGCAGAATGAAATGGCCGTGGCAAAACAACAATTAGGCGGCTTAGCGGAGCGCGTTGGCGGCTTGTCGCAGGAGTTGGAACAGTTCGGCGTTCTGTTGGCCCAGCAGAACGAGGACGTCCGGCAATAGAAAGACGGCGGACAGCACGCAAAGGTTTTTAATAAAACTTTACACGGATCAGATCTCTTTTTGACCATTTTGGAAAAAAGATGTGATAAGATCATAACGATAAAATCTGCCGCAATGGTTTGCTGCTTTTGCGGATGGGAAGGAGAAAATAGGATGCCTGCAATGTATGCGCACGATACATTCGGAAGAAAAGTGGCGGCAAAACTGCCAGGTTCGGTCAAACGGCCGATTTTGCAATATCCTCAGATGTTCCGGGTGGGGCTGCAGGGACCGGATGTGCTGTTTTTTTACAATCCCTTTACCGAACACCCGATCGGCAACGTAGGGCGGTTATTGCACCAAAAAACAGCCCGTTCTTTTTTTGAAAACGCCCGGGAGATCTGGAAAGCCGGTGGGGAAAAGCCGGGCCAGCTTGCCTATCTGATGGGATTTTTGTGCCATTTTATGCTGGACAGCGCCTGCCATCCGTATATCGGCCGGCAGGTAGGAGAAACTGGCGTGGGACATATTGCCATCGAGACGGAATTCGACCGGCTTTTGTTGTCTTTGGACGGAAAAGACCCGGTTTCTTTCCCAGTGGGCTAC
>JAQUYD010000026.1 GCA_028692035.1 Oscillospiraceae bacterium
ACCGCTGTCCCAGGCGGCCATGGAGGTGCTAGCCATTGTGGCGTACAACCAGCCGGTGACCAAATCCTTTGTGGAGCAGATCCGCGGGGTAGATTCCTCCAGCACGGTCAATACCCTTGTGGAACGGGGCCTGTTGGAGGAAAAAGGTAGGCTGGATCTGCCCGGACGGCCGGTTTCCTACGGGACGACGCCTCATTTTTTACGAAGTTTCGGGCTGTCTGCTATCGGCGGGCTGCCATTGGTCCCGGAGAGCGGGCAGGAGGACGCGGAGCTGGAGGGCCAGGTCCGCATCGAGGAATCATGACCACAATTTATCAGGAATCGATGTGACGCCATGGCAGGATGGATTGTTTTCGGAAGTATTCTGGCGCTGCTGTTGTTTTTGTTGTTTTCCAACGTCCGGCTGGATTTTCGATATCAGGGCGGGGAGATTTTCCTGCGGGCCGGATGGCTGTTTTTGGGCTATCAGATGATGCCTGAGCCGGAAAAACGGCGAAGGAAGAATCAGGCGGCTGCGCAAAAAGCGAAAGTTGCGGCAGAGGCAGGATCGCCAAAGGACAGTGTGCCAAGGGATGGCGAAGAGGCAGGAGAAACCGCCCAGCCGCCGGAAGAAACGGGCCGCAAGGGGCAAACAAAGCAAAAACCGCCGGATCAGGAGTCCCGTTCTCTGCGGGAAACGGTAGATATGGTGCTAGATCTTGTGAAAACCGCTAAAAAACCGGCCCGGCTTTTGTACCGCCATCTGTGGGTGCGAAAATTGGACTTCCGGCTGGTTGTGGCCCGGGAAGACGCGGCGCAAACCGCTATCGCCTACGGGCAGATGAACGGCTGGGTCCATGGGGCCTACGGGGCGTTGAGCCATTTTGTCCGGATGAAAAAGGGGCGCGTTGGGGTGCAGGCGGATTATTTGTCCCAGGGGGATTGGATTGACGCCTCTTTTCGGCTGACGTTGCGGCCGGTGTTTGCTTTGGCTGCGGTGGTTTGGTTTGGCTGTGGATTTTTAAGGAATACGATGAAAAGCAAGGAAAAAAACAAATAACGGTGCAAGAGAACGAAAAAGTAAAGGAGTAACAGATATGAGTCAGGGAAATTTAGAAGGTTTGCTCAACTGCTCGTTGGAAAAACTTAAGGGCCTGGTAGACGTCAATACCATTATCGGCGAACCAATCACCACACCGGACGGGACGATTATTGTGCCGGTATCAAAGGTGGCGTTTGGGTATGGCTCCGGCGGCAGCGATTTTGGCGGCGATAAGCCGAAGGATCTGTTCGGTGGCGGTTCCGGCGCGGGGGTTTCCATCCAGCCGCTGGCTTTCCTGGTGATCCAGGAAGGAAACGTGCGCCTTTTGCAGATGCAGAATTATGACAACACGGCGGATCGGGCGGTGGGCATCGTTCCAGATTTGATTGACAAATTCGCAGACATGTTTTCAAAAGGGAAAAAGGATAAAAAAGAACAGTAAACAATACTTGCCTGTATAAGAAGGCACCCTCTGGCATAGATTTTACGGGGGGATGGGAATGAAACGCCTGTTTGCATGGATCTTTTCTTTTTTGCTTTTTGCTTTATCGCCTGCGCAGGCGGTGGGGGTGGCGGCGGGCCCGAACGGTTTTGGGGATACAGCGCAGTTGCCGCAGGAGCCTTCGGGTATCGACGCGGGCGCCTATATCCTGATGGAGATGGAAAGCGGACGGATGCTGGCGGGCCGGAACATACACGACCGGTTGGCAATGGCCAGCACCACAAAGATTATGACCGCCTTGCTTACCTTGGAGCAGCCGGATCTGGATGCGTATTTCACAGTGGATGCCAAAGCAATTTTGGTGGAGGGGTCCTCCATGGGGCTTTTACCCGGCGACCGGGTATCCCTGCGGGGACTTGCAGTTGGAATGCTGCTGCATTCTGGCAATGACAGCGCAGGCGCGGCGGCGGCAAAGGTCGGCGGCACAGTGGAAGGGTTCGTGGCCATGATGAATGAACGGGCCGCCCAAATGGGCCTTGCCGATACGCATTTTGCCACACCGTCGGGCTTGGATGCGGACGACCACTATTCCAGCGCCTACGATATGGCGGTTTTGGCGCAGAATGCGTTGCAAAACGAGGATTTTTTGGCGATCTGTTCGGCGGCAAAGGCCCGGATTTCCTTTGGCAACCCGCCTTATGAGCGGTGGCTGCAAAACCACAATCGCCTTCTGGAGGAGTATGAGGGATGCATCGGCGTTAAAACCGGCTTTACAAAAAAGGCGGGCCGGTGCCTGGTGTCGGCTGCTCGGCGGGAGGGCATTACGCTGATCTGCGTAACCCTGTCCGCGGCGGATGATTGGAACGTACACAAAAAGCTGTTCGATTATGGGTTTTCCTGTGTACAGAAGATCGATCTGGCTACCTATTTACCGGAGGTTTCCTTGCCGGTAGTCGGTGGCGTGATGCCATCTGTCCGGGCCCGGTTGGATGGCGATACCACCGCGGCGGTACTGCTTGGCGAGGAGCGGCAGATTTTGGCGCGGGTTTATATTGATCCGTTTTATTATGCGCCCTTGCAGGCGGAACAAAAGGTCGGCGAGGTGGAATTTTATCTGGGCGACCAAAAGCTGGGCAGTTGGGATTTGTATCCACAGCGTCTGGTGGCGGCGCAGATTGTGGCACAAAAAGGATTGTGGGATCAGATCAAAAGCTGGTTCGGAGGATAACCGGCGCTTGGTTTTCAAAAAAAAGAACGCCGTGAGGCGGAATGGAGCAAACAATGCAAAATAAACACGAACCGGTAAGAATTCAGAAGGTGCTTTCCGAAGCAGGGGTCATGTCTCGGCGCAAAGCAGAAGAAATGATCGAAGCGGGGAAAGTGACGGTCAACGGCCGTAAAGCCAAAATCGGCCAGAAGGTGGATTCTGTCCGGGATATCATTACTGTGGAGGGAACGCGGGTAGAAACTCGCCAGCGCCAGAAAAAAATCTATCTGGCACTGTATAAGCCCAGAGGCTATGTCACCACCATGAGCGACGAGATGGACCGCCGCTGTGTGGCCCAACTGGTTGCGGACGCGCCGGCACGGGTCTACCCCATCGGGCGGCTGGATCGCAACTCAGAAGGGCTGCTGCTTTTAACCAACGACGGCGATTTTGCCAACCAGATCATGCATCCGCGTTATCATGTGCCCAAATGCTACCGGGTAACGGTGCGGCCGGATATCAACGACGAACAGGCCATGCGGCTGGCAGAAGGGGTAGAGCTGGACGGCCAGCGTACCGCCCCCGCCCAGGTGACGGTGCTTTCCAAGGAGCCGGATCGCGTTGTGGTGCAGATTGTCATCACCGAAGGGCGTAACCGCCAGATCCGCCGGATGTGCGAAGCGGTGGGGCTGGAAGTGGCAAGACTGAAACGAATTTCGATTGGGCCGGTGCGTCTGGGCATGCTGCCCCCTGGAAAGTGGCGGATGCTGACGCAGCCGGAACTGTCGGCTTTGCAGTCGGCGCTGAAAAGCGGCCAGGAGCCGGATAGAAAGGGGCGGGCATAATTGCTGGAAATGCATTTGCAGCCTCCGGTCAGGGCTTGGGAGCTGTTCCAAAAAGAAGGGATGCCTTGCGGCGAAGGGTGCGGCGCTTTTGGCGTTACGGAACGGGAAAGCCTTTTGGGCTATTGCCTGTTCTGTATGGACGGGCCGATGAGGATGCTGTCCGTTTGGTGCGAGGATGATTTCTTGCTGGACGGATTGGTGCGGGCGACGCTTAACCACGGATCCTTGTCCGGCGCGGAGGAAGCGGATTTTTCCGCCTTGTCAGGGCCGGTGCGGGACAAACTGGAACAGTTGGGTTATTTTCGGCAGGAGCCGCTACCGATTGAATGGTTTTTTGCCAATTGCAAGCCCTGTAAAGAATAGTCTGTGCCCCCATCTCAAAACGGCTTTTGCTGAAAAGCAATATTTTGGAAAAGTTTTTTGTGAAGGGATTGACAAACCGTAAAATAGAGTGTATGATAGCCACAAAATATAAAGTCTGTTTCGGGGCGGGGTGTGATTCCCCACCGGCGGTGATTGGCGCAAGCCACAAGTCCGCGACCTGCATTTGCAGCTGATCCGGTGCGATTCCGGAACCGACGGTATAGTCCGGATGAAAGAAACGGCGCAAATTGATATTTGCACCTTTGCGTCCCTGAATTTGCGTTCAGGGGCGTTTTTTGTTTGCCAAAACAGACAAAAATGAAAAGGAGATTTTCCCGATGAAAAAAAGAATGAACACAAAAAAAATGGTTTACATCGGTCTGCTGGCTGCAGTGGCCACGGTGCTGATGTATCTCGAACTGCCGCTGACCTTTTTGTTCATGCCACCCTTTTTAAAGCTGGACATCAGCGGGGTTCCAACGCTGATCGGTACCTTTATGTTCGGCCCTGCGGCTGGCATTTTTATCTCGCTGGTAAAGGATCTGATCCATCTGCTGTCTAGTCAGACTGGCGGCGTTGGCGAGCTGTCCGACTTTTTGATCTACACCGCTTTTTCGCTGAGCGCTGGATTTTTGTATCGGTATCATAAGAGCAAAAAGGGCGCGCTGATAGCCTGCCTGTCTGGAACGGTCGCCATTACCCTTGTGGGCGCGTTGACCAACTTGTTCCTGATTATCCCGTTCTATTCCAAAATCATGCCGATCGACGCAATCGTCTCCGCCTGCAATGCAATCAACCCAATGATCGACAGCATCAACGCCTACGTTGTCTTTGGCGCAATGCCTTTTAACCTGATCAAGGGGCTGATTATTTCCGGACTGACCTTCCTGGTCTATAAAAAATTGAGCCATCTGATGAAGGATTCGCTGATGGCGCCGGAAAAGGAAAAGCCGGCTGCCGGAAAACAATAAGGCCCGACATCGGGCTTCGGACGTTTTTGATGGCTGCCTTTTGCAGAAATAGATAGAACTTGACATTCTTTTTGTGATCCGCTATAATAATAACACAAAATTTCATATTCTACCTTATCCAGAGCGGCAGAGGGAACAGGCCCTGTGAAGCCCGGCAACCGGACTCTTTTGAGTAGAAGGTGCCAAATCCTGCGGAGAATTCCGAGAGATGAGGATTCATGTAAATGCTCGGATTTTCCGGGCATTTTTCTTTATATTCGCCCGGAAAAGGACAAGGGGACAAAACGAAAGGAGCTTTTTGAATGGCAAGGCATTTTTTTACGTCGGAATCGGTGACCGAAGGCCATCCCGATAAGATTTGCGATCAGATTTCTGACGCAGTGCTGGACGAGATCATGGCGAAGGATCCTATGGGCCGGGTTGCCTGTGAGTGTACGGTAACCACAGGAATGATCATGGTAATGGGGGAGATTACGACCTCCTGCTATGTGGATATCCCAAAAATCGCCCGCGGCGTGGTGCGCCAGATCGGCTATACCCGCGCGAAATATGGGTTTGACGCCGACACTTGCTCGGTCATTACCTCAATCGACGAACAGTCTCCAGATATCGCAATGGGCGTGGATCGGGCGCTGGAGGCCAAGCAGGGCGCTGCGGACGATGCGTTTAGTACCGGTGCGGGCGACCAGGGCATGATGTTTGGGTACGCCTGCGATGAAACGCCGGAGCTGATGCCGATCACCATTTCGCTGGCGCATAAACTGGCCCGCCAGCTGACAGCAAAACGCAAGGATGGGACCCTGCCATACCTGCGGCCGGACGGGAAAACGCAGGTGACCGTAGAGTTTGAGGGGAACGAGCCGATCCGGGTGGATACGGTGGTGGTTTCCAGCCAGCATGACCCAGAGGTTTCGATGGAAAAGTTGCGGGAGGATATCATCCGTGAGGTAGTCAAGCCGATTGTTCCGGCGCATCTGTTGGACGGAAAGACCAAATATTACATCAACCCCACCGGCCGTTTCGTAGTAGGCGGACCCCAGGGGGACAGCGGCTTGACCGGGCGGAAAATCATTGTAGATACCTACGGCGGCTATGGCAAACATGGCGGCGGCGCCTTTTCCGGTAAGGATCCGACGAAGGTGGACCGCTCGGCGGCCTATGCGGCCCGCTGGGTGGCAAAAAATATTGTTGCGGCGGGATTGGCGAAAAAATGCGAGATCCAGCTGGCCTATGCCATCGGCGTAGCCCATCCGGTGTCGATAATGGTGGAGAGCTTTGGAACCGGTGCTGTTGCGGACGAGATTTTGGCCAAGGCGGTGGAGCAGGTCTTTGACCTGCGGCCTGCGGCGATCATCAAGACGATGGATCTGCGTCGGCCGATTTACCGGCAGCTGGCGGCCTACGGCCATATGGGCCGGGAGGATCTGGATGTCGCTTGGGAAAAGACGGACAAAATCGAAGAAATCAAACAGGCGGTCAAAGCGCTGCAATAAAAGATCCGGCGTAACGCGCGGATGAATTTTTTGCTTTGCACACAGAAAATGCACGAAGAGCACGGGAGACTGTTCCCGTCGTATCTTCGTGCTTTTTTTGATGTAAGAAGGGCGGTTTTGGCTATTTTTACTTTTTGCGGCCTGCGGCGGATGTTGAAGAAAGGAGAGGAATATGATATACTAAAAACAAAGACAAATAGAGAAAGGCTGTGAAACCGATGAAAATCTCAACCAAAGGGAGATATGGGCTGCGGATGATGATCGACATCGCGATGAACCAGGGCGAGGGCCCGGTTTCGGTGCGGGATATTGCCTGCAGACAGTCGCTGAGTGATAAATACCTTGAACAGATCGTAACGCAGGCCAACAAGGCGGGGCTTTTAAAAAGTATTCGTGGCGCCGGCGGCGGCTATCAGCTGTCCCGCCCGGCAGCGGAGGTGTCAGTGGGAGAAATCCTGCGGGCTATGGAGGGGTCCTTATCCCCTGTCGAATGTGTGCGGGAGCTGGGCGAGGAGTCTGCCTCCTGCCAAAACGCCGATGAATGCGCCACCTATGAGCTGTGGCGGGACATCAAAAAGGCAGTGGACCAGGTGATCGACAACCGCACATTGCAGGACATGATTGATAATTATACGCGAAAAAATCATGACGACGCCTCGGTGGGAAAGGAAGGAAACTGCCAATGGAGTGCCAGGTAGTCAATTTGGAAGCCGGCATGCCGACGGTGGATATGGCACGGATCCATTTGAATATGGCGCTGCGCAGCGCCAAGGCCAACCGCACCAAAGCGCTTAAGCTGATCCACGGATACGGATCCAGCGGAAAAGGCGGCGCCATCCGGGCGGATGTGCTTGCCCAGCTTGCCCAGAAAAAGCGGATGGGACAGATTCAGGAATTTGTGCGGGGCGAGGACTTTTCTCCTTTTGACAGCGGGGCGCGGGTGATTGTTGCCGCCTGCCCTTCTTTGACAAGGGATGCTGATTATTCCAGAGCCAACCATGGCATTACGATGGTGCTCTTGTAAATTTGAAAACGATTTCAAGGGGGATTGCGGTTTGAAACCGGCAGCGGTCATTACCGGCGCGTCCGGCGGGATTGGTCAGGCATTGGCCGGGCAGTTTGCAGCCGCAGGCTATCGGGTGTTTTGCGGCGGGTTTTGCCATCCGGAACAGACGGAGCAATTGGTGGACGGGCTGCGAGGTCAAGGTTATGAAGCGGCGGCGCTGCAGGCAGACTTATCTTCTTCCCAAGGGGCAGAGGATTTTGCACGGGATGTTTTAGAACGGTGCGGCAGCGTCGACGTTCTTGTCAACAATGCCGGGGTGGCGCAACAAAAGCTATTCCAAGATATTACCGATGCTGATTGGCGGCGCATGATGGGGGTGAACCTGGACGGCGTATTTTATCTAACCCGGGCGCTTCTGCCTGCCATGATCCGGCAAAAGCAGGGGAGAATCATCAATATTTCTTCTATATGGGGAATTTGCGGCGCTTCCTGCGAGGTGCATTATTCCGCCGCCAAGGCGGCGGTGGCCGGCATGACCCGGGCCCTTGCGAAAGAGGTGGGACCTTCTGGCATTACGGTCAATTGCATTGCGCCAGGGGTGATCCAAACGCCGATGTTGGCGTGCTTTTCCGAAGAGGATTTGCAGCAGTTGGCCGAAGAAACCCCATTGGGCCGGCTGGGTACCGGCAACGATGTGGCGGCGCTGGCGCTGTTTTTGGCTTCTGATCAGGCGGGTTTTATCACTGGGCAGGTGATCTGCGTCGATGGTGGGTTTGCGTTGTGACGATTGATATGGGTCACAAATGGCCATATTTGACATAAATCCGAAAAAATAGGGATACTTTTGAAAGGAGGACTCGTGATGGAATGGTTCTATCCGGTGTTATGGCTGGTGCTGATTATCCTTTTTGTAGTAGTAGAGGCTTCTACCGTGCAGTTGGTTTCCATCTGGCTGGCGGTGGGCTCTTTGGCCGCATTGATTCCCGCCATGATGGGCGCGTCGCCGGTGGTACAGGTAGTCGTATTCGTAGCGGTTTCTGCGGTGTGCCTGTTTTGTACCCGGCCTTTTGTCAAAAAGGTTCTGTCGGTAAAAAAGGTCAGTACCAATGCGGACCGTACAGTAGGGGAGGTCGGCTTGGTGACCGAGACGATTGATAATACGCTGGAGAGCGGGCGCATCATGGTAGATGGCCTGTCCTGGAAGGCGAAAGCTGCCGACGGAACGGTTTTGGAGGCGGGTACCCGCGTTCGGGTCAAGGCGATCCAGGGCGTGACCCTAACGGTAGAACAGGCTGATTAAAGTCCGATTCATGAACGGGTTTTGCCGCATAGAAAACCCGTTCATGTTAAAAATTCGAGTCTGTGCGGAGAAGGAGAACATTATGCCACCCATCATTGGAATTCTGATTGTGTTTATTCTGTTGTTTTTGTTTTTGGGGATCGTCATTTCCTGTGTAAAAATCGTGCCCCAGTCCAATTGCTATGTAGTCGAGCGCCTTGGCGTTTACCATGCGACCTGGGAAACCGGCCTGCATTTTAAGCTGCCGTTTTTTGACCGGATCGCCAAAAGGGTTTCGCTTAAAGAACAGGTGGTAGACTTTAAGCCGCAGCCGGTTATCACCGGTGATAACGTTACCATGCAGATCGACACGGTTGTGTTTTTCCAGGTCACCGACGCAAAACTGTTTACCTACGGCGTGGAGCGCCCAATCTCCGCCATCGAAAACCTGACGGCGACCACACTAAGAAATATCATCGGTGAAATGGAACTAGACCATACGCTGACCTCTCGCGACGTGATCAACACCAAAATCACCGCAACCTTGGATACGGCCACTGACAAGTGGGGAATTAAGGTCAACCGGGTGGAGCTCAAGAATATCCTGCCGCCTAGAGAGATTCAGGACGCGATGGAAAAACAGATGAAAGCGGAGCGCGAGCGGCGTGAAGCGATCCTGCGGGCAGAAGGTGAAAAACGCAGCCAGATCCTGGTGGCGGAAGGCGAAAAAGAGTCCCAGATCCTGCGGGCTGAGGCTGAAAAACAGGCTGCGATCCTGCATGCGGACGCAGTGAGAGAGCAGAAGATCCGTGAGGCGCAAGGCGAGGCGGAAGCAGTTATGATGGTACAGAAAGCGCTGGCCGACAGTATCGGCTTGCTGAACGAAGCAGCGCCTTCCGACAAGGTGCTGGCGCTCAAGGGCCTGGAGGCGTTTGGAAAAGCGGCGGATGGCAAGGCTACAAAGATCATCATCCCCAGCGAGATCCAAAATCTGGCTGGGCTGGCCACTTCGGTCAAGGAATTGATGACCGACAAAAATATCCAGCAATAATCTTTTTGAGATGCTCTTAATAGAAGAGGCGCCGTTTGAAAGCGGCGCCTCTTTGTGTGCTTTTCGGTTTTTTCACGGGTATGAACAGGCCGTTAAACGGCCACAATAAGTCCGAAGGGGTGTGGAAAAATGGGAAAGCGGATTGTGGCGTTGTTCGGGGGATTGATCTTACTATTCAGTTCTATGATTTGGAGGTTGTCCTGGCTGAGCCGCAAAGAGGATTTTGCCCAGGCGGCGACCCGCCAAAGCGCTTATACGCTACAGATCAGCGAAAGCCGCGGCATGATTTACGATTGTGAAGGACAGGCGTTGGTCAATGATCGTTTTGACTATCTGGCGGCGGTGCTGCCCTCTAACGAAAGCGCGGCCGCATTACGCGGGCAGTTTGCCACAGCGGATGCATGGCGGGAAAAAATGAGCGGAAGGATGCCGTTTTTGATGAAAGTCAATACAGATGCAATCCGCTGCGAGGGGGTGGAGGTGTTCTCGGTTCCCAACCGGTATTCGGATGATACAGCGTCTCATATCATCGGCTATGTGGATGCGGATGGCGTGGGGCAGACAGGTATTGAACGCGTGTTCAACAGCTTTCTAAAGGAGGTGGGGGAAACAATCTCTGTCCGCTGCCAAATCGATGCGGTGGGCCGCGCGCTGACGGGAAGCGGGATGGAGATCCTCAAGGAGGGAAGCCAGTCCGACGGAGTGGTTCTGACGCTGCACAAACAGCTGCAAAGGGCCTGCGAGAGCATTTTAAGCGGCGCTGGGGTCAATGGCGCGATCGTGGTCATGGACCTGCGTGACGGAAGCCTAAGGGCGGTGGCCAGCGCGCCAGGCTTTGATCCGCGGGATGTGGCGTCTTTTATGGACGACCCGGACAGCCCTTTGGTCAACCGCGCTTTTGGCGCCTACGCGGTAGGTTCCACCTTTAAGCTTTTGGTTGCCGCCGCCGCGTTGGAACAGGGGATATACCCATCGCAGACATATGTCTGCGATGGGTGGCTGGATGTAAATGGCCAGATTTTCAAGTGCAATCAACTGTCCGGCCATGGCGAAATCGATATGAAGCAGGCTGTCGCTCATTCCTGCAACTGCTATTTTATCCAGCTGGCCCAGCAGATCGGTGCGCAAAATCTGCGAAAAATGGCGGAGAGATTCGGCTTTTCCAAGGCGGACCTGCTGGCGGATACAATGCAGACTGCGACAGGGAATCTGCCAGATGCGCAACAGCTGGAAAACCCGGCGGAACTTGCCAACTTTGGCTTTGGGCAAGGTCTTTTGACTGCGACACCGATCCAGATCTGCAAAATGGTTGCGGCGATTGCAAACAACGGGAACCTTTTGGCTCCCCGGCTGGTGGAGGGGCTTTATACCGGCGGCGTGATGCGGGAAGAAACGGCTTTTTCGGCCAATCGGGTTCTATCGGAACAAACCGCGTTGCTGCTGCGAGGGTTTATGGAGGCGGCCGTATCAGAGGGATCCGGGCGTTTGGCGGCCCCTACGGCGGGTACGGCAGGTGGAAAGACGGCTTCTGCCCAAACCGGCATTTTTGATGAAGCGGGAGAGGAAATTGTCCACGCTTGGTTCGGCGGATTTTACCCCGCAAAAGAGCCCCGATACGCGATCGTAGTCTTTGTGGAAAATGGCCAATCAGGAAACCAGGTGGCGGCGCCCTTGTTTGCGCGGGTGGCCGATAGTATTTCCGGACTGGGTTTGGCGCAAATCCCGGAAAACACGACAATAACAGTTGAATAATGTGCAAAAACATGATAAAATATAAAAAATACGACAGCAAGGAGGATCATAAATTGAGCGAGAAAAAATTTGTGATCGTTACTGATACCAATGCGGATTTCCCGGACGAATATTTGAAAAACCACGGACTGGGGCGTTTGTGCCTGAGCTTTTCAGTGGACGGAAAGAGCTTTTGCGCCGATAAGGACATCATTGATGATCACGCGTTTTACAATCAAATGCGTGCCGGTGCAGATGTAAAGACGATGCAGGTCAACCCCGAACAGGCAAAAAGCTATTTTGAACGGTATTTAAAGGACGGCATTGAGGTGCTGTATCTGGCATTTTCTTCCGGGCTTAGCGGCAGCTATAACAGTGCGCTGATCGCGGCAGAGGAGTTAAAGGAAAGCTACCCGGATCTACGGATCGCGGTTGTAGATACCCTTTGTGCATCTCTGGGCCAGGGGCTGCTGACCCATTATGCCGTGACCATGAAGGAAGCGGGAAAATCCATGGATGAAATCGTTTCCTGGACGGAGGAAAACAAGCTTCATCTGTGCCATATGTTTACAGTGGATGATTTGAATCACCTGTACCGGGGCGGCCGCGTTTCTAAAACGACTGCGGTGTTGGGGACGGTGTTGAATATTAAGCCGCTTTTGCATGTGGACGACGCCGGTAAGCTGGTTCCCGTAGGGAAGGTCCGGGGCAGAAAGCAGTCCTTGATCGGCCTTGTCAATATGATGGAGGAACGGATTGGCTCCTACCACAATGAGATCTTTTTCATCAGCCACGGCGATTGCTTGGAAGATGCGAAATTTGTAGCTGCCGAGGTGCAAAAGCGCTTTGGCATTCAAAAGCATTTGATCAACTTTGTAGGGCCGACCATTGGTGCCCACTCGGGTCCCGGTACGGTGGCGCTGTTCTTCTTGGGGGATAAACGGTAGGCAAAAAACGATCTGATTGGAACGGATGAAAGCGCAGGGTGCCTTGGCATTCTGTGCTTTTTCTTCCAGTTTTTCATTTGGATGAAGAAGCGAGACCCGAGGCATACTTCTTTTAAAGGAGGTGCCTCGCCATGGAAAATCGTGTTACGTTTACGGTGACCGGCCTTTCGGCGCCGGGGGCGGAAGAAAAGATCCGGGCAAAACTTTATGGCATCAGCGGGGTAGATACGGTGGATTTTAATCGGGAAAAAAGCCGTTTGGTGGTCTGCGGGATGGAGTTGGAGCGGGCGGATCTGGCGGATCGGATCTGCGATATGGGGTTTGATGTATTGGAGGGATAAGCGCATGTTTTTCCTTACCGGCTATTGTCAAACAAAAGAAAATACGATATAATAATGCAAAGATATGTTCCGGCGGCGTTCTGCGCCGGGGCATTCATGACAAACAGACAGGGTGATACCGATTCTGTCATGAGGGGATGCGGGTCCTGTGCGACAAGGCGCTGTGAACCATGTCAGGCGGGGAACCGAGCAGCATTAAGCGGCTGTTTTTGTGCGCCGCAGTCAACCTGTGTCCCCTCGTGAGAGAATCGGTGTCCAGCACATCGGTGCCCTGTCTGTTTTGCGTATCTGTGGCTTTGCCAGCGGAAAGGAGCGGTGTGGATGTATCAGGCTTTATATCGGAAATACCGGCCCAAAACCTTTGATGACGTGGTAGGGCAGGCGCACATTACCCGCACCTTGCAAAATGAGGTGAAAACCGGTAAGACCGCTCATGCCTATCTCTTTACCGGGTCCCGGGGAACCGGTAAGACCACCTGCTCCAAAATCCTGGCCAAGGCGGTCAACTGCCCCAACGCCCAGGATGGCAATCCTTGCGGAGAATGCGAGATCTGCCGGGGGATCGACGCCGGTACCATCATGGACGTAATGGAGATCGACGCGGCCAGCAACAACGGCGTGGATAATATCCGCCAATTGCGGGAGGATGCGTATTTTGCGCCCGGACAAGCCAAATATCGGGTTTACATCATTGACGAGACCCATATGCTTAGTACCGGCGCTTTCAACGCGCTGCTAAAAATCATGGAGGAACCGCCGCCCCATGTGCTGTTTATCCTTGCAACCACCGAGGTGCACAAGGTTCCGGCGACCATTCTTTCCCGCTGTCAGCGGTTTGACTTCCGTCGGATCGGCAGCGAGGATATCGCAGGATATCTGGAAAAAATCGCCCAGAACGAGGGTGTTGAGCTGGAACATAGCGCCGGGTTGTTGATTGGCAAGCTGGCTGACGGCGGAATGCGGGATGCAATTTCTTTACTGGATTTGTGCATTTCCTATGGTGGCGCTGTAACGGCGGCGGTCGTCGCCCAGGCGGCGGGCCTGGCTGGAAACGGCCATTTGCTAGCGCTGTCCCAGGCTTTTGCAGACAGAAACACCGCTTCGGCGTTGGAACAGATCGGCCAGCTGCATGAAAAATCCATGGACATGGAGCGGCTGTGCAGTGATTTGATCGCTTTTTACCGCGATCTGATGCTGTTAAAAACGGTAGAACAGCCACAGCGGCTGATTGTGGCGTTACCGGAAGAAATGGAAGAGATGAAACCGCTGGCCCAGGGATTGAGCCTGTCCCAGATTTTATATACCCTTTCGGTGCTGGAGGATGTCCAAAGCAGGATGGCGCGGACGGCGAACCGGCGTACCGAATTGGAAATGGCAGTTGTGCGCGTCTGTAATCCGGCGATGGACAGCTCCGCCGAGGCGGTGTTGACCCGGCTGGAGGAGCTGGAGGTAGCGGTGCGCCGGGGCGTGGCAGCTCCTGCACCGACCGAGTCGTCGCAGGCAGATGGGGAGAAACCGGCGCCGGCGTTGCCTTTGGCCCGGGAGCCCCGGCGAAAAAAAACGCCGCCTCCCGACATAGAACCGCCGTTGGATTTGAAGACCGATCCGGCCCCTTTGGCAGGATCGCCCGGTGCAACCCCTTTTTTGGCATGGCAGGAGGTGCTGGGCCGCCTTCTCAAAACCAACCCACCGCTGTTTGCAGCGCTGCAACATTCCGACGCGTATGAAAAAGACGATTTGATGCTGATCGACGCGAAAAATGAACTGTTTTTCAAGTTGATCCGCGAAAACGAATTCGCCAAAGATTCCCTGCGGGACGCGCTGATGGCGCAGACCGGCCGGCGGTACCGGCTGGGCCCCTACCGGGCGCAGGAGCAGCCATCAGTAAAGGCGGAAGAGGACCCGCTGGATTCCTTGTTGACGTCGGCCAAAAACGCGGGCGTTGCCGTGGAAGAAAAATGATATCACCAGGCGGAAAGCCTGCGATAGATCAAGCAACTGGATGAAAGGAATGGATAGATCATGAAAGCAAGACTACCTCAGGGTTACGGCGGCGGCGCCGCTGGCAATATGCAAGGGATGCTCAAACAGGCGCAGAAGATGCAGGCGGAGATCGCCCGCGTCCAAGCGGAGCTCGAGGAAAAGGAATATACAGTCGGTGTTGGCGGCGGGGCGGTAGAAGTCGTTATGACCGGGAAAAAAGAACTGAAATCGTTGTCACTCAAACCGGAAGTCGTCGACCCGGAGGACATTGAGATGCTGCAGGATCTGGTCATCTCCGCGGTGAATGAAGTGCTCCGCCAGATAGAGGATGAATCGACAAAGGAAATGGAGAAAATTTCCGGCGGCATGAGCGTGCCGGGATTGTTTTAACCGATGGGATATCATGTTTTGCCGTTGACCCGGCTGATTGAACACTTTGAGCGGCTCCCTGGCATCGGGAAAAAATCCGCCCAACGGCTGGCTTTTTATGTGCTGAACCTGCCAAAGGAAAAAGCGCTGGATTTTGCCAACTGTATTGTAGAAGCGCAGGAAAAAATCAAACATTGCAAAATCTGTCAGAATTTGACCGACAGCGAGCTTTGCCCGATTTGCCAGGACGAATCCCGGGACGCGGCCACCGTCTGCGTGGTAGAAGATCCCAGGGATATACTGGCTTTTGAGAGGACAAAAGAATACAACGGGCTGTACCATGTACTGCATGGGTTGATTTCCCCTATGGACGGAATCGGCCCTGATCAGCTGTACGTCAAAGAGCTTTTGCAGCGTATTGGCCAGGGGAAGATCCAAGAGGTCATTATGGCCACAAACCCTACAGTTGAAGGAGAAGCTACCGCCATGTACTTATCAAGGCTGATTAAGCCGCTGGGGGTCAAGGTGACCCGATTGGCCTATGGAATCCCGGTGGGCAGCAATTTGGAGTACGCCGATGAAGTCACCTTATACCGCGCCCTAGAAGGCCGTAGCGAGCTTTAGGCAGGACGAGCCAAAATCGAAGGTTTCCCGCCAAACGTTTTAGATGGCGGGGAACCTGTTTTCATAAGAACAAACCTTCAGGGAGGATGCATGATGGAAAGACGGTTTGATTTTGATACGCTGGCTGACCGGGCGAATATTGGATGTATGAAGTTTTTGGAAACGCCGCAAGCGGTCCGCGCCGCAGGGCTGATCAGTTTTGCCGGAGCAGAAGCGGATTTCAAAACGGCGCCAGCCATCATGGAAGGAATGATCCGACGGGCCCGCGGCGGCTTTTTGGGATACACGGTTCCGGATGAGGCGTACCGTTTTACCGTCTGCAGTTGGATGAAGCGGGAGAGGGGCTGGCAGGTTGAGCCAGAATGGATCGTCCCTACAGGCGGCACAATCCGTTCGGTGGCCACCGCCCTCCGCATGACCACCGAACCGGGGGAAGGGATGATTGTACAGCCGCCGGTTTATTTTCGCTACAAGCAGGCGGCGGACCGCATCGGCCGCAAGACAGTGTACAATCCCCTAAAGCGGATCAATGGGCGCTATGAAATGGATTTTGGCGACCTGGAAAGATGTATGGAGAACCCGAAAAACCGACTGATGGTTCTGTGCAACCCGCACAATCCCATAGGCCAGGTATGGGGCCCTTCCGATCTGGCCAAAGTGGCCCGGCTGGCCAGACAGTATGGCGTAACGGTGTTCAGCGATGAGATTTTTGCCGAAACGGTGTACAACGGGCACCAGGTCCAGCCATACAGTGAAGCAGCGGATGCGACGGAGCATGCGATGGTGTCCACCTCTTTGGGCAAGGCGTTTAGCCTCACCGGCGTAAATTTTGCCAATTTGATCATTCCCGACCGGGAATTGCGGGAGCGGTTCATTGCCCAGCGCAATGGGGATCACTATGGCAGCATCGAGCCGATGGCTCACGCGGCCATGATGGCGGCGTACACAAATGAGGGAGCGGCGTGGCTTCATGCGATGAACGGGTATGTGCTGGAAAATATCCAGTTGGTACGCAACTTTTTGGCGGCACATCTGCCCAGGGTCAGCGCTTTTGAAAGTGAAGGAGCTTTCATCCTGTGGATTGATTGGCACGGACTCGGCCTGCCGGAGAGGCAATTGCATGCTTTTTTAGAGGAAGAGGCGTTGTTTTTAACCGATAGGGGCGAAGAATACGGCCCTGGCGGCGCCGGGTTTACCAGGATGAACATGGCCTCCCCAAAAGCAGAAATCCAAAAAGCATTGGATCGCCTATTGGCCACCGCGAAAAAAAGGGGACTTGTAATATGAAAAATACTGAAATTTTGCTAAAATTGGTCTTTTTTTGCCGAAACAGGGAGAATGGCTGTCGTTGACGGAAAGAAAGATAAATGATACAATGGCTTTACCGTTAAAAAAGGAGAGGGTAAAATGGATAAAGTCGGCACAAAAACCATTGTGCAAAACCGACAGGTACGGCATGACTATTTTATCGTTGAAGCTTTTGAAGCGGGCATTGAGCTGTTTGGCACAGAGGTCAAGTCCCTGCGGGGCGGAAAGGCAAACCTGAAGGATAGCTGGTGCGAGATCAAGGACGGCGAGCTATATCTTCGCGGGATGCATGTGAGCCCGTATGAACAGGGGAATATTTTTAACCGCGATCCGATTCGTCCCCGGCGGCTGCTGATGCACAAGAAAGAGATCTTAAGGCTTTTTGGGCAGTTGAAAACCCAGGGACTGACGTTGATCCCCATTTCTTTGTATTTCAAAGGGCCGCGCGTGAAGGTGCAGGTGGGATTGTGCAAGGGCAAAAAGCTCTACGACAAGCGTAGCGATCTGGCCCAAAGGGTTGCAAAGCGGGATATCGAGCGGGCGATGAAGGAGCGCAATCGTTAAACATTTAGTGGTACCAATGAACATGGCAAGTCAAAATTACGGGGGCGTAATGGTCTCGACGGGGATTTTGAAGCATGGGAAGCGAGTAGAGGCGCAGGACCTCTTAAAAACCTGACACTTTTTAAATTAAACGACAACAATAACGTTGCATTTGCTGCTTAATTAAGCAGCCGTCCAACCGGATAGGACCACGGATCCGGATTGGGCGTCGATTAGTGGTGAACGTCGCCGCAAGGTGCCTCCCGCGCGGACGATGTATAGGAGGATACCAAGTCCTTTAGCTTGTTTGCCAGCGACTGGATAAGGGAACGCAAATGACAAACTGCACTCGGAGATGCCCATGTGAATAGATTTTTGGACAGGAGTTCGATTCTCCTCGCCTCCACCAAAAACAAAAGGCAAAAAAGATTTATTGCTTACAAAGCCAGTAAATCCAAGCCTTTCGAGGGCTTCCACGATGAAAAGTGGAAGCCCTTTTCTCGTAGATTTATTAGGGTAAAAGCTTCACT
>JAQUYD010000033.1 GCA_028692035.1 Oscillospiraceae bacterium
AATCAGAGCCTTCAATGAGTCCTTGATGCGCGCCCAGAGCGATGATCCAATCTTCAATGGGGCGGATTTGATTGGTCTTGCCGGGCTTTTGCGCAGTGCGATTGTAAGCCATCACGCCGTGGCTGCCGTTAAAGCTTTCTTGTTCTAAAAATAGTTCCACACCTTGCTCCGCAAGGTAGTTCCATACCGCCCTGTCCGCCTTGGCATAAGTCGGATTGGTCAGAATCCCCTTGATAATAGACCTGTGGGTTGTGGTGTCTTCATGGCTGTGGGTTTACGATAAACAGCAGAATACTCAATGCATGTCCAACTTGGACATTCCATACAAACCATGAGCTTTACCAGAGCAGACAGAACTGCCGTGGGTCAACAATTCACGGCTACATATCGGGCCGGAATCTATTTGTGAGGACGAACAGAGGAGCCTCCCACGGCGGCGGGAGGCTCCTCTGTGTTATTCAGTCTGGGCAGCGGTATAACGCTGCTTGGGGCTTCTGGGTTTATCGGGGATTGCCAAAACGATCAATCCCTGCTCCACCAGCGGCGTCACATGGGCCTTGATGGCATACGGAACGGATTTGATCCCCAAAAACGCGGCGATTTCCTGCCGGGTACGGGGGGTTTGGCAGAAATGCAGCAGTCGTTCCGCGGTGGTACCATAATCATACACATCATCGTCCGCATCATCAATGGGGTGGGGTTCCTCTCCCGGCTTACCGACAGTCTGCGGGAAACAAACCACAAAGCTCCCCCGCTCCTCTCGAAATTCCGGCTCCCCCATCCCGGCCTGAGCCAGCTCCCGACGCATGGTGGGAATTCCGGAGTAGCGATTCTCTGTTTCGCGCAGAACCTCCATGGCCACCGCCAAAACGGGACTTCGGGTGTCGGGCTGCACCTTGCCCAACTGGTCAATTCGCAGCCTGCCGTATAACCCGCCGGGGCTTCGCACCTCAAAGCGATCTTCAAACAGCAGCAGCTGAACCGGCATCCCCTCGGTATGGATGCTGTAATCCCGATGCACCAGTGCATTCAGCACCGCTTCCCGCACGGCAGTCATGGGATAATCGCTGCGATCCGTTCGCTTGCCCGTTTGCGGGTCGATGATGGTCTTGGTGCGGGTGTTCTTTTTGACAAAGCCCAGCGCACCGTCCAGCATCTGCGTCAGCGTGCCCTCGATTCGCTGGTTGTCCAAAAACCGCTCGCCCGCTGCGCCTGTTTGACCGACTTCGGTTCCCGGCACGGAGATGGCCGTGATGCAGAGCTGGGGGAAGTACGCCTGCGGGTAGGGGCTGAACAGCAACACGGACGCCAAAGTCGGTACGCCGTCCTTTGTCATGCTCATCAGCTCGCAAATTTGCTTCGCATCCATTTTGGCGAGGTTTGGCCGATCCTCTTTCAGCTTCAATAAATACGCATTCAAAAGGGCTGCATCCAGCGTTTGCAGGCTGGCTCGCTCTACCGGGCGGATGTCGTCCTGATACTTGCGGCGAAACGCCTCATAGCTGTAAATCTCATATTCGGTCATGGGCTCGTCCGCGTCGCCCACCCGGACATAGGAGCCTTTCAGGCGGCCTTTTCCTGCGTAGAAGCAGGGACGATCCGATACGTCGATTCCGGGAATCTCCGCTGACAAAAAGACCTTGCCATCCTTAGACAGCGTCGTGAACACCGGGCGGAGTACCGGGCTCATTTGGTTGCACTGCTCCACCACATGCTTCATCAGATCCTGCGCATCGTAGACGCCGACCTCCGTAAAATTCTGCTGTTCATCCACGCCGAACAGAATCGTTCCACCCTCGTCCTGATTGGAAAAGCTGGAGAGGGTATCGTACAGCCGCGTGGGACAGCCCTTGCCGGCGGCTTTCAGCTCCAGTGTCTGCGTTTCCGCATGAAGCCGCTGGATGTGATTCAGTAGCTCCGCTAACTCAACAAATGTCACTTGCCACACCCCAATTCCCCAAAGTCAAATAATTTGAGTTTCTACTTTGCTTTTGACTTTGCTTTTTGACTTTCTTGTATTATAAGTTAAAAAAATTAAATATACAAGTGAAATGTGTCGGTTCATGAACTGTAAATGATCAATTTATTTGCATTCGCGCAGCTGCTGGCTCCACAAAATTTCTGCGCCAATCTGCGACAGGAGTTTGCTTTGAACGGATGCGGGCAGTTGATTGGATTCTTTTTGAATATACCCAAAGGTCACTTCGTCGAAAAATTCTTGCTGGAGCTTGAAGAAAACACCAACAGCTAAACGCGCACAGCCGCAGTAGAATGAGGTTGAGCCAAAGCGTGCCCCCGGCAGCATAGACGGGAAACCACGACCCACAGGTCAATTACTTGACCTGTGGGTCGTGGTGTTTTCATGGCTGTGGTTTTACGATAAACAGCAGAATACTCAATGAATGTCCAACTTGGACATTCCAATTTTCAGAAAGGAGCGCGGTACATCGATGAAAATTTATACGGGTTGTTTGGGCGGAGAGCTGGTGCCCAAGGGACGGCGGGGAGAGCTGACGCAGCGGATGCTGACGCTTTTGCACCAAGGCGGTATTGGACGCAATGATTGCCCCGGAAAAGCCGTTGCTGGGAAAGCAGGCATCCATTCAGCTGCTGGACATGCTGACCTTTTCCTATCGGGAGAATATTCCCTATGGAACGCAGCAGCTGCAACGGTATCTGGCCGTCCTTGGCAATCCGCTGCTGCGAGAACGGGCATTTGGGTTCTGATTGCTCCCCCGCTATTCCAATGTTATTGGATTTCCTGCTCCAATCCCTCGAAAACAGCATCATTATAAAACTCAGGGATGCTCATTCCCAGCCCGTCGCAGAGCTTTTTTACCGTGACAACTGAGATGTCCTTGCGGCTGTCGTCCATCATGCTGTAAACCGTGGACGGCGTGACACCGGAACGAGTTGCAAGCTCGTTATACTTGATGTCTCGATCCCTGCATATCCCTTGAAAGCGCGTTACAACTGCTTCTTTCATGCGCATATCTTCATCACCTCAAAAAAAGTGTATGATATTATACGCACTCGCGTATACGCTGTTGCGTATAAACTAAAAATAGTTTATAATTCAATTATATACGCACCGGCGTAGTATGAGGAGGTCTTATGAAAAATAAAACTATCTTTACAACCTGCTGTTTTACCGGGCATCGTCCCCAGAGCCTGCCGTGGGGCAGCAATGAACAAGATCCACGCTGTGTGCGATTGAAAGCGCTGCTCAGGGAAGAAATCCGGCGGCTAATCACTGAAAACGGCGTCACTCATTTCATCAGCGGCATGGCCGTCGGCACCGATTTGATGGCCGCCCAAACAGTGCTGGAGCTAAAGCGGGAATACCCTCACATCACGCTGGAAAGTGCCATCCCCCATGAAAATCAGGCCGACCGCTGGACGGCGGAGCAGCGCGAGACCTACTATGACATCGCCCGCCAATGCGATACGGAAACCATGCTCCAGCGCGCTTACTCGCCCGACTGCTTCCAAAAAAGAAATCAGTACATGATCTCCCGCAGCGCCTTTGTCATCGCCGTGTGGAACGGAGCCCCCAGCGGTACCGGCCAAACCGTCATGCTGGCCCGGGAGAAAAAGCGAAATCTTACCATCATAAACCCCGGCACGCTGGAGATTACCAGTGTCCTGTAATCGAATGCGGCAGAAAGATGAGATTGCCTCTGACTGGGGCAAATGCAGCAATAAAGACGATGTTTATCCGTTCTGAAAAGCCCCTCGCATTCCGCAAAAGCGGTTTGTGAGGGGCTTCGTTTGTCACTTCATCATAAATGGTGACACGCTATATG
>JAQUYD010000001.1 GCA_028692035.1 Oscillospiraceae bacterium
GTTCATTTTCTATAAGGATTGTTTCGCCGCGAAAAGCAAAGGCGGTTGGCTCATTTTGCACAATGAAATACTTGTCTGTTTTGCTCGGTTCAAGGCTATACTCGCTCAAATAGTCAAGCGATACCTCGCGCTTCCGCTTCCTCTGCAAGTCGCAGCAAGCATTGATTGTTTCATAGCGCAAAGTGGTCTTGCAAAAGGCGTTGAATGTGTGCTGAATATGCTCCCGTTGCTTATCCGTATAAGTCATCTAAATCACCCCCTTTCCTCCCAGTAGAGGGGTAATTGCAATAGCAATGTTTGTTAGGGGCTGTAATTCAACATGGCGGTCATCCTCCTTTATGTCGCTGTGTCGTTGATACAGCAAAACGGCGGCCTTGATTACTCAAAGCCGCCGTTTTGTGGGCGTAAAAATATGTCTGCTATACGACGGCTTTTTTCTTTTGCCATCGTGCGGCAGTTAATGTTTCAAAATATCTCGTATTGTTGCCTCAATATCTCCATCAATGCAAATGGAGCGATTATTAATTTCGTCTGGCGCTATCGCCTCTCCAATATTAATACAGGCGTAAACCGCATTTTTATTTTGCGCGGTCATTTTCCAAAATGGATATTTGATAATAACAGGGGTATTGCCGCCAACGCCAAGTTCTAAATGCAGGATAATTTGCCCCGAGGCCGATAAAAAGCGGCCTCCGTCCTCTGTTTGCAGGTAAACCGGTTGGCCGGAACGCAGGCGAATTTCTCGTATTCCTTTTTTAACCGCAGGCACCAAAGAGTCAAGTATACTGCAAAAGGGCTCTGGCAGAACCGATAAAATACTTTGAAAGGAATTATTTCCATATCCGTTCATCTTTCACACTCCTTTGCTTGATTTATATGGAGACCTGTCCTTAAATAGAACCGCCAACACAAGCTTGCGCATAAAAAGAGACGCTTCGATGACTCGAAGCGTCTCTTTTTATCTAATGGATGCAAAAAATATCTTACGTTTTTGGTGGACGTAGTTGAACTCCCATCGTAGCCCGCAAAAGGTTGGTTGTGAGCGGATCGGCGTATAAAGCCCGCGTTTGCAAGAGCTTAGCCGATGCGAACGTGACCTTTTGCACAAAAGGAACAGCGATGAAGCGATAGAAAAATGCCCAGTCCGAAGACTGGGCATTTTGATTGCAGCGGAATCCGCTGCGACGTGGAGCGGGTTACGAGACTCGAACTCGCTACCTCCACCTTGGCAAGGTGGCGCTCTACCAGATGAGCTAAACCCGCGAACTGCTTTTTTATTATAGCCAAACATATTAGGGCTGTCAAGCGCCTTTCAGAAATTTTCAGCTGTCCTTTTTCCGCTTTTTCTGCTATAATCAAAAATGAAATTTGGTGCGCCTATGGAAGTGAGAAAAAGTATGGAATATCAGATCTGCTATGAAAATTGGAAAAATACCTTTTCGGTTCCGTGTGGCGTAACCGACGAATATTTGGCGGGTTGCGGCGCCGTCCAGCTCAAAGTGCTCCTTTTGGTACTTCGACACCAATCTGAAACGATTTCCCCGGAAATGATTGCAAAAAGCCTTTCCGTACCAGCGGCGGATATCCGGGATGCGCTGAATTATTGGGCCAATACTGGCATTTTAAAAGCGGTCTCCGATTCTGATCCGGCGGGCAAAGAAGAACCGGTCGCACCACCCGCTGCATTACCTGCTACAGATCCGGTTCCTACTATACCGAAGGCGCAATCGCCTAAGCCATCGCCAGCCCGCATGACCGCCAGCGAAATTCACGAATTGACCCAACGTCAGCCTGTTATCCGCTCTTTATTGCATGAAACTGAGGCAATTTTAGGAAAAACCCTTACTTCTACCGATATTTCTACTGTTATTTCTTTATATGATTGGGCTGGGATTTCCGCCAACGTCATTCTGATGGCAGTCGCTTACTGCACCTCCATTGACAAACGGAATTTGCGGTATATCGAAAAAACCGCTCTATCCTGGCAGGAAATGGGGCTGGAAAGCGATGAAGAGATTGGAAAATATCTGGACCGGCAATCGACGGCACACAAACGGGAACAGGAAGTACAAAGCGCTTTCGGGATCCATGGGAGGCGGCTTACGGCGAAGGAACAAGGGTGCATTTCCAAATGGTACGGCGAATTCCATTTTTCGATTGATATGATCCGCCTTGCTTATGAAAAAACAGTTGACAATACGGGAAAGGTCAGCTTTCCTTACATCCATAAAATTTTGTCCGCCTGGCATGAAAAAGGTTTCCGGACGCCGGAAGAAGCGTCGTCTGAATCCGCACCGCGGCAATCTGGGCAAAAAGATGGGAAAAAAGAGTATTCTTTCGATCTGGAAGAATTTGAACAACGGCACCGTTGGCATGTTCCCACCGTCGATTAGGAGAGTGTTTTATGGCATATTCCAAAGAACTTTTTGAATACGGACGATCCGTTTTGAACCGGCGCAGGCAGCAAGCCTCCCAGTCTCTTACCGAGCGCAAGCAGGAACTGTACTCCTCCATCCCAAGGCTGGCGCAAATTGAAAACGAGCTTCTTCTGACCGGCTACGGGGCCATCCGTGCCGCAATGTCTGGCGGCCAGGGGCTGCAGCAGCTAAAATCGATCAAAGAGAAAAATCTATCTTTGCAACAGGAACGCCGGGGGATTCTCCAATCCGTCGGTCTTCCTGAGGACTATCTGACTGAGCCTTTTTCCTGCTCGATCTGCCGTGATACGGGCTATAAAGACGGCAAGCGGTGCCAATGTTACGAAAAGATTCTTCGAGAGGAAGCGTTCCGCCGTTTAAACAGCCAGACCCCGCTTTCTCTGTGTGATTTTTCGAATTTCGATTTGTCCTATTACCCGGTCTCGGCGGAAGCCGGCCCATCTCCCAAAGAACAGATGGCAAATATTCTGCAGTACTGCCGGCATTATGCGCAAACCTTTTCTTTCGCTTCTCCCAATCTCTTGATGAGTGGTCGAACCGGTCTTGGAAAGACCCATTTGTCTCTTTCCATCGCAAAATCAGTAATTGAAAACGGATTTGGCGTTATTTATGGCTCCGCGCCTGACTTTTTATCACAAATCGAGCGGGAAAGGTTTTCCCGCACGGAAAACGATCTACAGACATTGGAATTGATGCTGGCGTGCGATTTGCTGATTCTCGATGATTTGGGGGCGGAATTCTCTACGACCTTTACCTGTGCCACCATCTACCAGCTGATGAATTCCCGGCTTAACAAACAGCTTCCCACCATCATCAGCACCAATTTAACGTCGCAGGAGCTATTGAAGCTTTATGGCGAGCGGGTTTCTTCCCGCCTGATTGGCAGTTATGTGCCCCTATTCTTTGCAGGCCAGGATATAAGGCAGAAAAAAGAACAGGCAGCTTTATCTTAATTTATTCCAAAAGAAAATACGCCTCGGATACCGAGGCGTATTTTCTTTTGGAATAATCTGAAAAACACTGGATTTATTTTTCTGTCCGCTGTTCTTCGGTGCGCTGAAACCCGTTTGCAAACATCTTTTCATGCACGCCGGTAATGGAAAATTCTACCCATTCGGCGATATTTACCGCATGATCTCCAATCCGCTCAAAATATTTGGCGATCATCAAAAGATCTACCGCATATTCCGCATCGGCATGTCCGGAAGCGATCAACTCGATCAATTCTTTTTTGACAGTATCAAACAAATCGTCTACCACATCGTCGTAGGCCACCACCGCTTGGGCAGCGTCCAAATCCCGCTTAACAAACGCATCCACGCTATCCATTACCATTTTGATAGTAGCTCTTGCCATTTCGCCGATGTGCATAGTCTTATCCGACGCCTTGATATTCGCAAGACTGATAATCTCAGCGATATCGGCCGCCTGATCGCCGATCCGCTCCATGTCTGTAATCATCTTTAACGCGGAGGATATCTGGCGCAAATCCCGGGCCACCGGCTGCTGCTGGAGCAACAGCTTTAGACACAGGCTTTCAATATCCCGTTCCTGCTGGTCGATCTCATTGTCAATGGTAAGGGCCCGTTCTGCCAAGGATTTGTCTCCGTTTAATAGCGCTTTGGCGGAACTGGCAATGGCGCTTTCGCATAGCGCCCCCATTTCGTTAAGTTCTTCATTGAGCAGTTTGAGCTGCTCGTCAAATTTGTTTCGCATTCCGCTTCCCCCTTATCCAAATCTGCCCGTGATATAGTCCTCCGTCCGCTTATCTGATGGGATTGAGAACAAGGCTTCGGTGCTTCCGTACTCAATGACCTCCCCCAGTAGGAAAAAGGCTGTTTTATCTGAAATTCTGGCTGCTTGCTGCATATTGTGGGTCACCATAATGATGGTGTATTCTTTTTTTAGCTCCAACGCCAGATCCTCGATTTTTGAAGTCGAGATTGGATCCAACGCAGAGGTCGGCTCATCCATCAAAAGCACCTCTGGATGCACTGCAAGCGCCCGGGCGATGCAAAGGCGCTGCTGCTGGCCACCGGAAAGGCCCAAGGCGCTTTTGTTCAAGCGATCCTTCAGCTCCTCCCAGATCGCAGCATCCCGCAGGGATTTTTCCACAATTTCGTCTAACTCTTTCTTTTTTCGAACTCCGTGCGTCCGGGGACCAAACGCAATGTTGTCGTACACGCTCATGGGAAAGGGGTTCGGTTTCTGAAATACCATCCCTACCCGCTTCCGAAGGAGGTTTACATCCATATCACCGTAGATGCTCTCCTGATCCAAAAGTACATTTCCCGTGATCCGGCAACCCTCTACCAAATCATTCATCCGGTTGAGGCTTTTTAAAAAGGTCGATTTACCGCATCCGGACGGGCCGATAAAGGCTGTGATCTCATTTGAAGGTAGATTGAGATTGACCGATTTTAACGCCTGAAAATCACCATAATACAAATCTAGGTTTTCAATTGTAAATTTATCCATATAAGCTTTATCCCTTCGCTATTTTCTTTGCCACAAAATTTGACAGGCTGTTGATGGCGATGACTACGATCAGCAAAACGACTGCGGTCGCATAAGCTTGATCGACATACAAGCCCTCCTGCGATAGGTTATACATATGTACCGAGAGCGTACGAGCCGAGTCAAACAGGCTCTCCGGTACAGTAGGTGCGGTGCCAGCAGTAAAAATCAGCGCCGCTGTTTCCCCCACAATACGCCCGATGGCTAGGATAACGCCCGCTAAAATGCCGGGAACTGCCGAAGGAAGCACAATGCGAAATACGGTGCGCAGCCTTCCGGCGCCCAGCCCAAAGCTCCCTTCCCGATAGATGTCCGGTACCGACTTCAGCGCTTCTTCGGTAGTACGCATGATCAACGGCAGGATCATAATTGCCAGCGTACAGGCGCCGGAAAGGATCGAATAGTTCCAATGCAACGTCACAACAAAGAACAACATGCCAAACAGACCGTAGACGATAGAGGGAATCCCGGACAAGGTCTCAGCTGTAACCCGGATGACCTTAACAATTTTGTTTCCCCGCTTTGCATATTCTACCAAATAAATCGCAGCGAAAATGCCCAAGGGTGCCGCGATCAGCAGGGACAATAAGGTCATTAGAATCGTATTGATGATGGACGGCAACATCGAAACATTTTCGGAGTTGTAGGTCCATGAAAACAGCTCCGGTGTTAAGTGCGGCACACCCTTTACCAGAATATAGGCGATCAAAAAAAACAAGGCGGAAACAGTAATAATCGCGGAAATCGTCACCAGGAGAAACAGGAGCAATGAAAGAGGGCTGCGCTTATAGCTTTTTAACCGTTGCCGAAAAGTCTGGATATTGATTTTCTCCATTATTCTTTCGACCTCCCTTTCAGCACAGAAAATAGCAAGTTAATCAACAGGATAAACACAAACAGTACAACCGCCGTAGCGATCAGTGCCTCCCGGTGGAGATCAGCCGCATAGCCCATTTCCATAACGATGTTCGCTGTCATAGTTCGCACGCCTTTTAATAAGCCGGCGGGCATACGCGGCTGATTGCCCGCGATCATAATAACCGCCATCGTTTCACCGATGGCCCGCCCAACGCCGAGAACAACACCGGCTAAAATACCAGACTTCGCCGCCGGTAGCGTGGCAAAGAAAACGCTTCTCTCATGGCTGGCGCCAAGGGCCAACCCACCCTCGTAATAGCTTTCAGGTACTGCACGGATCGCCGATTCACTCACACCAATAATGGTCGGCAGGATCATAATACCCAAAAGTAACGATGCCGCCAGCATAGTAGTGCCTTTACTATCGGGAAAAATCTCTCGGATCAACGGCACAATTACCACCAGTCCGAAAAAGCCGTAGACTACCGACGGAATACCCGACAACAGTTCTATCGCAGGTTTTAAAACGCGGTAAGCCTTTTTGGGGCAAAATCTTGCCATAAATACCGCGGTCAGAATACCAATGGGTACGCCTACTACGATTGCGCCTGCTGTTACATATATACTGCCTAAAATCATTGGCAGAATGCCATACAGGTCATTGCCCGGCTTCCACACCTGTCCTAGAAGGAAATCAAGCGGGCCAATTTTCCCAATGGCAGGTAGCCCGTTTGCAAAGAGAAAAAGGCAAATTAAGGCAACCGCCAGGATTGAAGCGCAAGCAGCTAGGAAAAACACGCCTTTCATGATAGCTTCTTTTGTTAAGTATCGAAAATGCTTCATACATGCTCCATTCCGCCGTACGGATCCGGCTGGAAATTTCGGTTATGCGTCCTTTGCCCAACAAAACGCCCAGGGCAACCGCGCAATTATTCCGTACCGATATAGCACAAGGGCCGCGGCTGATGATGCCGTAACCCTTGGCGCTTGTATCGTTATTATCTATTAGGCAACTTCAGACCAGGCGAGAGTCTCTCCTACGTAGATGGATTTGACTTGATCCTTGGTCAGGTTCTCAATGGGGTTGTCATTGTTTACAACCACTGCGATACCGTCGGTCGCAATTACAGTAGCGGTCAAGCCTTTTTCAATCTCAGTGTCTTTCAGCTCTCTGGAGGCCATGCCGATATCGCAGATGCCGTCGATGGCAGAGGTCATACCGGTGGTGGAATCGCTCTGCTGAACTTCGATCTCAGCGTTGGGGTTCACAGCCAGATACGCTTCTTTCAGTTTCTCCATGACTGGAGTGACGGAAGAAGAACCTGCAACTACGATCTTACCGGAAGGTTTGCTACCGGCATATGCTGCGCTGGTTTCCTGCGGGATATAACCTGCTCCCTCTACGACCGCCTGGCCGTCAGAGCTCATGATGAAATCGATGAAATCCTGAGCCACTTCGCTTACTTCTGCTTTGGTCGCAATGTTGAAAGGTCTGGAAATTCCATAGGTACCGTTTTTGATGTTTTCGACGGAAGCTTCAGCGCCATCGATTTTTACCGCTTTCACAGTATCGTTTAAGGAACCGAGAGAAATGTAACCGATTGCATAGGTGTTGCCGGCTACAGAGGTCATCATAACAGAAGTGCTGTTGGTAATATCAGCTTCTTCGCTGGTTCTGTCCACTTTATTTCCGTCGGCGTCTTTTTCTTCTACACCAAACAGCTCAACAAAAGCGCCTCTGGTGCCGGAACCGTCTTCACGGGAAATGACCGCGATGTTCTTGGAGGTGTCGAAGTTCGACTCAGCTTGGCTGCTCTGCGCGGAAGAAGCGGGAGTGCTGGTCGTAGGAGTTGCCGCCGAGGAAGAGGTGGTCGTTCCAGAACAACCTGCGAGAGCCGACATCATCAATGCCGCCGCAACGCATACAGTAATCATTTTTTTCATTGCTAAATTCTCCTTTTGTGTTCTTACTTTTGATTGCACAATCATCATACAAATTGCATGTAAAATGTAAAACAGTGCGCAAGAAAAATTTTTGTAAAGAACTGATTGAATAGATTTTACATGGATTTTTGACCTTTCCGGTGGAATACCACCGCTTTTGTGCTGCCATGAAAACAAAAGAGCGGATAAAACGTTTCCGTTTTATCCGCTCTTCGATTTGAATCCGAACATGATATAAGACAATTTCTAGCAATCCAAGTAGGCTAAAATCAGCTTGATCGTGTTTTCCATCCCTTTATAGTGGGTGCGCTCCATCCCGTGAGAGGCATGGACTCCGGGGCCGATTAACGCGCCTTTCACATCGTTGCCGGCCGACCAAGCCGCACCTACATCGGACCCATAACGGGGATAGATATCCACCGCGTAATCCAACCCCCGCTCCTGTGCCATACGCACCAAACGGCTGACCATCTCGTAATCGTATGGACCATGGGAATCCTTAGCGCAGATGGATACGTCATATTCCGTACAGCTTAAATCATCGCCAATGCAGCCCATATCCACCGCCAGCAGCTCCGAAAGACCTGCGGGAAGATAGGCCGCGCCATGTCCTGTCTCCTCATACACGGAAAAGAAAAAAACTGTGTTGTATGCCGGGCGCAAATTCTGATCCCGCAAAAGCTTTAAAACAGCCAGCAGGCAGGCGGCGCTGCCCTTATCGTCAATAAATCGGGACTTTAAAAAGCCGCTGGGCGTGATAACCGTTTTCGGATCAAAGAAAATGTAATCGCCGGGGCAAATTCCCAGACCTTCCACATCCTCTTTGGATGTTACGCACTCATCGATCCGAACCGCCATATTGACATCGTCGCGAGGGCGCGTCGCCGCATCTGTAAAAACGTGGACGGCAGGGCTTAAACTCAAAATGGTACCAGTATAGGTCGTGCCATCCCGGGTAAGGATTTTACAATATTCTCCATCCAAGGTTGGAAGAATCGGCCCGCCGACCGGCGTGAATTTGAGCATTCCGTCGCTGGTAATGGAGCGGACCATCGCGCCCAGTGTGTCCACATGGGCAGAAACAGCTACTTTCTTGCTGCTGTCACGGCCTGGTACGTAAATCATGCCGCACCCCTTCGCCGTTCTTTCAAAGGAAAATCCCAAGCTCTCCGCGACCTGCCCGATGGCGTCTATCACACCGGCGGTATAACCGGTCGGGCTATCGGTTCCCAAAAGGAGTTTTGCATAAGTAAAAAGATCGTGCTGGTAATCGGCATTGTTCATTGAAACCACTCCCCTTTACTTTTTAGTATACACCAGCTCTTTTGGAAATTCAACCCAACGGCAGACGCGCCGGAAAGGGTCTATCAATTTTCCGATGGGTGCTGTTATCTATTACTGGGGCAAATCCGCTAAAAACGCGTCGTGAATCGCCGCTACCGCGCGGGTGGAATTTTTCCGTTCGATCAAGACTGAAATTTTAATTTCGCTGGTAGAAATCATCTGGATATTGATCCCTGCATCCATCAACGCCTCAAACATTTTCGCCGCCACACCGGGATTGCTCTGCATCCCCGCCCCGACGACCGATACCTTGGAAATATCTTCCGCCCGCTCAATGGATTGGTAGCGCAGTATATCCTTTAGGGACTCTACCGCTTTGACCGCTTCCTCCACGTTTCCTTTGGAAACGGTAAAACTGATATCTTTACTGTCGTTCCGGCCGATGGATTGGAGGATGATGTCAACGTCAATTTTTTTAGAGGCCAGCGTAGAAAACAGACGGAACGCAACACCGGGGCTATCCGGTACGCCGACGACCGAAATCCGGGCCACATCGTTATCTCTTGCCACACCTTTGATCAACATTTTTTCCACGTCTGTTGCCTCCTTTACCTTGGTTCCTGGTTTCCGCTCCAAACTGGAAACCACCTCAAGGTTTACATTGTATTTTTTTGCCATCTCTACTGAACGGTTATGTAACACATTTGCACCCAGACTAGCCAGTTCCAGCATTTCGTCGTAGGTGATCTCATCCAATTTTTTTGCATTTGGCACAATACGGGGATCGGCGGTATAAACGCCGTCTACATCCGTAAAAATCTGGCACAAATCCGCATGGAACGCCGCTGCCAAAGCCACCGCGCTAGTGTCGGATCCGCCGCGGCCCAGTGTTGTGATGTTATCATAGCGGTTCATGCCCTGAAATCCCGCGACAATCACAATATTGTGCTTTCCGATTTCGTTTTCCACCCGCTCTTTTTCAATGCGGCGGATACGCGCCTTGCCATAATTGGAATCGGTAACGAACCCCGCCTGCGGACCGGTCAGAGAAATAACCGGATATCCCAGCTTCTCAATCGCCATAGCCAGCAGCGCGATGGAAATTTGTTCTCCGGTGGAAAGCAGCATATCCATTTCCCGTTTGGATGGCGCGGGATTGATCTGGGCCGCCTTTGCGATCAGATCATCTGTAGTATCCCCCTGAGCGGACACCACTACGATTACGTCATTTCCCTGATCATAGGTGTCGGTAATGATATGCGCCACATGAAAGACCCGTTCGGCATTCGCAACCGATGATCCACCAAATTTCTGGACGATCAAACTCATCTTATGTACCCCCTATTCTTCTAAGACACGAGCGCCTACGTTTGTAACGGACAGCTCATGGATCTGCCACTGTTTTAAGCCCAGCGCATCGCAGCCTATTCGCATCTGCTGGACAAAATCCTTTTTCTCCTGATTGACAATTGCCATCAAAGTAGAGCCGGCGCCGCTGATATACACGGCATAAGCGCCATATTGATAGGCCAGATCAAACACTTCATGCGCGCTGTCAATCAAAGACAGGCGATAGGGTTGATGGAGCCTGTCATCACAGGCAACTTTTAAATTATGGTAGCTGCCGGAGTAAAGGGACACCGACATCAGCGCCGCTCGCGACAGGTTAAACACGGCGTCTTTGTGCGAAACGTCCCGCGGCAGGGCTTGCCGGGCAAAAGAAGTTTTCAGTTCAAAATTAGGGATAATCGCCACAAACCTCAAATCTTGCGCAATCGCCTGCTTGACATAATAAACCTTGCCCTTTTCCAGCACCGCCGTGACCAACCCGCCCAGCAGCGCCGGGGTGGAATTGTCCGGATGCCCCTCCAATGTGGCGGCGATATTGACCAGCTCGCGCTGGCATAGGGGGTTGCCCAACAGCTGGTTAGCGCCTACGATGCCGCCTACAATACAAGCGGACGAACTACCCAATCCGCGGGCCATTGGAATCCGGTTGGTCTGGCGGATTCTCATGCCTTGCAAGGGCTTTCCGCATAGATCATAAATGTATTTTACGCTTTGGTATACAAGATTGCTTTCATCCAGTGGAATCGGAATAGCGTCCATCGCCTGGATATCCACCTGATCCCATTCTTCCATTTCAATATCATTGTACATTGTCACCGCCAATCCCAGCGAATCAAACCCCGAGCCAAGATTGGCGCTGGTTGCAGGAATCTGCACTTTTATCATATGTTGTTTCCCCTTCCCCCGTTCATCCAAGTAAACGGATTTTCCCCAAAAGCTCCGCCTTTCCGGCCAGCTTTTTCTCGGCGGATTCGGCCTGTGATTCCGGCATAACGCCGGTCAAAAAGGCCACTTCCCCCGTCGGCTGTCCTTGGCGGGACAAAACGGTCACCGTTCCCCAAAGCGCCTCGATTTGCTCTTTGGAAATCGGGCCCTGCAGCCGGTAATAAAAAGCGTTCCTGTAGGCTGAAGCATCCGCTACCGTATCCGCCGCCGAATCTTCCCAGATTAAGGACTGGCTGGTGCTGGGCGATTTGGCAATGTGTACGACATCGGCTACCACCGCCGACGCCGTCGGCAATTTGCCAGCCCCTTTGCCGTAAAACATTACTTCGCCGGTCTCATCCCCTTTGATCAGCACACTGTTGAATACGTCGTCAACGCGGGAAAGCTGGTTTTCTACTGGTACCAAAGCCGGGCTGACCATCACTTGGCTTTTGCCATCCGGCAAGCGTTTGGCCTGTCCGATCAACTTTACCACATATCCGCCGTTCCGGGCATATGCCACATCTTCCAGCGTAATGTTAGAAATGCCCTCGGTGTAGACCTCCTGGGGGTAAACATGCCTTCCAAATGCAAGCGAAGCCAAAATACAGATTTTTCGACAGGCGTCGATTCCATCTATGTCCGCTGCGGGATTTTTTTCCGCATACCCCAGTTGCTGCGCCAGAGACAGGGCCGCGTCAAACGTCATCTGTTCTTGGATCATCTTTGTAAGAATAAAATTAGTTGTACCGTTTAAGATGCCATATATCTCGTCAATCCGGTTGGCCGCAAGACACAGGTGCATCGGGCGGATAATTGGGATCCCGCCGCCGACACTGGCCTCAAAGAAAAAATTGACATTCTTCGCCTTGGCCACCGCCAAAAGTTCTGCGCCCTTTTCCGCTACCAGTTCTTTGTTGGAGGTGACAACGTTTTTGCCCTTTTCCAAGCAAGCCTTTACAAACTCGTAGGCCGGATGCAGCCCTCCCATTGCCTCGACCACAATCTGAATGGACTCGTCCTCGGCAATATCGTTAAAATCCTTGGTAAATCGGTCTGCATATGGCGTATCCGGAAATTCGCGTAGATCCAAAATTTTCGCGCAGTATAGCGCATCCCCTGCTTTTTGTGCCAAGCTTTGTTTTTTCTCCTCTAGAATTTCCGCTACGCCGGAGCCGACAACGCCATGCCCCATCAATGCGATTTTAATCATCTTTGTATCTACCTCCATCTTTTGCTCAATGCCCGGACACAACCTTGATGTCCAGTACGCCGGGCAGGTTTTTCGCTTTCTCCAGCAGCTGCTCCTCGGAACAGTTCAGCTGATCGGTTCGCAGGGAAATCGAAACCGGCGCCACCGAATCCACTGGAATGTTCTGATGGATGGTCAGAATATTCCCGCCGCTGCCCGAAATCGCCGCCATCAAAGACGATAGCACCCCTGCCTCGTCTGCCAACGAAGCGGAAATAGTCATCATACTATCGCTCAGACGAGTATTATACTCATGGATCGAATCTTTGTATTTATAAAAGGCGCTGCGAGAAATCCCAGCAGATCTGGCCGCTTCGGACGCACTTTTTGCCTTACCCTGCGCCAACAGTTTTTTGGCCAGAATAACTTTGAGATATACATCCGGCAGAATTTGGGAATCAACCAGAAAGTATTTGGGGTGATCCTTCATATTGTCCTCTCCTAAAATACGTTTGTCCTTGAATAAACTACACTATATCAAAAGCTTTCTATTCGCACAATCCGGAATTCTGTAAATTTCGGCAGATTTTCCGGTAAAAAACCTTGTTTTTTTTAATTGATCCACCATTTTGTCAGATTATCTCCTGATTTCGCTATTTTTTATTGAATAATTACAATTTTTTAAACAGTTTCTTTTAAATTTCATCTTAAATTCCCTGATCCTTTTTCATTTTGTCAAACTTTTTCTGGTATAAACGGAAAAAGGAACCGCAAATTAATAAAAGCGTTTGTTTTTTCAGAAAAGACAATGGAAAACGAATAAGCGATGGAGGGCCGCTATGAATGCAAACCGGAAACAAGAGTTCCTTTTGACCGCCGCATTTTGGACTGTCGTCCTATTGCTCTCCTATTTTGGCGTCAAACTGCTGTTTTATTTATTCTGGCCCTTTTTGGCCGGACTGTTTCTGGCGTTCTTGCTGCATCCGGCGGTAAATTGGATCAGCCGGTTTTCTTGTGCCAAAAAAAGCTTTTGGTCTGTGGCTGTCCTGCTGCTTCTATATCTGATAATAGGGATCTCCCTGTGGTTATTATGCGGCTTGGCCTTCACCGGCATCCAAAATCTAGTCGACTTTCTTCCGCGGTTTTACGCCGATCAGATTGAGCCGTTTTTGCTGCGCTTGTTTGATCAAATTTCTGTGCCCAACGCGCGCGCCGGCTCATCGGCAAAGATATTCGGCGAATGGCTGCCCCAAATTCAAAAGACGCTACTAGAGTATTCCGGTAAGGCCCTCTCTGCTATCAGTGGCTGGATCACCAAAGCGCCGACAGCTTTTACCGCTTTTTTGTTCGCAGTGTTCTCCTCTTTCATGATTTCAATGCAATATCAAAACATCACCCTTTGGATCCAGCGCAATACGCCGCGCCCGGTTCACCGGGCGTTACTAGATTTAAAAGAATTTATCTTTTCTACTTTACTGCAACTGCTAAAAGCGTATGGGGTTTTGTTTCTTATCACTTTTTCTGAACTTTCATTGGGCCTTTGGCTGCTAAAGGTGCCAAACTTTTGGTCTATGGCGCTTTTGGTTGCGGTGGCGGACGCCCTGCCAATCGTCGGTCCCGGCATCATTTTGGTCCCATGGGCGGCTGCCTGCTGCGCCGATGGCCAGTATTTTCAAGGAATCGGGCTGTTGGCCCTGTTCGGGGTCGTTGCGCTGATTCGGACAATCATTGAACCCCGAATCATCGGCCGCCAATTCGGTCTGCATCCTTTGGTCACCATCACCGCCATGTACGCCGGGGCACAGCTCTGGGGGCTGTGGGGGTTTTTGTTGGCGCCGGTGGCAATTCTTTATCTTTTGCATCTAAAAGAAAAGCAAAACTGGAATTTTTCCCTAAAAAACTTATTCTAGCCCCAGAACTGCTTTTTGATCTGTTGGGAGCAAGTTGCCGCCACCCAGCGGTTGACATCCGCGCCGCTTGATTCCAAATCCACATCCGGATATAATAAAGAAAAAACGGGAGCGATGCGTAATGAAGCAAAGCCAGGTGCTCAAGACCTTTTTGGAATATGTTCAAATCTCAAGCGAGAGCCGGTCTGAACAGGCATTTGCCACTCGGTTGGCAGAGGACCTGCGAAAAATCGGACTGCGGGTGGAAACGGATAAAGCTGGCGTAAAAGCAAATGCCAATACCGGAAACCTGTACGCTTTCCTCGATGGAGATCCTGCTTTGGAGCCGATTCTTTTCAGCGCCCATATGGATACGGTGCCGCCTGGGAAAAAAATCCAACCGATTGTCTGCGACGGGGTAGTGCATAGCAGCGGTGATACGGTTTTGGGGTCTGACGATAAATCCGGCATCGCCGCCATTGTAGAGGCGCTGCATATTGTTGTCGAACAAAACATTCCGCACCGGCCAGTGGAGGTTGCGTTTACGATTAGCGAGGAGGTTGGCCTATTGGGTGCCAAAGCCTTGGATTACACCCGCTTTTCCGCCAAAAATGCAATCGTTTTTGATAATGAAGGCGATGTGGGAACCATCGTTAACAAGGCGCCTGGGCACGTTGAAATTTTGGCGACTATCACCGGTAAGGCGGCCCATGCAGGTGTTGCACCGGAGGAAGGGATCAGCGCGATTGTCGTTGCGGCGGCAGCTGTGAATGGCATGCAGCTTTTGCGGATCGACGAGGAAACCACCGCCAACATTGGCACTCTTTGTGCCGCCGGGCCCAATAATATCGTTCCGGAAACGATCCGCTTTTCCGCCGAAGTTCGCAGCCATAACGAACAAAAGCTCCACCGTCAATGCGATCAAATCGTTGGCTGTCTGCAAGATGCCTGCCATCGATATGGCGCCTGTTTGCAATATACCATTGAACCTTCTTACGCTTCCTATTACATTCCGGAAAGTGATCCTCTTATTGAACTGCTGCGTTCTTGTTGTAATGCCATTGGCGCACCTGTTTCCATCTGTTCTACTGGCGGCGGAAGCGATGCCAACGTTTTCAACGCCCACGGAATGCATGCCATCGTGGTCGGGACCGGCATGGAAAAAATTCATGGCGTATCCGAGTATATAACGGTCAAAAACCTAGAGAATACCCAAAAACTTGCTTTAGAATTGATGAAAAAGCAGTAATGGCACATCAGCCATCACAAAAAGCAGCCGCAATGGAAATGCGGCTGCTTTTTTATGCCAGGGTTGCAACTCCTTCCTCGAAACCGAAGGCCATTAGAACAAGGGCAGGAAAATGCCATTATAAGTCTTGTCGATGAACTCCTTTATTTCCGGGCTGGTCAGTGCCTCGGCTAGGGCTTGGATGGCTTCCATCTTTTCATTGTCCTCTTTTACCACCAGCACATTGGCATAAGTATCTGCAATCTCTGATTCCTTGTCCTCGGTAGCCAGCGCGTTATTGAGATCTAAGCCCGCCTGCAGCGCATAGTTTCCGTTGATGACCGCCATGTCCACATCCTGTAAAGAGCGGGCTAGCTGGGCGGCAGCCATTTCGGTAATCTGTAGATTCTTTGGGTTTTCTGCGATATCTAAAATCGTAGCGGTGGTGCCAACCCCTTCTTTCAGCGTAATCAATCCCAAGGATTCCAGCAAAAGCAGTGCCCGCGCTTCGTTGGTGCCGTCGTTGGGGACCGCGACCTGCGCGCCGTCAGCCAACGCATCCAGCGAAGTGGTTTTCCCGGGGTACAAACCGAACGGTTCATAATGGATGATGGCAACCGGGACTAAGTGGGTGTTGTTTTCCTCGTTGAAGTTTTCCAGATAGGGCCGGTGCTGGAAAAAATTCGCATCCAGCTCGCCGCTTTCCACATTCAAATTGGGTAGGATATAGTCGTCGAATTCCACAATATCAAGCGTATATCCTTTTTCTTCCAGCAGCTTGTTTGCCGCTTGAAGGATTTCAGAATGGGGGGTGATACTGGCGCCCACTCGGATCGTGACCAGTTCCCCACTATTTGCCGGCAATCCGGCGCTCGAACCCTCTCCAACGTTTTCGCTCCCCGTCGTCGAGGGGGCGGCCGTTCCTCCACAGCCAGACAGGGCGCCTAGGCACAGCAGGAAACTCAAGAGAATTGCAATCGTCTTTTTCATCATTTTTTCCTCCTAATAATCAAATTCTATCAAACCGCGCTGCGGTAAGAAATAAATTTAATGGGACCGCTTATCCCCTTTGGCCGCAATGCGCATTCCGATTTCCTGGAACACCTGTACGATGACCACCAAGAGCAGCACCGTCACCAGCATCACATCGCTTTGATAACGATAAAACCCATAATTAATCGAAATGGTACCCAGTCCGCCGCCGCCTACAAACCCGGACATCGCGGAATATCCCAAAATTGTGGTTGTTGCGATGGCAGCGTTGAGGATCAGAGAAGGTCGCGCTTCTGGCAACAGGACTTTCGTCACAATCTGCCAAGGGCTCGCCCCCATCGACTGGGCCGCCTCAATCACACCATGATCCACCTCTTTTAAAGAGGCTTCTACCATTCTGGCCACAAAGGGGGCCGATGCCAGCACCAAAGGCACGATCGTAGCCGTGCTGCCCACCGATGTCCCCACCAAAAAACGGGTAAACGGGATAACGGCGATCAAAAGGATCAAAAACGGAACAGAGCGGACGAAATTGACCACAAATCCCAGCAACCGATTGAAAAATCCCATCGGACAGATACCATTTTTATCGGTGACAACAAGCAAAAGGCCCAATGGAAGCCCCAGTACATAGGCCAGAAGGGCGGACACAATCGTCATGTACAGCGTTTCCCAAATCCCCTGCGCCAGCAGACGTACCATATCTGGATTAAACATTGACGGATTCCTCCTTAAATGGGATGTTTTGGCTTGTGAGGTAAGCGTATATTTTCCGTTTGGCGCTCTCATCATCCGGCAGCTGGAGCAGCATCTGGCCGTATGCCTGCCCGTCGATATTCTTCGTATCGGCGAACAGGATATTAACCGCCGTACCGCAAGCCAAAACCATGTTGGAAACGACCGGCTCAAAAGACGAATTTCCATCAAACACAATGCGCAGGCACTCCCCTTTATGGAAGCTGGCCTCTCTTCTTCCCTGTGGGTAGATCAGCTGTTTCGCAATTTCGGACTGGGGGTTCACAAAGATATCCTCTACTTTCCCACATTCTGCCACACGGCTGTGATCCAGGATCGCCACCCGCTGGCAGACAGCCTCGATCACCCCCATTTCATGGGTAATGATGACGATGGTAACCCCTAACTTGCGGTTGATTTCCTGCAACAGCGCCAGGATTGACCGGGTCGTTGTGGGGTCCAGCGCGCTGGTCGCCTCATCGCACAACAGCACTTTTGGATTGGTCGCCAGCGCGCGGGCGATGGCGATGCGCTGCTTCTGCCCACCGGATAACTGGGAAGGATAAGCGTGTTTTTTATCCGCGATGCCAACCAGTTCCAGCATTTCTTCCGCCCGTGCAAGGCTCTCTTTTTTTGGTATACCTGCGATTTCCAGCGGGAAACAGACGTTTTGCAGCGCGTTCCGTTGTAAAAGCAGATTGAATCCCTGGAAGATCATGCTAATGGACTGCCTTGCCTTGCGCAGCTCTTTCTCATTCATGGCGCCTAGCTCTTTTCCATCAAAAACCACCGTGCCGTCGGTGGGCTTTTCCAAATAGTTCATACATCGGACAAGTGTGCTTTTCCCCGCTCCGCTGAGCCCGATGATGCCAAAAACCTCCCCTTCCTCCACCGAAAGATCGACTCCCTGCAATGCGACGACCTCATTTTCCTTGGTCGCAAATGTTTTTCCAAGGCCATTGATTCGGATAATTTCGCCCATTCTGCTACCCCTTTCTAACAAACAAAAAGCTCCCGTCCTTTTTCAAGGACGAGAGCCAAACGCTTCGTGTTACCACCTGAATTCACCTGGTTCTCACGAACCAGATCTTTACAAGTACAGACCTTTACCGGTCGATACTCTGACGCTGTCACGGGCGCTCCCGTCGCAGCCTATGCATAAAACGCAGTCGGTGCGCAGCTCCAAAACCATGTTCAGCAATGCGCTCTGTACTCCTTTTCACCAACCGGAGCTCTCTGCGACATTCTTCATTGCCTACTCTTCTCTTCAACGCTTTTTTCTTATGAAATTGTTATTAATATATACAAAACGAATCGGTTTGTCAACCCCCAGCAATCAAATTTTTTATTTTTCCCGCACTGGAAGCTGAAGGGGGAGCGCCTCTTGGCTTTTTTCCCGTTTCAGCCTGTTTTTTAACGGGATCACAACAGAGGACAAAATCGGCACTGCGGCGCAATAGGCGGTAATCGTTCCGATTTGCCCCCAGCTGAGCGGCGCTGTTTGAAACAATCGATTGCAGATGGGAAGGTGGATGCTTAAGGCCAAAACAAGGGCAGAAAATACCACAGCTGCCACCAATTTCCAGTTGTCAAGCAGGTTGATTTTAAAAATGCCAACCTCCTCTCGTTTGCATTCAAATACATGAACCAGCTGGGTCATCACAAGCGCCGCCAGTGCGCCGGTTCGCGCGATGGTTAAATCGCCGCTGCTGTGATAAAAAGAAGTAAAGACCGCCAGCGTCGTCAGCCCGATCAAAATGCCACGGAACAGGATGGTGGAAAGTAGCCCGTCCGAAAAAATCCCCTCTTGCCTTTTGCGCGGCGGGCGGTGCATGCTGTCCTTTTCCGCCGGCTCTAGCCCCAATGCAATGGCCGGCAGCCCGTCTGTAACCAGATTGACGATCAAAATCTGGATCGGAAGCAAAACCACCGGCATTCCCATCAGCATGCCGAAAAACATCGTCACGATTTCGCCGATGTTGCAGGAGAGCAGGTAGCGGATAAACTTGCGGATATTTTTATAGATCACCCGCCCCTCCTCGATGGCACTGACCAATGTGGCAAAGGAATTATCCAGTAGGATCACCGATGAGGCTTCTTTGGTCACATCGGTGCCATTTCCCATGGAAACGCCGATGTCGGCCTCTTTGATGGCAGGCGCGTCGTTGACCCCGTCACCGGTCATGGCCACGACTTTACCCTTTTTCTTAAATGCCTTTACAACTCGCAATTTATGAGCAGGCGCAACCCGGGCAAATACACGGATCTGTTCCAGTTCCCGTTCTAGTTGGGCATCAGTCATTTCATCCAGCTCTTTCCCGGTCAGTACCCGGCCGCCAGACTCCAAAATTTTCAGTTTTTCGGCTATGGCGGTGGCGGTTACCACATGGTCTCCTGTAATCATGACCGTTTGAATTCCAGCCTTTTTGCAGGTCTGCACCGCCTGATACGCCTCCTGCCGGGGCGGGTCCATCATCCCAGCCAGCCCCACGAAAACAAGGTCCGTCTCCGCCTGCTCCGATTCTTCCGGTTCCGGCCTGTAAGCAAAACTCAGCACTCGCAGCGCCTTTTTTGCCATTTCCTCATTTTGCGTCTGGATTTTTTTTCGGATGGATGGCGTAAGCAGCTTTACAGTTCCATCCTCCAAATAATACCGGCACAATTCCAGCAAATAATCCGGTGCGCCTTTGGAAAACAACCACCGATCCCCTTCCCGGCTTTGCACCACAACGCTCATCCGTTTTCGCTGGGAATCAAAAGGGATCTCAAAGGTGCGGGAAAATTCCCGCACGATCTTTGGTACAGAAAAGCGCGCGTTTTCTGCCATGACTAGCAAAGCGCTTTCTGTCGGATCACCCGGCACAGGCTCCGGCCCCTTGACACGAAAGCTGCTCTTTTCCCCTTGTGCCAAGTGGGTATTGTTGCACAAAACCGCGATTTCGATTAGTTTTTTCACATCGGGCAAGCCAAATGGGTCAACCTTTCCGTCATCGGATAAAAAACGCATGTTCTTTCGTCCTGTATCCTCCAGATACAGATGGTATCGCGGCGTAGCAACCTCCTGGACCGTCATACGGTTTTCAGTCAGCGTCCCCGTTTTGTCGGTGCAGATGACCTGGGCGCAGCCCATGGTTTCCACCGCGTGGAGTTTACGGATGAGGGCCCCCCGCTTTACCATTCTAGAAACGGCAAGCGCCAGCGCAATGGTTACCACTGCGGGCAGCCCTTCCGGAATGGCGGCGACAGCGAGGGAAATCCCAGTCAGAAGCATATCGAACACCGGTTCGCCTCGCACAATTCCCGTTGCTGTTACGACAGCACAGATCAGAAGGCATCCGATGCCGATATACTTTCCCAATATACCCAGTTTTTCTTGAAGAGGTGTCCGTTCCGCCTCGATCGTCTCCAGCATTCCGGCGATCTGCCCCATCTGAGTCGCCATGCCGGTCCCAACCACAGCTGCCTTTCCTCTGCCTTTGGTGATTGTCGTGCCCATGTAGACCATGTCCTTGCGAAAGTTGTCCTGCGTCCCATTTTGGGGCTGTTCCATTTTGCTCACCGGATGGGATTCGCCGGACAGCAGCGATTCATCCGCCTGTAAGAGTACTGCCTCCACAACCTGCGCGTCGGCGGCTACTCGGTCGCCCGCCTGCAAAAGCAGCAGGTCTCCCGGCACCACCTCGGCAGCAGGAATCTCAATCTCCCGATTGTCCCTCACCACCTTTGCGGTAGGCGCCGCCATATTTTTCAGCGCTTCCAGCGTTTTTTCCGTTCGGTATTCCTGTAAAAACCCTAAAACTGCGTTGACCAGTACAATGAGCACAATGGTCAGCGCTTCCACCGCTTCTCCCATTAAAACAGAAACCACAGTAGCGCCCAACAAAATCATGACCATAAAATCCTTAAACTGGCCTGCAAAAATTTTTGCAGGATGAATCGACTTTTTATGCGATAGAATATTTTCTCCATATTTTGCCAGTTGCTTCTCCGCCTCAACGGAAGAAAGTCCGGATAAATTCGTATTTTCCCTGCTTGCTCTTGCCATTTTTATCCTCCCAATCTTTTTCTGCGTATAGCGGTTCGTCCGATTGATATCTATTCGGGGCAAGTCCTATTTATTCCTTTACGCCGCCCGCCAAAAAGTGTAAAATAAAAGCAGCACAATAAGGAGAAGACATGATGAAATGGATTCATACTTCCGATCTGCATATCGGCAAACAGCTAAATGAATTTTCTCTGCTGGAGGATCAGCGCTTTTTTTTGGAGCGTTTGGTGGAACTGGCGCAAAAAGAGCGCCCGGATTTGCTTTTACTCTCCGGCGATTTATACGACCGATCGGTGCCATCGGCCGAAGCGGTAGGTGTTTTGGACGCGTTTTTGAGCCGAATGAGCATCGATTTGAAAATTCCGATACTGGCAATCGCCGGAAATCACGATAGCCCCCAACGGCTGGAATTTTGCAGCCGATTGCTGCGCACGTCAGGGCTTTATCTAGCTGGAAATTATCGGCGGATTTTTGAACAGGTGACCTTTTTCGACCCCTGGGGGCCAGTCCATTTTTATCTTTGTCCCTATCTGGAACCGGCTTTGGTCCGCGCGGATTTTCCGGGCAAGGAACTGCGTTCCTTTGACGATGCGTTCGGTGCGGTACTGGACGAAAATCTGCCGCAGATTGATTTTTCCCAACGGAACGTTCTGCTGGCCCATGGCTTTTTTTCTTACTTGAAAAATCCAGATTCGGTAGCCAGAAGCGAATCAGAAGTCTCTCTCGGCGGTAGCGACCTAATCGATGCCAAACGGCTGGAACAATTCGACTATGCAGCGCTGGGACATATCCACCGCCCACAGACCACTGGACGGGAGCATCTTTGTTACAGCGGTTCCCCGTTAAAATACTCCCAGTCGGAAATTCCCTATCAAAAATCAGTCGTCATCGGGCAACTGTGCGAAAAAGGGAATCTCACCCTCGAGCGCCGCTCCCTGCCGGTCCTGCGGGATATGCGGATCATCCGAGGAACCTTTGATGAAATTCTGCGCCACACGCCGGACAAGCAAGCCGCCCAAGATCTGATTTTCTTTTCTTTGGAGGACCAGCTGCCCATCCCAAATGCCATGAACAGGCTGCGTGCGGTCTATCCCAACGCACTGGGTCTGCGTATTGGGCAGCGTGAGAACCCCGAAAACTTGGAGATTCCCGACCAGAAAGCGGCCAGGCCGATGGATCTTTTGTTCCAGGATTTTTATCAGTCCATGACCGGCGGACCGATGTTGGACGGCCAAGACCAAATTGTCCGAAAAATTTGTGAATCGATCGAAGCGGGAGGTGGCACAGATGAAGCCGATCCGGCTGGAATTTAACGCGTTCGGCCCTTTTGCCGGAAATGAAGTCGTTGATTTTGAAGTGGTTGCCGACGCGGGGATCTTTTTGATCTCCGGCCCCACCGGCGCGGGCAAAACCACCATCTTCGACGGGATCTGTTTTGCCTTATACGGCGAGGCGAGCGGAACTTTGCGGCAAAACGAAGATTTTAAAAGCGATTTTGCCGACCCTTCCGCCCTTTGTTCAGTAAGATACCTCTTTTCTGTACGGGAAAAGCAGTTTGCAGTCTATCGCGCGCCCAAACAGCACAAGCAGAAAAAAAACGGCGACATGACCATTGTTGCGGCAAAGGCAGAGCTGACTTTGCCGGATCAATCAGTCGTCACTGGCCCCGCCGCTGTCAGCGCCAGGATCCAGGAGATCCTGGGCCTTTCTGTAAAACAGTTTAAGCAGATTACCATGTTGGCCCAGGGGGATTTTCGCCGTTTTTTAGACGCGCCCAGCAATGAAAAACAGGAGATCTTCCGCCACATTTTTGACACGGAAAAATTTGACCGCTTTACAACGCTGCTGGAGCGGGAATCCAAGTCTTCTTTAGAGCGCATCGAGAAAGAACAACAACTGCTGTCCTTCCATCTGCAAAGCCTCTCCGTGCGGGAGGACGAAACACTCCGTGCCTTACAAACAGCCGAATTTCCGGTTGTTCCTCCGCTATTGGAGCGGCTGTCCGTCTTGCTTGCATCCGATCAAGAGGAGTTGGCTCGGCGCCAAGAGTGCATCCAAGGGTTGGAAGAGAAGATTTCTGCCTTACAAATCGAGGTACACCGGCAAAATAATCAGCGGCTCCAGGAACTGGAAGAGCTACAGAAACGCATGGCCCAACTGATTGAGAAAAATCCGGAAATGGAGAAACGCCGTATCCAGTTGGCCCGACTAAAAAGCGCTAAAGATCTGTTGCCGCTATGGCAAAAAATAAACGAGGCCCAGGAAGAAAAAAAGGCGCTGGAAACTCTATCGGTGCAAAAACAGGCAGATTTGCGCGCCCTTTCGCTGAGAAAAGAAACGGCAGAAAAGGAGGCGGAGGTGGCTCAGGCGCTGGCTGGAGAAAAGGAATGCCTTCTATCTGAAATTGCTTCTCTTCAAGCCTTGTCGCCTTTATTTGAGGAACAGGCTGCATCCCTTCGCTCCATCGCACAGCTTCAAAACGCCATCGCAGAAACGGAGAAAAATGCCGCCTTTGCCGATGGGTTAATGGACTTTTTTACTTTAGAAGAACAAACCGCCAAAAAGGCAGATCAAACAAACGCTTGCCGTACATTGTTGGAAAGCATCCGGCAAAAAAATCGTTTGATTCCTGTTTACCAGCGCCAAAAGGAAACCTATTTGCAAAATTATACGCTTTTTTTTGACGCGCAGGCTGGAATTCTTGCGTCCACATTGCGAAAAAAAACGCCCTGTCCTGTTTGCGGGAGCCTAGAACATCCCGCCCCAGCCGCCTTGCAATCCGATCCGCCCTCGCAGGAACAGCTTCGCTCCTATCATGATGCGGCAGATCAAACTTCGCAGCAAATTTTTCGCCTGAAAGAGCGGATCGAAGCTCAAATGCAAACGCTGAAGGACGCTGTTTCCTTACTGTCTCTCCCCTTTGAAACTGCAGGGCAGCAAGAAGAGGCCGCTGCAAAAGCGTTAGATCAATGCCAATTAGAAGAACAGGCGGCCCATCATCAACTGGATGCGCTCAAAAACGATCTTCGCCAAAAGCAGATTCGACTTACAAATCCACCAGCCCCTGCAAACAAACAAGCCGCACAAATTTGTGCTGAGGATTTCCGTCGTAAACTGGAAGCCGACCAGGGGACCCTACGCTTACAGCAAACCCAATTGGTACAAATCAGGCAAAAGCTTCCGGCACAACTGAACTCCCTGGAGGACCTGGTAAAAAAGGTCAAAGCTGTTCGAGAACGGATCTCCCAAACAGAAACGCGTTTAGAAAACGCCCGAAAACATCTGCAGAATATCCTTTCCCAGATCAGCCTTACCAAACAAACGATCGACGATATGGCCCTTCGCTTAAAATCCCTTCAAGAAAAAATTGACACATCCCAAAGGGCCTTTTTTTCTACAATGCAAGATCTTTTTCCCGGTGGCCAGCAGGATTTTTTGGATCAGCTCTCCCATATTGGAGAAATTGAAGCAATGGAATACCAGTTGCAGCGCCATCAGCTTACCATTACCGCACTGGCAGGGCAAATCGATCAGTTGAAAAGCCAATTAAAATCCGTAAAGCTAATTAGCATTACAGATTTGCAGGAACAAGAAAAAACATATCGCACAAAAATACAGACGCTGCGCGAACAGGTAGCATCCTTACAGCAGAGTTTGACCAATGATACTACTCATGCCAAAGAGATCAAAGTGCTCTATCAAAAGATCGAAAAGGCAGAAGGATATTGCCGACAAGTAAATTGCCTTTACCGAATTGCCAACGGAAACAACGAACAACGCGTTTCTTTTGAGCGGTACGTCCTGGGATTTTATTTTGATGCAATCATCTCTTTTGCCAACCGTCGCCTGGAATCTCTAAGCGATGGCCGGTATCTTTTATGCCGCAAGCGGGATCGTGAAAAATTTGGCCGCTCCTCCGGCCTGGATTTGGAGATTCTGGATCAATATAGCGGCAAATCCCGCCCAACTTCCACCCTTTCCGGCGGCGAATCTTTTCAAACGGCGCTGGCATTGGCTTTAAGCCTTGCGGATGTGGTGCAAATGTACGCCGGTGGCGTGGTGATCGACACAATGTTTATCGACGAAGGATTTGGCTCATTGGATGCGGAATCTTTACGCGGTGCTGTAGATTCCCTCCTGTCTTTGGGGCATGACGGCCGCTTGGTTGGAATCATTTCTCATGTTTCCCAACTGAAAGAACAAATCTCCTGCCAAATTCAGGTGAAAGCAGGAAATAGCGGCAGTAGCATATATATTCAAACCTGAATGGAGGTATCGCATGAAACCAATCGACCATTATTCTTATCAGTGCGGCGTGATTGACTGCTTTAATGAAATGCTTCGCGCCGGCCTAAAAAGAATCGCGCTTAGCCATCCGGCATCTTCCGCCGGAGAACGGGATGTGCTGATCCCCTTTTCACGCGAAATTTGTCAAAAATACGGGACCCATTTTTATGTTGAAGACCAGCCGCTACTGACCGATTTGTTCCCAATTTCTTTAAATTTGGGCAAGTTCCATTTGATTTATTGGAAAGAAGAAGCGGATTTGGCCGAATATCTGAAAATTAAAGCAGATAAGGAACGGCTGATTTTGCAAAAAGCTTATACCGGTGAATCCAGGCGGCAGATTGCCCGGCGTTTTGGGCTTCTCCTTTCCTACCCCGCAACCGGTATCGACCGATTGATCCTGGAAAATCTGGAACCGGAACAGATATAAAAACCTACGATGATTAGTAGCCCTATATGGAATAAAAATCGTCCTGTAATTGGATCGAAACAGCAAACGGCACAGGGGCCTTTTACCCCTGTGCCGTTTGCTGTTATACAGAATGGACGCAGCCATTTTGTATCCGTCGTGCTTTCGCATCTACATCGATGGGATCTGACGACCACCACGTCCGCCTCCGCCCATCGGCGATCCGCCTGCATTACCACCTCCGCTATTGGTAGCGATGCTGGTCAAAGTGATCTCCGCGTTTTGGCCACCTGCAGACAGCTGATAAGTTTGCCCCTGAACCAATTCCGGCGCGCTGATTGCAACGGACTGGAAACTTTTTTCTGCCGTATAGGACAGGATTGTGTTTCCGCTGGCATCAACAAGCGTGATTTCGCTGCCTTCTGCAATGGCGCTGCCAAAATTATAAAGGAAGGAGCACTGGGTCGAGGTGCCAGAAAATCCCTGTGCCATGCCGCTGCTGCCTATCGCGAGAATCGTGCCGCCAGTCACCTCTGCCGTACCGTCATAATCCAAGGCACCGTTTCCGCTATTGGTTGGCCCATTGACAAAAGTGGTTCCTCCTTCCACATAAAGAGGGCCATTGCTGTCCAGGCCATCTCCTGCAGCATTGACTGTTAAAGTGCCGCCGGAAATCCGGATAAAATAACTGCTATTCGCCGTAAAGCTATTTTGACCAGGTCGTCCGCCCATGGCCGAACCGTCATTTCCGCCTGCTGCATTAACGCCGTCGTCGTTGGCTGTCAAGTGGATTGTACCGCCGCTTATTGTCACGCTTGCGCCCTCAATCCCTTCATAGCTTTTCAGAATGGTGATCTCACCGCCCTCAATCAAGGTGGCGTCATCGGCATGGATACCGTCATCCCCGGAAGAAATGGTCAATGTGCCGCCAGATATGGACAGATCGCCATTACAGTGGAGCGAATCGTCGGAGGAATCGACATTAAAATCGCCTCCGTTTACGATCAGCTCTGTCCCCGCCTTCAGTGCTTTGGCGCTGTCCGAGGTGCCATCATCTGCCCCTGCGTCGGTTGTTGTCACCCCCCAGCCGCCCCATTGCTGGTTCTGATTGCCCGCCGCATCAACGCTGGCGTTTTGGCTCCCATTGCCGGTTGTGATGGTAAAATTCCCCCCATTGATCAGTAAAACCGTCTCAGCTTGGATGCCATCGGTTTCTGCAGTAATCTCATAGGTTCCGCCTGCGATATACACAAATCCCCTCGTTACATCTTCAGCGTTACTGGATTGGATCGCGTCTCCGCCGGTGTTCAATTGGAAAGTGCCGCCGGAAATTTTAACGCAGTCCTTGCCGTGGAGACCGCCGCCGACCGCGTTGATTACAAATTGTCCGCCTGTAACGATCAGGTCGTCCTTGGACACGATCGCATGTTTATAGTTGGCACTGATTTTTAGTGTTCCCGTTCCGTTGATCGCCAAATCTGCTTTGCTAAAGATCACACCGTCCAGATTGCTGTCCGAGTCAGTTTGTACATAGGTAGTGCCATCGCTCAGATCGTTTTCGCTGCCGTCTGCCATCGTCAAAAACACTTTGTCGGCGCTCTTGATGAAAATAGCTGGATTGTCCTCGCAATGAATCGTTACCCCGTTGAGGACCAGGTGGATTTTATCGCTGTCTCCAGCTTCAATGCACACCTGGCCGTCGCTGAGAGTCCCGGAAAGGACATAGGTGCCTGCGGCAGTAATGGTAACAACCCCACCGTTATAACTGGCTCCAGATCCCGTAACCGTCACCTGGTCGCCACTGAATTCCAGATAGGATGCCTCTGATTCTTCATAGCCGACATCCAGATCATTGGCCGAAAACTCTAGATCAATGCTGGCTTGCGGGGAGATTGCCCCAACCGGCAGTACCAATGGCTCCACCTCGCTGCCTTGAACATTGGTAATATCTGATGCGGATTCCGCATTGCTACTGGCCGGAGCCGATGACGGCGTTTTTTGGCAGCCGCCCAAAAACAGCAAAGATAACGCCAAAAAACTTGCGATTTCTTTTTTTCTTTTCATAGTTTCCTCTCCCTATAATGTTTCTTTTCCAAAAGATATTTTTCCACAAATGATTTCAAGATTTCCGTTGCGACAACGCAATTCGTCCAAAAATCCCCTTTCGTTTATGCCGTTTTTGAAAAGGACATGATACTCCAACTTATATAAGCTTCCCATATTGGTCGTTTTAACCTGTTGTAAATCGTAATGGAGCGTATATTGATGAAACAGATCATCAAACAGACCAGTATAATCCAACGTTTCTGGGATGGTGATTACAAGTCGTTTTTCTTGGCTTCTTGGGGCTCCAAACCGGGATATCATATAAAAGAGATTTACCGCACCTAAAACCAAAACGAAAAAGACCGCGATAGCAAGGTACCCCATTCCAGTGGCAAGCCCCACCGCCATCGCCAGAAAAATGCTACTGATCTCCCGGGCGCTGCCCGCGACAGAACGGAACCGCACTAAGCTAAAGGCGCCCATGACCGCAACGCCGGTTCCCAAATTGCCATTGACCAGCATAATAACCATCTGAACGATTGCTGGCATTAGGGCCAGCGTGATCACAAAGCCCTTTGTGTAGGTGTTGCGGAACATATAAACCGCGGCGATCGCCGCTCCCAAAAGCAGCGAAAACAACGTGCAAAGGCAAAATTCGGTTACTGTAAAAGTAGTCGTTCCGGTAACCGAAGAGAGTATGCTGTCAAATAAACTAGGCACAAATAATCAGTCCTTTCTTGCTTTCAGCGGATTGTAGGTACGCTTTTCCATATTTGGAGAAGGAAGTTGGAAACACCCCGTTCTCACTCAGCATCCAGGACATCCAAAGAGGCATTGCACCGGCGATTTTAATTTCCATCAAACGCTGGCCGGGTTCCAGAATCTGTTTTCCCCAGGATCCTTCGGTCAACAATAAGTCTGTTTCCCGCCATTGGATCGTGCTGTCAAATGTCACCCGAACGGAAGGGTCTTCGATCCCACGCAGCGCGATCCTATCATAAGAAAGGTACATTGCCGGGGCAATACCAGGATAATAATCCAAAAACCAGTCAATTTCTTTTTGAATTTGGGCCGGATTTTCAGTTCTCTCATTACAATAAAGGTATGCCTGGGCTTGTCGTAAGGGCATTTGGATCCGTCGTTTATACACCACTTTTTTGTACTTCTTTTTCAACTCCACAAAGACTTCCGTATCCGGCTGTGGCGTTCCATAACTGCGAAGCCGCAATTTCTCTTTATAAACCGGCTTCTCCAAAGAATTTCGAATCAGCTGGTGGGTCGGTGTATCAAAATAACTGTTACAAATCGTACTCTTTCCGTATTGGTCCGCCTCGAGATAAGGCTGAAAGCCGTCACGCAACGCACGATATTGTTCGGCATTTAGCAGATATTTTTTTTCGTAACGCTGAAAAACGCCCTGCGCGCCTATCATAAAAATCCCTCCTGTGTTTGTAAAAGTCTCTTTCATAAAACACAGTATAGCGTATCAACCTAAAAGCAACTTTAAATTCTTTACCCACTTTTTACAAATCAATCTGAGGTCGTCTTTTTTAGCGAATTCGATAACCAATTACAAGTGCATTCAGCCAATAATCCGAAAAAGCAGGGCGCCTGACAAGAGGAAAAATCTCCCGTCAAGTGCCCTGCTTTTTCGGCCTTCTGCAACCGTTTATTGATCCCGTTCCACTTCTGGCTCCATTTTTTTTTCTTTCAATGGGAAGGCGACAGAAAAACAAATTCCATCTTCTTGTTCGCGCCGAACCTGAATTTTTGCTTTATGCCCCTCGGCAATCGCTTTCGCGATCGAAAGGCCAATGCCGTATCCCCCGGTCATACGGGATCGGGACTGGTCAGAACGATAAAACCGGTCAAAAAGTTTCGAAAAATCCAGACTTTCCAAATCCTCATAGCTATTCGTGATTGCAAAGTAGGCGACTTTGCCCTCCATGCGCAACTGAATCCGAATCCAGCCACCCTCTCCCGCATATTTTACCGCATTGTCCAACAGGATGGACAATAGCTTACGAATGCTCTCCCGCTCCCCGTAGATGATGATGTCTTCCTGAATCTGCGTTGTAAGCGCAATATGGGCGGACTGGGCCAAGATATAAAAAGATTCCGCCGCATCCCGCACATCTTGTGACAGTGAAAACGTGGAAAACTGAAACACCCGCTGCTCTTCCTCCATTTTTGTCAAGGTCAAAAGCTCCTGTACCAAACTGTTCATCCGCATTGTTTGGTTTCGGATACTATCGACCCATTCGTTTGTCCCACCGGTCAACTCCAATACATCTGCATTGGCCGCAATAATCGAAAGGGGTGTTTTGATCTCATGGCCCGCATCGGTGATAAATTGTTTTTGCTTTTCAATGCTCTCCACAATCGGCTTAATCGCCCTTTGGGAAAGCACCGATACCAGCAAAAATACCACCAGGACGCAGAGCGTCCCAATTCCCAGCGACAGCAATAAAAAGGAAAACATCGTGTCTAAGTTGGAGTGGCAGTCCAAAAAAACGACCAGCCTTCCATAATCTTTCTCGCGCACCAGATATTTATAATGCTCCAGGTAACCGCTCGTCTTTCCTTCCGCGAGAACCCGATCCGCAAACTCCTGCGCGTCCGAAGAAGAAACAGCCGCGATATGCCCGGTGTTGATCTGCGTGACCGTGTTGGAAGGATTGGTCCAAACCAGGAAATAGCGGGTTTCAAAGCGGGTTTCCTCGGTCATTTTCAAAGAAAAAGACCGATTGTCTTTGGGTGGCTTTTCCTTTTCAAATTCCGGAAAGTGCCCCTCATTATCCGCTAGGATCTCCAGCAAGCTGTCTGCCTCCTGGTTGATGCGGTAAAAGTTCACCCCATTGATGGCGCCCAAAATGATAACCAGCACCAACACTAGCGAACTCATTGCGATCAAAACAAATTTCTGCCGCAGTTTCTTGATCATTTTATTTCCTCCAGCAAATATCCGGCGCCCCGGGTCGCCTTAATTTGCACCGTAGCCGCCAACGCGGAGAGCTTTTTTCGCAGGTTGGAAAGGTACACCCATACTACACTGATTTCTGCCTCTGCATCGTAACCCCATATTTTTTCCAAAAACTGTTCCGTAGAGATGAGCCTGCCGGGGTTGCTCATCAAAAGCTCCATGATTTGATACTCTTTACCGCTTAACCGAAAGTTTTTTTGATCCGTTGACAGCTCAAAGTTTTCCCGATTCAAAAAAAGATTTCCACATTGGAGGGTATTTGGGGCAAATTCCGGTTGCCGGCGGCAAATGGCCCGCAGCCGGGCCAGCAGTTCCCCCATGGCAAAGGGTTTGGTCAGATAATCGTCCGCTCCAGTATCCAACCCGGCAATAATATCCTGTAACTGGGATTTTGCGGTCAACAGCAAAACCGGCGTGGTCCGCCCTTTTTGGCGGAGCGTTTTCAGCACTGTAAGCCCATCCATTTTGGGCATCATAATATCTAGGATCAAAGCATCATATTCGCCCACCAAAGCATAATCCAACGCGTCTGCCCCATCGTAAACCGCATCAACAGAATAGTTAGAATGTTTTAAAATTGCAACCAGCGCATTGGAAAGTTCTTTTTCATCTTCAGCCAATAAGATCCGCATCTGCACAGCCTCCCCCTTTCAGCGCTTGGAAAACAAAATCGCCCGAACAACAATAAGGTTAGGATAGCATACCTGCCTAAAAGGAACCTAAAATCCCATCCATATCATAACAAAGAGAAGTCTTTTTGTAAAATAAACTTTGCGATCACAAAAAAGCGGCAGCCTGTTACAGCCGCCGCAAAAATCAATCTCAATACCGGAGCTTCGCCAAATTGGTATCGGTCGAAAAATTCATAAAATTATAGAGGATCAAGACATCGTCAAACTCGTTTTCCGCCAAAAATTCGCTCATTTTCACTGGGATCGACCGCAAATCGACGACATAAACCTCATCGTATTGGTAGGTCAAAAAGGGCGAGAAGCAGTTCCCATAAGAATCCTTAATAACAAGGATCCGGCTGGTTTTTCCCGCTTCCTGGCGCAGGTTGTTTTCGCTTTTTATCACTGTAATTCCATGATTTCCCCATAGAAAAGCTGCATATTTATCCCTTTTCTGAAATTGTTCCAAATCATATAGTCCGTCAAACGTTTCTCCGTCAATCGTCACCTCACGAACTGGGATATCATAATAGCACAATGTGTCCGGTGTAGCGTCATAGCGCTTGGTTTTGGAAAAATAAGTGCCGTAAAAGCTCTCTACATCTGTTTTGGGGATGGCATCCAGCGATACCGGTTCCCAACCCTTTTGCGCGCAGAAAGCGGAATAACCATAATAAGCGCCCAAGGTGGTCCAATGATGGTCTGTATGATAAAAAATGTATGCATCCTTTTGAGCCTGTAAAGGCGTAAGAAAGTCCAGCGTATCAACATCGGAGCCAAGCTGCCCATAAATCTTTTGGGTCAGCGCTGTTTGATCTACCTGTCCCGCCCCTTCTGGTACCTTTTCCGGATAGATCATATAAGCATTGGGTATAATCCCTAGCATGACGTTTAGCTGTGGGTACATTTGAACAAATTCGCCGATAAATCCGGTATTGGTCGCAATCCGTTCTGTGTCTGCCGTTGTATAGTGCTGGAACATGTACCCGTCTTCCCCGTACATAATCCCATTGTTTTCAATCTTTCCCAACAGGCTTTCTGACCTAGATTTTAGGCTGATCCACTGATCCCGCAACACAAATTGATCGTTGATATAACTTTCATATTTGGGCGAAAACTTGTTGTTGTAAAAGGAAGACAGCGTGAAGGCCGGCCTTTGGGCTAATTCCCGGTTTTCCAGCTCCGAAAAATCTTTATGGTATTGAGACATGTCAAAAATCATATATCCGAACAGGAACAGGAAAAAAAGCCAGATCAATGGATATTTTAAAATCTTTTTCATAGGTTCCCTCTTAAAATCTGAAATACAAAAAAGGATTGTAGGTCGCGTCCACCAAATAGGCCACCGACACAATGAAGATAACGGCCAGGATTAGCAGGTTCACCACCGGAATCCCTTTTATCTTGTTGTATAACTTTTCGACCAACGGGATAGAGCACAGAATCGCCGCTAAGAAGGTGATAAAATAATTTCGTAAATAGTAAGTCCAATCGTTTCCGCCAGTAAATGAAAACAGCTTTTGTAAAAATAACCCCAACTGGGAAAAATCAGTGATGGCAAACAGCGTCCAGCTGAGCAAAAGGAAAAAACAGACGTAAAGATGGGAAAACACCTTGCTTTTTTCAAGAGACTTTAACAAAAACGCCTTTTCGATTACCAAGAACACAAAGAAAAACAGTCCCCACAAGACAAAATTCCAGCTGGCGCCATGCCAAAACCCGGTTGCTGCCCAAACGATGAAAATGTTAAGGTACATCCGCGGTTTGGATACTCGGTTGCCCCCCAGAGGAATGTAGACATACTCCCGGAACCAGGAGCCCAGCGTCATATGCCAACGGCGCCAAAATTCTGTCATACTTTTGGAAATATAAGGATAATTAAAGTTTTGAGGGAATTCAAACCCCAACATCTTCCCCATGCCAATAGCCATCAGAGAATAACCGCTGAAATCAAAATAAATCTGGAAAGAATAAGCCAATATGCCCAGCCATGCCAAAGGGGTGGAAACGTTGGCAAATCCCAGATCCTGCACCTGGTTCCACAGACTCCCGATGTTATTGGCGATCAGCACCTTTTTGCCCAAGCCAAAAATGAACAGCGCAATGCCCTCATTGATCTGGGCTAGGTGGATTTTTCTATCCCGTAGCTCCCTGCTGATATCTGTGTACTTGACGATCGGGCCTGCAATCAGCTGCGGAAAGAGCGTGACAAATGCTGCAAAATTCATGATATTCCGTTCGGCTGTCGTTTTGCCGCGGTAAACGTCAATGGTATAGGACAAGGTCTGGAAGGTGTAAAAGCTGATTCCCAAAGGAAGCGTCAGCTGGATGCCGGTCAAATGGATACCGGTCAAAGCATTGATATTTTCTACAAAAAAATTGGTGTACTTAAAGAAAAACAGCATTCCCAGATTAAAAAATAACGAAATCCCCATGCACAACCGGCAGATTCCCTTTTTCCCCCGATTTTTTTCGATCACAAGCGAAACGATATAATCCACCAGAACGGATGCAATCATAATCGGAAAATATTTTACCTCGCCCCAGGAATAGAAAAACAGGCTGCAAACGACTAGGACCGTGTTTTTCAGTTTTTTCGGCGCAATATAATAAACAAAAAGCGTGATCGGCAAAAATCGGAACAAAAATATAATGCTGCTAAAAACCATGTCCTGCTCCCTTGGCTGCCCGATGATACCCATGCGAGCAGAGCCATTCCTCATCGTTATTCAAAAAGCGATAAAAAATATTCCTGGGCCTGCTGATACTGAGATTTCCAATCCATCTGCAAATCGCCCAGTAGGATAAACGCGGCGAAATTTCCTTTTGTTACAATACGTCCGTCGCATGCTTTGTCATATTGATCCGGAAGATATCCTTCAAAATTTCTCTTGATATCCTCCTGCCGCTTTTGCATCCCTTCTACAATCGCGTCCAGCTTTCCCTTTTTCGCTTTTACAACCAGCAGATTGTCTGGCGAGGTGATGGCGCGAGAGTAGAACCCGATATACGCCTCTGTATCCGTAGGACTGATATAAAAAAGCGATTGGAGGGATTCGTCATCGACAGCCGTGTTGAAGGGGATCTCGTAGCCCGGAAAGCAAGCTTGTACACCATTTAACAAGCTGGACAGGGATTCCCCTGATCGCAGCCGTGCCTGACTTTGCTGCTGGCAGGAGGAAAATACCTGCAACAGTAAAAATAACGCGGTAAGACGCACCATCATTCGTTTTCGCAAAGAAAACACAACCCTTCCGAAAATACAATCAGAAAAAGTATGTGCCCCTTTTCGATGATTATGCGATAAACACTATACGTAAAAGAAGATACGAACACGACAGTGCCCGTATCTTCCCAAACATTCTCCGATGCACCAGACGTTTTTTGATGCGCTGGTTATTGGACTATTCTGCGTCCCCATCCTCCGGTGCGCTCTCATTGACCGCACGCATCGACAGGCTAACGCGTTTTTTCTCAAAATCGATCTCAGTGATTTTTGCCTCGACCTCATCGCCAACATTCAAAACGTCAGAAACTTTGTTGACCCGATCCGCAGAGATCTGAGAAATATGAATCAATCCGTCGATTCCCGGGATAATTTGTGCGAAAGCCCCAAAGGTGGTGATGGACACGATTTTCACCTTGGTAATGGTGCCAACAGGGTACTCATTCTTCAAAATTTCCCAAGGATTCTCTTGTTCATTCTTGTAGCCAAGAGAAATCTTGTGCTTTTCAGCATCGATATCTTTCACGTATACTTCCAGCACGTCGCCTACTTTAACAACCTCGGACGGATGTTTAATGCGATTCCAAGACAATTCGGAAATGTGGATCATGCCGTCTACGCCGCCCAAATCGACAAACGCGCCATAAGAAGTGAGCGATTTGACTGCGCCAGTATATTTCTTACCAACCTCAACCGTCTGCCAAAACGCCTCTTCCAGAACCTTTCTTTGTTCTTTCATAACGGCTTTCATCGAGCCGATGATACGCTTGCGGCCACGACCGATATCTTTGCACTCAAGAATTTTTAAAGAAACGTGCTGTTTTACCAGCTCTTCCAGATTCTCCACGCGGGACAGACTCGACTGAGAAGCGGGAACGAATACTCTTACACCGTTGGTGGAAACAATCACGCCGCCTTTGACCGCTTCGATTACGTTGCCTTCCAAAATTTCACCGGTCTCAGCAGCCTCCTGTACCTTCATCATACCGGCAATGGCATCCAAGCGCTTCTTGGACAAAACAACAGTACCCTCTACATCATTAACACGGACGACCAGCAACTCGATCTCATCGCCAACTTTAACCAGATCCTCGATCTTTACGTTCGGATCATCGGTCAACTCGCTTAGTGGTACATATCCGGTATGCTTCGTGCCGATATCTACCTGTATCTCGGTCGGTGTAACACCAACAACGACGCCTGTCTCCTTCTTACCGTTATATGTACTTTTGAAAGATTGATCCAGCATCTCCCCAAAGCTTAATTCGTCGGTTGTAATAAATTCATTCATGGTTTCTTGTACCTCCTTAATTATGCAAGCCGGAGTCGAAGCGCCGGCAGTAACACCAATCACACAGTTTGCAGAAAGATCGAATCGCGGCAATTCACTGGCCTTTTCGATGTGAAATGTTTGACAGTATTGGCCGCATATCTCGGCCAATTTCATGGTGTTGGAGCTGTTTTTGCCCCCGATCACCACCATGCTATCCGATTCTTTCGCCAGCACGATCGCTTCCTGCTGCCGCATTTCCGTAGCATTACATATTGTATCAAAAATAATTAAGTTTGTATAGACTTTTTTCGCGAAAATTGCAGATTTTCTCCATTCCTGGATATTAAAAGTGGTCTGCGCCACTAAAATTGCGGGCTGTTTTGCCAAATCCGGCGTCTTGGCCGTTATTTCTTCCAATTCGGCCAGAGATTTAAATACCCTCGCGCCGTTTTTGCAAAATCCAATGATCCCCTCGACCTCCGGGTGATTTTTGTCCCCCGCAACCAGAATTTGGCACCCTTTTTCGCTGTGTTCTGTCACGATTTGATGGATTTTTGCGACAAATGGGCAGGTCGCGTCCACATAAGGGATGCCGCTGCGTTCCAGATAATCGTAGATCGACCGGCCAACACCATGGGAGCGGATGACCACCGTCGCCCCCTGGGGGATCTGCTCCGGTGCTTCCACCGCTTGGACCCCTTTGCCCGCCAGCTGCTCTACAATCTGCGGATTATGAATGATTGGCCCTAGCGTTACGACGTGAGGGTACTCTTCCGCCGCATCGAAAGCGATTTTTACCGCCCGGTCAACGCCAAAGCAGAACCCTGCGGTTTTTGCTATTTTGATTCGCACGATCTGGTTTCCTCCAAAAGTTTCTCCACCTCGTCCCACAATAAGGCGACCACCGCCTTAATTTGTTTGGTGGAATGATCCTCGATTAAAATTTGACTGCTGGAAATCGGTTTCCCGTACCGGACGACCACCTTGGACCGGAAACGCTTTCCGCCGTACCAGATTGCCGCCGGTAGCAGATCGCCGCCGCTTTGGGCGGCGATCACCGCGGCACCTGATTTAAACCGCAGCAGCTGATCGTCGTGGGAACGGGTTCCTTCCGGGAATAAGCCCAGCACCCGTCCGCTCCTGACCGTTTCCACCGCCGTATCGATGGCGCTGGTATCCCCTTTGCCCCGGGCCACTGGAAACGCTCCTAAATGCCGGATAATAAATCCGACAAATTTATTTTTAAAAAGCTCAACCTTTGCCATATACCGGATGGGCCTTTTGATTTTCTGCGCGACCAAAATCGGATCCAGTGCCGACCGGTGATTGCAGCAAAGGATATATCCACGGTCCTGGGGCTGGTTTTCCTGACCGTAAAATTCCACCTTAAACCAAATCCGGAAAAGAAATCCCGTTACAGTTTTTCCAAAATAATAAAACCAATTCGTCATATGATCTCCTGCCCTATTTTCTCTTTGATAACCGCCAAAACCGCCTGCACCGATTGTTCAAAATCCAACGCGGTCGTATCGACCAATATTGCATCCGGCGCTTGACGCAGCGGTGCGACTTTGCGTTTTGTGTCGTTTTCATCCCGTTTTTTCACGTCGGCCAACACTTCATCGAATCCGGAGCCAATCCCTTTTTCCTGAAGCTCTGCAAAACGCCGCCGTGCCCGCTCCTCTACCGCTGCGGTCAAATAGATTTTGACCTGTGCGTCAGGAAGTACAACAGTGCCAATGTCCCGGCCATCCATGATGATATTATTTTCCCGGGCAATATTCTGCTGCTGGCCGAACAAAAACTGCCGCACCTGCCCGATGGCGGAAACGGCCGAGGCCGCCGCAGACACCTGCGGCGTGCGGATGTTGGCGGTTATATTTTCTTTGTTCAGATAAATCTGCTGCTCCCCGTCTTCATATCCAAAAGCCACCTCGATTTGCGGCAGGCGGGTACAAACCGCTTTTTCGTCCGCCGGATCGATCCGGCTTTTTAGCATATCATACCCCACTGCCCGGTATAAAGCGCCAGTATCCACATATAAAAAACCGATCCGCTTGGCAGCTTCCCGAGAAATGGTACTTTTTCCGGCGCCGGCTGGGCCGTCTATGGCTATTGCGTACATGATACATCTTCCTTTCCCACACTTTCTCCGGCCACAAAACCAGTGCAAAAGGCGATTTGCAGGTTAAACCCACCGGTTCGCGCATCCAAGTCCAAGACCTCCCCGGCAAAATACAACCCCTGGCAAAGCTTAGATTCCATTGTATGGGGGTTGACCTCTTTTGTCTGGACCCCCCCGGCCGTCACGATGGCCTCCTCAATCGGCAGAAGGCCCTTTGGGGTTAAAGCCAAATGTTTGATAATTCCGCAAAGTTTTTCCCGTTGTTCACGCGTCACCTGGTGAACCTTTTGCTCAGGTGGGATTTCGGATAGCCGAACGATCACCGGGATCAATTTACGTGGCAGTAGCTCTGAAAGGGAATTGAAAAAATCCCGGTTGGAATTGACCTGAAAATCCCGTAAAATCCGTTGCTCCAGCTGCCGGTTATCCAAGGCCGGCTTTAAATCGATCTCCAACTGATATTGCGAAAGATCTTTTTTTAAATAGGTGCTAGCGGTGAGGACCAACGGGCCAGATACGCCAAAATGGGTGAAAAGCATTTCGCCCAGCTCGGTATATAAAGGCTTTTTTCGCCCCTTTTCCCATAGTGTGAGGGTCACATTTTTAAGCGAAAGCCCCATACATTCCCGGCACCAGTCCTCTTTTGTTTCAATCGGTATCAGCGAAGGCATTGCCGGCGTCACTGTATGCCCAGCCTGAGTGGCAAGCTGATACCCGTCCCCGGTGGACCCGGTCAGCGGATAGCTTTTCCCGCCCGTGGCTACAATGACCTTTGGCGCAGAGAATACGGCGCCGTCCTCACAACCAACGCCTGTGACTGTGCCGTCTACAACCAAAAGCTGTGAGATTCTCTGCTGAACAAAAACAACCCCCGCCTTCTTGGCGAAAGACACCAGCGCATCCACAACATCTACAGCTTGATCCGAAACCGGAAAAACCCGGTTCCCACGCTCCACTTTCAAAGGAACGCCAAGGCTCTCCAAAAGGGCCATCGTGCGTTGCGGCGGAAAACGGTGGATCGCCCCGAACAAAAACTTGCTATTGGAGCACACGTTTTGCAGAAAAACCTCCTCGCTGCAATCATTGGTCACATTACAGCGCCCCTTGCCGGTGATCATGACCTTTCGGGCCATGCGGGAGTTACGTTCAGCCAGTAGTACCTGTGCGCCATTTTTTGCCGCTGTCCCTGCGGCAATCAAACCGGCTGCGCCGCCGCCGACAACAATCACGTCAAATTGCTTCATCGATGGGGCTCCTCTATTTTTTCATAAACATTGTATTCGTCCCAAATTTGTTCCAGCCGCTCGTAGGTGCTGGAAATCTCGTCCTTCTTTCGGATTCCAATCGCTACAATCAGCGCGTTGATCATGCTCAACGGCGCCACCAGAGAATCCACAAAAGAGGCCATGTCGCTGCGGGCCAGCAGCAGATGGTCGGCAGTTTCGGCAATGGGTGACAGATCCGAATCTGTAATGGCAATTACCTTCGCCCCGCTTTGCTTGGCAAATCGGGCCGCATTCACCGTCCGTTGGGAGTACCGTGGGAAGGTAATGCCGATAAAAACATCCCCTTCTTGAATCCGCATGATCTGTTCAAACATCTCGCTGGTGCTGGTCGTGTTCACCAAGCGGACATTTTCAAAAATCTGGTTAAAATAAAAACTCATAAAGCCGGACAAGGCCGATGCGCTGCGCACGCCCAGGATATAGATATTTTTGGCGTTTACAATCGTATCCACCGCCTGCTCAAAATCCTCGACCGATGCTTTTTCCATGGTGCGACGGATTTTTTCAATATCCAGGTTCAGCACCTTATGCAGAACGTTTCCTTCGCCTAGCTGGTCGCTGGTGACCTCCATCCGCTGTACCGAAGTCAGCCGGTTTCGGATCAGTTCCTGTAACGCCCGCTGCAGCTGCGGATATCCCTCAAACCCCAGCTCCGACGCAAAACGAACTACTGTGGATTCACTGACGCCTACGGTCATTCCAAGTTTTGCTGCGGTCATAAAAGCCGCTTTGTCATAATGTTCCAGGATATACCGCGCAATCAGCTTTTGCCCTTTTGAAAAACCGGGCATCAGCTGCGTGATGGAATGGATCAGATCTCTGCTCATCCTCTCACCCTTTCAAGAACCTTTTATCTGGATATAATTTTATCGTTCTCAAGACAGAAATGCAAGAGATTTTGCAGGAATTTCATCAGTTTCCTGTTTTTTGGGGCAAAAATCGGGAAAACTCCAGCTTTCACCATAAAAAAGCAGGGAAAATGAAAATCCATTTCCCCTGCTTTGCAGATATACGATTGATCCGGCTTGTTGTTCTCACCGGATTTTACGGGGTAACTTCGTTTTGAATCCTCCCGCACGGAGATGGATTTACCATCGACTTTTCTCCTCATTTTCGGCGTATGCTGCTTGCTGGGAAAGGTGTTTCTGGTACTCCTCCAGGATCATCCCCTCCAGCGTTTTGCGCCCCTCCATTGTGATTGGATGAACAATATCCCGGAACACGCCGTTATCGTCCTTTCGGCTGGGCATGGCGACAAATAGCCGTTCGCTCCCTGCAATCACTTTGATGTCATGCACCGCCAAATCCTGGTCGATTGTCACCGAGACCAGCGCTTTGAGTTTTCCTTCCTCGTAAGTTCTTCTGATTCGGATATCTGTTATATTCATCGTGATTTCCCCTCCTTGTTGATGTCCTTAGTATGGAACGCCGGGAAAAATCTTATGCAATCCGGCAAAATCTCCGCGAAATTTTTGAAAGGTGTTTATTTTATTCTCCTGAAGCAATATAATAGGAATATGGACCTATATGATTTGGGGGGCTTATTTGTGTATGGCAGTTATGAAGAAATTTTAGAAAACAAAAAACATTTCCATTTCATTGGCATCGGCGGATCAGGCATGTTCCCGCTTGTGCAGATTTTACATCAAAAAGGATGCTATATTACTGGCTCTGATAACAACGAAACTGATACGGTAGAATATGAACGCAGCGTGCTGGGTATCCCCGTTCATATCGGCCACGATCCAGCCAATCTCGGCGGTGCAGACTGTGTCATTTACACAGCTGCCGTCTCCAAAGACAATCCGGAACTGAAAGCCGCTTTTGATTCCGGCGCGCTGGTACTGGAGCGGGCTAAGATGCTGGGGCTCATCTCCCAAGGATACCACAACGCCATCTGCGTTTCCGGCACCCATGGGAAGACGACCACCTCCGCCATGATTACCCAGATGCTGTTAGGCGCGGGACTGGATCCCTCTGTCGTCATCGGCGGCAAGCTGCCTTTGCTCCATGGCGGCGGGCGGGTGGGAAAAAGCGATCTGATCGTCTGCGAGGCATGCGAATTTTCCGACCATTTTCTGGAGCTCTCTCCGGATATCTCGGTCATTTTAAATGTGGATGCGGATCATTTGGAATATTTCGGGACATTGGAAAACATCATTCGTTCTTTCCACAAATTCTCTGAAAAGACCAGCCGTACCTTGATCGTCAATATAGACGATCCTAACACCAAAAAAGCCGTTGAAGGGTTAGGCGGAAAAGAAATTATCACCTTCGGCTCCAGCGATACCTGTGACTACTATCCGACGAATATTTCCTACCATCCAGAGGGAAAAACGACTTTTACTTTGATGCATCAAAAAGAAAAGGTCGCGGAGATTTCCCTGTCCATCCCGGGCAGGCACAACATTCTAAACGCCGTCGCCGCTATCGCCGCCTGCTTGGCTGTTGGCGCCAAGCCCGGTGACATTGTGAAAAGCCTCAAAGAATTCCACGGTGCCGGGCGCCGGTTTGAAATTCTCGGCGTAAAAAATGGGATTACCATCGCCGACGACTACGCGCACCACCCCACTGAATTGGAAGCCACTTTAAAAGCCGCCAAGGAAATGCATTTTAATCGGGTCTGGGCCGTTTTTCAGCCTTTCACTTTCTCCCGCACCAAAATCCTTTTTGACGACTTTGTGCGGGTGCTGCCGATCGCCGATCAGGTCATTTTGGCGCCGATTATGGGCGGCCGAGAGGTGAACGAATACGGAATCGCCTCTGAGGATCTGGCGGCGAAAATGCCTCGGACTGTTTGCCTTCCCTCCTTTGAAAGGATTACGGAATATGCACTGTCCCATGCAAAGCCGGGAGATCTGATCATCACCTTGGGCTGTGGGGACATCAACAAATGTTCTAAAATGATGGTCAACGCATAAAGTTTGCAGCACATTTTTCCGAAAGACAGAGGGCCGATATCCGTTGAGGGTACCGGGCCCTCTGTCTTTCGGCAGACATCAAAAGCTTAAAAAGACAAATCCATCCTCGTATTTGTCAAAACGAACAATAAATATTTCACATATCTTACAAAATTATGGAAAATACTTGACATGGACCTGGCTCCAAATGATAAAGTATCAATATGCGTTGTTTTATAAACCGAAAACGTCGCTTTTATCGATACGGACCAATAAAATGTTAGGAAGGTGAGGATGAAGTTGGCGACAAAAACAATCAACATAACAGATGAATCCCAGAGCGTGACGAAAACCATTGTGTTTTTGGCTTGGCCCGTTTTTTTGGAGCAGATTTTCACCACGCTGGTCAGCTATGCGGACACGGCGATGGTCGGCTCCCTCGGTGCCTGGGCGACCGCATCGGTTACCATCAGCAATCCGCCGATTTTTCTTTTAAACGGCATTATTATGGCATTGGGGATTGGCATTACCTCGTTGGTTGCCCGCAGCGTCGGTGCAAAAGATCCGGAAACGGTTAAAAAATTGATGCACCATGCTATTTGGGCAATTATCGTGATCGGGATCCCCATCTGCCTGATTACCATAGCGCTGTACCGGATGATCCCGTTGTGGATGGGAGCCGCGCCGGATATCATCGACACCGCCGCCCAGTACAACCTGATCCTCTCCTTGGGCCGCTTTTTTATGGTTGTCTCCATGATGCTCAACTCCGCTTTCCGTGGCTATGGAGACACTAAAACGCCGCTGTTGGTCAATTCGGTCATGAACGTGGTTAATGTGATCCTTAACTTTTTCCTGATTTACCCTACTCGGGAGCTTTCTCTTTTCGGGCGCACCTTTACCGTCTTCGGCGCTGGGATGGAGGTCGCCGGCGCAGCGATCGCCAGCTCGTTAGGCATGGCAGTTGCGGGGTTGATGACCCTTTGGGTTGCTTTCTTTCGGAAAAATGAATACCGAATTCATTTTAAGGGCAACTGGAAAATCGATAGGCTGCTGACAAAACAGATTTTCGGAATTAGTTTTCCCTCCATGCTGGAGCGGATTTTTATGTCCTCTTCCGGGATTTTTGTCACCAGCAGCATTGCCATTTTGGGCACCGCCAACATCGCGGCGAACAGTCTGTGCCTGACAGCAGAATCCCTGTCCTATATGCCTGCTTTCGCTTTTCAGACGGCAGTAACGACCTTGGTTGGGCAGTCGCTTGGCGCTAAGAAATCGCAATTGGCCGAAAAATTTGTCCGGCAGACGTTGCTCATGGGCGTTATCACGATGGCTTTTACCGGCGCAGGATTGTTTATCTTCTCAAACCAGCTGATCAGCGTTTTTACGCCAGACGCGGATGTCATCGCCTTGGCCGCCCACTGTTTGCGGCTCGTTGCGTTCATGCAGATCCCCCAGGTTGCCGCCTGGATTTTCTCCGGTGTGTTGCGCGGCGCAGGAGATACCAAATTTAATTTCTATATTACTGCCGCCACCAACTGGTCCATTCGGACCCTGTGGTCGGTTCTGGCCATCCGGGTTTTTCATTTTGGACTGTTCTCTACCCAGGTCGTCATGCTGGTGGAAATTGTCGTCCGTCTGATGCTTCTTTATCTGCGCTATCGCACTGGCAAATGGAAGTATGTATTGGAGAAAAACGGGTAAAGACTGCGATTTGAAAAAAAAACCGGTATAGCGTGGCTATACCAGTTTTTTTCACCTCTGGTCAAGACGTTTTTAGCTCCTATGTAAACCGGGCAGGAGCGTTTTCCTCTCCATGTAGTCCAAAGCTGATGGAGAGAGCCTGATCGATCTGCGACATAGAAGCGGTATCCAGCTTACCCATTCGTTCCTTTAAGCGCCTTTTATCAATCGTTCGCACCTGTTCTAAAAGCACCACGGAATCCTTGGACAAGCCGCAATCCTGTGAATGAAGCGCAATATGAGTCGGTAGTTTGGATTTATCTTTTTGGCTTGTGATCGCCGCAGCAATCACAGTGGGGCTGTATTTGTTGCCGACGTCGTTTTGCACGATAAGAACCGGACGAACGCCCCCCTGCTCCGATCCTACTACCGGGCTCAAATCCGCATAGTAAATATCTCCGCGTTTTACAGTCAAGGAAATCACACTCCGTAGGTTTTTCATTTCTTTGAAACCTGAAAGGTCGCTTTTAGTATGCGCATAAAAGCAGCGGCTTAGTCATTTGTTGCCGCAAAACCGGTTTCACTTCATTATATTTTCCATCGGAGTTTTTTGACAAAAGCTGCGGATTGTCAGATGAAAAAAAGCAGGCGAAAAAGTTCGTCTGCTTTTTACCTCGATGAAAGGGCCCCATCAGAAAAATCGGCCCGAAACGAATGGCTGGGAACTGATAGGGATTGAAGGGTTCCTGTTGGCGCATCCAACGCCCACACAAAGGGGGCGCCATCCCTTTGCAGCCTGCCTTTCGCCAACAGGGCGCTTTCCTCCCATTCCAGATCAATCTCTTCCCCACTGCAAAGCCGTTGTGAGGCTTGTGCAAGCAGATTTCCCATCGCTGCCTGCGGAATGGAATCCGTCCGGTAGTTTCCGGTCAACCCCCGATATTCTATCGTAACCTGACCGGTCTCAAAACGCATGATCATCCCCTTTAAAACTTCTGGCGCGTCAAATTCCAGCAAAAAAGAACCATCTTCTTCCCGGGATAAAAGCCCCTCTGCCACGAAATCGTCATACTGCAAAACAGCTTTTGCGTGGAACGGCTGTTCCAGCCATTCCGGCAGCCTGGGGGGGCCTCCTTTTGCTCCACAGCCGGATAACGCAAAAAACAGAATCGGTAAACAAACCCATAAACGCCATCGGAGCCTCATCATGCACCCTCTCCAATTTGTGTTTTTTTACAGGCCGTGGGCAACAAAGATCCGCGACAGATCCTCCAGAAGATCGCTGGGCAGCATACTGTACTGGGAGAGCCGCGCTGAACAGGCGTCGGCCGCCGCCCCATGCAAATACACTGCGCAAACGGCACTTTTCAGCGGTGCAATCCCCTGGGTGCAGAATCCTGCGATCATGCCCGCCAGCAAATCGCCGCTGCCGCCTTTCGCTAGGCCGGCATTGCCGGTCTGATTCACGAAGAAGGTTCCTCCCGGTTCAAAAATCGTCGTCACGCTGTCTTTCAAAACCACGATTACGCCAAAATCTGCTGTAAAGCGTTTTAGCTTTTCAATCCGGTTTTCGCGCAGCTCTTCGACCGAAATGCCCAGCAGGCGGGCCATCTCCCCCATGTGGGGCGTCAGGATTACCGGCTCCCTGGCCTGTTGTAATATTTCTATGCACCCGGACAAATTGTTTATGCCATCTGCATCGATAACCACCGGACAAGCCGCGTTTTGTAGAACGCTTTCCAATAAACCGGCCACAGGACCTTTTTTTCCGATCCCACACCCAATCAAACAGGCACTCATGTTTGTCAAAGTTGCCAGAATACGCGGAAGGTTGCTTTCATGTATCGCTCCGTCCGTATCCAGCGCCAGCGGAAGGGTCATGGCCTCCGGCAGCCGGACCGTCAAGGGAACCAAAACCGAGGCCGGGGCCGCTGCCGTCAATAGACCTGCGCCGACCCGCGCCGACCCCATAGCGGAAAGCACTGCCGCACCAGAAAACCCGACACTGCCACAAATATGAAGCAAGCGCCCATAGTCCCCTTTGTGCGAATCTGCCGCACGCTTTGGCAAAGCAGAAAACACATCGTCTTCCCCTACGAGAATGCCATCCTCCAACGCCTCGTCACCCATATCCTCTGGCACTCCGATAGAGACCGTCTGCACTTCGCCCAAATGCCCACGGGCGGGCCAATAAAGCATCCCCGCCTTTACTCGATGGAACGTGATTGTGAAGTCCCCCTGTACTGCGCCTTCCGCTGCCAGCCCGTTCTGGGCTGAAACGCCGCTGGGAACATCCAGGCAAAAGACTGCTGCCACAGCTTGATTGATCTGCTCAAACAACGGTTTCATGCCGTCTGGAATCTCTCCGTGAAAGCCAGTGCCGAAGATCCCGTCTACGATCAGATCAGCAGCGGCAATTTTTTTCGCCGCCAATATTTCATTGGAACCAAAAGGCAGGACCTCAATCCCCATGCGCAAAAGCTGATCCAGCATCTCTTTGCTCTCCTCGGTGATTGGCAGCTCATTCGCAAGGATGACCGAGACAACCCCTTCGTTCTCAAATAGTTTGCGCGCTACTACAAATGCGTCGCCGCCATTATTTCCCTTTCCTGCAATGATTACACAACTGCGGCCACGCACATCCGCTTTTTTGCGGATCAATGCTGCGGCGGCGCTCCCGGCATTCTCCATCAGGCGAAAATCATTGATTCCCGCGTTGTTGCTAGCTTTTTCGATTTCTTTCATCCGATCAACGGTTACGATCCCTGTCATAGGGTACCACCCTTTCCTTTGTTTGATAAAGAAGCCCTCGTTTATAAAACGAGGGCTTTCCAATTTCTGTTTCAAATAGGCCCAATCACCGGCGGCCAAAAAGCTCTTGATACATATGCCGCGGGATTCGCTCCTTGATCGCTTCAATCAAACGTTCCGATCCGTTGAACACCACCAGCGTATTGCCTTCACTGGAGCCCTTGGCTACAAAATACCAAAGATTTTCTGATTTGGGACTGTCACAGGCGAAAATCTTTTTTTCATATTGTTTCTGGGTGTGCTCCTCCGGAAGATAAGCCCCAAAATCGTCAAAATTTTTGCAGGAATCAGAAATCAGCCGCTTCCTGGTCCGTTTGGCGATGATTGTATCAATATCAAAGGTATCATTGGTCAGAGAATATTCAAATTCAATGGACCGGCGGGTAATAAAGAAATACCCAAAATAAACAGAAAGCCCAGCCAAAACCCAACAGAATGGGAAAAACATCCCCAAAAACAAAAAGCCCGCCGCCAGTCCCAGGCACAAAAGGACAATCGCTGTGATTTTCACCCAATCCATCGAGCTTTTTTTCTTTTTTACGATTTCTTCAATAAAAACGTCCCGAACCATTGTTCTTCTCCTTTATTGGCTGGAATTGCGCCAAAAATTCCTTTTATACGATGAATCGATTGTAGCATAAAATCCTGTGAAAAACAACCGCCAGCAATCATTTTCGTTTTCTTGTGCCTGATGAATTTTTGCTTGCTTTTTTTTTTAGGATGTGCTATGGTTAATTGTAATCAAATAACGCTGAGACTGGGAAAGTAAAAATCCTGTAATCCGCGCCAGAGAAGATCGGCCACCGGCTGCAAGCAGATCTGCGGGTTTGTTTTTTGAAGTTCACCCACGAGCGGCGGCGCTGAACCGATAAGTAGGCGCTGACGGCTGCCACCGTTAACTGGCGTCAAGCGTTTGCCTTTGGGCAAAAATTTGGGTGGTACCGCGGAATCCGCTATGTGGCTTTCGTCCCTTGATGGGATGAAGGCTTTTTCTTTTGTCCGCAGCTCCTTTCTCTTTTTTGTTCCAGCAGGCATGGATTTCTCCATCTGGTAAGAAACTTTTTTCCAATTCTGTTCTATTTTTGTCTAATTTAAAATTGAGGTGAATAAAATGAAAGCTGCTTTGGAAGCAATCCGGCAAAAAATTGTCGTTGAGCTGCAAGAGGCCCACGATATGCAAGCGCTGGAAAACATTCGTGTCAAATTCCTTGGCAAAAAAGGAGAGCTCACTGCCATCTTAAAACAGATGGGTACTCTCTCTGCCGAGGAGCGCCCTGTCATCGGCCAGCTCGCCAATGATATCCGCGTCTTTATGGAAGACCATATTGCCGGGCGTTCCGCACAGCTCAAGGACGAATTGACCCAGCAGAAAATGAAAGCCGAAAAGCTGGACGTTACCCTTCCTGGGAAAAAGAATCCCATTGGCAAAAAACATCCGCTGAACATTGTGCTTGACGAGATCAAGGAGATCTTTCTCGGCATGGGCTTTAGCATTGCCACCGGACCCGAAATAGAACTGGACTACTACAATTTTGAAGCGCTGAATATCCCAAAAGACCATCCGGCCCGCGACACGCAGGACACGTTCTACATTTCTGATAACGTACTGCTGCGCACCCAGACCTCTCCGATCCAGGTTCGGGTCATGGAAAAACAAAAACCGCCAATCCGCGTTCTTGCACCGGGCCGTGTTTATCGTTCCGACGCGGTCGACGCCACCCATTCCCCGCTGTTCCATCAAATCGAGGGGCTGGTGGTAGACAAAGGAATTACCATGGCGGATTTGAAAGGTACGTTGGAAATTTTTGTGAAACGTTTGTACGGCGAGGATTCGGTGGTGCGGTTCCGTCCCCACCACTTCCCCTTTACTGAGCCTTCCGCCGAATTGGACTGCATGTGCTTTAACTGCCACGGCAAAGGCTGCCGCCTGTGCAAGGGCGAGGGTTGGATTGAAATTCTCGGCTGTGGCATGGTGCATCCTAAAGTATTGTCCAATTGCGGCATCGACCCGGAAGTTTACAGTGGCTTTGCCTTCGGAATGGGGTTGGAACGCGTTGTCATGCGCCGTTTCAACATTGACGACATGCGGCTGCTGTACGAAAACGATCTGCGGTTCTTGAATCAATTCTAAGGAGGAATAACCATGAATTTATCCATGAAATGGCTTTCCGATTTCGTAAAGCTGAAAGTAGAGCCCCGGGAATTCTCCGAAAGAATGTCTTTGTCCGGTTCTAAAGTCGAAGGCTGGGAAATCGAAGGCGAAGAGATCAAAAACGTCGTGGTCGGTAAAATCCTGTCTATTGAGCCCCATCCGGATGCTGATAAGCTGGTTGTCTGCCAGATCGACGTAGGGGAATCCGAACCCATTCAGATCGTGACTGGCGCGACCAACGTGTTCCCCGGCGCCATTGTACCCGTGGCAAAAGACAAATCTGTGCTGCCTGGCGGCAAGGAAATCCGCAAAGGGAAACTGCGGGGCGTTGTCTCCAACGGAATGCTCTGCTCTTTGGGCGAGCTGGGGCTGACTGCCCACGATTTTCCTTATGCCATCGAAGACGGCATCTTCATTATAGAAGAGGACTGCCAGGTGGGACAGGACATCCGTTCCGCCATCGGCCTGGACGACACCTGTGTGGAATTTGAAATCACCCCCAACCGCCCGGATTGTCTATCTGTCATCGGCCTTGCCCGGGAGGTTGCGGTCACTTTTGGGAAAAATCTGACGCTTCATACCCCCTTGGTTCAGCACGAAACCGGCGATATCCACGACCTGTTGTCCGTGTCGGTGGAGAACGCCCAACTGTGCCAGCGCTATGTGGCTAAAATGGTCAAAAATATAAAAATCAAGCCTTCGCCCCGCTGGATGCGGGAACGGCTGCGCGCCAGTGGTGTGCGCCCCATCAACAACATCGTTGATATCACCAACTATGTGATGCTGGAATATGGCCAGCCGATGCATGCATTTGATTACCAATATGTCAAAGGCGGCAAAATCGTCGTCCGTAACGCCAAAGTGGGAGAGTCGATCATGACCCTTGACGGTACACAACGCTCCCTTTCCCCCGAAATGCTGGTCATTTGTGATGAGGAGAAGCCCTCCGCTGTCGCAGGCGTGATGGGCGGTGAATACAGCGGCATTATGGACGATACCAACACCATCGTGTTTGAGTCCGCCTGTTTTTCGGGCACTTCCATCCGCACCACGGCCAGAAAACTCGGTATGCGTACTGAAAGCTCCGCCCGTTTTGAAAAGGGCCTGGACAGCGAAACCTGCATTCCTGCCGTCCTGCGCGCCTGCGAACTTGTAGAAATGTTGGGCGCCGGCGAAGTGGTCGGCGGTATGATCGATGTGGATCATGCTGCTTATCAGCCCACCCGGATCACACTGAATCCGGAGTGGATCAATCGGTTCATCGGCATTGACGTCAGCCGCGAAGAAATGGTTTCCATTCTGGAGCAGCTGGACTGCAAAGTGGATGGAGATACCATCATTGCCCCCTCTTTCCGTAAAGATTTGGAGCATAAAGCGGATATCGCCGAGGAAGTGGCACGGTTCCACGGCTATGATAAGATTCCAACCACTGCCATCCGCGGCGCCGCCCAGGGCGCGCTGACCGACTATCAAAAATTTGAGCGTACCATCCTGGATACGTTGCTGGCCCAAGGCTGCTATGAAATCTCTACCTACTCGTTCATCAGCCCTAAATACTATGACAAAATCCGCCTGCCGGCAGATAGCCCGCTGCGCAAATCTGTTGTCATTTTAAACCCGTTGGGAGAAGATACCAGCGTTATGCGCACCATCGTGATCCCTTCGATGATGGAAATCCTTTCTAAAAACTACAATAACCGCAACGCTGCCGCCAGTTTATTTGAAATGGCCAACGAATACATCCCGGTCGAAGGGCAGGAACTGCCGGATGAAAACCCGGTCATCACAATTGGCCAATACGGCTCTTCCTACGATTTCTTTACGCTGAAAGGCGTTGTAGAAAATCTTTTGTCCGTGCTGGGAGCCGAAAACCTTTCAGTGGAAGCGGAAAGCGCCATCCCCTATTATCATCCTGGCCGCTGCGCAAGAATTTTTTCCGGTTCGGTGGAACTGGGCACCATTGGCGAAATCCATCCCCAGGTTGCGGAGAACTATGGAATCGGTGTAAAGGTATATGTTGCCCGCTTGAGCTGTAACGCACTATTTGAAGTTCGCTGCAATGAGAAGGAGTATCATCCTCTGCCGAAATTCCCGGCCACAACCCGCGATTTGGCTCTGCTGTGTGATGATGAACTGCCTGTGCAGTCCATCGAAAAAGCAATCCGCGTTGGCGCCGGTAAGCTTTTGGAGCGGATTGATCTATTCGATATCTACAAGGGTCAGCAGATTCCGGACGGAAAAAAGAGTGTCGCTTATAATATTACCATGCGTTCCGCGGATCGGACCCTCAATGACGAGGACGTAGAGAAAGCGATGGGCAAAATTCTCAAAAACCTGTCGGATTTGGGCGCCGCGATTCGGGAGTGATATCTCACAGCAAGCGGGAAAAAATGGTATATCTATACAAAGATCCGAAAAAATGTTTGCTGATTCTTCCCCTTGTTATTTCGTCTCGTTTGGTGTATGCTAAGAATGTAGTTGTCAGAAATTAGAAAACCGAAGAATGGAGGGTGTTTTATGCACGAACCTACAATTTCCTTCTCGATCCATGAGGACAAAGAGCAGGAGATGAAAGAAATTTTGACGACAGTGTATGATGCGCTCCGCCAAAAGGGATATAATCCTATCAATCAGATTGTAGGTTATATCTTGTCCGAGGATCCGACGTATATTACAACTCATAATAACGCGCGCAGCTTAATTCGCCGGATTGACCGCGATGAGTTACTGCAAATCCTGGTAAAATCCTATTTAAACGATTAAGAACACCCCGCCAGATGCTAAAATCCGGCGGGCTTTTCTTTTAGCCAAAAGCTATTGGATTTCTCTTTGGCTTGGATCTTTTTGTTTACTTACCACAGAATTTGTGGTATACTAATTTGTAGTATCTATATTTTGCTATATGGAGCCATATCGCTCCATTTCTTGTTGTAAGGAGGTTTTGACCCATGAGCGATAAAAAAGAACCGTTTTTGATGTATAAAGGCAAACCGCTGGTTCGTTCTGGCAATACTTTGTATTATGGGGATATGAACGATCCATATGTGATCATGATGCAGATCGCTTCTACCCACCCAGGATATGATATGGACATGGCCGAAAAAATTTCGATCCAGCTGTTGGCCACCGATACCGATCTTCGACCGAAAGAGCGAATCATTCGTAAAAGCGAAAAGGTGGGGCTTTATAATGCCCTGGATATTGGAAGCATTTGGTTGGAACGGGCGCTTGCCGGCACGATGTAAAAAAGCCCTTCCCTTTCAGGAATAGAAAAAGGACAGGCAATTGCCTGTCCTTTTTCTATTCCTGAAAGGGAAACAAAACTATTTCTTCGCTTGATATGCCTCTTTGGCTTTTGCTGCGATATTTTCGGCGCTGAGTCCATAAATTTCTAGCATTTTGGCAGCTGGCCCGGAGCTACCAAATACATCGTTGACGCCCACGCGCACCACCGGGACGGGACATCCACCGCAGACCGCCGAACAAACTGCCTCTCCAAGGCCGCCGATCACGCTGTGCTCTTCCGCCGTCACAATCAGTCCGGTCTCCCGCGCCGCTTGAAGCACCAGTTCTACATCCAGCGGTTTAATGGTATGGATATTTAAAACCCGTGCAGAAATTCCCTGCTCTTCCAACATTTCTGCTGCTTTCAACGCCTCTTGAACCATCAGGCCGGTGGCAATAATGGTCAAATCCGTTCCATCGCGCAGAGAAACGCCCTTGCCAATTTCAAAACGATAGGTCTCTGGATTGTTGACATTTTCCACCGCCAAACGGCCCAAACGCATATAAACCGGACCTTGATAGGTAGAGATGGCCTTGACCGCTTCGCGGGTCTCTAGGTCGTCCGCCGGGCTAAGTACGATCATACCAGGAATCGTGCGCATCAACCCGATATCTTCGCAGCACTGGTGGGTGGCGCCGTCCTCTCCCACTGAAATACCCGCATGGGTAGCACAAATTTTAACGTTCAGATGCGGATACCCCACCGAATTGCGAATCTGCTCAAAAGCGCGGCCCGCAGCAAACATGGCAAAGGAGGACGCAAACGGAATTTTTCCCGCTGCTGCCAGGCCGGCGGCAACGCCGATCATATTTCCCTCGGCAATCCCACAATCGAAAAAACGCTCCGGCGCTTTTTTTTGGAACAGCTCTGTTTTTGTAGATTTGGACAGGTCCGCATCCAATACAACGACATCTTTATTTTCATCTGCCAGAAGAGCCAAGGCTTCTCCATAGCTTTCCCGGGTGGCTTTTTTTGTAAAACTAGCCATTTGAAACATCCTTTCTTTTGCAGAAGTTTTCCCAAAAACGCTTCTGGTTTTTATTCGAGCCCCGACAAAACCTTTTCAAGATCAGAGACCGCCGTCCGGTACTGTTCGTCGTTAGGCGCGGCGCCATGCCATGCTACATTGTCCGCCATAAAAGAGACATCCTTGCCCTTCACCGTCTGCGCCACAATTACCGTAGGCCTACCCTTGGTTTGTTTGGCTTCATCAAATGCGGTAGCCAAAGCGTCAAAATCATGGCCATCAATCTCGATGGTATGGAACCCAAAAGCGGAAAATTTTTCTGCAATGGGATAAGGGGAACAAATATCCCCGACCCGGCCGTCAATCTGCAACCCATTGTTATCGACCACCAGGCAAAGATTATCCAGCTTCCGGTGTCCTGCAAACATCGCCGCTTCCCAGATCTGCCCCTCCTGGATCTCGCCGTCGCCGGTCACCGCATAAATGCGGTAATCCTTCTGGCCCAATTTGGCCGCAAGCGCCATTCCACAAGCAGCAGAAAGGCCCTGGCCCAGCGAACCGGTAGACATATCAACTCCCGGGATGTGTTTCATATCCGGATGCCCTTGTAGCATCGCGCCAGGATGGCGGAATTTTTTCAGTTCATCCAATGGGAAAAAACCTTTTAACGCCAGCGCCGTGTATAACGCCGGGCAGGTGTGCCCTTTTGAAAGTACAAACCGATCCCGATCTGGCCAGTGCGGATTTTGCGGATCAACATGTAGCTCCGCAAAATACAAATAGGTCAGGATGTCCGCCACCGACAGTGATCCGCCCGGATGACCGGATTTGCCGGAGTAAACCGCTTCCAGTGCGCCTAAACGCACTTTGCAGGCAGTTTTTTGCAGCTGATGTTTTAAGGATTCTTCCATCATAAATGCCTCCTCCGAAAATTATAAGCGTTCGATAAATTCAATCAGGTCCGCCACTGCGCCTTGGGCGCAAGGGCCGACTACCATATCGCACATATTGATAATATCCTGTGCGCCGTCTCCCACCGCCACCGAGGTGCCAGCGGCCTTCAGCATGTCAATATCGTTATAAAAATCGCCAATTGCAAATGTATCGCGGACATCTACCCCCATGACGCGGGCCAATTTGCGAAGGCCGGTTCCCTTATCCACACCCTTAGCCATCATTTCACAAAAAACCGCACTGGAATTGGTATAATAAGTTCCCTCCAAGGGGTGCGCGTCCAGCCACCGGTGCAACTCATCCATTTGTTCCGGTGCGCGGACAAACAAAATTTTAAACCAATCCTGCCCAATTTCGTCAATGTTATACACCTGTCTGTTATTCAAATAAGCTTTTTGCTTTTCCATGCTCTGCGCAGACGAAATGGCTCTGAATTCGTCCTCCATCGACACGGCGACCGCCATATCCGGGAAAGCCCTACAAGCCTCTTTGATGTAGGCATTGGCAGTACGGGGCACAAAGGTCCGTTCCAGCACTGTCTGCGTGGTGCAATCATAAAGATAGGCGCCATTGTTCTGGGCAGAAGGCACGTTGATCCCAAGGGTGCGATACAGCTCCGCGCAATGATAATGCGACCGGCCCGTCGCAAAAGTAAATTTGCCGCCTTTCTGTTGGAACCGATGGATCGCCTCCAAATTCCGCTGTGGTATTTCGCCCTCGTGGGGAAGCAGCGTGTCGTCAATATCGGTTACAACCAAGTAACGGGATAGGGTTTTCTCCAAAACCGTTCCTCCTAAATTATAATCTATTTTTGCGGCAAATCCGCTAAAAAACGAACAAAATAATCCGGTAAATCACTGTTAAACTCCATATATTCCCTGGTTTTGGGATGGATAAAGCCAATCTTTTTAGCGTGAAGGCATTGTCCATGCAAGGACTGGATTACTTTTTTGGGTCCATAGACCGGATCCCCCGCCAGCGGATGCCCCATATAAGCCATATGGACACGAATCTGATGGGTTCGGCCTGTTTCCAGCCGGCACCGGATATGAGAAAAATCGCAATATTCCTGCAACAGCCCATAATTTGTGATTGCACTGCGGGAATGCTCATAGGTCACTGCCATTTTTTTGCGGTCTTTTTTGCTTCGGCCAATGGGCAGATCAACCCGCCCCTCCGGCTCCTTCAGATGGCCATACACCACCGCTTCATACTCCCGGGTAAAGCTGTGTGCCTGAATCTGCGCCGCCAAAAAACGGTGTGCCTGGTCATTTTTTGCCACGATCAAAAGGCCGCTGGTGTCCTTGTCGATCCGATGGACGATTCCGGGACGGATCACCCCGTTAATCCCCGAAAGATTCCCCTCGCAATGATACAACAGGCCATTTACTAAAGTACCATCATAGTTACCTGGCGCGGGATGGACAACCATCCCTTTGGGTTTGTTCACAACCAGCAAATCTGCATCTTCATAAACAATATCAAGGGACATCTTCTCAGGCTGTGCTGCATCCTGTACCGGTTCCGGCAAGCGAAACGTCACCCGATCCCCGGCCTTTAGCCGGGCGCTTTTGGAAGCCGGCAGATCATTGACAAGCACGTCGCCCCTTTTGATGCTTTTTTGCAAAAAAGAGCGTGTCTGATCTGGCAGAGCTTTTGTCAAAAAAAGGTCGATGCGCTGGCCCTCCTGCTCTGGCAAAACGGACAAACACAGCCTTTCTCCCAGGCTCATCTACCCTCTCCCTTTGGCGGTTCAGGCGCTGTCTTTTCTCGCTTCCGGTCACTCCAGAACACATAAACGGCAATCGCCAAGACCCCAACCACAACACAGCAGTCTGCAAAATTAAAAACAGGGTAATGGATCCAACAAAAATCCAAGTAGTCTACCACAAAGCCGCGAAAAATCCGGTCAATCAAATTCCCGATTCCTCCCGCTATCACCAGTCCCACCATCCAAGGGAGAAACCGACCGGGGATTTTTTTGAAAAGCAACGCCGCCAGCAAAATCACCAGCACAATAGAGGTCACCACGATCAAAAGCAGCTGCTTCCCCTGCAAAATTCCACCTGCAGCGCCAAAGTTTTCCACATAGGTCAGATGGAAAACACCATCAATCAAGGGAACCGACCCAAGCGGCTGCAAATGGGTGATGGTCAGATATTTGAAAAGCTGATCCAGACCAACCAACGCCGCAACCATCCCCAGAATACCTATCACCAAGAACGCACCTCCCGCAAATAGCAACAAAATAAAACACCTTTACGATAAACATGGCTCATGCCCTATCCCCATATTTCCAAGCTGGATAACCTGGCTGTCGTGGGTAAACAGGGTTCCTCCCATCTTCGTAAAAGGTGCCTTTCCAATCGAATCTATTTGACAAACAAACCGAGTAATCTTCTTTATATCCTTCTTCTTCCGGCGGACAAAAGAAGATGCCCATATAAAAGGGGGAATTTGCTTTTCTTGTTGTACGCCCATGTCTTCTTCCCCCTTTTTATTTCGATAAAATAGTTCAGCGATCTCTTTTCAAATCGTAGCCAGCGCCAAATCGCAAAGGCCCAAACCGGGATTCCCGCTCTGTTTCCGCCACAGGCTCCTCTTCGACGACCTCTGCAGATGCAGATACTCCCTGCGCAGGTTCGGCAGATTCAACCGCTAAAACAGGAGGATCTTCAGGCTCTTCGTACTGTGCAGTCGGCATTTCTTCCGCCGGCGCCCTTTTTTCCTGCTCCTCAGAAACCGCATCTTCCTGCTTTACATTTTCAGGCAGGGAACTAATCAACTCTAAATGGTTCTTATACAAAGCCAATAGCTGATTTTTAAAGGTTGCCACCTCTTTTTGCAGGTGGGAAAGGTTCATTTTTTCCCGCTCTGCCCGCATTTGGATACTATCAATTACTTTTGCAGACTGGGTATTGGCGTCCGCCACGATTGTATCCGCCTGCTTTTGAGCGTCTTTTACAATGGAGGAACCCAACTTGCGGGCATCCAGAATCGCCGCACGCATACTGTCTTCGTCCGCGCGATACTCTTCTATTTTTTCCGCCAACACTTCCAGCTTCCGCTCCATTTGGAGTTTTTCATTCTGGAGCTTATCAAAAGCCGCTGCAAGTTCTTGGAGATACTCGTCCACCTCGTCTCCACGGTAGCCAAATGCAGACTTTTCAAATTTTTTCTCTAAAATTTCCTGCGCGTTCAGCATCGTCCCCACTCCTTACTGATAATGGCCTGCCACAATACGCAGCCGGCCTTTTTTTGTAACACCGTCGAAAGCATCAATGATATATTTCCCGTATCCGCGGATCGATAACCGACTTTTTTCCTCGATCTGCCCGGCCACATCCGTCCGCACCTGTCCATTCACCTTAACCAGCTCTTGCCGGATCAATTCCTGCGCCTTTTCCCGGGATAGGCGGGTTAAAAACGCAACCACCGCATCCAGCCTTTGACTGTGAACTGTACCGTTCAGCGGTTCCACCACAGGGCGGATCTGATCCAGATCCCGCGCGCCCTTGGATAACGAAACGCCTACCCGGCCAACCTTTTTGAGCTCATCTAAAATCAAAGGCACAACCGGTTCTAAAACAAACAACACCGCCAGCCCATCGGTGACCAAAATATCGCCGACCATTTCCCGGGAAATACGAAGCCCCATCAAAGACCCCAAAAAGTCCCTATGGGTCAACTTGTCCTGCGTGCGGAATTGGGCCGTAAGCGCAACAACCGGAAAAAAGTCCGCTGGCTGCTCGTCTGGATCCATATAATCTGGAAAGAAGCCTGCAATCTTCCGTTCTGCTTCTGGGAATCCGCCATAAAGCCGGCAGGATTCAAAGCCGGCAGATGCGGTGGAAGCATCCAGGATTTCCTGCTGACGAAGATCCAAAAAACCGATAAATTTTATCTGGCTTTTCAGCCGGGCCGTATCGATCGCGTCCTGAAAGCGCGATTGCAAAATCTTTTCATCGCCCGCCAGCTGCTGCAACTGGATCATTTAAAAGAACACGCCGCTATTTTCCAGCTCGTCCAACAAATCGCCCATAATGTCTACATTATATGGGGTGATAATATAGGTGCTGTTGGCCACCCGCTGAATCTGGCCGTTGTTGGCATAGGCAACGCCGCTGAGAAAATCGATCAGCCGGCGAGATACATCTTTGCTGCTTTGCTCCAAGTTTAAAACCACTGTACGCTTCGCATTCAAATGATCGGCAATCGAACGGGCATCGTCAAACCGCTCCGGCTTGACCAAAACAACCGCCAGCTGAGTCGTCGCATGAATGTTCACCACTTTGTTCCGTCTGGAGCCCTGTTCCGCAATCGGCGCACCGGCAGCCGAGGAACCTTCGTGAGGCAGGAATTCCTCTTCCTCCTCATATTCGTCTTCCTCCGGGTAATCAAACAATCTCCTGATGCTATCCATTAAACTCATGTTGGTTCCTCCCGTTATTTTCGTTTCCCAAATAGAGCCGTGCCAAGCCGGACGATATTCGCTCCGCACGCAATTGCGGTCTCAAAATCTCCCGACATTCCCATTGACAAAAATCGCACACTACTATTATCCAATTTTTTTGTCTGCATGTCAAGAAACAGATGATGCATCTTGGAAAAATAATAGGTATTTTGCTGTGTGTCTCCCCCGGACGGTGGAATCGCCATTAATCCCGAGAAGCGCACATGCGGCAGATCGTCCACCGCCCCGGCCAGTTCCAGCAGGTTTTCCTGCAACACGCCGGCCTTTGTCGCTTCTTTTCCAATGTTGATTTCCAGTAAGACATCCATCACTTTACCGACGGCTGCGGCCCGTTTTTCGATCTCCTTTGCCAGGTGCAAACTGTCCACCGATTGGATCATATCCACCTTATCGATGATATACCTGACCTTATTGGTTTGAAGGCCGCCGATAAAATGGATAGCGCAGCCATCTTTTTTATAAAGGGGATATTTCTCCAGGTATTCCTGAACCCTGTTTTCGCCCAGCAGGGTTATCCCGCATCCGATGGCCTGGTTCACCCGCTGCACCGGAACGGTCTTAGTCACCGCCATAATGGCAATTTCCTCTGGGGTTCTGCTGCTTTTGGCCGCCGCCAGTCCCACCCGTTCCCGGATCTCACAGATGTTTTCCTGCAAATCCAAATCAGGAATTGACTGCCTTTCCATCATACAGATCAGTCCCTTCCGTTACGATATCGTCATAAAGCTGCACGAGCTCTTTGTTATTGCTATCGATACTACTGATAAAAAAGCCTACGGATTGATAAAGGATATCCACCTTTTTGAATTCTAACGCCTGATTGGACAGTACATAAACGCCCTGCAGCCCATCTTGAAAGCGCAACGCCCGATAGGGAATCTTCAGCCCCTGGTAGGTTCCCAGCTCAATGCGGGCCGACGAATTGCGAAGGCGGGAAATCTCCTGCGACATATAATCGCAGGAAAAAATCACGGCGGTCTTCTCTGAGCTATCGTCTTGGAGCAGCTGGATCACGGTCCCGGGGATCGCTTCGGAGGTCGAAGATCCAAAATAGAGATTGGCTACCATCCCCACTGAAAACTTTTTTGCATCCTCCGCGCTGACCAGCGCCGCATAATACCATGTATACCCCAGAATCACTTTTCCTGCGTAGTCGTTATTTTGCTCGTACCTGGACGACGCCAGCTCTTCCAGCTGGGATACCGTAGCCTCCGTCAGCAAGGCGGTGGTGACAGTATCGGACGCCGTGTCGCAATAACTGCCAAAATAGCCATAAGCCGGAGAGGTGATCTGGCCGATGTCCGTAGACATCTGATTTTGCAGCGTTGCTTTTTCATTTTCCAGCCGGCTGATCTTATCGGAAAAGTCGGTGACATCCCGGATCGCAACGGCTTTTTTGTTCAATACATCCTGCAGATCATCGCAGATCTCCTGTGCGTTTTGCAGGTCGCCGGAACGATTCATTTCGATCAGGCCGTCAAGCTGCACCTCGATCTGATCGGAAATTGAGGATACATTGACAACGCTGGATGCCGTTTTCTCAATACTGGCTAGCCGCCCTATTTCATCGTCGATTTCCTCAAGGCGGTGCTGGTTCTGCACGTTTTCCCGGCTGCTGTGAACCTGCGCCACGGCCGTGCCGGTAATGACCCGGACGCCATCGTCATAGAAATAGCTAACGACGCCGGAGGATACGCCTTCTACCGGAATCTCGTCCCGAATCGCGATTCCCTGGGCGTATACCATATCCTCGATCGTGTATTGCTGCACAGATTCTGTTTTTATCGGCGAATACAGATAGCGGTAGACCTGATAGCCCACGTATCCCACTAAAAAAAGCGACATGACGACGGCAAGGATTTTTCCGCTCAGGTTATTCATAGCGTTTTATCGTTCCCCTTCCTCGTCCCGCTCGGCGGCGTCCAAAATACTAATCGGCTTTACCGGGATGATCGTGGAAATCGCATGCTTGTAAACCAGGTTCTGTTTACCTTCAGAATCCAAAATGACGACATAGGAATCAAATCCCCGCACTGTTCCTTTAAACTGGAACCCGTTGGTCAAAAAAATCGTCACGGCAATTTTCTCTCTTCGCGCCTGATTCAAAAAAACATCCTGCAAATTCATACTCTTGTTCATACTTTTCCCTGTCCTTTCAAATTCCAAACTGAAATAAAATAAAATTATCTAAAAAACAGCCGGTCTTCCCAACTGGTTTTCTACCAACAAAGCTGCTTGCTTTACCAGATCATTATAATCGCCAAAATCGTCAATGTAAAGCCAATTTACCCTTCCATCCCGGCGAAACCAGGTCAGCTGCCGTTTGGCATACCGCCTTGATTCCTGTTGCACCTGAGCGACCGCCGCCTCCTGTGTGCCATTTCCCGCAAGACAGCCAAAAAACTCCTTGTAACCAATGGCCTGCGCCGCCGTGTGGGAGTATCCCATGCGGACCAGCGCTTGAATCTCTTCCAACAGCCCATTTTCCAGCATCCGCTCTACCCGGTAGTCGATCCGCCGATACAGGCGCTGCCGGTCTTTAAAATTTAAGCCGATCATGCAGCACTCATAGGGCGGCGGATTCTGGCGGGACGCTTTCTGGTGCTCGGACATGGGGATCCCGGTGAGGCGGTACGCCTCAATCCCGCGGATAATCCGCCCCAGATTATTCGGGTGCAGATTTTGGGCCAATAGCGGATCGAAGACACGTAGCTGTTCCAGCAGGTATTGGTTGCCCTTTTCTTTTGCCGTTTGCTCCAACTGATGCCGGAGGGCCGGGTCACTTTTTGTCTCAAAAAAGGTGATGTTGTCTAACAGGGAACTGATATACAGTCCTGTGCCGCCAGCCAAAATCGGCAATTTCCCTCTGGCGTGAATCTCCCGTATGGTTTTGCTGGCCAACTCCACATAATCCGCCACACTAAACGTTTCGTCTGGGTTCAAAAACTGCAGAAGATGATGAGGAACCCCCTCCATCTCCTTTTCTGTAGGCGCAGCTGTCCCGACCGTCATGTACCGGTAGATCTGCTTGGAATCGGCGGAGACCACCTCACCGTCAAAACGGTGCGCCAAATCCACCGCCACAGCGCTTTTTCCCGATGCAGTAGGCCCCACGACCGCTACCAGCGGGATACGCTGCTCCTGTCCGGGCATATCAAATCCTCCCAAATTGTTTTTCGATCTCTTTCTTGGTCAGGATCACCGCTACTGGCCGTCCATGGGGGCAATGGAACACTGTCCCGTCTTCCCGCATCAGTCTGAGAATTTCCTGCAGCTCCTCCGGCGTGCTGCGGTCGCCGCCCTTGACCGCCGCCCGGCAGGAAATATTGTGGTACAGCCAATCCAGGTGCTCCGGTGAAACATCCTGCTTTCCCTGGGATAAGTAGCCACAGATTTCGTTGACAGTCTCTTCGATCTGCGCATTTTCCAGCCACATGGGCGCGCTGCGCACCAAAAGGGAGCCGCCGCCAAAATCCTCCGCCTCGAACCCACATTCCAGCAATACGTCCAAATGCTCCAGCGCGGCGGAATACTCCTCTTGCGACAAGAGCACCGCAACCGGGGACAGCAGGTTTTGCATAAACTGTTCCGTCTTTCCTGCCTTCAGCTGATTATACAAGATCCTCTCGTGGGCAGCGTGCTTATCCACCAGCACCAAGCGCGCTTTCCCTTCGAACAGGATATAGGTGTGAAAAAGTTCACCCAAGTAGGCCAAATCTTCGTATGCTTGGGACGGCGGGAGAAATTCCTGCTGTTCTAAGCTCTGTGCCGTAGCGGCCGGGGAAGCGATTGCTTGATCCGGCAAAATCGCCGCTCCCGCCGCATCCATTTCCTCCGGCCCACCCTTTTGCCGGTTCGGCAGCAGCGCATCCTCCACCTCTACGTCGAGGGAAAGATTTTTTCCCCACAGGTCCGGCGAATAAACCTTCTTTTCGAAGGGGAGGTTGTCCGCAGGTTTTTGCGACGGGATTCCCGTGTCAAAAGAAAGCCACTTTCCGGAACTGTCCTCCAAAGCCCTGCCGGGAAAAGGCGGTTGCTGCTGCCCCACCTTCTCGCGGGTACTGCCAGCACCTGCCGCTGTATGCATCAGGGCCGGGTCTGCCGTCTTTTCCTTCTCCTCGCCCCCAAATGCGCTGCGGAATTCCTCCGCGCTCATCCGCTGCTGCACCGGCTTTTGGCGGGGCTTTTCAAGGGAGCCCTCCACCGTTATATCTCCTGCCTGGAGTGCGTTCTTCACCCCAAAGTATACCAAATCGAAGATGGGCTTTTCATTTTCGAAGCGCACTTCGATCTTCGCCGGGTGGACGTTGACATCCACCGAATGGGGCGGCAGATGAACATCTAGCACACAGGCGGGGAACCGGCCCACCATCATGGAATGCTTAAACCCCTCTTCCAAGGCGACGGCGCAGGTGCGGGATTTAACATACCGGCGGTTGACATAAAAATTCTGCATGGAACGGTTTGCCCGCGCCTTATGCGGTTTTGAGACAAACCCTTTCAGCGAAAAACCGTTCATGGTGTAATCCACTGGCAGCAGCCCCGCAGCAAATTCCCTGCCAAATATAGCATAGATCGCCGAAAGCTGCTGGCCATCCCCAGGAGTGTGGAGTTTTTCTTCTCCGTCGCGGATCAGCCGGAAGGAAATCTCTGGATAGACCAGCGCGATTTTTTCCACAATCCCCGCCACTGCGTTGGCCTCGGAAACATCTTTTTTCAAGAACTTCAGCCGGGCGGGCGTATTGTAAAATAGATCCCGCACGACGATGGTCGTCCCCACCGGGCAGCCTGCCGCCTCATATGCGACCTCTTCCGACGCGTCGATCGCATAGCGGATGCCCTCCACCGCATCCTCCCGCCGGGAGAGCAGCTCCACCCGCGCCACCGCGGAAATAGAAGCCAGCGCCTCGCCGCGAAAACCCATGGTGGAAATGGCGTCCAAATCACCCGCGCTGCGAACCTTGCTGGTTGCATGGCGCAGAAATGCGTTTTTCACATCTTCCGGATAAAAACCGCAGCCGTTATCGGTTACCCGCATAAAAGACATGCCGCCTTTTTGAATTTCGACCGTAATGGCGGTCGCGCCCGCGTCAATCGCGTTTTCCACCAGTTCTTTGATGGCGGAAGACGGGCGTTCCACCACTTCTCCGGCTGCGATTAGCTCCGCAACGCTTTTATCCAACACATGGATGATTCCCAAAGCGAGACCTCCTTTTTCTTTGCTATTTCAGCATTCCCTTTAACTCGTATAAAATGTTCAGCGCCTCGATTGGGGTAAGCGCGTTCAAATCGACCCGGGCCAGCCGTTCGCGCAAAACGCCGTCGGCCTGGAACCCAAAGGTCAGCTGCGCTGTTTCTTCCACCGGCTGTTTCTTTCGTTTTTCGCTTTTGGGCAGCGAAATCAGCTCGCCGCTTTCCAGCTGGGAGAGTATTTCGTGGGCCCGCTGGATCACCGAATCCGGGATGCCCGCCAGTTTGGAAACCTCAATGCCATAGCTATCGTCCGCGCCGCCTGGCACAATCCGCCGCAGAAAGGTGATCTCATCCCCGTGCTTTTTGACTGCAATATTATAGTTTTTCACCGAATCTAGCACCGATTCCAAATCGGTCAACTCATGATAATGGGTGGCAAATAGGGTCTTTGCCCCCAGCTTTCGCTTATCCGCGATATACTCCAGCACCGAACGGGCAATGCTCATCCCGTCAAAAGTAGAGGTCCCCCGCCCAATTTCGTCGAGGATTAGTAGGCTTTTGCTGGTGGCGTTTTTGAGGATATGGGCCACTTCGTTCATTTCCACCATAAAGGTAGACTGCCCGGAGGTCAAATCGTCAGATGCGCCGACCCGGGTAAAGATCCCGTCTACCACGCCAATGCTGGCAGAGGACGCTGGCACAAAGGAACCCAGCTGCGCCATCAGTACGATCAAGGCCGTCTGGCGCATATAGGTGGATTTCCCCGCCATATTTGGGCCGGTGATAATCGCGATTTGGCGGTCACTCCGGTTTAGGTATGTATCATTCGCCACAAACGGCACATCATGGAGGATCTCCTCCACCACGGGGTGCCGCCCGTCTTGGATTTTAATTTCGTCCGAAAGGTCCACGACTGGCCGCACATACCGGTTGCTGACCGCCACCGCCGCCAGCGAGCAAAACACGTCTAGCCTTGCAATAGCGCTGGAGGTCCGCTGCGTCCGCGCCAGCTGGTCGGCTACAAAGCGCCTCGTCTCGTCGAACAACACCGCCTCCAGCCGGAGGATCCGATCCCCTGCCGTTACGATCTTGTCTTCCAACTCCTTGAGTTCCTGGGTGATGTAACGCTCGCAGTTTGCCAGCGTCTGCTTGCGGATATAGGTATCCGGCACCTCGTTGATAAAGGATTTGGACACCTCCAGATAATAGCCAAATACCCGGTTGTACCCGATCTTTAGGGTACGGATGCCGGTATTCTCCTTCTCCCGCGCCTCGATTTTTGTGATGTAGTCCTTGGTATGCCCTACCAGATCCCGCAGTTCGTCAAGCTCGGCATTGTACCCGTCCTTGATCACGCCGCCGTCTTTGACCATCACTGGCGGATCTTCACAGACCGCCTTTTGCAAAAGGGCAGCCACATCCTCCAACGGGTCAAGGCTCTCGTAAATCTCCTGCAGATACTGACTCTGCACCGGTTCCATCAGCTGCCGTAACGCCGGAATTTTTTCCGCCGTACTTTGCAGCGCCTTCAAATCCCGCGGATTGGCATTGCCGTAGACCACCTTTGTCATTAGCCGATCCAGGTCGAAAATGCCGCCCAGCGCGTAAACGATCTCCTGGCGAAGGACTCCTTCCCGAAACAATTCGTCCACTGCATTGAGCCGTTTATTGATAATCGCCGGGTTGTTTAACGGCTGCTCGATAAAATTTTTCATCATCCGCTTGCCCATAGCAGTGCGCGTCCGGTCCAGGATCCACAAAAGGGAACCGCGTTTTTCTCCTGCGCGCATGGTCTGGGTCAACTCTAAATTCCGGCGGGCGATCAAATCCAAGTTCATATACTGGTTTTCATTGTAAAAGTTAATGGATAAAAGCCGTTCTAAACCGGTTTTCTGCGTTTCGCTTAGATATTGCAGCATAGAGGATACCGCCATCCGGCAGTAGGGCTTATCGTCTAGCGAAAGCTTCGCCAGATCCGTCACGCCAAAATGGCGCAGGAGGATGCCCTCGCTGTCCTGATATCCCAAATCCCCGTCGTCTAAGAGATTGGTCGAACAGTTGAGTTTTTCTTTTACAAAATCGCAAACGCCCTTCTGATCCAAAAAATCCCCGTTAAAAATCAGCTCCGACGGGGAAAACCGCGCCAATTCATTGATAAGTTTGGGGCCATACTCCTTCTCGGTAAGCTGGGTGGCCTGGATCTCACCGGTGGAAATATCGATAAAGCAAACGCCAAAACCATCCGGACGGCAAAAAAGGCTGCCGATATAGTTGTTGGAGCCCTCGTCCAGCATGCTGGTTTCGATAATCGTGCCGGGGGTGATGACGCGAATGACATCCCGTTTTACCAGCCCTTTCGCCAGCGCCGGGTCCTCCATCTGCTCGCAAATCGCGACCTTATATCCTTTTTTGATTAAACGCTGGATGTACGCCTCGCAGCTGTGGTACGGGATCCCACACATGGGCGCCCGCTCCTCCTGGCCGCAGTCGCGGCCTGTAAGGGTCAGCTCCAGTTCTTTTGACGCCAGTTTTGCGTCTTCAAAGAACATTTCATAAAAATCGCCCAGCCTGAAAAACAGGATCTGTCCCTCGTGCTTTTTTTTAATCGCGAAATACTGTTCCATCATCGGAGATAGTTTTGCCATCCGTGTACCTCCATTTTCATATGAGAAGCCGCACCGGGAAACCCGGCGCGGCCAAAAAAGCGATCTTAATTACAGCCGCCGCAGGTCGAGCAGCTTCCAGAGCAGGAAACATCAGACATTTCTACCGAATCCGGATCCTCGCCGTTAACGCTCATGACCAAAATGCGATTGACATAATTCATCATGGAATCTACCTCTTTTTTGGCCCCATTATAAACGACCATCTTGGGGTAAGACATGATTTTTTGGTACAGATCCTTGATCTCCTGATCCAATTGGTTCATCTTTTCCTGATCTTTCTCCTGCTTTTGTACTTCTTGGTTCAGCGCAATCCGTTTCAGGTTGAATTCGCCGATCAGATCCTGCAGGTGCTGATCCTCGTCGTTGGACTGGGTCGCCAGCCGCAGTGCCAAATAACGATCGTCCTCCTGGATCGCCTTTCCCAGTTCTCTTGCCATCGCAATAATATCCATTTGTTTTTCCTCCCAAAAGATTCTTTTTTCGGCGGGACATACCGCCATTGTTTTATTTTTCGAAAAAAGGTTGTCCGTAAAACGGCGTTAAAATATTACCGCCGATTGAGACTGCCCTACTCCTGTCTTTCTCCAATAACGCCCCAGTTATGCGCCTCGGTGATCCGAACATTCACCAGCTGACCAGTCAAAGAACCGTCTCCCGGGCATTCTACCGTAATGTTTCCACCGCTTTTTCCGCCGACTCGCCCCGTCCCTTCTTTGGCCGGGCCGTCCACCAAAACCTGCTGAACGGAACCAATCAGTTTTGTAAAGCGTTTTTGGCTGATTTCACTTTGCGCCGACAAAAGCTCCCGAAACCATTTGGATTTCTCCGCCGCCGGGACTGGGTCGTCCATCGACGCTGCCTTGGTCCCCACCCGTTTGGAGTAGATGAAGGTAAACAGAAAATCATATTCCACTTTTCGAATAAGCGCCAAGGTGGCACAAAAGTCTTCATATGTCTCACCGGGAAACCCGACGATGATATCGCTGGACAAGGTCAGATCTGGGATCTTTGCCTTAGCATAATCGATCAGATCTAAATATTTTCGGGTATCATAATGGCGGTTCATTTGCTGCAATATTCTATCGGAACCGCTTTGTACCGGCAGGTGGATATGGTGGCAAAGCTTGCGGCTTTGGGCAATCACATCAATCATCTCGCGGGTGCAGTCCTTTGGATGAGAGGTCATGAAACGAACCCGGAAGTCCCCTTCCTCCTCGTCGATCCGGCGCAGCAGCTCGGTAAAATCCACCGGCTCGTCCAGACCTTTTCCATAGGAGTTGACATTCTGCCCCAGCAGCATAATCTCCTTGTACCCCTGTGCTGCCAGCTGCCGGACATCCTCCAAAATCTTTTCTGGGCGGCGGCTGCGTTCCCGCCCGCGGACATACGGAACAATGCAATAGGTGCAGAAATTGTCGCACCCATACATGATCGGCAGCCACGCCTTGACCGTCCCATCCCGTCGAATTGGCATATCCTCGACGATAAATCCATCGTGCGCTTGGATCTCCTCCACATGCTTTTGGCCTCTTAGCCTCTTTTCCAACATAGACGGCAACAGGTGGGAAGCATGGGTGCCAAAAATCAAATCCACATAAGGGTAGCTTTCCCGGATTTTTTTTGCAACATGCTCCTGCTGCATCATGCACCCGCAAAGGCCAATGATCAGGTTGGGATTTGCCCTTTTATACTGTTTCAGGTTACCGACATTGCCATAAATGCGAAACTCCGCATTTTCCCGCACAGCGCAGGTGTTAAAAAGAATGCAGTCGGCTTCCGATTCCTGGTTGGTAAAGCCATAGCCCATTTCCGCCAGCATTCCGCGGATTTTTTCCCCGTCAGAAACATTCTGCTGGCAGCCATAGCTATGGGTAAACGCAAGGGGCTGCCGATCCGGATACCGTTCCAGCAGAATCCTGCGCACCTCATCCATACATTTTTCCTGCTGCACCAGATCCGCTTTTGTCAGTTCGATTCGATTGCTCATGATTTTCTCCCGGAAACACGCTAATTTTGATCAAAGCCAATGTTCCCCGGGCCGCTTGAAATTTGCCCGAAAAATCACCCGCTGTAAAAATTACAAAAAATTCCAAAATATTGCTGAAATGATCGTTCTTATTATACCGCATCAAGGCTCCACCGTCAACGGAAAAGAGGTCCGCCTTCCCACGCAAAATCCGCGGATTGTCAACGCTTTTCCCGCTTTTTACAAAGTTGGGTTTCACCGTTTTACAAAAGTGAATGCTCTTTGGAAGCATAACTTTTCGTATCGGTCGGCAAATTTTTCCGCTCAAGCCTTCTTTCAGTCCAAAGCTTAAAGATCGAATAAATCACCGCAAAGGTTGGAACCCCCACAAACATGCCCAGCACGCCGAAATAGCCGCCAAACAGCAGGATCGAGAAGATGACCCAAAACGCGGGCATTCCAATGGAATCGCCTAAAATCCGCGGGCCCAGAATATTGCCGTCGAACTGTTGCAGGCAGATAACAAAAATCACAAACCACAATGCTTTAATCGGATCGATCAAAAAAACGATTAGGGCTGAAGGCACCGCGCCGATAATCGGTCCGAAATAAGGGATGATGTTGGTCACCCCGATAATCACACTCACCAGCATTGCCATGGGCATGCCCAAAAGGGACATTCCCAAAAAGCACAGAATCCCGATGATGAGAGAATCCAAAAGCTTGCCGGAGATAAACCCGCTGAAAATCCGGCTGCTCGTATGGGTGACGTCGACCATCCGCCGGACGAAATCCTCCGGCAGTAGCGCATAGAGCGCCTTTTTGATCTGAGCGAAAAAACGTTCTTTTCCAAACAGGAAATAAATTGAAATAATCAAACCTAAAATCGAATTTGTAAGGCCGGTGGTCAAATTTTTAGTCGCGTTGATCACCAGCGGCAGCGAAGCGGAAAGCCAGCCATAAAACGCCTCCAAAATTGCCTGCGCTGATTCACTGATCTTTTTCAGCGTTTCCTGGAACAGTTTTTCCTGCGGCAGCATTTCAAACAGATGGTTAATCCATGCCGTTACACGGACCAGATATTCGGAAAGATTTGATACAATCCCCGCCAAACTGGTTGTAACCTGCGGAATGACGACCGACAGGAAAACGGCAATGACCAAAAAAGCCGCGAGATAGGTTAACAGAACCGCGATTCCTTTGTTCCATTTGGGCGAAAGCTTTCCCCGGCTTATTTTGGGCAACGCTTTTTTTTCAAAAAAGCGGACAACAGGATTGAGAACAAATGCGATAGAAAAACCGTAAATCACCGGCAAAAGGATCGCGATCAGCTGCTGGAAAGCCGCTTTATAAGCGATAAAATTGTGCAATACATTGTAGCATATCAGCGATGCGATGACCACCAGCACCGCGTAAACTGCAATGGTCGTGTACTTTCGGTTCCAGTCGATTTTCAAATACGCCGCCTCTTTTCTATGAATTTGCCGCTGAACGGCCACTTCATTCGCTTAACTGCGCCCACTCTTCCATAACGAGGGAAAGGGCCCGCTTCGTCTCCTCTAATTCTTGGCACTTTTCTCCCATCAAAACATAGTTTGCATAAATTTCCGGCTGGGTGATCTCTTCCTCCAGTTGGGCGATCTTCGCCTCCAGCCGCGCAATCTCTTCCTCCAGATCTTTTAAATGCTGCCGCTTTTTGATCTGCTCATTTTTCTGTTGGCGCGTCCGGTATCCGCTTGCAGAAACCGCTTTTGCAGGCGCGGGAGCTTCCTCTTCTTGTCGCGCCGCCTTCGTCCTGCGCCGGTCCTTTTCTGCAAAGTAATCGTCGTACCCACCCTGATAGGTCTCAACACCGGTACCAGTAAATTCCATAATAAAATCCGGTACCCGGTTGAGCATATACCGGTCATGGGACACCATCAACAGCGTTCCCTCATATTCCTGCAGCGCCTCCTCCAACACCTCCTTGGAAGGGAGGTCTAGGTGGTTGGTCGGTTCATCCAGCAAAAGGACATTGCCCCGCTGCAGCATCAGCACCGCAAAAGCAAGCTTTGCCTTTTCCCCGCCGGAGAGGACCGACACCTTTTTATACACTGCCTCTCCCGTAAGCAAAACGCCGCCCAACAGGCTGCGTACTTCATGTTCAGTCATCTGCGGATAACGCGACCAAATTTCCTCCAGGGCAGTGTTGTTCGGATTTAAACCTTTCAGTTCCTGCTCATAATACGCGACCTTGACGTTTTTGCCCCAAGAAAAAGCGCCGGAATCCACTGGGATCTGCTTTAAAACCGCTTTGAGAAAACTGGATTTTCCCACGCCATTGGCGCCGATGATCGCGATTTTATTTCCCCGTTCTACATGTAGATTGATGCCGCTGGCCAAATGCTTTCGGTTGGGCGGCTCCCCCACCGAAAGAGACAGGTTCTCCACCACCAAAACGTCTTTGACCGGCTCCCGGTCGTACTGGAAGGAAAGCCGCGCCGTTTTGATCTCGCTCTGGGGTTTTTCCACCCGCTCCATCCGCTCCAACGCGGCAATCCGGCTTTGGGCCCGCTTGGTTGTGGAAGCGCGAACCAGATTGCGCGCTACAAAATCCTCCATGGCGGCGATCTCTTGCTGCTGTTGTTCGTATTCTTTTTGCTGGCGCTCACGGCGCTCTTTTTTCAACAGGACATATTTCGAGTAATTGCCCTTATAGGTTTCCAACTTATGCCGCTCCACCTCCCAAATACCCGATACCAGCTTGTCCAGAAAATACCGGTCATGGGACACCAGCAAAAGCGCCCCTTTGTAGCTGGAAAGATACTCTTCCAGCCAGGTCAGGGTTTTGAAATCCAGATGGTTGGTCGGCTCATCCAGGATTAACAGGGCCGGCTGTTCCAGCAGAAGCTTTGCCAAGGCAAGGCGGGTCTTTTCCCCGCCGGACAGGGTTCGGATCACCGAATCCGCAGGTTTGTCCCCAAAGCCCATCCCGTTGAGGATGGTGCGGATTTTCACCTCGACCAGATACCCCTCCGCCTTGCTGAATCGCTCATCCAACACCGCGTATTCTTCCACTAGCGTACGGTATTGTTCCCCTGCATGATCCAAATTGTCCGCCGCCATTTCCCTTTCCAGCTGCCGCAAACGGGACTCCATTTCTAAAACAGGGCGAAAAACACCGCGCAGCTCCTCCCAAATGGTATTCTCACCGGAAAGGCCGCTGTTTTGGCGCAGAAAACCAATGCTCGCGCCATTGGCAATAGATATCACGCCGCTATCCGGCGACAGATCTCCCACGATCAGATTCAACAAGGTTGATTTGCCCGCGCCGTTGACCCCGATCAGGCCAATACGGTCGTTATCCTCAATTTTTGCCGTAATATCCTGCAGCACCACATTGGCGCCGAAGCCTTTGTTCAGTTGTTCGATTGAAAGCACCATAATCTTGTATCCTTTTTATCCAGACGTTGCTTTTATTTTAGCATATCCGCTTTTTTTCATCAACAGATATTGACAAACATATTTTCTCTGACTATTCTTACTTTAAAGGAGCAAAATGGCAGCAGCCGGTACAATTGGTATCGGCTTTTTTTCGATAAGGTTGAAAATCAAATGGAGGAATGGCAATGAACTGTATTCGAGTAAATACCGGAACCCCTTACGACGTGCGGATCCGGCGCGGCATTTTGCGGGAAGCGGGAAACGAAATCAAAAAAATCTTTCCCCACGCGCGGCTGGCCATTGTGACCGATTCCAACGTATCCCCCCTGTATCTGCGTTCCCTGCTGGATTCGCTAGAGCTGGCCGGGTATCAAAATACCCCTTCTTTCACGATGGAAGCGGGGGAAAATACAAAATCCCTGGAAAGCGCCGGGCTTTTGTACCAACTCCTCTCCCAAAGCAAAATTTCCCGGGACTGCTGCCTGATTGCGTTGGGCGGCGGCGTCATCGGCGACCTCACCGGCTTTGTGGCTTCAACCTATCTGCGCGGCATTCCATTTATTCAGATCCCCACCACCCTTTTAGCGCAGGTCGATTCCTCTGTCGGCGGAAAAACCGCCGTGAACCTGCCCGTTGGCAAAAACCTAGTCGGAACTTTCTGGCAACCGTCTTTGGTGCTGTGCGACCCGGACACCCTGGCCACACTGCCGGAGGACGTTTTTGCTGACGGCGTTGCCGAAGCGCTGAAATGCGGTATGATCAAAGACCCTGTGTTGTTCGATCTGCTGGCGGATCAGGAGCCGCAGGCACATTTGGAGGAGATTATCGCCCGCTGTATCTGCGTAAAAAGGGATGTTGTGGAAAAAGACGAGTACGATACCGGCGAGCGGATGTTGCTGAATTTCGGCCACACCATGGGGCATGCGGTGGAAAATTGGATGCAATACCAGCAGCGGCACGGCCAATGCGTCGCCACCGGGATGGTGATGATCGCCCGTGCACAGACTGCTGCGGGAACGTTGCCTGCCGCGGTTTTGGACCGGCTGTTGGCAGCCTGCCAAAAATATGGCCTGCCCACCTGCTGCAAAGCCCCTTTGGATGAGTTGTTCAAAATCTGTCGGCAGGACAAGAAAAATACCGTCCGCGGCATCCGCGCCATCCTGTTGCGCAGTATTGGCGACAGCTATATCCAGAACTTCCCCTTTGAAGCGTTTGAAGCGTTTATAAAAGGCGGTGCGTGCTAATGGACGTCCGCATTACCCCAAGCCGCCTTCGCGGCGAAGTCTGCGCTCCGCCATCCAAAAGCATTGCACATCGCGCCCTGATCTGCGCGGCGCTGGCAAATCAACACAGCACAGTTTCGCCGGTAGACTTGTCCAAAGACATGGACGCGACCATTGGCGCTTTAAAGGCAATGGGCGCGTCTATTGTTCGCAATGGCAAAGAAGTCCGCATCACCGGCATCAGCGCCCCGCCGCAAAACGCTGAAATCGACTGCATCGAGTCCGGGTCTACCCTGCGTTTTTTGATCCCCGTGGCCGCAGCTCTTGGGATCTCCTGCCGATTCACCGGTTCCGGCCGTCTGCCCGAACGGACGATTGGTCCGTATTTCGACGCTTTTTTGAGTAAAGGGGTTTTGCTTGACAGATCTTTCGTTCCCTTACAGCTGTCCGGCAGCTTGCAGCCCGGCAGCTACACGCTGCCCGGAGACATCAGCTCCCAGTTTATCACCGGGCTGCTGTTCGCGTTGCCGCTGCTTAACGGAGAAAGCGCCATTCATCTATCCACTGCACTGGAATCTGCACCCTATATTGATCTGACTATTGATGTTTTACGAAAATTTGGCATCAAAATTCACTGCCAAGATTCCGATTTCTTCATTCCCGGCGGACAAACCTATCTGCCACAGGCATTTTCGGTGGAAGCGGACTTTTCCAATGCCGCCTTTTTTCTGACTGCGGCCGCTCTTGGGCAAGATGTAACCGTATCCGGACTGTCCGTCAAATCTTTGCAGGGAGATCGAAAAATTTTAGAGGCGCTATCCGCTTTGGGAGCCTCTGCTTCTTTTAATGGGGATCGCGTCCAGATGAAGCGCCCCATCTGCCGACCTGCCGAAATTGATATCCGGGACATCCCGGACTTGGCGCCTATTTTATGCGTTGCCGCCGCCGCTGTTCCAGGGCGGACTGTGCTCCACGGAACCCGGCGATTAAAGATTAAGGAAAGCGACCGCGCCGCCGCCATGATCGACTGCCTGACCCGGCTCGGTGCCCGGATCTGGTCGGAATACGACTCGCTGATCATTGACGGGGGTACGCCTTTACACGGCGCTGTCGTGTCCTCTTACGGGGACCATCGGATCGTCATGGCTATGGCGATTGCCGCCTTACTTGCTGACGGGCCGATTGTCATCGAGCAGGCGCAGGCGGTAGACAAATCCTACCCTGGATTCTTTGAAGATTTTAAATTGTTGGGAGGCGTTGTTCATGTCCTCTAGCTGGGGAAATCAAATCAAGCTGTCCATTTTCGGCGAATCCCACGGTCCTGCCATCGGCGTTGTGCTGGACGGGCTGCCCGCTGGCGAGCCCCTTGATCTGGATGTGCTTTTGTCTTTTATGGACAGACGCCGCCCAGGCCAAAACCGTTTTTCAACCCCGCGCAAGGAGACGGACGCACCCCATATCCTGTCCGGTTTCTATCAGGGCCGCACCACCGGCACGCCGCTAGCTGTCGTCATCCAAAACAGCGATACGCATAGTGCAGACTATGCCCAAATGAGCAGCGTCGCCCGCCCTGCCCATGCGGATTATACCGGCTATCTGCGCTACCATGGGGCGCAGGATCCCCGGGGTGGCGGGCATTTTTCCGGCCGGCTAACTGCGCCCTTGGTCGCAGCTGGGGGGATCGCCAAGCAGATCCTCGCGCGGCGGGGCGTTGTGGTTGGCGCCCATATTTTTTCGGTCGGCTGCCAAAATGACCTGCCCTTTGACCCGGTTGGCCTGACCGCCGAAGAACTGGCGGCGCCTGGCCAAAAAACCTTTCCTGTATTAGACGCCAAGGCCGGCGAATCTATGCAGCAGCTAATCGAAAGCTGCCGCATGGCGCAGGATTCTGTTGGTGGCGTGGTGGAGTGCGGTGTAATCGGTTTTCCCGCCGGGGTCGGATCCCCTATCTTCGACGGGTTGGAAAACCGCTTGGCTTCTCTGATCTTTGGTATTCCAGCGGTAAAAGGGATCGAATTCGGCGCGGGATTCGAAGCCTCCCGCCATTTCGGCTCCCAAATGAATGATCCTTTCCGTCTGGAAAACGGCCAGATCCGCACTACCAGCAACCATCACGGCGGGATCTTGGGCGGGATTTCTTCCGGTATGCCGATTCTACTGCGGGCGGCCTTTAAACCCACTCCGTCCATATCCCGGCCGCAGGAAACGGTGGATTTTCAAAAAATGGAACCTACACAGCTGTCGATTGAAGGACGGCACGATCCTTGCGTTGTTCCCAGAGCTGTCCCCTGCGTGGAAGCCGCCACCGCCCTGGCGCTGCTGGATGCCTGGATGGAAAAAATAGAATAAACGAAACTCTGCCGGATTTCACCTGTTTTTCTGGCAGAGTTTTTTTCTTGTTTCCGCCAATCAAATCCCGTAAAATAAAATTGGATTGGAACAGGAAAGGAGGCGGAACATGCAATTTGTGAAAAAAGTCGGGAAAGAACTGGACAGTATTTGTATTTATTCCAAGCAGATCATTATTTTCAGCTTTTGGAGTGCCGTTGTTTTATTTGTTTTGGCGCTTATTTCCTACCGGATGGCCTTTTATCTAGATTATCACCAACAGATGCTAATCCATCGGACCGCCATGGAAGCGGCTCCTTCCTGCTTTGTCGCAGGATTCATCGCCGCGCTGATCGGGGATTTAGCTGCTCGTTCGTATGAAAAAAAGAATCGGTAACAACGGATTGCTCCGGGCATAAAATGAACAGAGAACAGCAAATGATTGCCCTTCCGTGCGGGGCGGTTCTCAAGGCCGGCGCGGAGATCGGAGTTTTCCCCATGAAGCCGAAGGATTCTGCAAAACAAAGCGCCTGTGTGCTGCAACTAAAAAAGGGAGGTACATATGAATTGACCTATACCGTTTCCATTCCGCCGATGTGTGAATTGGAAGCAAATTTTTTTCTGCGGTGTAATGAGGCGATACTGGAGCAGACGATCCGGCATATCCGAAAAAAAAGCGGATATCGACTGACGGTTTTGGAACGAACCCGGTGCGAACTGGCAGATCACGTTAGACTGGCGGTTGACGCACAACCACAGGGGTGCTTGCATGGCCTTTCCCCTTGCGCCTGCTGTTCCATCTGCGCCAAACGGCTGTTGTAACAAATCGTTCTGGAACAAAAAACTTGACTTTTGTCCCGTTTCGTAGGATAATAGATAAGCATTCCGTTGCGGGCATAGTTTAGTGGTAAAACATCAGCTTCCCAAGCTGAGGTTGCGAGTTCGATTCTCGTTGCCCGCTCCAAAAAATCACGTTTAAGCTTTTGCTTAAACGTGATTTTTTCATGTGGGGATCTTTTCCCCCTGATGGCCACCTTCCCGTACAAACCAATCCGAGAACCAAGACGCTTGATCTTGCGGGAAAGCTTCACATTCGTTTCTCAATTTTTTCTATTTTTGTTTATAGGGGCGTCACAATTTCCCAGTATGATAAATACATTCCAAGGAATTATTCCCGCCGCGGCCGCCGGGTATGGACGGAATACCGAACCGGTGGTCAGGCGGACAACCAATTCTCCCTATTCATTGGGGTTTTGATACATTATCTTGCCAAAAGCCGCCCGATTTTAAAAATCGGGCGGCTTTTGGCAAGATAATAGACAACTTCATCCACAGCTGTTTTAACTGATAAAGGCTGAATGCTAAACGGGGGCCTATCGAACCTGGCCGCTACCAAGAACAATGTATTTATAGCTGCACAATTCCTCAAGGCCCAAAGGTCCCCGGGCATGGAATTTCTGGGTGGAAATCCCCATTTCACACCCTAAGCCAAATTCGCTTCCATCTGTAAAGCGTGTAGATGCATTGACGTAAACTGCAGCGCTATCCACTGCCGCAGTAAACTGCCGGGCCGCAGCCGGATCCACTGTCACGATCGCTTCACTATGACCGCTGGAATGGGCGCCAATATGGGCAATCGCCTCTTCAATACTGTCCACCACCCGGACCGCCAGAATATAATCCAAAAATTCCGTATCAAAATCAGCTTCTTCAGCCGGAACGCCGACAATAACTGCCCTCGCCCGTTCGTCCAGCCGCAGTTCTACTGGGAAGCCCTCCTGCCGCTCATCCACCAACCGCCGTTTGAGCGCAGGCAAAAACGCCGCCGCAATCGCACTATGAACCAGGCAGACCTCCGCTGCATTGCAGACGGAAGGGCGGCTGGTTTTCGCATTTTCAAGGATTTCTAGCGCCATATCCAAATCGGCCGCCACGTCCACATAAATATGGCAAATGCCAGTACCGGTCTGGATACAGGGTACCTTTGCCTGTTCTACACAAGTAGAAATCAAGCCGTGACCGCCCCGGGGAATGAGAAGATCCACCAGACCCACTGCAGTCATCAGCTCCAAAGCGGAAGCGCGCGAAGTATCTTCAATCAAGGTGACAGCCGCTTCCGGTAGGCCGGCGGTACGAAGGCCGCGCCGCAACGCTTTGGTAACGCAAACAGCGCTACGGTGCGCTTCTTTGCCACAGCGTAAAATGCAGATATTCCCACTTTTTAGAGTCAGCGCCGCCACATCGCTGGTCACATTAGGGCGGCTTTCATAAATGATCGCCACCACTCCAAGGGGCACCTGGATCCGGCGGATCGTCAGTCCGTTAGGGCGCGTCGTTTCGCTTAAAAGCCGTCCCACCGGGTCCGGCAGGGCGGCCACCGCCCGGATCCCTTGAGCCATATCCAAAACGCGGTCGGAAGAAAGGGCCAGACGGTCCAACATGACAGCGCTGATCGTACCCTTTGCCGCTTCCAGATCCAGCCGGTTCGCATCCAAAATATCTGCCATGTCTGCCTCTAGCGCATCGGCCATGGCCGCCAGCGCGCGATTTTTCGTCGGCGTATCCGCCATAGCTAATACACGTTTGGCCTGTTGCGCGACTTGCAGCTGTTCTAACGTCGTCATAACAAAAATCCTTTCAAAAGAAAAACCTTTTCTTTCACTTTCCCCGTCAAATTACCGCTCCCCCCGCAAAACCGCTAGTGTGCCAACTTCGAGTGGAATAAGGTTCCAAGCGGCTTTCCTTCTGCGATCGCGTATAGGTCGGCCGGTCTTTCTCCATTGGAAATAATCATATCAAAACCGTTTTCCAGCGCTGTACGGGCAGCTTTTAGCTTGGTCGTCATCCCGCCGCAGGCAAGATCGCTTCCTTTTTCTCCCGCCAACGCATAAATCTCCGGGGTCAGCTCGTCCACAAAGCGGATTAGCTTCGCGGCAGGATTCTTTCTCGGGTCAGCGGTAAAAAGCCCGTCGATGTCGCTGAGGAGAACTAGTAAATCCGCCCCTGCGCATTTGGCTACGATGGCCGCCAGTGTATCGTTATCCCCCACCGCGATTTCCTCGGTGGCGATGGTGTCGTTTTCATTGATAACCGGCAGCGCCCCCAATTCCAACAAGCGATACAGCGTATTTTCAAAATTCGTACGGCGGTCGTCGTTTTCCAGATCCTCGCCGGTCAAAAGCATCTGGGCCACCGTGTGGTTATAGTCGGTGAAAAGCTTGTCATAAACGTACATCAACTCACACTGGCCCACCGCAGCAGCCGCTTGCTTGGTCGGCATATCGGTGGGGCGGTACGCCAAGGACAGCTTGCCTACCCCCATCCCGATGGCGCCGGAGGACACCAGAATGATCTGGTGTCCCGCGTTTTTCAGATCGCTGAGCACTTGGCACAGCTGTTCCACCCGGCGGATATTGAGCCGGCCGGTGGAATGTGCTAAAGTCGACGTACCCACTTTGACAACGATTCGCATAGAAAATCCCCTTCCGCACTACCTTTTCAAAATCTATTTCTGCAGTTGGCCCAGGCTGTTGGCCTTTAAATAGGCATTGATAAACCCATCCAGATCCCCGTCCATCACCGCACCGATGTTTCCGTTTTCGAACCCGGTACGATGGTCCTTGACCAGCGTATAGGGCATAAAAACGTAGGAACGGATCTGGTTACCCCATCCGATATCCTTCTGATCCCCTTTGATATCGTCAATCTTCTCCAAATGCTCCCGCTCTTTGATCTCGATCAGTTTGGAGCGCAGCATCTTCATCGCCACTTCCCGGTTCTGATGCTGGCTACGTTCGTTTTGGCAAGCGACGATTACGCCGGTAGGGATATGGGTGATCCGAATCGCAGATTCGGTTTTATTGACATGCTGGCCGCCGGCGCCGCTGGACCGGTAGGTGTCGACCTTCAGATCCTCCTCCCGGATTTCCACCACTGTGTCGTCATCAATCTCCGGCATCACTTCCAAAGAGGAAAAAGAGGTATGCCGCCGGCCGGACGCGTCAAAGGGTGAAACCCGCACCAGGCGATGGACGCCGGTCTCTGATTTGAGGTATCCATAGGCGTTGAGCCCCTCTACCAGGATCGACGCGCTTTTGATCCCCGCTTCTTCCCCGTCCAGCATATCCAGGATTTTCACCTTAAATCCGTGGCGCTCCGCCCAGCGGGTATACATCCGCAGCAGCATTTGCACCCAATCCTGGGATTCGGTTCCGCCGGCTCCGGCGTGGAAGGTCAAAATGGCATTTTTCGCGTCGTATTCGCCGGACAGAAGCGTCAAAAGCTTTTGCTCCTCGTAATAAGCGGCCAGATCGTTGTAAAGCGCCTGAATTTCCTGATAGGCGCTTTCGTCCTGCTCCTCTGCCGCAATTTCGATCAGGGTCATCAGATCCTCATAATCGCTCGCCATTTTTGTGTAGGTTCCGGCCTTTGCTTTAATCTGGCTGATCTGCTGGAGGGTTTTTGAGGAATGATCCAGATCATCCCAGAAATTGGGGGTTGCCGTTTTTTCCTCTAAGGCCCGTTGCTGATCAAGCAGGTCATCCAGGCCGATGGCGGAACGATAATCGTCAATTTGCGGCTTTAATTCCAACAATTTGCTTTTGAGTTCTTCTAACTGAATCATAACGTCTCCTCAAATCTATAAACATAAGCTTTGTAAGTCTGGGCGTGCCTTTTGAAAAAGGCTGATATGCACAAAGGAACGTGGTGAAATCATTATTGTTTATTATATGAAATATCCGGAAAAAAGTAAAGCGTTCGCCTCATCCCGGCAAATGTTTTCAAAGTGTTCAAAATTCGTTGTCCTTTCACCGCTTTTTTTAAGTTGGATTTTGTTGTAAAATGATTTATAATAATTTTTACCCTTCTAAAAGTTCTATCTATTTTTCCGTTTCTTTCGAAAATCCACAAAGGAGTGGCTCTTGCTTGAATAAATTTTCTAATGCGACCTGCCCTGTTTGCGGAAAACCCTTTTCCGAAAACGAAGATGTTGTTGTCTGTCCTGACTGCGGCGCTCCCCATCATCGGGAATGCTACCAGCAGCTTGGGCACTGCGCCCTAATTGAAAATCATAAGCTGGGGAAAAACTGGGAACCGCCTGCTCCTGCAAAGCCGGATTTCGGCGGACAGGCGGTCAAATGCCCCCGGTGCGGCGCTGACAATCCCGAAGACGGCATTTTTTGCTGCAGCTGTGGCGCCCGCTTAAATGCCCAAGCGCCAGGCGGACCGGACAACAACACCGCCGCCTATCAGCAGCGGCGTGCGCCCTTTGGCGGCGGCAATCCCCTTTATGGCACACCTTACGCCGACCCTTACGGCGGTGCAAACCCCGACGAGGAATTGGACGGCGTAAAAGTGCGGGATCTATCACAATTCGTTGGCGGCAACTCTGGTTATTTTTTAGCAAATTTTATGCGGATCAAACAATCTGGCCGCCCTGTTACGTTTAATTTTTCTGCCCTTTTCTTCGGATGGAAATACTTTTTGTATCGGAAAATGTACGGATTTTCCCTATTGATTTTTCTTTTTAACACGCTTTTGGGGCTTCCTTCCGCCATCTGTCTGTACGAAGATCTGGCGGTGGCCTCCGGTCTGGCGGCCAGCTATTCCGTCTGGTTTGACTCTATGATGCTGGCGGCGCAATTTTGCAGCATCCTTTCTACGATCCTCTCCATGGCTTTATGCCTGTTTTGCAACTGGCTGTACTATCGTCATTGCATCCGTAAAATTAAAAAAATCCAGCAAACTCTCTATGTGTCCCCCCAGGAATATTCTGCTGCCTTGGCCAAAAAAGGCCGTACCAATCTCTTTGCCATCGGTTTTTTAATGGTGCTTTATGTGGTGTTTTGTATGATGATGATTCCCTATTTGATGATTTGACCGGCACTGTGAAATGTTAAAGGTCGTGCCAACGTTTTATAAACGGCTCTTCTTGTTTTGCGCGGATCCATTGAGGGGCCATTATCATTTTGAGGAGGAAAAACTATGAAAGTCACTAAGGCGATCATCCCCGCCGCGGGCCTTGGAACGCGCGTTCTGCCCGCTTCTAAAGCAATTCCAAAGGAGATGCTGCCTATTGTGGACAAGCCCGCTATCCAATATATTGTGGAAGAGGCGGTACAGTCTGGAATCACCGACATTTTGATTATCACGAACCGCGGAAAAAGTCCGATGGAGGATCATTTCGACCGGGCCCCTGAACTGGAACAGCGCCTTCTGGCTTCTGGAAAACAGGATCTGTATGACCAGATTGTGGACCTCACAAAAATCGCCAACATCCAGTATGTACGCCAGAAAGAAACCAAGGGACTGGGCCATGCAGTCTGGTGCGCCAAACCTTTTGTAGGGGACGATCCCTTTGCAGTTTTGTACGGCGATGACGTTATTATTAGTGATAATCCTGCTTGCGGACAGCTTTGCCGCGCCTATGAAGAATTCGGCCTTGCTACTGTCGGCATAAAAGAAGTGACCGCCGAACAGATTTTAAAATACTCTTCCCTAAAAACCGAGCCTCTGCGGGATAACCTGTTTCGGGTGACCGACATGATCGAAAAACCCAAGCCAGATCAGGTGCTTTCCCTGTACTCGATTCTGGGCCGATGTGTGCTCCCCTCCAAAATTTTTGGGATTTTGGAAAACACCAAGCCTGGGGCCGGCGGTGAGATCCAGCTGACCGACGCCATGTTGCAGCTGGCCCGCACCGAGGGCATGGTCGGCGTGGATTATGTCGGCACGCGGTATGACATGGGCAACAAGCTTGGAATCCTACAGGCTTCGATAGAGGTAGGGCTCAAGCATCCGGAAATCGGTGTGACACTGCGGGAATATCTGAAAAATCTTGCAAAAACGCTTTAAATCCGGTCTTTTTTCATTGACTTTATCGGACAAAGCTGATAAAATAGTTTTGTTATGCGGCCAACCGGCCTCTAACATCCTTGCCCTGCTCTACGAAGTAGGGCCTAATGTCCAGAAGGAGGTGTAACAAATGGCAAAAACTACCCAGCAGTATGAGACCACAATGATCCTGAACACCAAAAAAGGTGAAGATGGCATCAACGCACTGATCGAAAAGTTCAAAAGCCTCATCAGTGAGAACGGTACGATCGACAATGTGGATGACTGGGGCAAGCGCAGACTTGCTTATGAGATCGAGGATGAGCAGGATGGTTATTATTTAATGATCACCTTTACCTCGAAACCGGACTTCCCCGCTGAGTTGGATCGTATCTACAACATTACGGACGGCGTTCTTCGTTCTCTGACCGTAGCAGTGGAAGAGTAGTCGAAAGAAAGGACGGGTTTTACGATGTATAATAAGGCTATTATTATGGGGCGCCTGACTGCCGACCCTGAATTGCGGCAAACGCCCAGTAACATTTCCGTCACTTCTTTTACTGTCGCTTGTGACCGCGCCTATTCTAAGGGCGCCGAACGGCAGACAGATTTTATCGACTGCGTTGCTTGGCGAAGCACTGCCGAATTCGTTTGCCGCTATTTCCAAAAAGGCAAACCGATTCTGGTGGAGGGCCGCTTGCAGGTAACCAACTACACGGACAAAAATGGCGAAAAGCGCAGACGTTACGAGGTAGTAGCGGACAACGTACATTTTGTTGACGGCAGTAAAAACAACAATTCTGGCGATTCCGGCAACAATACCTTCTCCACCCCAGCAACTGGCGGCGCTAATACTGGCGTTGCTTATTCCAGCGGTGATACGGAGGATTTTGAAGAAATCGGCGGTTTGGATGATCTGCCCTTTTAGTTCTCATTATTTTTAAAGGAGGTTTTACTCATGGAAAGACCTGAGAGAGGTAACCGCGGCGGCAGAAAAGGCCGCAAAAAGGTTTGTGCTTTCTGTGCTGATAAGATCGATCATATCAGCTATTACAAAGATATTCCGAAAATCAGAAGATGCTTGTCTGAGAGAGCGAAAATCGTTCCCCGCAGAGTTACTGGTACCTGTGCACAACATCAGCGCCAGTTGACCATTGCAATTAAGCGAGCGAGACATTTGGCCCTTCTGCCCTACACCAGCAACTAATCGTTTCGTTCAAAAGCCCCCGCTAGAAATTTTCTAGCGGGGGCTTTTTTGTAACATTTTTTTAATGGTACAGCGCGATCTGCAGCCTTGAAAATGGCATCTATCATCGGTATCAGCCCGCGCTACCATTTGGAATACATTACCCGGGCGGATTTTTACGGATTTGTCGTCCCCTTTGCTACCAAATTAAAAAAGCTGATGGATCTTCACCAAATCCCCATCAAAATTGGTTATTGTGCGGGAAAATACCGAAGACTTATATGCTGGGGCTGAGCGGATGGTGGATGAAAACACAGCGGAAAGCATCAAGCGTTTTACCCGTAAAGGCTGTGAACGGATTATCCGATATGCTTTCGAGTACGCAGTCAGAGAACGCCGCAAATGAGTGACTGCCGTGCACAAAGCCAATATTATGAAATGCACCCGACGGTATGTTTCTGCAAATCGCGCGTAGCATTGCCAAAGAGTACCCCAAAATCGAATTTGACGACAGCATTGTCGATGCATGGGGGGTGCCGTTACCAAACAAAAGCCATCTGGCATGTATGCCAGATGGCTTTTGTGCATTTTAGTCCAGTTGATTGAGCAAATACCGCATATAGGTCGCATAGTGGGCAAAAACAATTCCCGGTTCCTGCAAATCCGGGCACCAGCGCTTGACCCATTCCAATGAAATATATCCGTTATACCCACCTTCATGCAGGATCTTCAATGTATCGAACACCGGCACATCGCCATAGCCCATCATCCGGTATTCCACCTGGCCGTCCTTCATAACCGAATCCTTGACATGCAGGTAACAGATCCATTCTTTGAGATTTTCGTAGGTTTCTTTCGGCGATTCCTGATAAAATCGGTACGGATGGTGCACATCCCATAAAACGCCCGCATTAGGCGAATCAATCGTGTGCATCATTTCGGCCAGCACCCGGGAATTGGCCAACGCACCATTGGTTTCAATCAAAACCTTGACCCCTTTCCCCTGTGCATACGCGCAAAGCTGTGCGTACAGCTCACGGGTCTGGCTGAGGTTCTCCTCGCCCGTAGGATGCGGGACCGGAGAAACCATCACGCGCACAAAAGGCGATTTGACAAGCTGTGCAAAATCAATGTACGCTTTGGCCTCTTCCATATATTTTTCCGGGTCAGAACCGCCCAAACAGGCGCCGGAAGTCAGCATTGAAAGCTCCATCCCAGATTTTTCGATCCGGCTTATGGTTTCCTGGCGTTTTCCCTGGTTGAATACTGGAATCGCCGGCGCAAACATCTCATTGGCCACGCCGCGCACTTCGATTCCATCCATTCCAAGATCTTTTGCCGTGGCAAAAATCTCATTCCAAGACCAGCCGGGGCAACCCAGCGTCGACAAAGCAAGTTTCATCTCATCCCCATCCTTTCTTTTCATCGCGCGATTTTACTCATTCGTCATCATCGCGGTTTGGCCGAATGCCCACCGCATCGCCAACAGATGTCCCGGTAGAGCTAGAAGCCCCACTTTCTTTGATATAGAGGTAAACTGTGTTGGTTTTTTTGCTGATCATTTCTCCCTCTGCCGGATAAGTCCGGATCACCAGTCCTGGCTCAGCAGAAGAATCGACAATATATACGACCTCATATTTCAATTCATTTTCTGTTAAGGTTTTGGTTGCAAACTCCAATGTGCTGCCCTGAAGACCCGGCATGGCAACCATCTCGGAACCTTTGCTGACATAAAGCGTCACATACCCTTTATTGGGCATTGGCGTCCCCTTTGCCGGCTCCTGGTCATATACAATGTTTTTCGAGTATTCTTCGTTATAATCCTCTTTTTCAATGAACTCAAACCGCGTCGCATAGGTGGAATCGTTTTTGATGGCAGTAATGTCTTTTCCCACAAAATCCGGCACCCCATCGGCAGATGAGGTCGATACCGTACTGGAGGACTGGTCATCCAGATAAGAAATCGTTTGGGACGGGCGAGAGTTCTCCTCCTGCTGACGAAAAATGCCCAACGCATACATCAGCCAAAACATCAGCCCCAGCAGGATAAGGGTGGTAATCGCCATGGCCCAGACCACCAAACGAACCTTTTTATTTTTGGGCTTTTTGTTTGTTACCTTTAAGTTTACCTTGGACGATTCAAAAACCGCCGTATGGGTATCCCCTTCCTCCAGCAAAAGCCCAGTAAAGTCGTCTATGCTTTGTACCCGCTTTTCGCTGGAAACGCTCATCCCGGCAAAAATCGCGTCAGAAATATGCGCAGGAATCTTGCTATTCAATTCGTTGGGCGGGCATAGGTCGTCGCTGATGCGCCGGCTGTTGCCGTCCCCAGGGCGCGTACCGGTAAGGGCGCGGTAAAGCACCGCAGACACGCCGTACACATCGGTCCAAGTTCCCTGCCAACTGTTCAGCGAATACTGCTCCGGCGCCGTATAGCCTTCAAAAAGCGCTGATCCGATCTCACCGCCATCCGTCCGTATATCCGCAATGCAAAAGCCGGTCAGCCACATTTTATTATCCTGATCCACCAAAATGGTTTCAGGGCTGATTCCCCGGTGGATAATTCCTTTTTTGTGCAGCTGTGATAAGGTATTGAGCAGCGGTAAAAACAGCTTTTTTGTCTGGCTCCAGGTCAATTCCCCTCCATTGCGCTGCAAAAAAGAGGAAAAACTCAGCGCCCTGAGATAACGGTGCACTACATAAACCGTATCGTTGTCGACAAACCGGTCCAGCACCGGCACCATCCCAGTGATTTTATTCAGCGCCAGCAGCTGGCGGGAAAGCTCCACAAAATCCGACAGTGCCGTTTTAAACTGCCGTTCATACCCTGTTTTGGGCCGGATACATTGATTGGACTCATTGCGCTCGGCAATCTGATCAGGCATGAATTCCCGGATCAATACCTTCTTATCCTCCGACCGATCGTAGGAAATATAGGTAGCGCCCTCGCTGTTTTTTTCGATTACCCTGCCGATCAAATACCGCTCTTTTAAAACGGTACCCGGCTGCAGGTAGGTCAAGCTATGAGGTGTTCCCTCCTGATAACCGCAATGGGGGCACTTTTCAGAACCCTCCGGCAGAGGGTTCATGCAGCCCATGCAAAGTTTTAAGTCGTTTGGGGTCATTCAATTACACGCTCCCGAAAGAATTTTATGCAGTTTCAATCGAGGCTTCTTCTTGGAGATTCAAATGTTCGACCGCCCATTCCCTTAGCTTAAACTTTTGGATTTTGCCCGCCGCGTTCATTGGGAACTCTTCCACAAAAGTCACATAGCTGGGGATCTTGTGCCGCGCCATACTCGAACGGACAAAATCCTTTACTTCCTCTTCCGTCAGGGTGCATCCCTCTTTCAAGATCACGCACGCCATGATCTCTTCGCCGTACCGTTTACTGGGTACGCCGATCACCTGCACATCGCTGATGGACGGATGGGTATACAAAAACTCTTCGATCTCCTTGGGATAGATGTTTTCGCCTCCGCGAATGATCATATCCTTGATTCGGCCTGTAATCTTATAATACCCTTTTTCGTCTACGGTTGCAAGGTCTCCGGAATGCAGCCAACCATCTTTATCAATGACCTGGCGGGTTGCCTCCTCCATTTTGTAATAACCCTTCATTGTATTGTAACCGCGAGAACAAAATTCGCCGGTCTGCCCTGCGTCCAGAGTTTCGCCGGTCTCCGGATCGACGATCTTCGTCTCTACATGCGGCATTGCGCGGCCAACTGTGCTCACCCGCAGCTCCAAACTGTCGTCGGTGGTGGTCATTGTCGTTGCGGGAGAAGCCTCTGTCTGGCCGTAGGTGATTGTAATTTCCCGCATATTCATTTTCTCCACCACCTGCTGCATCACCTTGATCGGGCAGGGCGAACCAGCCATAATGCCGGTACGCATGTGGGAGAAGTCATACGCGTCAAAATCCGGGTGCTCCAGCATTCCAATAAACATCGTAGGAACGCCATGTACCGCTGTGCATCTTTCGTTTTGCAGCGCGTCCATAACCTTGACCGGACTGTACACATCCACCGGTACCATCGCGGTCGAATGGGTCAGGCAAGCCATCATGGCCAACACCATACCAAAGCAATGGAAAAAAGGAACGACAATGCACAGCTTGTCATCATGGGTAAATTTCATGCAATCGCCAATGGCCTTGCCATTGTTTACAATATTGTAATGGGTCAGCATCACCCCTTTGGGGAACCCGGTGGTCCCCGATGTATACTGCATATTGCATATATCCTGCGGTTCCACACTGTCGTAGATGGCTCGGAAAGTAGAGTCCTCAACCTTTTCGGCTTTTCGGTACAGTTCCTTCCAATGCAGCATTCCCGCTGGCGCCGTTTCCTTGCTGCCGGCATAGACCACTGTTTTCAGATATGGCAGCATCGGATCGGCATACTCGCCGGGCTTTGAGTCCTTTAGCGTGGGACACAGTTCATTGACAATCTCAACATAATCGTTTTTCTTAAAGTTGTCGATCATGACCAACATCTTTGCGTCGGACTGCCGCAGCAGATATTCCAGCTCAAAAACCTTGTAGGCCGTATTGACCGTTACCAGCACCGCGCCAATTTTGGTGCAGGCAAAAAAGGTCAGCATCCACTCTGGGACATTGGTAGCCCAGATCGCCACATGATCTCCTTTACAGATCCCCTGCTCCAAAAAGCCTTTGGCAATGGTCTCGGCTTCTTTATTAAACTCTTTCCAAGTACGACGGTAGTCCCGATCTGTAAATTTGACGGCTTCATCGTCTGGATATTGCTTTGCCACCTGCTCCAAGAGTTTGCTCACCGTAATATTCATCATATCATCCATCGCTTGTTCTCCTCCCATTATTTTTCCATTTGGCCAAATAAAAAAGCCTTCGTCTTCTAAAAAGAAGACGAAGGCGAATCCTCCGCGGTACCACTCCTGTTGACATGAAACATGTCCGCTTTGCCGCATCAAAAAATGCGTTTTCCGATATCGGCGGAAAAGCCGTTCAAGCCTACTGGAATTTCGTTCAGCTGACCGCTCAAGGGTGAGTTCGGGAACTTTGCAATAACCGCTTTTCAGCTACCTGCGGCTCTCTGCATACTGCAAGGAAACCTACTAATCCCTATCAACGCGTTGACCTTATGAAGTTGCAATTATCTTAACAATTTTTAACTTAAAAGTCAACCGTATTTTTTAATTTCGACAAATTATAAGGAAAAAAGCAAAGAACTTTTCAAATTTCGGCATAATCCTCCAAAAAAGTGCCAAGCTCAGATTTGCATGATAAACGTATGTTCTCTACACGGACGCACGATTCCGCATCGCACGCATTTTACGGCTGCGGCGCATTTTAACTTCGTCCATTCTACAAAGCAGCATTCCAAACATGCCTGAAAACAAAAATCCAACTGACGCAAGGCCCTGCATGCAAGCCCGTCCAACCGTAATATTACCAACGTCACTGGCGCCGGCCGTACCAAGCAACATAATCGCACCAACTGTAATCAACATGATAAAAAACTTTTTCATAGTCAAATCCTCCGTAATCATTAGAACGTCTGTTCTTTATCGTTATTATAACGTATGTTCTTTTTATTGTCAAGCAAAAAAGAACAAATATTCTTTTATTTTTACCGCTTATTTCTTTGCTGATTGAACTGCGGTTGCATCGAAACGCAATGCAACCGGATATAAAACAAGGAACGGCAGACTCGGAAGTCATGCCGTTCCCAACAAACAATTTTGTTTCTTGCACAGCCTAGTACAGGCCGAGATGTATTTTTGAAACGGAAAGGTTACCCTTCATAATCCTCTTCGTTTTCCCAGTTGTGCCATACGTTTTGGATATCGTCATTGTCATCCATTACTTCCAGCATTTTTCCCATCTTAATCACCAGATCCGGATCCTCAATCGTCGTCATCGTACTGGGGATATATTCGACCTCTGCAGATGCCAAAGTATAGCCTTTTGCCTCCAACGCCTCGCGCACCGCGCGCAAATCAGTGGAATCCGTAAAAATCTCAATGGAGTCTTCATCGTACTTAAAATCGGCGGCACCCGCCTCCATACAGTCCTCCATGATTTGATCCTCAGCAATTCCGCTATTCTCAATCAAGATTAAGCCCTTTTGCTCAAACATAAAAGAGACGCAGCCGTTTTGTCCCAAATTCCCACCAAACTTATCAAAATAATGGCGCAAATCGCCGGCTGTGCGATTCCGGTTGTCAGTCAGCGCTTCCACAATTACCGCAACGCCGCAGGGCCCGTACCCTTCGTAGAAAATGGTTTCATAATCATTCTTATCGCCCTCGGAGCTGGCTTTCTTGATGATCCGTTCGATGTTATCATTCGGTACATTGTTTGACTTCGCTTTGGAAATCAAATCGCGTAGCTTGCCGTTTACCGCCGGATCCGAACCGCCTTCTTTTACCGCCACGCTGATTTCGCGGCCGATTTTAGTGAAAATTTTGGCCCGCTGGCTATCGGTCTTTTCCTTTTTGCGTTTAATCGTGCTCCACTTTGAATGTCCGGACATGGGTAAAACCGCCTTTCCAATTCTCGCATTAACTTAAATATTTTATCATGGCTTATAGAAGATTGCAAGCCCTATCCCTGTTCGAATCGGGTCTACTTCGTTTTTTCTGCACAAAAAAGGCGAAGAGCTTCATTCTCTTCGCCTTTTGTCGGAACATGATAAACTCTATTTGTTAAAATAACGATTGAGCATTCCCTGGAACGCACAGCCATGTCGAGCTTCGTCCTTGCACATCTCATGAACAGTGTCATGGATCGCGTCCAGTCCCAGCTCCTTCGCGCGGGTAGCCAGTTTCTTTTTGCCCTCGCAGGCGCCATGCTCTGCCATCGCACGCATCTCAACATTCTTTTTCGTATCGGGATAAACAACCTCGCCCAGCAACTCCGCAAATTTTGCTGCATGCTCCGCTTCTTCAAAAGCAAATCTCTTATAAGCTTCAGCGATTTCGGGATAGCCTTCTCTGTCCGCCTGGCGGCTCATGGCCAAATACATGCCCACCTCTGTGCACTCGCCGGTAAAGTTTTGGCGCAATCCCTCAACGATCTCAGGATCAACACCGGCGGCTACGCCGATTCTATGCTCGTCGGCCCAAACAAGGCCCTGGGTGCTTTGCTCTTGAAATTTAGAAGCAGGCGCTTTACACTGCGGGCAAAATTCCGGCGCTTCTTTCCCAGTAAAGACATATCCACAAATGGTACAAATAAACGTTTTCATTTTAAATCCTCCTGTTGCATTTTGTTTGTTGATTTCTTATTCGTATTGATTACGATTAATAATATACTACATCAGTAGATGAATTGCAACTACTTTTCCCGAAAAAATCGAATTTTTTGAGAAATGAGGCTTTTTTCGTCAAAATTAGATCTGATATGCTTTGATGGCGCCAGTCGGGCATTCACCGACACAAGCGCCGCAGTTCGTGCACAGTGCCGGATCAATATGGGCCAAATTATCTGTAACTGTAATTGCTCCGGTGGGGCAAGTTTTTTCACATTTTTTGCACCCAATACACCCGTCTTGGCAAACCTTTCGGGTCTGTGCACCCTTATCATGGCTGGAACAGCTGACATAGACCTTGCTGGTCGCAGGGATTACATCGATCAAATGGTTGGGACATTCTTTGGCGCACATACCGCAGCCGACGCATTTGCTCTTATCCACTACCGCAATGCCGTCGACAATATGGATTGCATCATACTTACAGGCCAAAACACAGTCACCGAATCCTAAGCACGCGTGGGAGCAACTGCCCCTCCCTTGGTAAAAAGAATTGCAGGCGGCGCAGGTTTTTACCCCCTGATAGTCCATAATATATTCCGTAGCGTTACAGTTGCCACCGCATTTTACAATGGCAAACTGCTCTTCCACGTCTGCAACCGCAACACCCAGCACGGCGCTGACTTCAGCGCTGACCTTATCGCCACCCGGGATGCACAAGTTTGTTTTCGCCCCGTTGCACAGGGCATGGGCATAATCGTCGCATCCCGCATAGCCGCAGGCGCCGCAGTTGACGCCCGGCAGCTGGACGCGGACCTTTTCGTACGTCTCATCCGTTTTGACTGCCAAAAATTTTGCAGCCACCACCAAAATCGCCGACAGCAACAATCCGCCGCCAGTGACGAGCAGGATAGGGAAAATATAAGCTTCGAACATCTTTCCAAGCTCCTTTACAATCAAATTGGCAGAGGATTATTTGAACAATCCGTCTACAACGCCGCCAAAGCCCATGAACGCAACCGATACGATCGCTGCCGCGATCAAAGTGATCGGCATGCCCTGGAAGCATTTAGGGGTCTTTTCCGAGTCCAGTCTGCTTCTAACGCCAGCAAATAGTACCATTGCCAGCATAAAGCCCAGGCCAGCGCCTAATGAGTACAATAGCGCGTTCCCAAAAGACGTGCCAAAACCGACAGTGGGATCCCAGTTATCAATATCCAGCATCGTGACGCCCAAAACCGCACAGTTGGTGGTGATCAAGGGCAGGTATACCCCCAGCGCGCGATGGAGCGCAGGCATGAATTTTTTCAAAACCATTTCAACCAGCTGAACCAACGCCGCGATGACCAGAATAAACACCAAGGTCTCCATATATTTCAGATCATACGGGGCCAGCAGGAAAACATAGATCGGGAACGTTACCGCGGTGGCAATCACCATTACAAAGATAACGGCGGTGCTCATGCCAATGGCGGAGTCCAATTTTTTGGAAACGCCCAAAAACGGGCAGATTCCCAGGAATTTCGCCAAAATAAAGTTTTCAGCCAGAATGGCGGTCAACAAAATGACCATCATATTTCTCGCAAATTCCATTATTTACAGCCCCCTTCCGCAGCAGCGCCGCATTTACCAGACATGGGGCAACCACCGCAACCCGCTGTCTCTTTCGGCTTTTTGCCCTTGCGCATCAGGATGCAGTTGACCAGCGCGATCAAAATACCGAACACAAAGAACCCGCCGGGCGCCAGCGTCATAATGGACATGGTCTGGACCGACTCCGGGATAATCCGCATGCCAAACCATGTGCCAGAGCCCAAGATCTCACGGATGGAGCCCATGCACAGCAGCGCCAGCGTGAAGCCCAAACCCATACCGATTGCGTCGCAGGCAGAGGCCAACACGCCGTTTTTGTTGGCAAACATCTCAGCGCGGCCAAGAATAATGCAGTTGACCACGATCAGCGGCAGGTACAGCCCCAACGCCTCGTAGATCGAAGGGATATACGCTTCCAGCAGGAAGCTGACGATTGTTACAAAACCCGCGATAATGACAATATAGCTGGGGATACGGACCTTATCCGGAATGATGTTTCGCAGCAGAGAAATCACAATATTAGAACCCAGCAGAACGACGGTAGCCGCTATCCCCATACCCAAACCGTTGACTGCCAGCGAGGTGACTGCCAATGTCGGGCAGGTACCCAAAATCAGCACCAACACAGGGTTTTCCTTAATGATGCCGTTGAGCAGAACCTTCAGATTGCTCTGTTTACTCATGCAGCAAGCTCCCCTTTCACCAGTTCAAACGCGTCGACCGCTTTTCCGATCGCTTTCTGTACCGCATTGGAGGAAACCGTTGCACCGCCCAGCGCATCAACGCTGTCTGCGGCAGTCTGGCCGATATACTGATCCAGATAGGACGGTTTTCCAACCCGATCTCCTACACCCTCAGTCTCCGCAAATTCCACCGGTTTTACGCCGATGATCGTCCCGGTAGGATCCATTGCCACAACCAGACGAATCAGCGGTTCCTCGTGGTAACCCTGCGCGGTCACAACCATCGTAACGGCAGATTTGTCGTTGGCAATGTAGACCTCTTTGATTTTATCAACTTCCTGCTCGTATTTGGTCACGCCACCGGGAACCAATGCTGCATTGGCGTCATCGACCGTATACAAAACCAGCTCTTCCGCCGGCTCATCCACCACTTCGGAGATCTCAACAGAATTGCCGGAAGCCGCACTGTACAGCTCAAAAGCCGTGCCCAGCGCTTTTTTATATGCCTTAGAGGTAATGGTCGCACCGGCGATTCCATCCACCTGCGTATAATCAGACGCATTTTTACCGACATAGTTGGCGCCGTAGCTGTCCTCGGCCAACTTCGCACCAAAACCAGGGGTCTCGGAATGCTCGATCACTTTTGCGCCGGTAATATTGCCATCTGCATCAAAGCCAACCATCAGTTTTACATCGCCGCCGTAACCGGCCGCGGAAGCAGTGACAACATACCCTTTGCCGCTGGTCTCTTTATAAGCGTCAACCGCGCCTTCCACATCGGCGGGGATTTCCACCGCTTCAAAACCGGAAGCACCGGGTAGTACAACCGCTCTGGCCGCATTGGCCTCAGCATTTTTCGCCTCTTCAATAATTGGTTTCGTCGCCTGATAGGTGAACACCAACGCGGTGGACACAACCACGCAAATCACAGTCAATACAACAACGGGAATAACAAAATCTTTTACAAATTTCATTTTGCAAGACCTCCAAACGGTTTTGTTTTCGTCCATCTATCAATCAGGGGCGTTAAAATATTCATCAATAGGATCGCAAAAGAAACGCCTTCTACATATTGTCCGTACAGGCGGATCACAATAGTCAAAAGCCCGCAGCCAATGGCAAAGATCACTTTGCCCTTCCGGGTGACCGGGGAGTGGAATAATCGGTCGCCATAAAGAAAGCGCCCAGCACCAGTCCGCCCGCCAGGATCTGCGAAATGGGGTTTACGCCCAAAATCCAGGACATGACAAATACAGTCCCAATGTAGGTCAACGGAATGATTGGACTGATGACCTTTTTGTAGATCAGATAGATTCCACCGATCAGCAGGGTGATGATGCAGGTCTCTCCCAAGCTGCCGCCCCGCAGGCCAAACAGCAATTCAAAAACGTTTGGAACACCGTCTACAGAGCCCAGCGCCATGTTGCCGATCTCTCCCAAGCCATTGACCTGGGTAGCATTGATCGCCGCCAGCGGGGTTGCGCCGGCAATATGGGAAATCGCCCCATCGGCAAACGTCGGGGTTACAAACGCGCTGGCGTCGCCCATGGCGGACGAAAAGGACACCAACAGCACCACACGCGCCGTAATGGCCGGGTTGGCAAAGTTTCTGCCAATGCCGCCAAACAGCATTTTCACAATTACAATCGCCACAAAGCAGCCGACCATCGCCATCCAGAACGGAAAGGTCGACGGCAAGTTGAACGCTAACAGCATACCTGTGACCACCGCGCTGCAGTCCGAAACGGTGTTGGGTTGCTTTGTCAGAACATTATACAGATACTCAAAAATGATGCAAGACGCCACACAAACGCAGATGAGCATCAGCGCCCGCAGGCCAAACAGTAACGTCGCCGCAATTGCCGTAGGAATCAGCGCCACATCCACCGTAAGCATTATGTTGGAGGTTGTCACAGGATCTTTTAAATGCGGCGAGGTAACGACCAAAAGTTTATTTTTCAATGTGATTCACCTCTTACTTTTTTTCTCTCAACATCTGCTTGCCCATCTTGTTGTACAGCACCAGATAGCGGTTCGCCGGACATACATAAGCACAGCAGCCGCATTCGATGCACAGGTTCACTTTTAGGGAAGCCAATGCCTCCTTATTCTGGCCATGGACCGCCTTGTCGATCGCCGCAGGCATTAGATGGACCGGGCAGGCGCCAACGCATCGGGCACAGCGGATACAGGGAGTCTCCAGCCGTTCCAGCGCGTCTTCTTCCCCAAAGGCCAAAACCGCATTGTTGTTTTTAATAACCGGATACTGGTCGTTGGGAACCGCGATGCCCATCATGGGGCCGCCCATGAGAATCATACGGGGTTCCTTTGCGTATCCGCCACAAAATTGGATAACGTCCTCAAACTTCGCGCCGATCGGAACCATCACGTTCTGCGGCTTGGCGACCGCGGACCCGTCTACTGTGATCCGTTTTTGGATCAGTGGCATACCGGTCTCCATGTAAGAAGCCACAAAGGCCACTGTGGAAACGTTCATAACAATTACGCCCTGATCAGCGGGGAGTTGGCCCTCTTTTACCACCTTGCCGGTGGTCTCGTAAATCAGCACCTTCTCTGCGCCCTGGGGGTACTTGGATTTGAGGACCGCTACTTTGTAGCCGTCCTTACCTAAAATCATCTGTTGCATTTTGTCGATGGCTTCTTTTTTGTTGTCCTCAATGCCAATCACGACATTGGAGATCCCCAAATACTTTGTCACCAGCTCAATACCCTTGAGGATCCGTTCGCCGTTTTCCAAAAACTCACGGTTATCCGCTGTAATAAACGGCTCACACTCGGCGCCGTTGATGATCAGCGTATCCACCTCGTCAAGATTCTTGGGATTGAGTTTGATAAAGGTTGGAAAGCCCGCACCGCCCAAGCCCACCAGGCCCGACATGCGGATTGCCGCGATAAAATCCTCTCGATTCTGCACTATCGGTGGCGCAATGGACTCATCCGCCGTCTGCTGGCCGTCACAGGCAATGACAATGGTCTGGGTCCTCACACCGTTTGGATTGATAAAATCCTCAATCGCCGTAACCGTACCAGACACGCTGGAGTGGATCGGCACGCTCATAAAGGCGTCGGAGTCCGCCAGAAGCTGCCCGACCTTCACCTCGTCCTTCACCTTCACAACGGGTGTGCACGGCACGCCCATATGCTGCAAAAGGGGGATGGTTACGCTGGCCGGTACAGGCATGGACACAGTTTCACAATTCATTGTGTTCTTATGATGTGGAACCTTTACTCCATTCAAGTTCATTTTCAACTTAAATTTCCTCCTGTCCTCATAGTTTCCCTTGCAAAATTCTCTATAACAATATGGTAACCCATAGGTTTCCCTAACGCAATTGGCGGTCTAGCTTTTCCACCGCCGGAAGCACCGTTTTTAACACCAAGCCGGTAACAAACCCCATGCCGATACCCGATAAAATCAGGATCGGGAAGTAGTACAGCGTCAATGTTGTCCCCGTCAACAGCGCGGCACCTAAAAGCTGGCCCATGTTGTGGCCAATTGCCCCGAAAATGCTGATGACCAGATAAGAAAGGCCCGCTTTTTTCATCCGGAGCAGCAACAGCATCACCGTCACCGAGAGCAGCCCGCCCAGCAGACTCAAAAGGGCGCCGGTGGGGCCCCGCATCAGCAGGACCGAAAGGGCCTTGAGCGCCGCTATCGTGTACGCGCCGGGAACGCCTAAAAAGAATACGCAGTACATCGTCACAATATTAGAAAGCCCCAGTTTAACGCCCGGCGGCAGGCCCGGGATCACGATCATCCCTTCTATATAGGAAAGAACCACCGCCACCGCAAACAGTAGCCCCATAAAGCATATTCGTTTGGTGTTTATGTGTTTACTCATCTACAGCGCCATTTCTCCATTCTGTTAGAATGCATTTACGAATCGGTAATCCACCGCCTGTTCATTGGGTGTAAAATAGGGCCGGATTCCATCGGAGAGATAAACATTTTTGTCCCGGTCGATCAGAATAAAATCAAAGGATTCTGCATTCGCGTAGGACATCGCCTTTTCTCTTCCCGCCAAAAACAGCACTGTAGAGAGAAAATCTGCCATCCCGCCATCTTCGCAGATCACCGAAACAGAAATCAAATCACCGTCGCCAGGATAGCCCGTAGCCGGATCTAAGATATGGTGATACCGAACGCCGTTTTCTTCAAAGTAGCGCTCGTAATCGCCGGAAGTCGCCATTGTTGTATCGGTCAGTTCCACAACGCCAATGTAGTCGCCGGCGTCTCCCCTTGGGTCCCGGATGCCAAACCGGTAAGCAGCGCCCTCTTCCTTCCGCCCAGTTGTAAAAATGTTGCCGCCTAGCGAAAGGTATCCGGAACGGATCCCGTAAGATTTTGCCGCTTTCATTGCCAAAGCGCCTGCCGCCCCCTTTGCCATACCGCCGAGGTTCAGCTTCTGCCCTGTCTGGCGCAGCATCGCCGAATGATCCTCTTCCCGCAACAGCAAGTCTTCATAATTCACCAGCGCCAAAGCCTCCTGGATCTCCGCTTCTTTTGGGACATGGGGATCTTCTCCTGTGATGTCCCACAGATCGGCCAGCGGGCCAATGGTGATATCGAACAACCCCTGAGAAGCGGCACAGTACGCCTTTGCCGTTTTTAAAAGCGCAAACGTTTCTTCGCTTATCTGTACATAGGAGACGCCAGCATTTTGGTTGATTTTGGCGATTTCCGAAGCAGGATCATAGGCCGAAATACGGTTTTCAAACGCCCGCAGTTCCTGATTCACTGCCTCGACAGCCTGGCCGCTTTTTGACCCGACCAGTTTTTGATCCACAAACGTATCCATGACGAATGAGCTACCGGTACTGACCGTCTGTTCCGCTTGCCGGCTATCCCAATAAGAGCCAAAACAGGCCAAAAAAAAGAGCAGTATAAAACCAACGATTACCGCAAACATTGTTTTCTTTCTTGGATTGTTCAGCAAAAAATTCAACTCCGTTTTATGATCGCATACCGCTTTCATGATTGTAACGCATTTATAGGGGGATTTCAAGCCCTCCTCCGCCTTTTCCACAAACTGCTGTCATTCCTATAAGGAATCTTGTCCAATTTTTCTCAGATGGAGGCGAAAATCCGCAAAATATTGCAATCTGCACAGCTTCCCAGCTCACTGCATTGCTGACACAGATTGGCCTGTCAATCTCGGTTTTGCAGCGACTTTCATCGGGGATCAAATAAAATCGAACCGTCAAAAAACGTCCGCCCACCTTCCGTTGGGAAAGTAGGCGGACGCTGCCGCTCATCGTGCGGGGCCTATTTACCGTTTATGACCGGCCCCACCCCCAGCGGAAAGCCGTTCTTACTCGTGGTCGTGGCCGCAGTCCTCGCAGCCGCAATCGCAATCATCGTCGCACTCGAAATCGAATTCCAATTTTTCATGGCAATTCGGGCAGTTGATAAAGCCCTCGTCCAGCATGTCCTCGTTGACATAAATGCTGTCTCCACAAGCCGGGCATGTTACCTCATACAACTCATCGTCATCGCACTCTTCGTCGTCGCAATCACAACCGCAGTCGCAGTCATCGTCACATTCATCGCCGTAAAATTCTTCTTCCAGCGCGCCCAAATCCTCATCAATCTCATCCAAGCCATCGGACAGCTCGGCGACATTGTCTTCCAGATCGGTCACGGTCAACGAGATATCGTCCAAAACATCGATTATCGCTTTGAACACCCGTCCCTCTTTGGTTGTTTCGTCTATCCCAAGGCCTTCGCTTAAACCTCTCAGGTATGCAACCTTCTCAAGAATCGTCATCAGAAAATCCTCCTTTATAGTTGAAATAGAAAAATAGCGATTGCTATTTTTATCAATAAATACCCGGCTGTAGCCGGTCGGACAAACCCGCGTATCCCCGCGAACTAGGCGCGTTCCATGTATTCGCCCGTTCTGGTGTCCACACGGATCAGGTCGCCTTCCTCGATAAACAGCGGCACATTGATCTGTGCACCCGTTTCCAGGGTGGCGGGTTTGGTGGTATTCGTCGCCGTATTGCCTCTGAAGCCGGGATCGGTCTGGGTGACCTGCAACTCCATAAAGAACGGCGGCTCAACCCCAAAAATCGTCCCTTTATAGGACAATACCTTCACGTCGGTATTCTCTTTGACAAACTTAAAGTTATCCCCGAGGATGCTAGCATTGATCGGAATATTTTCGTAGGTCTCGTTGTCCATGAAATAGTACAAATCGCCATCATTGTACAGATACTGCATGTCCTTGCGCTCTACAAAAGCGGTCGGAAACTTGTCGGTGGGGTTGAACGTTTTCTCAACCACAGAACCGGTGATCACATTGCGGATTTTAGTGCGGACAAACGCTGCGCCTTTTCCAGGTTTTACGTGCTGGAACTCAATGATTTGAACCACATTGCCGTCCATCTCAAACGTTACGCCATTTCTGAAATCTCCTGCAGATACCATCTATTATACCTCCACCGCCATACTCATAAACGAATATTGAGCGCATTTTTAACATTATAATTCTATATTATATTTCCATCTTTTGCAAGGGATTCTGCAAAAATTATACGAGGATTTTTTTAAAAGCGTCTATCGCCAGCAAATAACTGTTTTTTCCAAAGCCCGCAATCGATCCTACGCAGACCGGCGCGATGACCGAAAGATGGCGAAAATCGTTTCTCGCTTGGATATTGGAAAAATGCACCTCGATGCAAGGGATCTTTACTGCGGCAATGGCGTCGTGGATCGCATAGCTGTAATGGGTGTAAGCGCCGGCGTTTAGGATAATCCCATCTGCGCGGCCCATGGCTTCATGCAGCCAGTCGATGATCTGCCCTTCGTGGTTTGACTGGCGGATCTCGCAGGTAAAGCCCTCTTTCTCACAGTATGCCCGGATTTCTTCATCGATCTGCCCCAGCGACTCTGAACCGTAAACCCCCGGCTCCCGAACGCCGGTCAGGTTGATATTGGGCCCGTGGATAACCAGCAGCTGTTTTTTCATTTTTTGCTTTCCTCCGTCTGTTCCAAGATACTTTCATAATACCGGCGGATGGTCAGCGCGTCCTCCGCCTGGGTTCCCGCGGACTCACAGATCACCGTTGGGCTACAGTTTTTACGGACAATCCATTCAGCCAACGGTTCAAAATCTGGCCCATAGACCGTGTCCGTAAAAGTCAAATGCCGCTTTTCACCGCCTTTTTCCGTGTATTCGATCTTGGAAAAATGGGAATGGAAACGGCGTGTCCGATCAATCCCCAGCCGGTTTTCCATCGTCTCAAAAACCTTGCCAAAATCCGCTGGCGTTTTAAGTCCACCAATCGTCCGGGCATTTAAATGCCCAAAATCGATACAGGGCAAAAAGCGCTCGTCCACCAAGCAAAGCTCCATCACTTCTTCCAAATCCCCCAGCTGGTTGATCTTTCCCATGGTTTCCGGGCAGATATGCACCTGGCCCAGCCCATTTTGATCCAGCGCTGCCGCCGACTGGCGCAGCGTGTCTTTTGCCAGCTCCAGCGCCTGCTGCCGCGTCATCTTCGAGCAGGACCCCGAATGGACCACGATCCGGTCGGCGCCCATCGCGGCAGCGGCAGCGGCGCTTTGGAGAATATAATCAACGCTCTTCTCCCGCTTTTCCTCTTCCAGGCTGGAAAGGGAAATAAAATACGGCGCATGCAGCGAAAGGGCGATCCCCTCCTCCCTGGCTAGCGCCCCCAGCTCCTGAGCCGCTTCCGTCGTGATACGCACACCGCGGCCACATTGGTATTCAAACGCATTGAGGCCCATTCTTTTCAGATATGCCGGCATTTGGGAGGTCTTGCGGTAACCCATGGCATGAAAGCTTTCGGCGCTGCCCGCCGGCCCAAATTTTGCGCTCAAGCCTTTTCCCTCCCTTTCTTTTTGCGGTAAGAACACAGGATTTTTTTTTCTAGAAAGCGCTTCAGACGGAACCGGAAAAACGGTTCTATTTGAAATGGCTCCACTAAAATCGACGGCATCCCCGCCAGATTTGCCCCCAGAATATCCGTAAAAATCTGGTCGCCCACCGCCGCCGTCCGCCGGAGATCCAACCCCATCGCCGCCGCTGCCCGCCGATATCCGCCTGGCAACGGCTTTTTGCCGTCCGCCTCAAAAGCAAGGCCCAGCTTTTTAGCAAAAGGCTCCACCCGGGAGGGACGGTTGTTGGATAGAAGGATCAGCCGGATCCCCGCGGCCTGCATCTGGTCTAGCCAGGTCAAGATCCGTTCGTCCGGTGTTGGGTGATCGTGCGTTGTCAATGTATTATCGATGTCCAAAATCAGCCCCTGTACCCCCATTGCACCGAGCATGGGAAGCGTGATGTCGTACGCTTTCGGCACCGACGTAGTGGGAAAAAACAATGCCATGTCCGATCCTCACTTTGATAAAGAAAAAGCGAGCAAACGCTCGCTTTCCTCAACACTATTTGAATTTGCGCTTACGAGCAGCCTCAGATTTTTTCTTGCGCTTTACAGAAGGCTTTTCATAGTGCTCTCTCTTCCGTACTTCAGCAAGAACGCCTGATTTCGCGCAAGATCTCTTAAAGCGTCTCAATGCGCTGTCAAGAGATTCATTCTCTTTGATACGAATTTCTGCCATTTCTAAATCCCTCCTTCACCACAGGGCAGGAGTAATTTACCAAATTCCCAGGCAAAAAGCCCGCTGCTTACTCCCTATTTATATCCATAAAATTGCAGCTGTCGTTTGCAAGCAGCCGAATCTGGTACCAAATACTACTAAAAAATTATACAATGTTCCGGGCTTTTCTGTCAAGCGAATCCTTGCTAAGATTCGCTTGAGAAATAAAATTACTTTATCAGTATACCCTAAATCACAAAAAAGTGCAAGCAAAATATCGCATTATTTTACAACCAGGTTTACCAGTTTTCCCGGGACATAGATCTCTTTCAGGATGGTTTTTCCGTCGATCAGCGCGGCGATTGCCGAATCCGCCTTTGCCGCAGCCAAAACCGCTTCTTTGCTGCTATCTGCCGGGAGGTTGAGCCTCGCTTTGATTTTCCCGGCCAGCTGAACGACGATTTCCACCGTTGCTTCCACGCATTTATCCGGATCAAACCCAACCCATTTTTGCTGATTGAGCATACCCCCAAAGCCCTGCTGCTCCCAAATTTCTTCGGTAATATGGGGTGCAAAGGGATTGAGCATCGTTAACAGCGCTTTGTATTCCCTGTGGTTTACGCAGCCGGTATCCGCAATGTCGTTAAGCAGCGCCATCATCGTCGCAATGGCAGTGTTGAATTTTAACTGCTCAATATCTTCCGTCACCTTTTTGACCGCCTTGTTCATGGCGATTTCCAGTTCCGGCCGGTATGCCTCTCCGTCGGTCAAATGCTCTTGCAAATTCCAAACACGGTCCAGAAAACGCTTGCAGCCTTTGATCGAAGAAGAACTCCATGGCGCGCTTTTTTCAAAATCCCCGATAAACATCTCGTACAGGCGCATGGTATCTGCGCCATATTCGCCGACAATTTCATCGGGATTGACCACATTTCCCCGGGATTTGCTCATTTTTTCTCCGTTTTCGCCCAAAATCATCCCGTGGCTGGTGCGTTTGGCGTAGGGCTCCGGCGTGGACACAACGCCGATATCATACAAAAATTTATGCCAGAACCGGGAGTAGAGCAAATGCAGGGTGGTATGCTCCATCCCGCCGTTGTACCAGTCCACCGGCAGCCAATAATCCAGCGCTTCTTTCGCGGCCAGCGCGTCGTTGTTGTTCGGGTCGCAATACCGCATAAAATACCAGGAGGAACCGGCCCACTGGGGCATGGTATCGGTTTCCCTCTTTGCGGGGCCGCCGCAATGGGGGCAGGTTGTATTCACCCAATCGGTCATCTTGGCCAGCGGGGATTCGCCAGATTCGGTAGGCTCATAGGAATCCACCTCCGGCAGGGTCAGTGGCAGCTCGCTTTCCGGCAGCGGCACATAACCGCATTTTTCACAGTGTACAATCGGGATCGGCTCACCCCAATAACGCTGGCGGGAGAACACCCAATCGCGCAGCTTATAATTGACCTTGGCATGGCCTTTTCCCTTTTCCTCCAGCCAGGTTTTGATCTTTCCCTTCGCCTCTTCCACCGTCAGGCCGTCGAGAAAATCAGAGTTGACCATGATCCCGGTTTCGCAGTCGGTAAAGGCTTCTTCCTCGACCTGGCCGCCTTTGACGACTTCAATAATCGGCAAATCAAATTTTTTAGCAAAATCCCAGTCGCGGGTGTCGTGAGCAGGTACTGCCATAATGGCGCCGGTGCCGTAGGTCATCAGCACATAGTCGGAGATAAAAATCGGGATCTCTTTGCCGTTGACCGGATTGATACCCATCACGCCCTCGATCTTCACGCCGGTTTTGTCTTTTACCAGCTCGGTGCGTTCAAAGTCGGATTTTTTAGCCGCTTCCGCCCGGTATTCTTTGATCTTGTCTAGATTCTCGATCCGATCCGCCCATTTTTCAATATAAGGATGTTCCGGCGAAATGACCATATAGGTGGCGCCGAACAGGGTGTCCGGCCGAGTGGTATAAACGGTCAGCACATCGCCGGCAGTGGTGGCAAAATCCACCTCGGCGCCGGTGGAACGGCCGATCCAGTTGATTTGAGAAGTCTTGACCCGGTCGATGTAATCCACTTTTTCCAAATCGTCGATCAAGCGCTGGGCATATGCGGTGATTTTTAGCATCCACTGGCTTTTGACCTTGTGGACGACCTCGGAGCCGCAACGCTCGCACACGCCGCCGACTACCTCTTCATTGGCCAAAACACATTTGCAGGACGTGCACCAGTTGACCGACATTTCCTTTTTGTAAGCCAACCCTTTTTTGAACAACTGCAGGAAAATCCACTGGGTCCATTTATAATAGTTGGGATCGGTGGTGTTGACCTCACGATTCCAGTCGAAGGAAAGGCCCAGGCTCTTGAGCTGGCTTTTAAAACGATCGACGTTCTGCCGGGTTACAATTTCCGGATGAATGTGATTTTTGATGGCAAAATTTTCAGTGGGCAGGCCAAAAGCGTCCCATCCCATGGGGTACAGCACGTTGTAGCCTTCCATCCGGCGCTTTCTAGAAACGATGTCCAGCGCCGTATAAGAGCGGGGATGGCCCACATGCAGCCCCTTGCCGGACGGATATGGAAATTCCACCAGCGCATAATACTTCGGCTTGGAATAGTCGTCCGTAGCGGCAAAGACGTTTTTTGCGTCCCAGATATCCTGCCATTTTTTTTCGATCTGAGCAAAATTATAATTCACTGTAAACCCTCCTGACAGTGTCAATCAAAATCAGTCCGTCAGAACACCGGAAAGATCTACCTGCCCCGCGTCGGACCAAAGCCGTTCCAGGGAGTAAAAATCCCGGGTCTCTTTCAGGAAAATGTGAACAATGACATCGTAATAATCCAGCAAAATCCACGACGCGGTCTGATAGCCCTCAATACGTTTGGGCTCCAGCCCCAGTTTGGAGAGCTTTTCCTCCACCTCGTCGGACATCGCCTTGACCTGCGGGACATTGGCGCCGCTTGCAATGACAAAATAATCGCCGATAGACGTCAACTCCTGCACCTTGATCGCCTTGATGTCCTCGCCCTTTTTGCTGTCCAGAATTTTTGCAATTTCGTAGGTTAATTCCAGAGCGTTCATATTCTTACTCCTTTTTCAGAGATTTTTTCGATGTTTGTACCAGAATCAACTGGTTGTACGCTTCCCACGAATCTCGGCAGATGGGGCCGCCATCGACCAGTAATTTTTCAAGGGTATAGCGCAAAATATAGAGCATCGCCTGATCCAGCGACTGATCCGCCAAAGTGCGGACTGTCTCCACGTCGGGATAATCCCGGCCCTGCTCTGTCAAATCAGCGGTAAAAATGATTTTTTCCAACAAAGACATATTGGCTCTGCCGGTGGTATGGTACCGTACCGACTGCAAAATGTCCTCCGTCTCAACGCCCATCTGCTCTTTGATATATTGGGCTGCGGCAAAACCGTGCCAAATCGGCGGCTGCCGCCAAAAAGCATCATCCAAGATTATAGCAGACCTTTTTATCCATTGCAACTGTTCTTCCATCGGCATATTTTTGCAAATATCATGGCACAGGCCGGCGTAATACGCCCGCTCCGGATCCGCCCCGTAACGGGACGCCAGCCGGCGCGCCTCCTTTGCAACGCCATAGGAGTGGGCCAGCCGGCCAGGCTTTAGCATTTGTTCCAACCGTGCCTTGACCTGTTCAACCGTTTCCATCCACTTTCCCCTCCTCTGGCAGATATAAGCCATTTTCCTCGATATACCGTTCCACCGCCTGCGGAACCATTTCCCGGATGGAACGACCCTGTTTCCGCGCGACCCGCACCTGGGTGGAGGATATCTCCACCACCTGGCAGGGAATCACCGCTCCGCTGGCGCCCAACGTTTGGAGAAAAGCGAGATGCTCTGTCAGTTTTTCCTCCTCTCCTTTTTTCCGCGCGCCGGTAACCAAGATTGCTCGCCGGAAAATTTCCCCGGCGCAATACCAGTTCTGCACGGTCAAAAACATATCTGTCCCCATCAACAGATAAAACTGCGTATGGGGATAAAGCATCTCCAGTTCCCGCAGCGTTTCCACCGTATAGCTGTTTCCCTGCCGACGCAACTCCAAATCACAGGCGCAAAAACGCGGATCCGTTTGGGCCGCCAGCCGGCACATCGCCAGCCGTTGGGCGCCGTCTGCCAGCTCGGGCGCTCGCTTATGGGGTGGGACTGCCGTGGGGATCAAAAGAACCTGTGGGATTTGCAGCGCGTTGGAAAGCTGGGTGCACAAAGAAAGGTGCCCATTGTGCACCGGATTAAAGGTACCGCCAAAAATGCCCAGCTTTTCCATCCCGTTTGCTCCTTACACTTCGTAGATCGGCTTCTTTGGATTTCGCTTAAATAAAATAAACCGTGTCCCGATCACCTGCACGATCTCCGCGCCGCATTTTTCCGCCAGTTCCTGCGCCGCCTCCCGAGCGAAAACAGGGGCGTTTTCCAACACGTGCAGCTTGATCATTTCACGAGCCTTCAGCGCGTCGTTCACCTGCTGTACGAGCATGTCATTAATGCCGCCTTTTCCGATTTGAAAAATCGTTTCCATTCCGTTGGACTGGGAACGCAGTGCCGCTCTTTGCTTACTCGTAATCAATTGTTTTCCTCCGTCCGTCAGGCGTTTTGGGCCTGATATTCCTTTAGTTTGTCGCAGAATAGCCGCAGCGCTTTTCCACGATGGCTGATCGCGTCTTTTTCCTCATCGCCATACTGGCCAAAACTGCGCTCGCCCACATAAAACAGCGGATCGTAGCCAAAGCCGCGGCTGCCGGACAGTTCATAACCGATGATTCCCTCACAGGTTCCCTCCGCTGTCAGCTCCTCGCCATCCGGGAAAGTACAGCAGATAGCGCAAGCGTAGCGACCAGTCCGCTTGGGGGGCGGGACATCCCGAAGTTCCCGCAGCAACTTTTGATTATTGCCATCGTCCCCCTCACCGCTATAGCGGGCGGAGTAGACGCCCGGCGCGCCATCCAGCGCGTCGACGCAAAGGCCCGAATCATCCGCAATGGCGGCAAGGCCGGTAAGGCGGCAAGCTGCCTCAGCCTTGGTGCGGGCATTTTCAAGAAAGGTCTCGCCGGTTTCTTCCACATCCAGAACCAGCCCCATTTCCTTTAAGCTGGATACCTCGAACCCCATCGGTTCTAAAATCCGTTTAAACTCCCGTACTTTGCCTTCATTGCCGGTGGCGATTACCAGCTTCATCTCTCCACCCCGCTTTGATCCTTTTCAAACAGCGCGTCTACAAATTCCGCCGCGTTAAAAGGCTGCAAATCGTCGATGCCTTCTCCTACGCCGATATATTTGATCGGCACGCCCAGCTCCTCCTTGATGGCAATGACCACGCCGCCCCGGGCGGTGCCGTCAAGCTTCGTCAGCGCAATGCCAGTAAGGCCCGCAGCGCTTTTAAATTCTTTTGCCTGGTTCAGGGCATTTTGGCCGGTGGTCGCATCCAGCACAAGCAAAAACTCGGTGGCGCACCCCGGCGCCTCCCGGCTGATGACCCGGGTGATCTTGGACAGCTCGTCCATCAGGTTCTTTTTGTTGTGCAGCCGCCCCGCCGTATCGCAGATGATCACATCCGCATGGCGGGCTTTTCCTGCTGTGATGGTATCGAACACAACCGCTGCCGGATCCGCGCCCTCGGTATGCTTGACCATCTCCACGCCTGCCCGGTCGGCCCAGATTTGCAGCTGGTCGATGGCAGCGGCGCGGAAGGTATCTGCAGCGCCCAGCAAAACCTTTTTGCCCTTCTGAGTCAGGTCGTAGGCCATTTTGCCAATGGTTGTGGTCTTGCCCACGCCGTTAACGCCAATAACCAGGATCACCGACGGCTGAGTAGATAAATTAAGTTCCTCGCCACCCTGCATCATTTCCACCAAAATCTGTTTCAACAGATTTTTTGCCTCAGCCGTATCCCGGCAACCGCTTTCCTTGACCTTGGCCCGCAGCCGGGACACGATCCTATCGCTGACGGCGGCCCCCACGTCGCTCATGATTAAAATTTCTTCCAGTTCCTCATAAAATTCGTCCCCAATTTTATGCCCGCCGAACAGTCCATCAAGATTTTTGAGTACGCCGCCTTTGGTTTTGCTCAATCCCTCTTTTAATTTCTGAAAAAAGCTCATCGGATATTCCCCTCTATATATTTTTCATCCCCAGCTTGTTTTCGATTTCCGAAACCTCTAGGGCCAGGATCTTGGACACGCCTTCTTCTTGCATAGTCACGCCGTACAGTACGTCTGCATGTTCCATGGTGCCGCGCCGATGGGTAATGGCGATAAACTGCGTGTTTTGATTGAGCCGCCGCAGATACTCTGCGTATTTGTTGACGTTTACGTCGTCCAACGCGGCTTCAATCTCATCCAAAAGGCAAAAAGGCGCTGGGCGGACTTTTAAAATTGCAAAGTAGATGGCAATGGCTACAAACGCCTGTTCCCCGCCGGAAAGCGATGCCAAATTCTTAATAATCTTGCCCGGTGGCTGGACGTAAATTTCAATTCCAGACTCCAGCGCATCTTCCCCTTCGGTTAATTTCAAATGCGCCTTGCCGCCACCGAACAGCTCGGCAAAGATTGCCGAAAAATGATGGTTAATCTGCTCGAAGCTATCTACAAATAATTCCCGCATCTGAGTGGTCAGGTCATGGATCAACTGTTGCAGCTTGGTTTTCGAGCGCTCCACATCGCCGATCTGCTCGCTCATAAATTCATACCGCTGGGATATCTGCTCATATTCTTCGATCGCTTCTAAATTCACGGTGCCCAAGGCGCGGATTTTGTTCCGGATTTCCCCCAGCACGCGATTGGATTGATTGACATCTTCCGCCGGCTTGGCGATTGTCTCCGCCTGGGAGCGGGTGATCTCATATTCATCCCACATTTTGGAAATAATGCCGTCGTACTCCTTCTGCACCGTCGCTTTTTTATCCTCCAGCCGCAGCAGCTCGCCTGTGTACTTTTCCTTCTGGATCAAGATATCCTTTTCACTTTGCCGCAAACCTGTGGTTTGCTGTTCAACCTGCTGGCGCAGGCTGGTTTGTGCCGCAATTTCTTCCCGGTACCGCTGAATCTGGCTGCGTCCCTCTTCCGTTTGCCGTTGGATTACCCCTATTTTTTCCCGGATCTGTTCATTTTGGGCGGCCAGCCCGTCGATCTGCTCCTTTACGGAGGCCATTTGTCTTTGCTGGTCGGCCCTGCGGTTTTCTTGCTCCGCCATCGCCTGATCCAGCAAGGCGATCTCCTGGCCCACTGCCATTTTTTCCAATCGCAGGCTATTTTGCACATTGACCGTTTCTTCCTGCTCCAGCCGCATGGATTGGGACGTTTGCTCCAGCTCTGCCAGCTGGCTGCGGAAAACGGTCAGAGCTGATTCAGCCTCCGTCAGCTTCTGCGTATCCTCGGCGCATTGTCTGGTCAAGGACTCGATTTGCTCTCCTAACCGTTCCTGCTGTTGTGCGGAACGGTCTTGATCCGCCTGCAAGTCCTCCAGCGTTGTGCGCAGGCGTTTTTCCTCTGCGCTGTACCGGATCTGATCCTCTGCCGCCGTTTTTTGTTCCGCCTCGATCCCCGAGAACTGGGCCTGCAACGCGGCGATTTCACGCCGGAAAGCGGCGAGCCCCTCGTCCATGCTATCTGACTGCTGCCGGAATGCCGCCACCTGTTTTTTTAGCGTGTCGATTTCACCCCGGCGGCTTAGAATGCCGGTACTCCTGCCAACCGAACCGCCGGTCATGGAACCGCCCGCGTTGATCAGCTGTCCGTCCAGGGTGACGATCCGGAATTTATATCCGTATTGCTTCGCCATCCGAACCCCCTCGTCCAGGTCGGTGACTACGACGATTCGCCCCAAAACCGATTCGACAATCTCCCGGTAAGCTTCGTCAAAGCCGACCAAATCGGAACCAATGCCGATAAATCCGTCGGCCTGTTCCAGCCCGCCGACGCTCAGGCGGCTGCCTTTTATGGCGCTCAGCGGCAAAAAGGTCGCCCGGCCCGCGTTGCTGTTTTTGAGCAGGCCGATCGCCCGTTTGGCCACCGATTCGTCGTCCACCACAATATTTTGCAAAGCGCCGCCTGCTGCTGTCTCCACCGCGGTAAGGTATTTTGTGTCCACCCTCAGCAAACTGGATAGGGCGCCGTGAACGCCTCGCAGCGCACCACTCCGGCTTTGGTTCAACACATATTTAACGCTGTGGGCAAACCCTTCCATGTTCCGTTCCAACTCTTCCAGCAATGCAGCGCGCTGGTTTTGCTCTTTAATCTTCAGTTCCAGGCGCTCTTTTTCGGCCAATGCCGCCCGTTCTTTTTCCTGCCGGGACACAAGCTTCATCTGCACCCCTTTGGCTGAGTTGGACAGGCTTTCCAGCATCCCTTCCAGCGTTGTCAAAAGCGCCTGGCATTCATCCAGTTCTTTTTTCAGTTGATTGCATTTTGCCTCTTTTTCTTCCTTACTTTCCTCCAGCAAAGATTTGCGCTCCCGCGCGTCCTCCAACGCATTCTGCCGGGTCACCGACAGAACGCGTTGCTCGGACAGGGCAAAAGACAAACGCGCTTCCTCTTCCTTTTTGGCCCCAAGCGTTTCTAGCGTCTGCTCCAGCAACGCTCGCCCGCGGCCCTCTTCTTCGCCCAACGCCCCAATCTTTGCTGCAAGGTCTGCCTCTTTTTCCAGCAGCCCAGATTTTTCCGCTTGCTTTTGCGCTATGTAGCCGGCAAACGCCTCCTGGGAATCCGCAGCGGACTGCTGCTCTTGCGCCAGTGCTTGGGCGGACCGTTCATTGTGGGCGATATCGTTGTGTAAAACCGCCACCTGAGAATCCGAAGCGGCGATCTGCTCCTCCAACCCCGCAATTTCAGCGCGGATCTGTTCGATTCTAGCGCCGGATTGCTGCATAGTGGCAAAAAGGGCCTCCATTTGCCGCTCTAATTCCTGCAGCTGCTCCTCCACCTGGTTTTGCCCGAGCCGTCCAACCGTCTGCTGATCGGTCAGTTCCCGCAGCTGGGCGGTCATTTTATCCAACTGAGCAATCCACAGGGAAAGTTCAATCCCTTTGCGCTGTTCGGCCAGTTCAATAAACCGTTTGGCTTTTTCCGACTGTACCCGCAAAGGGCCAATCCGCCCCTCCAGTTCGGTCATGATGTCTTTTAGCCGCAGCAAATTTTCTTGCGTTTGGGCCAGCTTGCGCTCTGCCTCCGTTTTACGATACCGATATTTGGAAATACCGGCCGCTTCTTCAAATATTTCTCGGCGCTGGGTGCTTTTTGCCCCGATAATCTCGGCGATTTTGCCCTGCCCGATGATAGAGTAACCGTCCCGGCCCAGGCCCGTATCCATAAACAGCTCATGGATATCCCGTAGACGGACCGCATTGTCGTTAATCCGGTATTCGCTCTCCCCGTTTCGATAAAGTTTACGGGAAATGGCGATCTCATCCGTATCCACCGGCAGATCCCGGTCCTCGTTGCCAATCGTTAAAACCACCTGGGCAAAACCCATGGGGCGGCGCAGCTGGGTTCCGCCAAAAATGACGTCCTCCATCTTGTCGCCCCGCAAGGTCTTGGAGGACTGCTCGCCCAGCACCCAGCGCAGCGCATCGGAAAGGTTGCTTTTGCCGCTGCCGTTGGGGCCGACCACCGCCGTCAGCCCTTTGCCAAATTCCAGTTTGACACGGTCGGGAAAGGACTTAAACCCGTTGATCTCCAAATACTTTAAATACAATCTTTCACTTCCTTTATCAAAAAAGGGATTTCCGCCGGCAAAGAAGGGTTCGGCAGGATCTTCACCTGATATCCCAACGCTGCCAGCCGCCGGATGTTTTCCCGTTTTTGGCCCACTGCCTTAGAATGGTTTTCAGGCCGAACAAAAATCTGCAAGAGCCCCTTTGCCTCCGATTGGGCCAGCTGTTCCAGCAGCCGGTCCAACCACGCGCGGGAATAGCACAATTCCCCAAACGCCGGATGAAACGGCCCTGCAAGACAGCTTTGTTGCAAAGACGTTTCCGCGTGCAGCCCAATCCGGATAACGGGGATTTTCTTCTCTTCAAAAAAGCGCAGCAGCCACGCGGTTTGCTCCACGGCCTGCTCCACCGTCAGCGGCAGATACGTTCCCTGCCGGTACCAACGGGCAAGTTCCGTGTTCTCTACCACCAGCGTCGGGTACAGCCGGACGCAATCCGGCTCAAGGGCGGCGATTTGCCTTGCCGTGTCCCGACACCGGCCCTCGCTGTCCCCTGGAAGGCCGATCATCATCTGCAAACCCAGCTGAAATCCCGCTTGCCGGATCAGGCGCGCCGCCTGCTTTACGTCCTGCGCTGTATGGCCCCGGCCATTTTTTTCGAGCACGCCGTTGTCCATGCTCTGGGCCCCCAGCTCAATGACCGTAACACCATATTTTTTCAAAAGCGACAAAACCGGCGGATCAATGGCGTCTGGCCTGGTAGAAATGCGGATCCCATCAAAATCGCCGCTTGTTACAAACGGAAACGCCGCCTGCAGCAGCGATTGCATCAGCGCCGGGTCCACCGCGGTAAAACTGCCGCCAAAAAAAGCGATCTCTGCCGGAAACGCGCGGTTTTTTAACCGCTGGGCCGCCGCTTCACAGGTCCTTGCCACCTCTGCCGGCGAAGGCGGGCAAAGGCTGCCGCTGATACTTTTCTGATCGCAGAAGCTGCACCGATGCGGGCATCCCAGATGCGGTACGAAAAAGGCCACGTTGGCGTGCCTCATTGCCCCATCAATTCCAGCGCCACCTTGGCCGCCGCCTGCTCCGCATTCTTTTTGGAGCGGCCTTCTCCCCGGCCGATAACATTGCTGTTCAGATGTACCTCCACCACAAACCGCTTGTTGTGATCGGGTCCCGATTCCTCTACGAGTTCATAGGTCACCCGTTCTTCCGGATTTTTCTGGATGATCTCCTGAAGGACCGTTTTATAGTCTTTGAATGCTGCCGCCGTGTGGTTTTCAACCGCGGGAATCGCATAATACAGAACAAATTTTTTAGCCGGATCCATCCCGCCGTCGAGATAGATGGCGGCGATAACCGCCTCAAACGCGTCGGCTAAAATCGAAGGGCGTTTTCTACCGCCGGTGGATTCTTCCCCGCGGCCCAGCAGCAAAAATTCGCCCAGTCCCAACTGCAGCGCATATTGACACAAGGCTTTTTCACAGACCAGCGCCGCCCGCAGTTTGGTCAGCTCCCCTTCCGGAAGGTGGGAATAATGCCGGAACAAATAATCAGATACAATAATCGAAAGCACCGCGTCACCCAAAAATTCCTGCCGTTCATTGCAGGGGTTTTCCTTTTTTCCCTCGTTGGCGTAGGAAGAATGGGTCAAGGCGATGGCCAGATATTTTTCATCTCGAAACGTGTAATCCAGTTTTTTCTGGAACGATTTTAAATCTGTTTGGCAGCTCATGCGTTTTCGGCTCCTTGTTTTTTGGCTTTCATTTCCGCCAGATATCCCTCAATAGATCCGATCACGTCCTGGCTGGTAAAGCGCACCGCCTGGCCGATTGCGTTTTTGAACGCTTTCGCGTCAGAGCTGCCGTGGGCTTTGATGGTCGACTTGGAGATTCCCAGCAGCGCGGCGCCGCCGTATTCTTTGTAATCCATCTTCTTTTTAAAGTCCGCCAGGCCGCTTTTTAAGGTCAGCGCAGCCAGCTTTGTCATGGTATTTTTCATCAGGATCTCTTTGATCTGGCCGATCAGAGCCTTGCTCAGGCCCTCAGTCAGCTTCAACACGATATTGCCGGTAAACCCGTCGCACACCGCCACGTCACAGCCACCCTGCGGCAGCTTGCGCGCTTCGATGTTGCCGACGAAATGGAGGGAAGATTCCTTCAGCTGCTGATACGCCTCTTGTTGCAAGGGGGTACCTTTGTGTTCCTCCGCACCGTTGTTAATCAGCGCCACCCGGGGGTTGTCCACATTCATAATCTTGTTCATATAAGCGGCGCCCATCACGCCGAACTGCACTAACATTTCCGGCCGGCATTCGGCGTTGGCCCCGCAATCGATCAGCATATACCGGCCTTCCACCGTGGGAATCACCGGCGCCAGCGCTGCACGCTTAATCCCTTTGATCCGCTTGACAATCAAGCTGGCGCCAACTACAAATGCGCCGGTGCTGCCTGCGCTGACAAAGGCGTCGCCCTTGCCCTCGGATAAAAGCTTTAAGCCTACAGCCATGGAAGAATCCTGATAGCTTTTTAAAATTTCGGTTGGCTCCGCATCCATACTCATCACCTGCGGCGCATGGACAATCTCCATCCGATCCAGCGAAACGCCGTTTTCCACGGCCACTTTCTGAATGGTCGTTTCGTCCCCGGTGAGCAGAATCTCAACGCCGTATTCCGCCACTGCCATGGCGGCACCCTTTAAAATTTCCAGCGGGGCATTATCCCCGCCGAATGCGTCTACAATAATTTTCATACCAAACCTGCCTTTCTGTTATTGATTTTCCCCGCCCATTTCTGTTTCATCCGTCAAAAACGGGTCATTGGTCTGGGCACAGAAATCTTTTATGCAGCACCCTAAGCTGTCCAGCGCCCGATCCGCCACCGCCTGATAGCGCAGCGCTTTGTCCTTGATCCGTTCAGGGTTCGGCGGCAAAAGGCCCATGTTGCTGCCCATGGGCTGAAAATCAGTCACCGAAGGATCGCTGATATAGGCGGCCAAAGCGCCCATCATAGTGTCGCGCGGCAGGATCAGCGCGGGCTTATCCTGCAACGTCATGGCCATATTGATCCCCGCCAGAATTCCAGAAGCCGCCGATTCAACGTACCCCTCTACGCCGGTCATCTGCCCCGCAAAATAGATTCGCCGATCTTGTTTCAGGCAATAGGTTGCGTCCAAAAGTTTGGGGCTATTCAAAAATGTGTTGCGGTGCATCACGCCGTAACGGACAAACGCCGCATTTTCCAGCCCGGGAATCATCGAAAAAATCCGTTTTTGCTCCGGAAAACGCAGATTTGTCTGAAATCCAACCAAATTATACAAGGTTTTTTGGGTGTTTTCTGCCCGCAGCTGCACCACTGCCCAAGGGCGGCGCCCAGTGCGCGGATCTCGCAGGCCCACCGGCTTTAAGGGCCCGTAACGAATCGAATCGCTGCCCCGCCGGGCCAATACCTCCACCGGCATACAGCCCTCGTAAACCTTTAGCCGGTCCCGCTCAAATTCTTTGAGCTCCACCGACTCCCCCGCGACCAACGCCTCGTGGAACGCTTCATACTCCTCCCGGTTCATAGGGCAATTGATGTAGTCATCCTCACCCCTGCCATACCGGGCGGCAAAAAACGCCTTTTCCATATCAATGCTGTCAAAGGAGACAATTGGCGACGCCGCATCGTAAAAGCTCAGATACGCTTCCCCCAAAAGAGCCCCAATTGCTTTGGAAAACCTGTCGCTGGTCAAGGGTCCTGTCGCGACGATCACCGGCCCTTGGGGGATTGCGGTTACCTCTTCGCAATGCACCGCAATCAGCGGATGCCCTTTGATCATCTGGGTCATCCGGTCCGAAAACAGATAGCGGTCCACCGCCAGCGCGCCGCCGGCCGGCACTGCCGTTTCACGGGCACAGCGCACCACGATGGAACCCAACCGGTACATTTCCTCTTTCAAAAGACCCGCTGCCGATCCGGTTCGGTTGGCTTTTAGGGAGTTGGAGCAGACCAGCTCCGCAAAGCCCTCGTAATGATGGGCTGGGGAATATTTCACCGGCTTCATTTCATACAGCGTCACCGGGATTCCCCGACAAGCCAGCTGCCAAGCGGCTTCGCAGCCTGCCAGTCCCGCGCCGATTACCGAAACCGCCATCAATCTTTGAGTCCCCTTTCGTAATCACATCCATCCTTGGCACAGTAGATCCGGCCCATTTTTCCGGTCTTTTTAAACAACGTCGCACCGCATTTTGGGCAAACCTCTTTTAACGGGGTATCCCATGTCATAAAACCGCACTTTGGATTGTGCTCGCAACCGTAGTAGACCTTTCCTTTTTTGGATTTTTTGGCCAGCACCTTTCCGCCACACAAAGGGCAAACGCCACCGGTATCCTGCACGATTTTCCGGGTATTTTTACATTCTGGGAAACCCGGGCAGGCCAAAAATTTGCCGAAACGACCGGTTTTAATGACCATTTTCCGCCCGCACAACTCACAAATTTCGTCTGTTTCTTCGTCCGGCACCTTGACGCGGGTACCGTCCATATTTTTTTCCGCCTGCTTGAGGGTCGCGTCAAAATCCCCGTAGAATTCCGCCAGGGTATCTACCCAATCGGCAGACCCTTCCTCTACCCCATCGAGATTACGCTCCATCTGGGCAGTAAAATCCACATCCACGATCTTTTTAAACTGATCCTTCATCAGCTGGGTCACAACTTCTCCCAGGGCCGTAGGCTTGAGCGCCTTAGCGTCCCGCTCCACATAGCTGCGGGACAGGATGGTCGTAATCGTCGGCGCATAGGTGCTGGGGCGCCCAATCCCGTTTTCTTCCAGCGTTTTGATCAGTGACGCTTCTGTAAAACGGGGTGGCGGCTGGGTGAAATGCTGGGAACTTTCCAGGCTTTTTAGTTTCAGCAGGTCGCCTTTTTCCATTGGCGGCAGCGCGCCGGAGGCACTGTCCTCCCCTTCGGCAGTTTCCTCTTTGCTCTCTTCATATAAAACAGTATAACCGTCAAACTTCACCGTATAGCCGGAAGCCTTGAACAGATACTCGCCCGCCCGGATATCCACCGAAACCGTATCCAACAGCGCCGTCGCCATCTGGCTGGCAATAAACCGTTCCCACACCAGCTTGTAAAGCTTATACTGGTCGCTAGACAGGCTGTCTTTTACCCTGTCGGGAGACAGCTCCGGCATGGTGGGACGAATTGCTTCATGGGCGTCCTGCGCGTTGTTTTTGGACTTATAAGCCCGGCGTTTCGGCGGCAGATAATTTTTCCCGTAGCGCTGTTCCACAAACGCAGCCGCCTGCTGGGCCGCTTCATCAGAAATGCGCAGCGAATCGGTACGCATATAAGTAATCAAGCCCACCGCGCCCATAGAACCGACCTCTACGCCTTCGTACAGCTCCTGAGCGGCCTTCATGGTACGGCGCGCCTGGAATCCCAGGCGGCGGGATGCCTCCTGTTGCAGGGTACTGGTGGTAAAGGGTGGCGCCGGGGATTTTTTCCGCACGCTTTTCTTTACATTTTCCACCAAATAATCCCGGCCCTCCAGCTCTTTTAAAATGGCGTCGGCCTCTTCTTTGGTTTTGATGGCAATTTTCTTCTCTTTGCCATATAGCTTGGCCCCAAAGCTCTTCCGGCTGGATTTGCCCAGCAACATCGCATCGATAGACCAATACTCCTCCGGTTTAAACTTGCGGATTTCCTCTTCCCTGTCCACAATGAGCCGCACCGTGACCGACTGGACGCGCCCGGCAGACAGGCCCCGGCGAACCTTTTTCCATAAAAACGGGCTCAATTTATAGCCGACGATCCGATCCAGGATCCGTCTAGTTTGCTGGGCGTTGACCAAATCCATGTCCACCTTGCGGGGGACTGCCATACCGGACTGGACGCCGGATTTTGTGATCTCGTTAAAAGTGACCCGGTTTGCCTCGTCTAGATCCATCCCCAGCAGATAAGCCAAATGCCAGGAAATCGCCTCGCCCTCGCGGTCGGGGTCGGTAGCAAGATAGACCGCATCGCTTTTCTTCCCTTTTTTCTTCAGGGTCTGCACCAGTTCTTCTTTCCCTTTGATATCGACATAATCCGGTTTGAAACCATGTTCAATATCAATGCCCAGCTTGCTTTTTGGCAGATCCCGGATATGCCCCATGGAGGCTATGACGTCATAGCCCTCACCCAAGTATTTTTGGATGGTTTTTGCTTTTGCGGGGGACTCCACAATCACAAGTTTTGACATTCAATCCCGCCTTTACTTCTATAATCTTTGCTCTGGATACTGATAATCGTTTTTAGCCGGCACAACCGTGTTTCAGGCTCAAAAAGCTACCTCTTTTTCTTTGGAAAACCCGGTCACGCTAGGAAATGCAAAATCTTTTTCCTGCATTTGCTGATACAAATCCCATTATTTCAAGTTCTGAAAGCGCTGTCAAGACTTCGGCAGGATTTTTTTGCGTTCGCGCCACAATTTCATCGACATTCACCGGGATTTCTGATAGCACTTCATAGATCTCGCGAACACCAGCATCCGCATCCGCCGGCAAGGGGCGCTTTTCCCGAATCAGCACAACCGGCGCTGGATCCTGCCGCACCGGGGCTTTCTTTTCCGGCGCCACGGGCTGGATTTGCAAAGCTGAATCCTGCCTCCAATCTATTTTGGCGGCATACCGGTAACGATATTCCTCTAAAATATCATTGGCGCAGGAAACGGGGATTGCGCCCGCCTGCAGCAGACGGAAAGGTCCCTTAGAAAGGCCGCTTAAAACGCTGCCGGGAACGGCAAAGACATCTTTGCCCTGCTCCAGCGCATAGTTGGCGGTGATCAGCGAACCGCTGGTCAATTCGCCTTCCACCACGACAACGCCCAATGACAGCGCAGACATCAACCGGTTCCGGATGGGGAAATGAAAACCTTCCGGCTTTTCGCCCAACGCAAATTCTGAAATCACCGCGCCGCGTTTGGGAATTTCTCGCCGGATCGCGGTATGCTCCGGTGGATACACGATATCCAGCCCGCAGCCTAGTACGGCAACGGTGCTGCCGCCGGCCCGGAGAGCCGCTTCGTGGGCTGCGCCGTCGATCCCGCGGGCCATGCCGGTGACGACTACGGCGCCCATCCGGGCAAGCTGAAAGCCCAGCTGTGCCGCCACAGTCCTGCCGTAGTCGGAACATTTGCGCGCGCCGACAATCGCCACCGCCACATTTTGATCCATACCCTCCAGCTCCCCGTCCACATACAAAACAGCAGGCATCGCATAAATATTGCGCAGCCGGTTGGGATATTCTTTTTGGTCCGGCGTCAAAATCCGATACCCATGATCTAATGTTTTTTCTTTTAACCGTAACGCGTCGGACAAAGAAGCGTCACAAAGCTTTTTCTTCTCCGCCTGCGTCAAAAAATCAATCTGGCGAAACCCGTTCTTTTTCTCCGCATAAAAATGTTCCGCCGTTTCAAAACAGGCCACAACGTCATTGACCCTGGGGCTGCCCGGTCCCAAAGCGTTGGAAAGCCAAATCCAAAATTCCATCTTCATCCTCCTTACCGGCACATTTCCCACAAGATCAAAGAAGCGGCCACGCCAGCGTTCAGCGACTCTGCCTCTCCCCGCATGGGGATATAAAGCGTCCGCCCGCAGGTGGCCAGCACCGCCTGAGAAATGCCGTTCCCCTCATTGCCGATCACCGTCACCGCCCGTTCGGGAAAGGAAACCTCTCCCAAGCGCAGCGCCGTACCGTCCAACGCAGCGCCAAAACAGGCAAAGCCCGCCCGCTTCATCTTCTCAAGCGCCGCCGCCAGGTCCGGTACCGTCCAGGCAGGCAGGCGGAACACGCTGCCCATCGCGCTTCTCAGCACTTTGGGGCTGTAGCGGTCGGCGCAGCCTTCTCCCAAAATGAGCCCGTCGGCGCCAAATGCGTCCGCCGTGCGGATAATCGTCCCCAAATTGCCCGGATCCTGCAGCTGGTCCAGCGCCAAAATTTTTTTCCCGGCGGCCAAAAAACACCCATCAGGATCCGGCATATCGCAGACGCAGTAGATCCCCTGAGGGGACTGAACCTCGCTGATTTTCGTCTCCAGCTTGTCCGAAATCAAATACGCCGACGACGACGTTTGACAAAGCGCATCCCAAATATCGGCATAACGCGCTGCCCCATCCTCTGTGGCAAACGCCTGCCGCACCACCAGATTGCAGCGCAGCGCCTCTTTTGCCAAACGCACTCCTTCGGCCACAAAGGCGGCAGCGTCCTGCCGGGCCTTCCGGCTATTTTGCAGCCGGATCAGCTGTTTGATTTTATCATTGTCCCTGCTGCTTATCCGTTCCATCAAAAACTCCATCCATTTGAAAACAAGCCCGTGTCAGCAAACACGGGCTTGTAAATCGTCTATTAAAGAGCAGCTTTCGCTTTCTCCACCAGAGTAGTAAACGCTGCCGGATCGTTGATCGCGATTTCGGAAAGCATTTTTCTGTTCAATTCCACGCCGGCTTTTTTCAAACCGTTCATGAAAGTGGAGTAATTCATGCTATTCATGCGGCAAGCCGCAGAAATTCTGGTGATCCACAGGCTTCTGAAATCTCTTTTTCTCTGCTTTCTACCCACATAGGCATAGTTGCCGGATTTCATAACGGCCTGTTTGGCCATTTTAAAGTGAGTGCTCTTTGCACCAAAATAGCCTTTCGCCAGTTTTAAAACTTTTTTTCTTCTCTTGCGGGTCATCGTTGCCCCTTTGATACGAGCCATATTCTTAATCCTCCATCAGATGTTAATTAGTGGTTTGCCAACAGCAGCTTAATTGCCTTCATATTGGTCTGATCTGCATAGGTGGCTTTGCGTAGTCCTCTTTTGCGCTTGGTGGATTTTTTGTTCAGAATATGGGACTTGAAAGCATGCGCGCGTTTTACTTTACCATTTTTGGTCAGTTTAAAGCGCTTCTTCGCGCCAGAATGAGTTTTTAATTTAGGCATTTTTGGTTTTCCTCCTGTTCAATTTACTTAACGGGCTTTGCAGAGATGAACATGGTCATGCTTCTGCCTTCCATCTTCGGCTGCTTCTCAACAGTGCCAAATTCGGCGACCTCGTCGGTGAACTTCCGCATCAAAACGGTACCCATCTGGGCATGCGCCATCTCGCGCCCCCGGAACCGAACCGATACTTTGACTTTATTCCCCTCTTTGAGGAATTTGATTGCATGATTCACCTTGGTGCTGAAATCATTGGTATCGATATTCAAAGAAAGACGTACTTCTTTGATCTCGATAACCTTTTGATTCTTCTTTGCTTCCTTTTCCCGCTTAGCCTGCTCAAAACGGTACTTGCCATAATCCATGATACGGCAAACCGGCGGAGCGGCCTGCGGCGCGATCTTGACTAGATCGAGGTTTTTCTCGATCGCCATCTGCATCGCATCCCTGGTCGCAAGAACCCCCAACTGACTACCGTCCGCGTCGATGACACGAATTTCTTTGTCCCTGATCTCTTCGTTGATCTGCAGTTCTTTGTTGCTAATGTTAAAGCACCTCCATTGTGAAAGCCCGAATTCTCCAATAAACAAAGCGCGGAACGAAATTCGTCCGCGCTCAATACACATAGAAAGCCTGTGGCTTCTCCGGTATTGACCTGACATCGCCGCTGCGAGCAGGTGAGAACGAATTGGTTCTACTTTGTTTTCTAAAATAGTATAACAATGTCCATCCTATTTGTCAATAGGCAGGTCAAATCTTTCTTTAAAACTCCAGTGGGATCTCCTGACCCAGATGAAACGAGTATATGATACACGATTTTACCGGGGTTTGCAAACTCTCTCCCAGGATCAGCCGGTAGAGGCGAAGCTGCTCCCGATACCGCTCTGCCAGCTGTTGCGCCGCAGATACGGCGTCAGTTTTGTAATCGACGATCACCAAACCGTCTTCTTCCCAGAATACGCAGTCCGCCACCCCCTGTACCGTGATCTTATCCGACGCGGCATCTTCGTAACCCATGAGCCGGCTGTCGATCTCCCAAAGGAACCGCAACTCCCGCTCTAGACGTTTGGCCAACGTCATCCGTCGGTACAGGCTGGAAGAAAAAAATCGCCTGATCCGTTCTAATGGAACCACCTGTGCCTGCGCCGAGGTCAAAAATTCCATTCTAAGCAACCGATCCAGCTCTCCTTCGGGATTTTCGGCGCAACGGGCATAATCAGCGTACTGCATAAAATGATGCAGCGCATCCCCCCTCTGAGCTCCTGTAAGCTTTTCACCGGTGAGAAACTGCGGAGCTTTTGTAAAAGCATATTGGCTGGCAGTCTCTTTTTTGGTCACCGCCGAAACACCCAGTTTTTGGGGAATATGGGTGGCCGCCTCATATGGATACCTCCAGTTCAGATTCTGCCGCAGCGCCTCCAGCAGCCCTTTATCCGGCAGGGTGATCCATTCCAGATCAGGCGAGGATTCCCCCTCCTGCATTTTCGCCGGCACGCCGAAACAGACCTTTAAGGGCACTTTTGCCGGCGCGCGCCAGGAGATGGCCATTCCGGACTTTTCCCGCAGGGCTTGGCCGTCCGGATGACGCAGAGCGCACATTAAAAGCCAGATCCCCATGGAATCGGCGCCGCGTACCACAAACGGCTGCAGCGGCCCGTCCGCCGCCAAAGCGGCCTTTCGCAGCATTTTACCCGGATCTCCCGCCATCGTGATGAATAGCTTTTCTTTGGCACGGGTCATGGCCACGTACAGCACCCGTAGCTCCTCGCTTAAACCAGCACGTTCGTTCTCCAACCGCAGCGCCTCCAGCGGGACAGTGGTAAACTCTTTGAGCAGCGCCGCATCCCGCCGCACACAGGCAAATCCCATCTGCGGATGCAGCGCGACCCTCTCCCGCAGATCCTGCTTATTAAACGCTTTTGCCCCGTCGCAGAGAAAGATGTATGGGAACTCCAGCCCTTTGGAACGATGAATGCTCATAATCCGCACCGAATCGGCACTGCCTCCGGCAGATGCAGGCTCAAAATCCGTCTTTTGCTCTGCCAGCCGGTCAAGAAACCGCACAAAAGCGTACAGTCCCCGCCCCCCGCTCTTCTCAAAAGCGGCGGCGTAGCTGCACAGCTGATGCAGATTCGCCTTCCGCATTTCTCCCATCGGATAAGCAGACACCGTAGCCGGATAGTTCGTTCTGGCGTAAAGCTCGGTCAGTAGATCCGCCACCGGCATACTGACCGCCAGCTGCCGCAGCGCTTGTGTTTGCTGCAGAAATGCGGCGCTGGGCTCGTCCCCCTCCCGCGCGCTGCAAAGCAGCGCCGTATAAAAAGCCCCCCGCCGGTCCAACAGGCGGATTTTGGCCACCTGTTCCGGCGAAAATGCGAACAGGTCGGACATGAGCACCGTCAAAAGCGGGATGTCCCGGTACGGGTTGTCCAGCACCTGCAAAAAAGCTGTAATGACACGGATCTCCCTGGCTTGCAAAAAGCCGTTTCGGCTTTCTGCCCAACTGTTGACCCCCTCTTGCAAAAATGCATCCCGATAAAGCTGCGACTTGTTTTTCGGCGACCGCAAAAGCACACAGATATCCCCAAAACGCAATGGCCGCGGCGCGCCGTTTTCCCATACGCTGGCGCCGCTGGTCATCAGCTGGGCAATTTTCTCAGCCACATACGCCGCTTCCAGCTGTGCCGCCGGCAGCTGAGAGTCCCCGGTATCGATGAGGTGCAGCTCGGGTTCCATCCCCTCCTCCGACGGATAGGCGGCAGCGGGAATCAGCTCCTCCTCAGGGCCATAGTCCATTTCGCCCATTTCCCAGCTCATCAGCTGCTGGAATACAAAATTGACAAACCCAGTCACCTCAGGGCGGCTGCGAAAATTTTTGCCCAATATAAGTTTTGCGGGATAGTTTTCCCCGTCAAAGGTCTGATAGTCATTCATTTTGCTGATGAAGATTTCCGGCATGGCCTGCCGGAAACGATAGATGCTCTGTTTGACATCCCCGACCATAAAGAGGTTGCCATCCTGCCTCGAAATCGCGGAAAACAGCATATCCTGAGCAGTGTTGGTGTCCTGATACTCGTCTACCAACACCTCCTCATACTCTTGAGAAAGCTGCTGCGCCAACACCGTCGGCAGATAACCGCCGCCGGATTTTTCCATCAAAAGCCGTAGCGCCAAATGCTCCAGATCAGAAAAATCCAACAGCTTCTGTTCGCTTTTTAACCGGGAATACTGCCGGTCATAGGCCAACGTCAGGTCGAACAGGGTGGACACCTCCGGCTGGAGATTCTCTATATCTTCTTGGAACTCCCGGGAGTTGGCGCAAAACTGCTTTTGTGCCAACCCCTTCACCGTCTTTTTGATCTGGTCTCGCCCTAATTGCAGGGCGTTTTTTAAGCCTTCATCCTCAAATCCCCGCAACGCGCCCAGCCGCCCAAAGGAAAAGCCGCGCAGCTGTCCGCAGCTGTCGTCCCAATCGCTAGACTGCAGTGCCGCCAGCAACACTGATAGGCGCTGCCCGTCCTCCCGGAATGGGCCGCCATAAGCCTTTTCTAGCTCTGGAATGCCATCCATTTCCTCTAACAATCTCCGGTTGATCTGCAAACAATATTCTACCGCATCAATTCCGTAAGAGAGGATCGTCCTGCCCCAAACCGTTTCCGAAACCGGCATATGAGGATCATACATCTCTTTTTTTCGCTCTAGCCAATCTTCGTAAAACGGATGGGAACGGATGAATCCATACAATTTGAAAATCGTATCCGTCACACGGTTATCGTCTCGCCCGCCGGATAAAAGCTCTACCAGTGCAGAGAAACTGCCGTTCTGGTCGGCGGCGTAAAAAGCCTCGACCGCCTGGGCTGCCGCCTCCTGCTGCAGCAGGGCCAAGCGGCTTTCATCTCCCAGCGAAAAATCCGCCGGGAGGGCCAGCTCTTCCGTATGTTGGCTGATCAGATCCAGGCAAAAGGCATGAATCGTGCTGATGTGGGCCCGTTCCATTAAAACGCGCTGGTGGCGCAGGTGCTGGCTGTGCGGATTTTCGGCCTGCTCCTGTGCCAGCCGCCCATCAATGCGTTGGCGCATTTCCCGTGCCGCCGCATTGGAAAAGGTCACGACCAACAGCCGATCCGCATCCACCGGATGGGCCTCATCCAAAAGCATGGAAACCACCCGTTCCACTAAAACGGCGGTTTTCCCGCTGCCCGCTGCGGCCGAGACCAAAAGCGTCCCGCCGCGGCTTTGAATTGCCTGCGCCTGTTGCGTTGTCCAGTGCTTCTCACTCATCTTCCTCACCGCCGATCTTTTTGAAAAAGTCCTCTCGGGACAGATCTTCCCGGCGCCGCTGCGGCCCGTCCTCTTCTCGGCTACAAATGCCTCGATAATCGCACCAAGCGCATAGGTCGAAATTTTTTTCCTCCAACGGCAAAGCCGGAATATCGCCGGACCATAGGGTCTTGGCCATCTGCTGCAACAGCGACTCCACATAGCGTTTGAGCCGGCCCAACTCTTCCAGCGAGGCAACCGAGGATTTGGCGTCGATCTGCCCATCCTTGATCTTTGCCGGGATAAAAATGCCCGTACCGTCCGCTTCCATCCCCTCCAGCACCACTGGATCAGCCAGAAGCAGGCCGTTCATTTTCAGCACCTTTTTCTGCTCCGCCACCATTTGCTCTTCTCCCGCATGCCGGTCGGCGCTTAAAAATCCAGTTTTTCCCGGCATATATAGCACACCAGCCGGAACCGCCCCCGCCAACTGATCCTGCCCGTTCTGACAGATGGAAAACAAATATACCAGCATTTGCAGGTTAATTCCATAATAAATATCAGTAAAATCAAAGTTTTTCGTCCCTGTTTTGTAATCCACCACCCGGACATACCGCTTCCCCTGTTTTTCCATCACATCCACCCGGTCCACAACGCCCTCCACCCAGAGCCTGCCGCCGTCCGGGGTGGCCAGCTCTATGGGCGTGATCTGCGAATCCTTCGCGATGGGAAGTTCAAAGGCTACCGGTTCAAAATCGCAAACCGCAAATTCCATAGCCAGATGGCAAATCAAGCGGACCAGCGTGTTTGCCATCCGGGTAAAAAGATATTTAAATCGGGCGCTTTTATCTGGTTCACCGCCCATAGCCTCTTGCAGGTAGTCGTCCAACGCTTGGCGTACCAGCCGGCGGCAATCCTGCTGCGTTAAGCTGCACAACGCCTTGCCGGGATATTGGGAGGTCACCTGCTGCAGCACATAATGGACTACCGTTCCCGATTCCATCGGGGAAAGCTGGGCCTTCCGCGGCTTTTTCACCCCCAACCCCCGCTCACAAAAATAGGCAAAACGGCATTGGTGATACCGGTCCAATTTAGAGGGCGAGACCCGCATTTCCTTGCCAAACAGCGCTTTGGCTGTTTCGCCCGATTCCATGGAAAAGCGCTCGGGCCTGACAGGGCTTTGCATTCTCCAGTATTGCTGCGCATAGGGGCCCTGTTCCAGCAGAACGCCTAACGCCGCCGCATCTGGAAGGGTCTTGTCCACCATCCGGCCAAAAACGTTCAACGCCGTTTTCTGGTTGAGCGCGTAAAAAAGCGGTTCCTCTGCCGACGCTTTTTGACAGGAAACCTGCGAAAAAACGGAAAACACCTCCCGCACCATCACCGACGGCGACAGCGGATTCCCTTCAGTGGATTCCTCCGTCCAGGACAAAAAAAGGCCGTCGCTGGCGCAGGTCATAGCCGCATAGGCAAAATACCGCTCCTCCAGCACCCGCAGCTCAAAAAGCTCCGTCAACGAAAGTCCCACAGCGCTCAGCTGCTCTCGTTCCCGCTCAGACAAGATCCCGTTCCGGCCCACCGGCGCGGGGAACAAATCCTCGTTCGCGCCGATGACAAACACATAACGGGGCGCATTTGGCCGAATCCGGTCAGCGGCGCCGATGGTGACCATATCCAACATTTGAGGAATCTGGCCCAGATCGGCGGTCAACAGGGTCAACCGCATCAACTCGCAATGGCGGGTCAGCGGATATGCCGTTTCCCCCAGCACCATTGCATATTGATCCCACAAATCCATCATGCCGTCAAAAAGGCCCCGGGTGCTGTCCCGCAGGATGGCATCTTCGCCGTTGTCCTGCTGCTTGAGCCTCTCCAAAATACCTGCTTTTTTTAAATATTCATACAGTGCCAAAACCAATGCCCGGCCGGTGCAGCTGTGAATTTGATTTTGCAGCTCCATCAAGGGGCTTATCAGCCTTTGGCGCAGCCCCTCGATTTGATTGAGCTTTTGCACGTCCGACTCCCGCATTTTCCCGAATCCGGAGGGGTTCCAGCCAAAAGGCTCTTCCCAGCGGGCACCGCTGATATCCCAGACATAGGCGTATTCTTCCAGTAGCGCGATCTCTTCCAGTGAAAAATCCAACAGCCCCGTTTTGAGCAAATCGAACAGGTCGTCCCGCCGAAAATGGCCCTTTACCGCTTCCATCGAAGAAAGCACCGCGGCGGTTAGCGGCTGAGACGCCACATCAAACCGCTTGTCCATGAAATAAGGGATCTCATAGTCCGCAAAACTGGCGCGGATGGGCTGAACATATGGCTCCAAATCCCGCCCAATGACCACAATATCCTGGTACCGGCAGTTTTCCTCCCGCACAAGATGGGCAATCCGGGCCGCTACCCATTCCATCTCTTCATAGGGGTCCCGACAGCAAGTCAGCCGGATTCCATCAGCCGCCGCCTGCGGTTCCCGCAGATCCCGAAACAAACTGCGCTCCAGCGCAGCCAGCGCCGGCGCATGAAAGCGCCGCTGCCCGGACAGCAGTACTGGCCGCTCCACCGGGACATTGTTTTTCCGCGCCAATTCCATCAACCGCGCCGCCGTCCTGCAGGCTGGCACAAAAATCCCGTACCCGTTCGACTGGTCGAACAGGCTATCGGTGCACAGCGAAAAGGTGACGGAAGAAGCGGTTTTCATCAGCTCCTCCAGCAGGGCAAACTCCCCTGCCATAAAGCCCTTAAAGGAATCGACAAATACGGCGTATTCTCCAAAAATCGGATTTCCCCGTAGCCGGTCCAGCGCATAGTCCAGCTGGCCCTTTTGTTCGCCAAACGAAACAGCCAGCAAATTGTCATAGGTTTCGTAGATCAAAAGCAGTTCATCTATTTTTTCCACAAAAGAATGTTGTGTAAGGGTCCCCCGGGTGTCCCGCAGCATCTGCGGGCTGACGCCGACGACGCGAAACTCCTCCATCTGACGTGTCAGTGCCGCAATGGACGCCCCGCTACGGCCGCTGTTTTGATATCGCTTTAAAGAACCCTTTAGTTGTTCCAACGCCAGGTTCATTACAAGGTAATAAGCCGCCTCTCCGGCAGCCTGCTTAGCGGCCCCGCCCAGCTCACGGAAAATCCGGTCGCAAAGGCGGGTAAAGCTGTACACCTCCACCCGGAGCGCCGAAGCGGCATCCAAAGCGCGACGGACCGCTTTTTCCATCTCAAAAGAATACTGCTCCGGTACCAACAGCAGCACCTTTTGCCCGGCACGGGCCGCCTTTCCGGCCTCTTCCAAAACATGGAACGTTTTTCCCGCCCCCGCTGTACCCAGAACCCAACGGACCATGATTTTCCCTCCAAACCGAAAAACAGGGCTTGTAATTTCTCACAAGCCCTTGTTTGACAATCGCTCCAAAATGGCTATGCGGCACAGCCGCCCCAAAGGACAAGCTGTTTGGCCAGAATAAAAACAGTAGGTAAAATGGCCGGTAGCCGAAAAAACTCAACCGCCCATGACGAGGTCGGATCCGTGAGAAAATAGCTGCCGGTTATATAATATTCCCCGCTAGCCAAGCTTTGCTTTTTTACGGATAAACGACGCCAAAAGCTCCGCTGTGTCGTCATATCCCAAAACAGAGGAATCCACCGAAAGATCGTAATTGAGTAGATCGTCCCACTTTTGGTTGGTATAAAAATAGTAATAGCTGGCTCTTGTCTTATCCGTCTTGGCAATCAGATCCTTCGCCTGTTTGACGTCCAGATGATAGAGTTCCATAATCCGTTTTTGGCGGACCTCAAACGGCGCATGGACAAACAGATTGATGTGACAGGGATGATCGGACAGGATATCGTCGGCGCAGCGCCCAATGATGACGCAGCTTTTTTCTGCCGCCTCTTTGCGGATGACATCTGCCTGAATGGCAAACAAACGGTCGTTGGTCAGCACATCCGGATAACTGAATGGCACCGCAAAATTTCCGTAAGCCGTAGCGGAAAGAGTATAAAGATAGCTTTTTTCCGGCTTTTCATCGGCATGTTCAAACGCCTTTTCGCTGATGCCGCTCTTCTGCGCCGCCAGCGACAGCAACTCTTTATCCAAATAATCAATATCCAAGATTTGGGACAGCCGTTTTCCGATTTCACGCCCACCGCTGCCAAACTGCCTGTTGATGGTTACAACAAAAGGATTACTCATCAATGATTCCCCCTTCTGAAGATTGGGTTCAAAGCCTTTCTTCGTCTTTATTATAGCACTTTTCCCTAAATTTACAAGGCTTCTGTGCGATCCAATGGGAGGATAAACCAAAAATCGCTTCCCTTTCCCAGCTCACTTTCCACGCCAAACGCGGCGTCATGCATCCGCAGGACTTCCTGGACAATGGAAAGGCCCAGCCCGGTTCCGATCATTGCCCGGCGGTGGGGCGTTTTTTTGCTGTAATACCGCTCCCAGATGCTGTCCATCTCCTCTGGCGGGATACCCACGCCGTAATCGATCACGTCAACGCGCACCTGCGAGGAGGTGACGCTCTGGCGCACCGTGACCTTTTTCCCTTCTCCGGTAAAGGATATGGCATTGTTAATCAGGTTATACACTGCCTGGTCTATTTTGACCCTGTCAGCATATATATAAGCTGCGCCCTCTGCCTCAAATTCCACCGTATAGCCCTGTTGCTCCACGAGTTTTTGGTAGCGGGTCAAGGTTTCCTGAATGCTTTCTGTCAGGTTGAACCGTTGTTTCTCCAGCTTGCGCACCCCGGCCTCCACCTGGGACAGATCCAGTAAATCGTTGACCAAAAGATTTAGCCGCTGGGCCTCGTCAATGATGATCTGGATATTTTCAGCGGTATTTTCGCCGGGGATATCCCGCATCACTTCCCCGTAGCCGATAATCATCGTCAGCGGCGTCCGCAGGTCGTGGGAGACGTTGGCCACCAGTTCCTTACGCAGGCGGTCCACCCTACCAAGCGCCTGGGCGGTAACATTTAATGTATCGCTGAGTTCTGTGATCTCCCGATACCCTTTTCCATTGAAAGAGACGTCGTAATTTCCGCGAGCCAGCTCTTTCGACGAACGGTTCATGTCCTCAATCGGCCTGGCGATAAAGCGAGACATCAGTACGCTCAGCACGCCCGCCAATGCAAAAAATAAAACTGCAATGCACACGATTTGCAGGCGCAGGGTTTGTACCGTTGCGTTCAGCGGCGTAATTCTGGCACCAATGCAGACCATCACCTGTGACCCGTCCGGCATTGTGGCCATTTGAAAATAGGATAGGCTTTGCTGGATCTTATCAAAGTTAAAAAAAGGTTTCCCTTTCCACTGCGGTTTAGGCGCTGTGAGGTCCTCCACCGATGTGGAAGAGTGCTCTTCCATCCCGACTCCATCTAACCCCTCAAAATACATCATTTTAGGGCTACCTTTGGCTAAAACCTTTTCAAAAAGGATTGCTCTGGCTGCCGTATCCATCTCCTGCAGAGAACAGTATTTAAACTTGCCGCTTTCCTGGAGCTGTTCCCCGGACGCGCCAATTAGGTGTACGCAAATATCGCCGGACTCGGTAACCCGGTTCAGCAATTCGTCTAAATCATTGTCATTGATATTTTCCACAATCGTCTGGCTATAGTTGCGGACTTCGCTTTCCTTGATCAGCCGGTAGAAGGCGTCTAGAAAGACCGTTTGAAACAGCCATAAAACGATCAGGATAGAAACGGAAAAAACGGCAAGACACGAAAAGATCTTGCCTTTTACACTAATCTTTCCCCAGCGCAAAACGGTAGCCTACCCCCCGTAGCGTTACAATGCCAGCACTACACGGTCCCAGGCTTTTCCGTAAAAGCTTGATGTGCGTATCCAGCGTTCTTGCATCGCCGTAATAATCGTACCCCCATACTTCGTTGATCAACTTTTCTCTTGTCAATGCGATCCCGCGGTTTCGCACCATATAAAAAAGCAGATCGTATTCCTTGGGCGACATCTCTACCGGCTTATCGTTTACATAGACCATCCGACCAGTGAAATCCACCGTGAGCCCTTCGCACTGGTAGATTTCTTTCTTTTTTGCCATTTCACCGGCCGCACAGCGTTTGAGTACCGCCTGGATGCGGAGCATCAGCTCTTTGGGCGAAAAAGGTTTGACCACATAATCGTCAATCCCCAGCCGAAAGCCATAGATCTTATCGTATTCTTCGCCGCGCGCCGAAAGCATAATGATCGGCACGTCCGAAAAATCTTTGATTTTTGTACAAGCCGTAAGGCCGTCCATCCCTGGCATCATAATATCCATGACGATTAAATCAAACGCGGTAGAGCGGCACATGCTGACCGCCTGCGCGCCGTCAGAGGCTTCTACTACCTCGTACCCCTCAAAATTTGCATATTTGACGATTAGTTTCCGGATATTGGCCTCGTCGTCTACCACCAGAATTTTGTACAATGCACTCCCTCTCTTTCCGTGTCCCCTTTTCCCGTTCCAAGCTATATTTATAATCAATATAGCAGGTGATTGTGTTGATTTCGTGACGAAATATTTAAAAACCATAAAAAGTCCACCCGAAGGCCGCCAAAAGGCTCCGGGTGGATGTTATTAGCCAAAGGGGAGCAATGCCCTTATTTACCCGCCTTTTCCGCAAAAGAATTGTTGATGATCTCCGAAAAAGGAGCTGTTTTTTCCAATTCGCCCGCCTGCTGCATCACCGTCTGCAGCTTTTCAAACGCAGCTTCTTTCATGACCGGGTCGGCGCACCACGCTTCGATATCCTTGTAGTTTTGTACTACCGTTTTCAATGTTTCCAGATCAGTATCCGGAAAAGAAGGCTGGATGATTTCGGCCACTTCTTCCGCCGTATGTTCCTGCACCCAAGTAAGGCCCTTAGCGATAGCGTTGGTAAAACCTTGGATCAACTTTTCATTTTTGGCGATGAAACTTTTTTGGGCAAAATAAGCGGTATACGGGATCTCGCCGCTTTCAGCCCCGACCGACGCTACAATGTATCCGGTTCCCTCCGCCTCCAATGCCGAGGCGGTGGGCTCGAACAGCGCTACATAATCGCCAGAGCCGCTGGTAAAGGCGCCTGCCATCGCCGAGAACTGGATGCTGTCGTCAAAAATCACATCGACGCCAGGGGTCAACCCATGCTGCTTAACCACATATTCCAGCGTCATATAAGGCACGCCGCCCTTTCGCCCAGGCAGCAAATTCTTGCCCTTGAGCTGCTCCCAGGTGAAATCTTCGTCCGGCTCCCGTGCCAGGATGAATGCGCCGTCACGCTGGGTCAGCTGGGCAAAAACCTGCATATAATCCTCTTTGCCCTCGTTGTAAACATAGATACACGCCTCCGGCCCGGCAAAGCCAATATCCACGCTGCCGGAAAGCACGGCGGTCATCACTTTGTCGGCCCCCTGTCCGTTGCTCAATTCCAGTTCCATGCCTTCCGCTTCAAAATAGCCCAGGTTGATGGCTGCATACTGCGGCGCGTAAAATACCGAATGGGTCACCTCGCTGACAGTGACCTTCTGCAATTTTTCTTGTGCGCCGCAGCCGGAAAACAGTCCCAACACCAGCAGGGCCGCGCAGAACAGCGGCAGCAAAATGCGCAGTCTTTTCTTCATGATGATACTCCCTCCAAAGTCAATTTTTATGGCTCATTTTACGGGTCACAAATCGTTCGGCAATCACCACCGACTGATATAACAACGCGGCGACGATTGCGAGGATCACAACGCTCGTCATAACCAGATCCAATTTAAAGACCTGGCCACCATAAACAATCAAGTATCCCAGCCCTGCTTTTGAGACCAGGAATTCCCCCGCGATGACCCCAACCAGCGAAAGGCCGATATTGACCTTCATCGAGTTAAAAAGCGTGTGCAGGTTTGAGGGCATCACGATTTTCGTAAACTCCTGCCGTCGGTTGGCGCCAAAAGTCTGTGCCATCCGAATCGTTTCTTCATCGGTGTTTAAAAAACCATTGAGCATCTCCAACACCGTAACAATCAAAGAAATCGCCAGCGCCATCACGATAATCGCCTGCATCCCAGCGCCCACCCACACGATAAAAACCGGCCCCAATGCGATTTTAGGCAGCGCGTTGAGCACCACCAAAAAGGGCTCGCAAATGCGGGACAGGGTATCGGACCACCACAAGAGTACCGCCAGGCCAACGCCTAGTGCCGTTCCGAGCAAAAAACCTACTAGCGTTTCCATGCAGGTTACGCCCAGATGGGTCAAAAGCCCATTTTCGCTCAAGTTCAACAGTGTTTTTACCATTCTGGAAGGCTGGCTCATAATAAAGCTGTCGATAACCCCGACGTTGGCCAGGATCTCCCACAGGGCGATCAGCACAATCACCACCGAGATTTGCACTGCCCTGACGACATATTTTTTCCGCTTCTGTTTTTGCAGATAGGCGGCTCTCTCCTTTGAGACCGGCTTTTCCGCCGGTTGATTATACATGAACATCGAGTTCTCTCCATATGGTATTGAAATACTCCTGAAACTCCCGCTGCTCCCGGCGCTGCAGCGGCGTTAAATCCGGATCGGTAAAGTGGATTTCCATCGTCCGGGCAATGTGTGCCGGCCGACGGGAAAGGACAATGACCCGGTCAGACATGCTGATGCTCTCCGAGATATCATGGGTCACCATCAAAATCGTTTTCTGCTCAAGCTTTAAAATGTGATACACATCGTCGGTCACAGCAAGGCGCGTTTGATAGTCCAGCGCTGAGAACGCCTCGTCCAACAGAAAAATTTCCGGCTTTATCGCGAGTGTTCGGATCAGCGCAGCCCGCTGCCGCATGCCGCCGGAAAGCTGAGAAGGATATTTATCCCGAAAATCCCACAATCCGTAAGCTTTTAAAAGGCTCTCAGTGTATGCAGCGGTTTCCCGGGTCAGCATGTTACGAATCTCCAGCCCCAGCACAGCGTTTTGATAGATACTGCGCCATTCCAGCAGATTATCGCGCTGGAGCATATAACCAATATGCGGGGAGATTCCTTCAACCGGCTCTCCCTGCAGCAAAACGCGGCCATACGTCGGCCGGATCATTCCTGCCACGATGGACAATAGGGTGGATTTCCCGCATCCGCTTGGTCCCACGATACTGACAAATTCCCCCTTCTCCACCGAAAAGCTGATCTCTTCCAGCGCAGTCAGTTCGCCGTTTTCGGCTTGATAGGTCTGTGAAATTTGTTCCACTTTTAAGATTTCCTCCATTTCACTCCCCCCGTTGTGCAAAAGTACAAGATTTTTCCTTCCGCCAATTTCAACTCGTTAACATTCTATTCCAACACCCCCTTCCGGGTTCAAACAACAGAGGGTGTTGCCGCCGCTCCTGGTCAGAAAAGCATTGACAAATTGCAGAAAATATATATACTTGTATACAATTAGTGATTGAGAAAAGAATGCTTTCTTCGGCGGATATCAATACCGCCATTGGTTGGAATGTTAGGCGAAGTATTTGTTGAAAGGATGAAGCAAAATGAAAGCTGTTGTATTTCAAGGGCAGTCCCATGCGCCAAATCTTCCTTATGCGGAGCTGATTGAGCGTTGGGAACCGTTGAAAAAGATTTCCGCTATCAAGGAGGTGCGAATTATCGATGCCTCCCAGTATCCGGATCAAACGCAGCGGAATTTGATCGGGGATGCCGACGTCGCGATGGGGCTTTGGATCACCGACAATTTTTTCGATGAAGATTTTTTTAAAGAACACCCAAATCTCAAATACGCGTCCACCTCAAGCCATGGATTTGGGTACATCGACAAAGCGCTGACGCAGCGGCATGGCTTGACCGTCACCAACACCGTTTATGGCGATGTGACAATTTCCCAGTATGCAATGGCGCTATTATTTGAGATCTGCAATCATGTGAGCCGCCACAGCGATTATATAAAGTTTGAGTATCTCAACGACGTATCGCCCCAAAAAAGCTTTAGCCGTTTATTTCATCCGCTCATCGAGCTGTACGGCAAAACCATGGGAATCGTCGGCCTCGGGAACATCGGTTATTGGACCGCAAAAATGGCCTCGGGCTTCGGCATGAAAATCATCGCCTACGACCCCTTTCCCCACACCGGAGACAAATACCAGTTCATTGAACAGGTGCCCTTTGACGAATTGCTGGCGCGATCAGACGTCATTTCCCTGCATTGCCCTTACACCGATCAGAATCAGGATTTGATCAACGAGCAAAGCATCGCGAAAATGAAGGACGGCGTCATCCTCATCAACACCGCCCGCGGCGGACTTGTTGACGAAAGCGCCTTGTACAACGCGCTAATGAGCCGCAAAATCTATGCCGCCGGGCTGGACGTATTGAAAGAAGAGCCTCCTGCCCGCCGTATTCCGCTGATGGATTGTCCCTATTGCACCATCACGGGGCATATTGCCTGGCTTACCAAAGAGGCCCGCCTACGGTCAGTGGATTTGCAGATTGAAAATTTTGCAAATTACCTGGCTGGGCGTCCTACCAGCGTCATTAACGAATAATCCATTCACTCAAAAGGCCATCAAAACGGCAGCTGCCGCTTTGATGGCCTTTGGGATTGCATTCGTTTCGATTCGGTTCTCCCTTTTAAAAGAAAGTCATCTGGCTGGAATCGGGCAGGCCGTCCAGCGCGCCGGACTGATTGAGGATCTCCAGCACTGACTTGGACACGCCGGCCCGGGTCTGCACCTCATCCTTAGAAATATAAGGCCCTTGTGCCGCCGCTTCCTGTAGGTTCTGGGCCGCGCTGACCCCTAGCCCTTTCAGTGCGTTGAACGGCAGGCGGATTTTTCCGTCCTCCACCTGGTATTTGGTGGCATGGGACAAGAACAAATCCACCGGCAAAAAGGAGAAGCCACGCGCCAGCATTTCATTGACGATCTGCAGGCTGTTATACTGTTCCTCCTCTTTCGCGGTTCGCTCGTTGCCTTTTATCCGCAGCCCATCCATCTTTATTTTCACCGCCGGTTTGCCTTTCACCGCCGCGTCGGCGTCGAAATCCTCGCCGCGGACGGTAAACATGGTGGCGTAAAACTCCAACGGATAGTAAATTTTATACCAGCCTAGCCGGATCGCCGCAATGACATACGCCGCCGCATGGGCCTTGGGAAACATGTATTTGATCTTTAAGCAGCTATCAATATACCATTGGGGCACCCCGTGCTCCAGCATGGCTTTTTTATGCTCGTCGGTCAACAGCTTCGGCGCGTTACCCTTACGGGTGATCTCCATAATTTTAAACGCCATGTTGGGGTCCAGCCCCTTCTGGATCAAGTAGATCATAATGCTGTCACGGGTGCCGATAACCTCCGAAATGGTACAGGTGCCGTTTTTAATCAGCTCCTGGGCATTGCCCAGCCATACGTCGGTACCGTGGGACAGGCCGGAGATCTGCAAAAGATCCGCAAAGGTCTTGGGCTGCGCGTCAATTAACATTTGCCGGACAAAGTTGGTGCCCATCTCCGGCAGCGCCAACGAGCCGGTGTTGCAGGAAATTTCCTCCTCGCTGACGCCCAACGCTTCCGGCGATGTAAACAGGCTGAAAATCTTGGGATCCGAGGTGTCCACCTCCATGACCTTCACGCCGGTCATATCCTCCAGATGCTTATACAACGTCGGCACATCGTGGCCCAGCAAATCTAATTTCAAAATCGTATCATGGAGCGAATGGAAATCAAAATGGGTCGTCAAAATTCCAGAACCCGCATCGTCCGCCGGATGCTGGATCGGCGCGAAATCGGCGGCCTCGAACTGATTGGGTATAACGACCATGCCGCCAGGGTGCTGGCCGGTGGTCCGCTTAACGCCCGCGCATCCAGCCGCCAGCCGCAGTTCTTCCGACTTGTGGGCTACCCGTCCCCGCTCCTCCATGTACTTTTTAACAAAGCCATAGGCAGTCTTTTCCGCCACTGTGGAGATGGTACCGGCCTTGAACACATGGGTCTTGCCGAACAGCTCCTCGGTGTACCGATGGGCTTGGTTTTGATATTCACCGGAAAAGTTTAAGTCAATATCCGGTGCTTTATCGCCGTTAAAGCCCAAAAACGTCTCAAAAGGAATGTCGTGCCCGTCGCGCCTATATGGCGCACCGCATTCCGGACAGTTTTTCGGCGGTAGGTCAAAGCCGGATCCGTAAGCCCCGTCCGTCACAAACTCGCTGTGTTTGCAGTGGGGGCAGACATAATGGGGCGGCAGCGGATTGACCTCCGAAATGCCCGCCATCGTCGCCACAAAAGAGGAACCAACCGATCCTCGGGACCCGACCAGATAGCCGTTCTCCTCCGATTTCCAAACCAGTTTTTGGGCAATGATGTACAACACCGCAAACCCATGCTTAATAATGGAGGTCAATTCCCGATCCAGCCGCTTGGCCACCAGCTCCGGCACCGGATCCCCATAAATTTCCCGCGCTTTGCTCCAGGTGATATTTTGCAGATCCTCTTCCGCCCCGTCAATCGTGGGGGTAAAGGTTCCGTCGGGGATCGGCTTGATTTTTTCCACTCGATCCGCAATTTGATTGGGGTTGCTCACAACCACCTCATAGGCTTTTTCTTCGCCCAGATAAGAGAATTCCCGCAGCATCTCGTCGGTGGTGCGCAGATACAAGGGCGATTGCTGATCCGTATCTTTGAAACCCATGCCCGCCAGCAGGATCTGGCGGAAAATATTGTCCTTTTCGTCCATCATATGTACATCGCAGGTGGCGCACACCGGAATTTTCAGGGTGTCGCCCAGCCGGACGATGGTGCGGTTGTAATTCCGAAGTTGCTCTTCGTCTTTGGCGGTGCCGTTGTGAACCATGAACAGGTTGTTCTGGATCGGCTGAATTTCCAGGAAATCATAGAATTTGGCGATTGCGCAAAGCTCGCCCCAGCTTTTTCCATCCACCACTGCCCGGAACAGCTCCCCCGCTTCACAGGCGCTGCCCAGAATCAGCCCTTCGCGGTAGCGGATCAATTCGCTTTTGGGGATGCGGGGCTTTTTATAAAAATAATCCAGATGGGACTTGGAAATCAGCTGATACAAATTTTTAAGCCCCGTCAGGTTTTTGACCAAAATAATTTGATGATAGGAATAGGCGTTTTTATAATCCACACCGGACAGTCCGGTATTGATTTGCTGAATACTTTGGATTTCTTTCTCTTTTTGCAGAATTTCGGCCAATTTGATATAAATTTCAGCCAAAATCCGCGCGTCGTCGCATGCCCGGTGATGATTGAAATTGCCAAGCTGCAAATATTTGGCCACCGTGTCCAGCTTGTGGTTGCGCAAATTTGGAAATAACTTGCGCGCAATCGGCACCGTATCAATAGCAGTAAACCGGTATGGCATTTTGCACCGGGCCGCCGCCGCTTTGACAAATCCCGTATCGAACGGCGCATTGTGGGCCACCAGTACCGCATCCTCCCCACCGCAGAACCCATAGAACTGGCGCAGGGCTTCGTCCTCCAGCGGCGCGTCGGCCACCATCTCGTTGGTGATGCCTGTCAGTTGGGTAATTTTTTCTGGGATCGGCTGCTGGGGGTTCACAAAGGTATTGAAGGAACCCCTCACCTCCCCGTTTTCCAGCCGCACCGCACCGATCTCGGTGATCCGGTCGTTACCGGCGGAAAGGCCGGTTGTTTCCAGGTCAAACACAATATAAGAACCGGCCAGCGGCATTTCCCGGCCGCCGCTGACAATGGGGATCATGTCATTGATAAAATAGCTTTCCACCCCGTAAATAACCTTGAAATCCCCGCCCGCTTTGGCGATGGCCGCCGCCGCGCCAGCCGCTTCCGGGAAAGCCTGCGCCACACCGTGATCGGTGATGGCGATGGCCTTATGTCCCCATTCATAGGCACGGTTAACCAAATCCTTTGCATTGACCACTGCGTCCATGGCGGACATTTTGGTATGGGCGTGCAGCTCCACACGCTTTTCAGGGGCCTTATCCTGGCGAATCAGCTTTTTCACTGTGCAGATGTCGTAAGGCCGGATGGAAATCTCGCCGTCATATTTATCGTAAGACGCTTCGCCCCGGACAAGTACTGTCTTGCCCTTGGTTAGGGGCTCGTAACTTGCCGCTTTTTCCTTCTCGGTGATGACCTTCATCACATTGGAGCTGGTGTAATCTGTAAAATGGATGGCCAAAATCACTTTGGAGCCGTCCCTGGATTCGCGGCTGTCCACCGCAAAAATATCACCCCAGACGATGACCTTGCCGCTCTCCACATCCACAGAATCCAAGGAAATCGGTTTTTCTTTTATTGCCCGGCCAACGATAACCGTCAACGATTCCCGATCAAAGGGAAGCTCCCCCGTGTCAAAGGCGATTGTCTGGCTTTTAGGTACCGCCTTTTTCTCCTGCACCACCTGTTGCTTTTCCTGTTGGATCTTCACAATTTTTTGCCGGTTTTGTTCGGCCGACTGGGCAAACTCCTTGGAATACTCCTCCAATTCGGTCACCCCGTCAAAGGCGATCTCGACTGCCACGCTAAATTCCTGCTGGAGAATCTCCCGGATACGCCGGTCGCTCCCCGCGCCTTGTAAAAGCGCCAGCCCGCCCCGCTGTAAATGGATCTGCATGATGTTGCCGTCCCAATCGGCGCTCACCCCATCTAAAAAACCGTTGACCAGACAGTTGCGGTGGCGCAATTCTTCTACCACCTGCCCGATGTAACCGCCGTCTAGCAGCTCTTTGTCGTATCGCGGGGCCAGGACGCATTTTTTTAGCCGCAATTTTTGGGACAACTGCTTTTCCACTGCGTATAACTGCTCTTTTGGCACAATGGCCCCAAGCCGCAAGCCCACCTGCAAAAATGCCTGTTCTCGAGAAAGGGTCATGGACGCCACCTGCGCCTGCGCCAGGTTGTCGGGCAAATTCACACACAAATTGCCAAACAATGCGCCAAAACAATTCGAGTCCATTCCTTTCCCTCCTTTTTTCAGATACGGTTACATTTTTTCGATCTCCGAAAGCAATACGTTCAAAATATCTTTTTCAGGGAATTTCCCCAAAATTTTTCCTTTTTTAAACAGCAGTGCCTCGCCGATTCCGCCTGCAATTCCGATATCCGCTTCCCGCGCCTCGCCCGGACCGTTGACCGCGCAGCCCATCACCGCCACGGTAATCGGCTTTTGGCAATCCCGCAGCTTTTCCTCGACCTGGTTTGCCAAAGCGATCAGGTCGATGTTGGTTCTTCCGCAGGTGGGGCAAGAAATGATACGCACCCCCTCATCCCGCAGGCCAATGGCTTTGAGAATATCTTTAGCCGCCGCAATTTCCCTCACCGGATCGTCGGTAAGGGATACGCGGATGGTGTCGCCGATCCCATCTAACAGCAACGAACCGATGCCCGCCGCTGATTTGATCAGCCCCATCCGCTCGGTGCCCGCCTCGGTCACGCCCAAATGCAGCGGATATTCGCACCGCTGCGCCACCAAACGGTAAGCGTCAACCATTGTTTTGACATCGGAGGACTTGATGGAAATCACGATATCGTTAAAATCATTTTTTTCCAGCAGCGACACATGGCGCATGGCGCTTTCCACCAGGGCCTCCGCTGTCGGCGCGCCATATTTTTCCAGCAGCTCCTTTTCCAGCGATCCACTATTCACTCCGATGCGGATGGGAATATTTTTAGCTTTGCAGGCTTTTACCACCGCCCGAACGCGGCTTTTATCCCCAATATTGCCGGGATTGATCCGCACCTTGTCGACACCCGCCGCCACACACTCCAGCGCCAACCGGTAATCAAAATGGATATCCGCCACCAGTGGAATGGCGATTTTATTTTTGATGGCGTCTACCAGCCGGACCGCTTCCATATCCGGGATTGCCACCCGCACGATTTCGCAGCCAACCTGTTCCAATTCCACCGCCTGCTGGACGTTTCCCTCCACATCCGCCGCGGGCCGGCAGAGCATGGATTGGATGCTCACCGGCGCGTCCCCGCCAATGAAAACATTACCCGCCTTGACCTGCCTGGAAACACGGATCATACCTTTCACCCCTTAAACAGCCGTACAATATCATTAAACGTCACAACGATCATCAAACCAATCAACAGCACAAATCCCAGCGCATGGACATACCCCTCATATTTGGGGTTGATTGGTTTGCCCCGCACCGCCTCAATGAGCAAAAACAGCAGCCGCCCGCCATCCAGCGCCGGAATCGGCAAAAGATTAAATACGCCGAGGTTGATAGTGATAAAGGCCGCCAGCATCAGAAAAGAAGACAATCCCATCGAACTTGCCTCTCCCACAGCAGTCGCTACTCCCACCGGGCCTGACAACTGATTGATACCAAATTTCCCGGTGACAATATCGACCAGGGAAGTCCATACCAGCTTTGCCACCGTGCCCGTATAGAAAAACGCCTGGCGCAGCACGCCGCCCACCGTCTTTTCCTTTCCATACACCTTAAAATCCAAGGTTGTCGTTACCGTACCGTCCTCCATCGCCTCGGTGGCAAACGGCACATTTTTCAATTCGACCTTCTCTCCATCGCGCAGGACGACCATATCCACCGCCCCGTCAGAATCGCGCATCATGGTGTAGAGGATATCATAATCAATGTTGACCGACGAGCCGTTGATCTTTAAAATTCGATCATCCAACTGCAACATCTGGCTGCTGGATGCGCCTTCCTCGAACCGGGCGATCGTCGTTGAGCCAATAGCCGTCTGTTGGCTGACCACAATCAGCAGCAGCAAAAAACCCAACAGCAAATTCATCAGCGCACCGGCGACGACGATCAGGATCTTCTTCCAGGTCCGCGCTTTGGAAAAGGATCCCTCGTCCTCGCTGTCCTCGTCTTCGCCCTCCATGCTGACAAAGCCACCGATGGGAAACAAACGCAGCGCATATTGCGTATCCTTTTTTCTGGTTTTCCAAATGACCGGGCCCATACCCAGCGCAAATTCGTTGACCTTGACCCCTGAAAGCTTTGCCGTGATAAAATGGCCAAATTCATGAATAAAAATCAATACGCCGAACAATAGAATGGTTAAAACAATACTCAAATTCCCAATCCCCCTTTGCTGCGCTGGCGCAGCGATTTGTTTTTTCTGTAAAAACAGAGTGAGCCACTTATCTGCTATGTTCCCTTACAAAACGGCGGGCTTCCCTCTCCGCCCAAAACACATCCTCCAAACAATAATCCAACGGCAACCGCTGGGCAAACGCCGCCTTTTCCACCAACTCGCCAATCTGTAAAAAACGGATCTTATCTGCCCGAAACAACGCCACCGCCTCTTCGTTGGCAGCATTGGCGGCACAGGGATAAAGCCCGCCCATACGGGCCGCATCCATACAAACCCGCAGACAGGAAAAAGTCTCCAGATCCGGCTGGTAGAAGGTCAGTTTCCCATAATCCACCAACGAAAGGGGTTTAACCCCGCTGGGTACCCGCTGCGGATAGGTCAGGGCATACTGGATAGGGATCTGCATATCTGGCACCCCCAATTGGGCAATGCAGGATCCATCCACATATTCGATCATCGAATGGATAACGCTTTCGCGATGGACCACTACTTCAATATCGTCCACCGGTTTTTGGAACAACCAGCTGGCCTCAATCACTTCCAAGCCCTTGTTCATCAGCGTCGAAGAATCGATGGTCAGCTTGGCGCCCATAACCCAATTGGGATGGCGCAACGCCTCTTTCACCGTGACCTGCTCCAGTTCCTCCCGTTTTTTGCCGAAAAAAGGCCCACCGGAAGCCGTCAGGACAATTTTACGCAGCGCCTCTTTTTTCGGACTCCCCTGCAAGCACTGAAAAATCGCAGAATGCTCGCTGTCCACCGGCAGGATGCGCACCTTATTTTGCCGGGCCGCTTCCATCACCAGCCGGCCTGCTGCCACCAACGTTTCCTTATTGGCCAAGGCCACATCGGTTCCCGCCCCAATGGCTGCAAGCGTTGGCTCTAGGCCGATCATCCCGACCACAGAATTGAGTACCAGATCGTTTTCCGGCAAGGATGCAATCTGGCAAAGCCCCTCCATACCGCACAGCACCTGTGTTTGGATATCCGAAAGCCGCAACTTTAAATCCGCCGCAGCCTCAGGATCCATCATTACCGCATACCGGGGCGAAAAAGCGCGGGCCTGCTGCTCCGCCAGCTGAACACTCACATTGGCGGAGATCGCCTCTAGGCGGTAGCCCAGCCGCTGGATCACCTGGAGGGCCTGCGTCCCGATCGAACCGGTGGAACCCAATATCGTAATTCTCTTCTGATCCATATCTGATCCTCCCCAAGCTGTCAGACGATCGGGAACAGCCGGATAAACAAAAATAAAAATGATAAGGTAAAAAAGGCGCTGTCAAACCGGTCCATAATCCCGCCGTGACCGGGCATCAGGGATCCGTAGTCCTTTACGCCGCACTGCCGTTTGATCAAAGAGGCGGACAGATCCCCCAGCATGGAAATCAGTGAGCCAACCGGCGCCAAAATCAAAAGTAGCCCGTAGTCGATATCCAGATGGATGCCCCAAAGGCTACCGCAAATCCAATTATAGACCACCGAAAGCAGCAAAACGCAAGCGATGCAAAACGCCACACCGCCCACTGCGCCCTCCACCGTTTTTTTAGGGCTGATCTTCGGCGCTAGCTTGTGTTTCCCCATCGTAATGCCAAAAAGGTACGCGCCGGTATCCGTCAACCAAGCTAAGCCAAACGCTAGCAACGTATAATAAATCCCGATGGCCGGTTGTTCGCTCGTCTCCCGGAACAAAACCATGATATTAATTGTATAGCCAATTATGCCGGTGGCGGCAAAAGCTGTTGCCACTCTTGCGTAATCCAGCGTCTCGTGGTAAAGCAAAAGAACGGCAAAAAGAGCCAATGCAAAAAATGCCTCATAATAAACAAGCCATTCCCCCCGCTGCGCCACATCTAAAAACGGGAGCGTGCAGCCAAAAAGCATACAAACAACGGACAACGTCTTATTTTCCCACACACCGGTCACATGGAATATTTCATACAGCGCTAGAAAAATAACTGCTGCCGCGCTGATGTTGAGCAGAATCGTATTGTATAATGCCAAAACGGCAAAAAAGATCGCCAAACCCACTGCAGCCGTTGCAATCCGCTGTTTCATCAAATGCCTCCAAATCGTCTGTTTCGTTTTGCATACTGATCGATCGCCCGATCCAGATGCGCCGGGGTAAAATCAGGCCAGAGCACATCTAAAAAGACGAACTCCGTATAGGCCATCTGCCAAAGCAAAAAGTTGGAAATGCGGCATTCTCCGCTGGGGCGGATCATCAAATCAGGATCCGGGATTCCTTTTGTATACAAAGACTGCCCCAGAAGCGCCTCGTCAATACAAGCGGGATTCAACTCCCCGTCCGCCGCCAACTGCGCCAGCTTTTGCACGCCGTGGACGATCTCCGCCCGGCCACCGTAATTTAACGCGACGCAGACTGTGATCCCCGTATTCTGGGCGCTGCTTTCTTCCGCCTGTTCGATCAGTCGCTGCAAATCAGGCGCTAACGGTGCCCGTTCCCCCAAAAAAATCAGCCGCACGTTCCGTTTTGCCTGTTTGAGGGTTTCTTGCAGATAGCTGCGCAGCAAATCCATAATGGCGTCCACTTCGTTTTGAGGCCGTTTCCAGTTTTCGGTAGAAAAGGCATACGCTGTGACATATTGCACCCCAATTTTCTGGCAATGATCGCAGATTTTTTCAAAAACCTTTGCCCCTTGTTTGTGGCCCGCGCTGCGCGGCAATCCCCGCTGCTTGGCCCAGCGCCCATTGCCGTCCATAATCACGGCGACGTGAGTGGGAACCAAACGGTGTTCCATCTGCTCGTTCGACATACTCAGCCCTTCAACACGCCAAAAAAGGCGGCCGCTATCACATGGGCGCGGCTCCCGAATTTCGTTGAAAAGGCATAGGCTGCGCCTATGCCTTTTCGTCATCACAAAACCATTGATCAGATCTCCATGATCTCTTTATCCTTAGCCGCGGCCATTTTGTCGATCTCTTTACAGTATTTGTCGGTTATATCCTGGATATCCTTCTCATAGCTCTTCAGGTCATCCTCGGTGATTTCCGCGTTTTTCTTCATAGTTTTAAACTTTTCCATTGCGTCTCGGCGGATGGAACGAACCGCGACTTTGGAGTCCTCAGCCGTTTTCGCCACCTGGCGGGTCAATTCCCGGCGCCGCTCTTCTGTCGGCTGTGGGAAGGTCAGGCGGATCACATTGCCGTCATTGGTGGGATTGATGCCAAGATCGGACGCCAAAATCGCTTTTTCAATGCTTTTTAGCGTTGATTTATCCCATGGCTGGATTACCAGCGTGCGGCCCTCGGAAACCGTTACCGCCGCCATGGCGTTGATCGCGGTGGGAACCCCATAGTAATCCACCTGCACCTTATCCAGCACCGCCGGATTGGCGCGGCCCGCGCGGATTGCAGAAAATTCGTGATTTAGCGCGCCTAAAGTTTTCGTCATTTTTTCGTCATACAGTTTCAAATGCTCTTTCATAAAAAACGCTCCCTTTCTCCGGCGGACTATATTTTCTATCCGCGAACCAGCCTCTCCCGCCTGTAAAGGCCAGTCTAATCATTTACCAAACGACATGGGATCTACGCTTCTGTCACCAACGTGCCAATCTGCTCGCCCTGCACCGCCCGAACCAGGTTATCCGGGTCGTCAATATCGAAAACCAGCACCGGGATGTGATTGTCCCGGCACATGGATGCCGCCGTCATATCCATAACCGCCAGTTCCTTATTGAGGACCTCAGAAAAGGTCAGTGTATCATACTTGACTGCATCAGGGTATTTGTGCGGATCCTTGTCATATACACCGTCTACCATTGTAGCTTTCATCATGATCTGGGCGCCAATCTCCGCCGCCCGCAGAGAAGAAGCGGTGTCGGTGGAGAAAAAGGGATTTCCGGTCCCACATCCAAAGACTACGACCCTGCCCTTTTCCAAATGGCGCACTGCACGGCCCCGCACATAGGGCTCGGCGACCTGCTGCATCGCAATAGCGGTCTGCACCCGCACTGGAACTTCCAGCTGTTCCAGCGCGTCAGCCAATGCCAGCGCATTGATCACGGTTCCCAGCATACCCATATGGTCGGCCCGGGTACGATCCATTTTACCACTGCTGCGCCCCCGCCAGAAGTTGCCTCCTCCCACGACGATCGCGACCTCGGCGCCCAGCGCAGTGCACTTTTTGATGCTTTCGCAAATCCGCTGTACCACATCGTAATCCAGCCCAAATTTTTGTGCGCCGGCCAGCGCCTCGCCGGAAAGCTTTAGCAAAATCCGTTTATACTTTAAGCTCATGTTATCCACACTCCACTTTTGTCTCTTTGCTCAGTTTGTATCTATTTTACAATATTGGCCCCTAGTATGTAAAGCCTTTCTGTACTTTTCTTTATGAAAAAAGAAAGAGGGAATCGTTAATTTTTTATCCCGGCTTCCAAAAAGCCGAGAAGATTCAGATCAAAATATGGGGATATGCTTTTTCGCCGCTGGGTTCTGATTGGCTGGGCCACACAAAAAAAGAGCATTGGTCCACAATCAATTGTGTTCCAAGGCTCTTTCTAAGTCTATCAAAAACAGATGGCAACCGACGGTTATTTCATCATGCTGGCAACTTCATCCGCAAAGTTGTCTTCTCTTTTTTCCAAGCCCTCGCCCTTCTCAAAACGGACGAAGGAAACCGCCTGGATCTGGCCGCCCAGTTCTTTGGCTGCATTCTCGATGTACTTGGAGACCGAGATCTCGCCGTCTTTGATGAAAGGCTGCTCCAACAAGCAGACCTCTTTATAATATTTGTTAATCCGGCCCATGACCATTTTCTCAGCGATATTCGCGGGTTTGCCCTCGTTGATCGCCTGCTGGGTTAAGATTTCTTTCTCTTTGGCAACTTCATCAGCCGGTACATCGGCCTTGCTCAGATAAGAGGGATTGGCTGCTGCAATCTGCATGGCAACGTCCTTGGCCATCGTTTTAAAGCCATCCTTCGCGGCAACATCAGCAGCCGCGTCAAACTTCACCATAACGCCGATTCTGCCGCCGCCATGGCTGTAGGTCACGACCGCGCCCTCATATCTAGCGAAACGGCGGATTTTCATGTTTTCGCCGATGGTCAGAATCTTCTCGCGCAGCGCTTCTTCAACCGTAAACTGCTCGTCCACCTTGCAAGCCATTAGTTCTTCAACCGTAGCAGGGTTTTGGGCCACTACTGTTTTCGCGCAGGCGGCGACAAAACTCTGGAAGCTCTCGTTTTTAGCAACAAAATCCGTCTCGGCGTTTACTTCGATAACTACGCCGACCTTTTTTTCTTCGTCAACATAAGTGTATACAATGCCTTCCGCAGCAACGCGGCTGGATTTTTTTGCCTGGGCAGCCAGGCCTTTTTCACGCAACAGTTCGACAGCTTTTTCCATATCGCCGCCGGCCTCGGTCAGTGCTTTTTTGCAGTCCATCATACCGCAGCCTGTTCTCTCGCGAAGATTTTGAACGTCTTTTGCAGTAAATGCCATGGATCATTCCTCCTATTTCTTTTTTATCCGGATGATTCTACTTCTACCCGATTTCTATGGCATATCTAGTAAAATGCCCGGGACAAGCTCGGGCATTTCAGTAACATTTTTATTTCTCAGCGTCTTCTTCTTTTTCCGCTTCCGCTTTTTGCTCAACAGCAGCCTCTTCAGCGCTGCCCTGTCTGCCTTCGATGATGGCATCGGACATCACAGAAGAAATCAGCTTTACGGCACGGATCGCGTCGTCGTTGCCGGGAATCACATAATCCACTTCATCCGGATCGCAGTTGGTATCTACGATTGCAACCACCGGAATGCCCAGCTTTTTCGCTTCGGCAACCGCAATTTTCTCTTTGCGAGGATCGACCACAAACAAGGCGCCAGGCAGCTTCTTCATATCCTTGATACCGCCCAGGAACTTCTCCAGTTTCTCGATCTCCAGTTTCAGTTTGATTACTTCTTTTTTGGGCAGGCGCTCAAAAGTGCCGTCCTCTTCCATCTTCCGCAATTGAGCCAGTCTCTGGATTCTGCGCTGGATGGTTTTGAAGTTGGTCATCATGCCGCCAAGCCATCTTGCGTTGACAAAATGTACGCCGGCGCGCAACGCCTCTTCCTTCACGGACTCCGCCGCCTGTTTTTTGGTGCCGACAAACAGCACCGTATCGCCGTTCGCAGCAACATCTCTTACGAACATGTAGGCTTCTTCCAGCTTCTTCACGGTTTTTTGCAGATCAATGATATAAATACCATTTCTCTCAGTGAAGATGTACTGTGCCATTTTCGGATTCCATCTTCTGGTCTGATGACCGAAGTGTACACCGGCCTCCAACAGCTGTTTCATCGAAATAACGCCCATGTTTACAGTTCCTCCTTAGGTTTTTTCCTCCGCCCGGGCAATTTTTGGACAACCGAGAGCAATCCCGGCACCTGCCAAAATCCAACCCAAGCGTGTGTTTTGCCGGATTAGTATAGCACAGGATTCTACAAAAAGCAAGTGCTTTTTCCCAATCTCAGGTGACTTTACCGGCCTTTTTAGTATACCGCTTATTCTTCAAAATGTCTAGCGTATTTTGGCCTTCGCGGCTCCGGCCGCCGGTCGAAACAAACCAACACCGCATCCTCTCCGATCACCTTCACCTGATCCCAGGAGATCACGAACTCCTCCCCCTTCCCGAACAGGCCAAAAAAGCGGAACCGTCCGCGCACCACTACGGCAATGACCTCCGCCTTTTCGCTTTCGATTTCCACATCGCAGATGGCCCCCAGGCAATTTCCGTCTCTGATATTGATGACATCCTTGTATTTAAAATCCGAAATCCGGTAGATCATCCGCATCGCCCCCTTTTCGTATCCTTATGGCGTCGGAATGTCCGCTTATGCCTAACAAAAATTGCCAAGGTGAAATTTTGTATGTTTGGGCAAGCCGCCGTCCATGATAAAAACACGGCTGCCTTTGTTCGGCGGCGAAATCGGGAGAAAGCGGGCGTGATGGGATTGTATTACAACAAGGTGGAGATCTGCGGCGTTAACACGGCAAAATTAAAGGTTCTCAAGGAAAAGGAAAAAACCGAACTGCTCCGGCGGGTTCGCGAAGGGGACGAACGGGCCCGCGAGGAACTGATCAGCGGAAATCTGCGGCTCGTCCTAAGCGTTGTGCAGAAGTTTACAAACCGGGGCGAAAATCTGGACGACCTGTTTCAGGTGGGCTGTATCGGCTTGATTAAGGCCATCGACCATTTTGACCCTGAGCAGGGCGTGCGCTTTTCCACCTACGGCGTGCCTATGATCGTCGGGGAGATCCGCCGCTATCTGCGGGACAACAATAGCATCCGGGTCAGCCGCTCCATGCGGGATGTGGCCTACCGGGCTATGCAGACAAAAGAACGGCTGACCAGCGAAAACTTAAAAGAACCGACTGTGGATGAGATTGCGCGGGAGATGGGCATGCGAAAGCAGGACGTTGTGCTGGCGCTGGAATCTATCGTGGAACCAGTTTCGCTGTACGAGCCGGTATATTCCGACTCCGGCGACACCATCTATGTGATGGACCAGCTGGGGGATAAAAACGACGACAGCAACTGGCTGGAGGAGTTGACCATCCGGGAAGCCATTTCCAATCTGACGCCGCGGGAAAAGAAAATCCTGTCGTTGCGTTTTTTTACCGGCAGAACCCAGATGGAAGTGGCCGGTGAAATCGGCATCAGTCAAGCGCAGGTCAGCCGCTTGGAAAAGGGCGCCCTGGAAAAAATCAAAGGTACCCTTTGAAAATGCTTTTCGCAAAAGAAAAATATCCCGCCTTTGTATATCGGAACGCCGCCAGGCCATACTTGTAGCGAGGGGTTTTGATATCTCCTCGCCTGAAATTTTAGGAGGTGACCATTTATGCAGGAATCCAGAAACAACAAGCAACAGCAAAACCAGCAACAAAACCAACAAAATCAACAAAATCAGCAGCAAAAACAGCAAAACCAACAAAATCAAAACAAAGAGCAGAACAGATAACATCCTTTTTATAAAACAAACCGGGAAAAGAAATTCTTTTCCCGGTTTGTTTTATAAAAAGACGCGGGACTATAGGCTTTTAGACGGCATGACGAAAGAGCAAACGACCCTCGATCCCTTTGGGACCGCTTTTATCCCCGTTTTTCCGGCCGGACGTCATACCGGTAGGCAACCTGACCATTTACAATAGTGTAAAGAGCCCTTGTAAATACTTCCATGGGATTCCCGTCAAAAATTGCCAGGTCCCCGTCCTTGCCCGGCTCAATGGACCCAACCTGCTCCTCCACGCCTAAAATTTTGGCCGGGTTACAGGTAATGGCTTCCAGCGCGCCGTCTATCCCCAGCCCTTCCTTGGCGGCGAATCCGGCGCAGATGGGCAGGTACTGGATACGGGTCACCGGATGGTCAGTGGTGATGGCGACGAGCACCCCTGCGTCCCGCAAAATGCCGGGCGTCTTAAAATCCATGTTCTGCACCTCGATCTTGTTGCGGGAGGACAGGGTCGGCCCGACGATCGCCGGGAAACCGGATTCTTTGATCTCCCCGGCGATCAAGTGGCCTTCGGTGCAATGGTCCAGCGTCAGGCGCAGGTCGAATTCATTGGCGATGCGGATCGCCGTTAGAATATCATCGGCCCGGTGCACATGGGCTTTTAGTGGGATGTCTCCGCTTAAGACCGGTATCCAGCATTCCAGCTGGTAATCCAGCGCAAAAGTTTCCCCCGCATCCTGCGCCGCCTGTTTACGGGAGCGGTAATTCTGCGCCCGGGTCAGTTCGTCCCGCAGCAGCGCGGCCATGGACATTCTCGTGGAAGGCACCTTGCTTTGGCCGCTGTAATTGGACTTTGGATTTTCGCCGAACGCCACCTTCATAGCGGCTGGTTCTTTCACCGCCATCCGGTCGATGACCCGCCCATGAGTCTTCATGACCAAAAACTGGCCGCCCACCACATTGGAGCTGCCCGGGCCTACCATCACCGTCGTGATGCCGGCGCTCAACGCATTGTGAAATGCGGAATCCATAGGATTTACAGCATCCAATGCCCGCAAATAAGGGATCACCGGCTGATTGACCTCGTTGCAGTCGTCCCCCTCAAAGCCTTTTTTCTCCTCGGTGATCCCAATATGGCAATGAGCCTCGATCAGCCCTGGCAAGATCCAACCTCCCTGGGCGTCTAGCACCGTAACGTCCCGCTCCGGGCAAGGGACGCGCTCTCCTACCGCTTGGATTTTCTCTTTTTCAATCAGAACCTGCCCGTTTTCAAAGATTTTGCCCGCCATGGTCAAAACCCGCCCGTTTTTTACATACAACATCAGCATACCTCCTTTTTCCAAAGCTAGTATGCCAAATTCCCTCGCCGTCATTCTGTTTTTCCCTGGATGGGTAAAATTCGGCCTCCGGGTTTCCTCTTTCAAAAAAACGCATGGCTCAAAGACCATGCGTCAAACAGTTTTTAAAATTCCCGATTGGGCCAGCGATATAAAATCATCGCCCGCCACGATGATATGATCCCGCAGTGTAATTTCCAGCACCTGTGCCATATCATACAGCTGGCGCGTCATGAGAATATCCGCATCCGAAGGCAGCGCCGTTCCGTGGGGATGATTATGGGAAAGGACAATGGATGAGGCCGAACATTGGATCGCCTGCTCCAGAATGCGGCGCGGGTGGAAGTTGACTTTGTTTAAACTGCCCTCACCCATGAGGGTACAATTTAAAAGCTTGAGCTTATTATCCAAGCACAGCAGGTAGATCTGCTCGTTGGTAACGCCCACATATTTCGACAGCAAAAAAGCGCCGATCTTTTCTACTGAATCTAAGATCAGGCCCGGATCGTTTCGGTCGCCGAGATATGCGCCGGCCAGCTGTGGCACCATCTTTATGAGGGTCGCAGTATTATCGCTGATTCCCTTGACCTTCAAAAGGTCTTCATACGAAGCGTCGAACACGCCGGATAAGGAGCCAAACCGGTTGACCAGTTCATGGGCCAATTCGTTGGTATCCTTTTGCGGAATGCTGTAAAACAGCAAGAGCTCCAAAATGCCGTGGGCGTCGAATCCAACAAATCCGGTTTGACGGAACCGATCTCTTAGCCTTTGCCGGTGGCCATAATGATTGTGCTCCATCTTTCCTCTCCTTCCTACCGTTTCCCGCTTTGTCCGGGGAACAGTGCCTCTACAAAATCCACTTGTGGAACGGTGACTGTTCTCCCTTTTAGATATGCCAGCGGCCCGCCGTCCTCCGCAAAGGAAAAGGTCATCTGGTAAGCGCACAGCGCTTGGAACCGATAGCCCATCTGCCGGTCTTCCCGGTTTTTTCCGTACTTACTGTCTCCCAGTAACGGGTGTCCCAAATAGGCCATGTGTGCCCTGATCTGATGGGTGCGTCCGGTCAAAAGGTCGATTTTCAATAAAGATAGCCCATCTTTTTCCGCCAAGACCTGATAAGCGGTCCGGATTGTCCTGCCGCCGGGAAGCGGCTGGTCGTACACCCGTACCTGGTTTTTATCCGCATCCTTTTTTAAATAGGCCGTCAGGGTTTCCTGCTGCCGGGGCATTTTGCCGTGGACTACGCAAAGGTACCGTTTTTCAATTTCCCTATCCTTGATCTTTTGGTTGAGCGTCCGCAGCGCTTCAGCGTTTTTTGCCGCCAGCACGATCCCAGACGTATTCCGGTCGATGCGATTGCAAAGGGCTGGGACAAAAGAGTTTTCCTGCTGCGGATCGTACTCTTTTTTCTCATACAGGTATTTTAAAATCCGATTAATCAGCGTATCAAACGCTTCTTTATCATCTTCGTGGACGATCAGCCCCGCCGGTTTGTTGACCAAAAGGACATTCTCATCCTCGTACAACACCTCAAGCTGGGACCCCGCCCGGAAAAAAGCCTTTTCCGCGACCGGTGGGGTGAAAAATTCATCGTTGATATAAAGCTCCAGCAGGTCGCCCTCCTGCAAACGGGTGGAAATTTCGCAGCGCTTTTTGTTACACTTGATGCGTTTGAGCCGGATATATTTATACAAAAGCGGCTGCGGAAGAAGCGGTACCGCTTTTGTCAAGAACTTATCTAGCCGCTGCCCGGCGTCGTTGGCGGAGATCAAAAAAGTTTTCATGCGATCATCCCATTTCGGCTAACGCCTTTTTTTTCCTGAGCTGCTGTCCGCCCGTCTGGTTCGGGGCCGCCCTTGCTCCTCTGCGCCGGACTGCACATAAATATGCACCGGGCCCCGCGGCTGCGCTATTTGGGTTCCGGCGGTAACTGGATATTTTACCCTGCGGTTCTTCCGTTTTTTGCGGTAGAGAAAATGGCGGACGCGCACCGAAACCACCAGCAGGAAAAATAATACGACTAAAACCAGTAAAATAATCCCGATCCATTTGAGGATATTGAGCAGGTTTTTCCAAAAAATGCTGTTATCCTTGACCGGCAACCCGGTGGCAGCATCCACTTTTTGGCCCGCCATATCGCTAATGGAAAATTGCAGCGGAAAGCTGCCAAGATCCTGATACATGCAGCTGCTTTCCGTTTTCAGCGACACCTTCAGCATCGGGGTAATGTCTTCCCCATAGGCATAGGTTGCCGGCACCTGATAATCCAAATTCAGATCGGAGACGCTGTATTGCCGGTGCAGCTCCAGGCTGATGCTATTATCCGGATAGATGCGGACCTCCTGCACCTGGGTATCCCCATCCAGCACGGGAATGACAAACCCTTTCAGGTTTTGCTTGGAGAGGGTCACACGGTCAAAGGAATCAAAGCAGTAATGAAACAGCGCCGCTGCATCTTCATATTTTTCGTATTTCTGGCTGTTCATGGTCACACAGATCAATTCCACATCCCCGCGTTTGGCGGTGGTCACCGACGTATGCCGCGCCTCATCCGTATAGCCCAGCTTTCCACCGGTACAGCCTTCGAAAGTGTACTGGGATTCTACAAACATGCTGTGCTGGGTCCCCAGATTCCGTGGCGAACTTTGCTTGTTCGTAGGTTGGATGGTATATTCCTCGGCGCACCAGTATTTTCGAAACCCCTCAACGCCCAAAGCGTATTGGGTAATCAGCGCCATATCATAGGCGGTGGTATAATGATTCTCGTCATGCAAACCGTTGGCATTGACAAAATGGGTGTTGACCGCCCCAATTTCTTTGGCCTTTTCATTCATCATCACGACAAATTGGTCGATGGTCCCGCCGATACATTCTGCGATACCGTTGGCGGCGTCGTTGGCGGAGGCGACCATCGTCGCGTAAAGCAAATCCTCCAGCGTGATTTCTTCGCCCTCGGTCAAAGCGATATGGGTGCTGTCGGCGGCAATAGAGTGGGTGGCCTCATAGCTCATGGTATGGACGGTCGATGGATCCGCGTTTTCCAGCGCCAGCAGTGCAGTCATAATTTTGGTGATGCTAGCTGGATACATTTTTTGATCCATCCCTTTTTCCACCAGCACCTGGCCGGTGGCTGCATCCATCACCACCGATGTCTGGCTGGCAGTAGCCGGGACTTCTGTGGCGTACGCCGCTGAAGCCTGAAAAGGCAGAAAAAGCACCAATATCCATATGAAAAAAGCAGCTGTATATCGCTTCATTTTTTTCTCCATCGCAAATTTTAATCGCACAGGCAGGGAAAGTCCACCCCTGCCGCCCGTCCCCCTATCCCAAAGGCGGACAAAGTCAACGACATCGGGGAAATCCCGCCCGGCCAAACAAATTTTATTATAACAAGAAACCACGCCGATGCCAATAGAATCGAAAAATTTTCATCCGCCTGTCACAAAGCGGGGATTCCCGGAGCAAAAATTGCCCGCCCGCTTGTTATCCTACGCAAAATATACTATAATATGGGATATATGTTGTCTAGTATCTCCTTGCGCAAGGCAGCCGCACGCAAGGGCAAATACTGGTCTTTTCCCAATTTTGATCAGACGGAGGTTCTTTCTATGGCAAGAACAGAGTTAAAAAAGGTCTTTGAGCAGTCCGGCGCGCTGGCAGGCCAGGCCGTAACGGTATGCGGTTGGGTCAAAACCATCCGCGACTCCAAGGCGCTTGGCTTTATTGAATTGAACGACGGCAGCTCTTTTGCAAATTTACAGGTGGTTTTTGAGGACGCCAAAGTCGCCAATTTCAAAGAAATCGCCAAATGCAACGTAGGCGCCGCTTTGCAGGTCACCGGCACGCTGGTGCTGACCCCCGGTGCGAAACAGCCCTGTGAAATCCACGCATCTGAAATCTCGATTGAGGGTGCCTCTGCACCAGATTACCCGCTGCAGAAAAAGCGCCATTCTTTGGAATATTTGCGTACTGTCGCCCATCTGCGGCCCCGGACCAATACCTTTAGCGCCGCCTTCCGTGTCCGTTCGGTAGCCGCTTTTGCCATCCACCGCTTTTTTAACGAACGAGGCTTTGTCTATGCGCATACGCCGCTCATCACCGGTAGCGACTGCGAGGGTGCCGGCGAGATGTTCCATGTGACCACCTTTGACCCCGATTCCGCCCCACGAACTGAGGACGGACAGGTAGATTACAGCCAGGACTTTTTTGGCAAGATGACAAGCCTCACCGTTTCCGGCCAGCTGGAGGCCGAATGTATGGCGATGGCCTTTGGAAACGTTTATACCTTTGGGCCCACCTTCCGGGCGGAAAAATCAAACACGCCCCGGCACGCGGCGGAATTTTGGATGATTGAGCCGGAAATCGCTTTTGCCGACCTGCAGGACGATATGGCCTTAGCTCAGGATATGATCAAATATGTGCTGCGGTATGTGCTGGAGCAATGCCCCCAGGAGATGAAATTTTTCAACGATTTCTATGACAAGGGCCTCATCGAGCGGCTGCAAAACCTTGTGGCGGCAAGCTTTGGTCAGGTTACCTATACCGAGGCGGTGGCACTGCTGGAGCAGCATAAGGACGAATTTGAGTACCCGGTCTATTGGGGCTGCGATCTGCAGACCGAACACGAGCGGTATTTAACCGAAAAAATCTTCCAAAAACCGGTGTTTGTCACCGATTACCCGAAAGAAATCAAAGCGTTTTACATGCGGCTCAACGATGACGGCAAAACGGTCGCCGCAATGGATCTGCTGGTCCCCGGCGTCGGCGAGATCATCGGCGGCAGCCAGCGTGAGGAGCGGATGGATGTTTTAACCGCCCGGATGGACGAGCTTGGCTTAAATCAGGAGGACTATTCTTGGTATCTGGATCTGCGCCGGTTCGGCGGCTGCAAACACGCAGGCTATGGTCTAGGCTTTGAACGGCTGATTATGTATATGACCGGCATCTCCAATATCCGGGATGTGCTTCCCTTCCCCCGCGTCACCGGATCCGCAGAATTTTAGGGACTGGATGAAGCAATCGTTCAATCAAAATATGCAGGGAGATGCAGGATGTGCTGCATCTTCCTTTTTTGTTGGATTGTTGATCCGCATATTCCACAAATCCTGCAGAAAAAGCAGGCTTTGCATCGTCATTTTATCAATTTTTGCAAGTTTAGTAAAATAATCTTGTAATTTTTAATATTATAGTTTATAATCAAAACATAATTTGAAATTAGGTGGTAATGATGATGCAAAATACAAAGGATATCGCGATGTTGCTGGCAATCAATCATATGGCCGGTTCCCCCTCCGAAGGCGCCGTATCCCCGATGACCACCGAAGGTCTGTCCGCTTTAAAAGACTGTTATATGAAGGAATATGAATCTTATAAATGCAAAAATTTGAAATTGGATATGTCCCGTGGCAAACCCGGCCCAGATCAGTTGGTTCTTTCAGCGCCCATGCTGGATGTATTGAGCAGCCAGAGCGACCTGGCCGCTTCAGATGGAACTGATTGCCGCAATTACGGGTGCTTGGATGGCATTCCTGATGCCAAACAGCTGATGGGCAGCCTGCTGGGCCTGCCGGCGGAAAATATGATTGTCGGCGGCAACTCCAGCCTCAACATGATGTACGATACCATCGCCCGGGCAATGCTCCACGGCGTATACGGTTCCCCAAAGCCCTGGTGCCGCCTGGAGAAGATCAAATTTCTCTGCCCTGTCCCCGGCTATGACCGCCATTTTGCCATCTGCCAGCATTTTGGTATTGAAATGGTCTGCGTTCCCATGAACGAAGATGGCCCGGACATGGATCTGGTCGAGCGGCTAGTTCGCGAAGACGACAGCATCAAAGGGATCTGGTGTGTGCCGAAATTTTCCAATCCCTCCGGCCTCACCTATTCGGACGAGGTGGTGCGGCGCTTTGCCAACCTGTCGCCCAAGGCGCCCGACTTCCGCATTTTCTGGGACGACGCTTATTTCGTTCACGAATTGACTGAGGAAAAAGTCCCGCTGTTGAACCTATTTCTTGAAGCCAAGAAAAACGGCAAGGAAGATATGGTCTTTGTATTCTGCTCCACCTCCAAAATCAGCTACCCGGGCTCTGGCCTAGCTGCAATGGGTGCCTCCTTTCACAATATCCAAAACATCAAAATGCAGATGACGGTTCAAACCATTGGCAATGATAAAATGAATCAGCTGCGGCATGTGCGTTTTTTCCGTGACAAGGAAGGCGTTCTAGCGCACATGAAAAAACACGCCCAGCTAATCCGCCCAAAATTCCAGCTGGTGGAACAGATTTTGGAACGGGAACTCGGCTTTTGCGGGATTGCCGATTGGTCAAACCCTAAAGGCGGATACTTTATTTCTCTAAATACCCAACCTGGTTGTGCCAAGCGGGTCATCTCCTTGTGCCGGGAGGCAGGCGTTGCCATGACGCCGGCAGGCGCCACCTACCCTTACGGGATGGACCCATCCGATTCCAATATCCGGATCGCGCCAACCTACCCCACGCTGGAAGAGCTAAAGCCCGCCGCCGAAATCTTTTGCCTGTGCATAAAAATCGCTACGATTGAAAAAATGATTGCGCAAGCATCCGGTCAGAAAACAGCACCCCAAAAAGCTTACGCCATTGCGCAATAGGCTACCCTTCAAGCAAAAAGCCCTTAAAAAGAGAGAGCAAATTTGCTCTCTCTTTTTAAGGGCTTTTTAGAAACCTGCTCAGTCCACAAAAACCATGGGCAGGCGCTCTCCATTCTCATCCACTAAGACAGGTTCGGTAGGAACGCCTTTATCCATCGCTTCTTTCTCTGTGGCATCCCGTTTTTCGGTATCGCGTTGCATTTCTTTTAGATACGCCAAAAAATCCGCCTGTTCCACCCGCTTTACAGGGATGCCGTCCAGCATGACAGTATGTTTATCGCCGTCATTGTAATATAACCCGACGGTTTCAAACGCATGGCCCTTTTCCTTTAGCAGCGAATAGACCCCACGCAGGTAATCCGCCGCTGCTTCCAGCGTCGCCTCCTCCAGATCCGGATACAGCTGAAGGTCTTTTTTCACCGGCAGCGCCTGGTCAAACGCCATCCCTGTCACCCAAATATCGCTGTCCTGAGGCTCATCCACACTGACAAACAAATTTTCCCGGCCCAGCCCGGCCTGCTCCAGCTGAATTTGCAAAAGCGCTTCGTACTCCTCTTGAAAACGGGTAATCACATTCCCGTTTTCAAGTACGTCATACTGGTAGGTATCGTAAAAGACCTTGCCGTTTCGCCAATTGATATCAAAGTGTAGATCCGGATTCCGGGCAGATTTTGCGTGGATCAGGTATTCCCCAAACTTAAAGTTGTAAGAAGCGTCACTCAGTTCAAATCCCATAGAATACAGATCGTTTTGCCGGATATATTCTTGCGCCGCCCGGCGCGCCAGCGAGGCGGAAATCGGGTCCCCCGTAAAAGAAAGGGTCATCCATATGGCGATGAACAGCAGCCCGAATGCCAAAAGCGCCGCTAGAATCCGCAGCCAGAGCTTTTTCTTTTTCATTGTTCCTCCTCCTTGCCAAAGGCATACCGAAACAAAAATCCCATTCCCAGACCAATCGCGCAGAACAAACCATACAAAAACGCATAGGGAAAGGGCGCCGCAAATCCCATCTTAGGGATCTGGGACAGATAACCCAACAAGAAAATCCCCAATGGTACAAACAAAGATTTTTTTCCCAACAGCCAATAGCCTAGCATACCCAGAACCGGCATCAGAATAAAATTATAAAACACGCCCATCGAATCGGTCAACACAACGCCGGTCAGTCCGCCTATCAAAAGAAGCCCCATCCCAACGCGAAAAAACGCTTTGCGGACTGCGGCGACCAATCGGCGGTCCAGCTTTTCATCCGGCAGCTTTACCGGGGCGGCAGACAGCATCTGGCAATCCGTGCATTCCGCCAGGTGCTCCCGCACCAGACGGCAGGATTCCTCGCTGGCCACTCCATCCTGCACCAGAGGCAATAGATCCTGTACCACCCCGCAGGTTTCTTTCATTTTGACTCCCCCTTCTCCAACTGCCCTTTTAGCCAGAGTCTGGTCCTGTGCTCCAGGACTCTGGCAGAGCTTTCGCTAATTTGGGCCTTCTCCGCAATCTCGGCGTAGCTGTATCCGGACATCCGCATGGAAAAGACCTGCCTTGTCCGCTCGTCCTTTTGCTGCATCAACGCCCTGATCCGCACCAGCATCTCCCTGTTGGCGACGGTCTCATCCAGTGCTTCCTGGGTATACACTTCCAAAAGGTCGTCGTATTCCACCGTCGTCCGGCGTTTGCTCAGCTGTTTGCGCCACAAATTTCGCCCGATGGCAAACAACCATGTCCGGATACTGCTTTCCTGCCGAAAGCGCCCAATTCCCAGCATTGCCTGCAAAAAAGTTTCCTGCAGCAGATCGCCCGCCTGCTCCGGATCCCTCGTCAAGCCCAAAAGGTAGCGGTACAGCTCCTCTTTGTGCAGATGGTACAGCATTTCAAACTCTTTCAACTGCCCGCCTCCCTTCTGCCTATTGGTTCTCCAGGCCGACAAAACGTTACAGGCCCCGAAAAAATAAATTCCCCGGACCGCTGCTGGGCTGCCGGGGATAAACGATCTGGTTATTTTTCTTTTAAAAGGCTCTTGAGTTCATCCATGAAGGTATTAACGTCGGCAAACTGGCGGTAGACCGAGGCAAAACGCACATATGCCACCTCGTCCACCCGCTTGAGCTTTTCCATCGCCAGCTCGCCGATACGGTAAGACGCCACCTCCCGAACCAGTGAATTGAGGATGTCCGCCTCGATCTGGTCCACGATCCGGTCGATCTCTTCCAAAGAAACAGGGCGTTTTTCGCAAGCGCGCATCAACCCGTTGAACAACTTATTGCGGTCAAAACTTTCACGGGATCCATCTTTTTTGATAACGATAATCGGCATCGTTTCCACCGACTCGTAAGTGGTAAACCGTCTGCTGCACTGTAGGCACTCTCGCCGGCGGCGGATCCGTTCATCGACTGCCCTGGAGTCAATCACCTTGCTATCATGATAGCCACAGAACGGACATTTCATTGTCATTCCTCCATCCAGAAATGGAATTCTCTGTTTTCTGAAAACAGTATAGCAGTCCCAGGGCGAAAAAACAAGAAAAAAGCACAGATTTCCGGTAATTGTAATTCTTCCGGGAAACCATTATAATAGAAAACGACATCCGTTTTTATCCGGGCGCTGTCTTTTTGAAACCGCAAAAGATAGACTGCCAACAGAAAAGGAGTTATCATCATGAGCAAAGTGATTTGGAAACCCGGCACCCTTCTGGCCCCGGTACCCGCGGTGCTGGTATCCTGCGGAACCCTGGAAAAGCCCAACGTCCTTACAATCGCCTGGACAGGCATTGTGAATTCCGACCCGGCCATGACCTATGTGTCGGTGCGAAAGGAGCGTTTTTCCCACGATCTGATTGCCCAAAGCGGCGAATTTGTCATCAACTTGACCACTGCGGCCCTAGCCCGCGCCACCGACCTGTGTGGGGTCAAATCCGGCCGGGATACCGATAAATTCCAGCTGGCAAAGCTCACGCCGGAACCGGCGCCGCAGCTGTCCTGCCCGATGATTGCCGAAAGCCCCGTCTCTTTGGAATGCAAGGTCACACAAACGCTGTCTTTGGGTTCCCACGATATGTTTTTAGCCAAAATCGTCGCTGTCAACGTGGATGAGTCTTTGCTGGACGACAAGGGAAAGCTGCACTTGTCCCGGTGCGGGCTGTTATCCTATGCCCATGGCGAATATTTTGCTCAAGGCCGCCGGTTGGGCAGCTTTGGATGTTCAGTACGAAAAAAAGTCCCCGCAAATAAACGGCGGGCGGCGAAATAGTGCCGCTTTGTCAGGGGGCTCCCATTTTGGAGGTATTTGATATGAAACGAATTTTTTCTATTTTTCTTGCCGGACTGCTGATCTTCACCGGCTGTTCCGCCCGGCCGGCAACGGAGGATTCCACGCCGGTACAACCCTCTTTTGATTCTTCTTCCTCTGCAGTATTCGACCAACCGCCCGCTAACCGCACCGAAATCCCTTTTGAGCAGATGGAATACGTCCAGCCGGATCTGGATGCAACCGTCACCCAATACGAGGATTTCGCCCGGCGCGTCCAGCAGGCAGGGTCGGCGGAGGACGTCATGTCCGTGTGGAAGGAGGAGGCGCAGCTATGCAAAGATTACTATAATATGTATACTCTTTCCAATATCCTTTTTAGCCTGGATACCTCCGACGAGGAAAACGCGGCCAATTATCAGTACATGCAAGATTTTCTTGCCAAGCTCAAACCGGCTGCTGTTTCCCTGACCCGTTCGATCCTTCAGTCTCCATACCGCAGTCAAATCGGCGATATCGTCGGCAGCCAGGTGCTGGATGCGATGGAGATCGACACCAAAAATTATTCGGAAGAGCAGCTGGAACTGGAATTGCAGGAAAATCAGCTGACGACCCAATACACCCAGCTTTTGTCGCAGGCGGTCGTGTATGAAACGGACAATCATACGTTTACCACCAGCGATATGTACTATTATCTCTATTCCGGCTCGGAGGATGACCAGAAGGTTGCCGCCACGCTGCTGGAAAAATATTACCAGGATCTGAACCGGCAATGCGGCGATATCTACACCCAGCTGGTGGCGCTGCGCACCCAGAAGGCAAAGGTGGCCGGATTTGAGGACTATCTGGATTATTATTACTATAACCGTTCTTACCGGGGATATGGCCGGCAGGAAATTGAAGCGTTTCGCGCCCGTGTCAAAGAATATATCGTCCCCGTCTACCAACAGCTAAAGGCTGACGCGGCCGAGCGGCTGGGTCACCCCTTAAACCTGTTTGAGTACACCTCTCCACTGCCGGAACAATCCAATGTTTCCTATCTTGAAAGCATTACCAGCGCCACGAAGCTGGTGGAAATTGTAGTGGGGATCCTACAGGATATCTCCCCCGAAACCCGCGACATGATCGACTATATGACCCGAAACAACCTTTATGATCTGACCTCTTCCCCCAACAAGAGCTCCGGCGCCTTCACCACCTACTTTTATGGCTGGCAGGAGCCGTTTGTCCTTTCCAATTACGACGACGCAGGTACCTACATCCACGAGATGGGCCATGCGCTTAACTTTTTCCGCACCGGCGAGTTCATGGTGTTGGAACAAGATTTACAGGGCTCCGATATCTCAGAGATCCATTCCCAGGCGCTGGAACTGCTGGCCAGCCCTTGGCTGGACCGCATTTATACAGATCCAGAGGCTGCTGAGAAATCCAACGCCTTTGAAATGTTCACCACCATCCTCTCCGCAACAATGGTGGATGAATTCCAGCACGAGATTTATGAAAACCCCGATATGACCACCGATGAACGCAACGCTTTATATGCCCGGCTGGAGCTGGAATATTTTGGCGAGATCGATCATCTAGGCCTATCCTATCTGGACAATGGGCTGGACTGGGTGGATATCCACCATCTATTTGAATCCCCGATGTACTACATTGAATACGCGTTGACCGGTGTGGTCGCACTGGATTTTTGGCAGGATTCCAAAGAAAACTGGGATGACGCGTTTGACGCTTACATCCAGTTTGTAGACATTCCCAACAGCGAAAATCTGCCCGACTCCCTGGCCATGGCAGGTCTGGACAGCCTGTTTGAAGAACGCACCATTGAAAACCTTTCTAAAAGCCTTGCAGAATATTTCACCGCAGCCTGATTCACAAAATAAGCAAAGTATATTTACACATTTTGCATAAAATTGTTGAATGATTGAAACAATTATAGTATAATATAATCAATCAGACGGAGAAAAATGTTTTCCAACATGGACTCTCTCTCGGTATTCTTTTTCAAGGATATTAAAAACAAAGGGGTTGAATCTATGAACATCGTGATCACTGCCAAAAAAACAACGGTAAAGGACTCTTTCAAAGAGCGAATCGAGAAAAAAATGGCAAAATTCGACCGTTTTTTTGACGACGCGACCGCCACTGTTGTGGTTACAAATGAAAGGGACCGCGAAACGGTTGAGATCACCATACAGTCCATGGGAATGTTTTTCCGCGCGGAAAAAACCACCGAGGACCGGATCGATTCTTTGGAATCGGTCACCGATTCCCTGATGAAACAAATCATCCGCAACAAATCGAAATTACAAAAACGGCTCCGTGCCGCTGGTTTCATCGAACCGATCGCAGACGAACCCCATTACGAAGAAGAAAATGCTCATGTGGCTAAAGTCAAGACCTTCCGGGTCAAGCCAATGACCGAGGAGGAGGCGATTTTGCAAATGAACCTGCTGGGACATGCCTTTTTCATGTTCCGCAATGCGGATTCAGGAGAAATCAACGTCGTCTATTCCCGTCGCAACGGCGATTATGGCCTGCTGGTCCCAGAGGCGGAATAGGACTGAACCAGGTTCCAAAAGGGACGTATGGGAATTTTCCCATACGCCTCTTTTTCGCATGCGTCTCGAATAAAAAGGGGACTATCCGCCAATATCAAGATAAAAGCGGCGTCCAAACCGGCTTTTTCGCAAAATTCCTTGCGGTTAGTACACCTTCCATAGTATAATAGTATTATTAAAAAGGAAAGATACGGGTCTTGCATATGAGTGTAATCAAAATGGCGGCTCCGTGCCTGTTTGGTTTGGAGAGCGTCTTATCCGGTGAGTTAAAACGAATGGGAGCAAAAAACATCGAAGCGTCGGACGGCAAGGTCACCTTTACTGGCGACTGGTCCATGCTGGCTAAGGCCAACATTTGGCTGCGCACCGCCGAGCGCGTGCTGATCGTGCTGGACTCCTTCCGCGCCGAAACCTTTGAAGAACTGTTTCAGGGCGTTGTAAAAATCCCTTTTGAGGACTATGTTGGCAAGGATGACGCCTTCCCTGTGAAGGGCTGGTCCCTAAACTCCCAGTTGGCTAGCGTTCCGGACTGCCAGTCCATTATCAAACGGGCCGCCGTCAAGCGGATGGAACAGCACTATCATCAAAGTTGGTTTACGGAAACCGGCGTCATGCATCAGATCCAGTTCTCCATCCGTAAAAATATTGCCACCATTTTTCTGGACACTTCCGGCGCCGGGCTACACAAGCGCGGTTACCGGCAGACCTCTGTGCTGGCCCCGATCAAGGAAACCCTTGCCGCGGGGATTGTAGACTTTACCCGCTTATACGACGACTCGGTGATTTACGACCCCTTCTGCGGCTCTGGCACGCTGTTGATTGAGGCGGTGCTAAAAGGGATGAACATTGCCCCGGGCATCAACCGGCGCTTCGCGGCAGAATCATGGGGCTGTATTCCTGCCGAAGCGTGGAAAGACGCCCGATACGAGGCGATGGAATCCATCCAGCGGGACGCAAAGATCCGGGCATACGGCTACGATATCGACCCGCAGGCGGTGGAACTCACCATGGCCAATGCAAAAAAGGCAGGCGTTGCCGCCCATATCCGCACCAAAGTGCAGGATATTTCCCAGTTTACCACCTCGTCAGAACGTTCTATCGTCGTCTGCAACCCGCCTTATGGCGAACGCCTGTTGGAGATTAAGGGAGCGGAAAAACTCTATCGGGAGATGGGCGAGGTCTTCACCCCGGATCCGGACAAAAAATACTATATTATCAGCCCCCACGAAGAGTTTGAGCATATTTTTGGCCGCACCGCCGACCGCCGCCGGAAACTGTATAATGGTATGATCAAATGCCAGTTATTCATGTACTTCCGCTGATGTACTGGTATAGAACGCAAAAAGCTGCCCTCCAAGAGGAGGGCAGCTTTTTTTCTGTGAAATTTCGCTGACAGCCCTTTATAGCTCAAAGGAACTGTGGCGGGTCACGTGGCAGCCGATATTGACCGCTACCGGCAGCCCGGCGATATGGGTGCCATAAGTTTCGATATTGACAAACAGTGCTGTTGTGCTACCGCCAAACCCCTGGGGGCCCACGTTAGTCTCATTGGCGCGGCGCAGCAGCTCCAGCTCCATTTCTTCGTAAAGCGGGTCCGGGTTCCGCTGGTCGGAACTGCGGCACAGCGCCGTTTTGGCCAACAGCGCACATTCTTCAAAATCGCCGCCGATCCCTACGCCAACCACCATCGGCGGACAAGGGTTCGCGCCGGCAAGTTCTACCGTCTCAATCACAAAATCCATAACCATCTCTTTGGTCGCCGCTGGGGTAAACATTTTGATCCGGCTCATGTTCTCGCTGCCGAATCCTTTGGGGGCAACGGTAATTTTCAACCCATCCCCCTCCACAATCTTCATGTGGATGATCGCCGGCGTGTTGTTGTTGGTATTCACCCGGCGAATGGGGTCGCTGACCACTGAACAACGCAATAGGCCCTCCACATAGCCTTGAGCCACACCTTCGTTGATCGCGTCGCTCAAGCTGCCGCCTACCAAATGGACCTCCTGCCCCAATTCCACGAAAACAACCGCCATCCCCGTATCCTGACAGATCGGCACGTCGATATTTTTTGCTTCCTCAAAATTGGTGACCAAATCTTTTAAAATCTCCCTGCCCAAAGGGCTCGTCTCCGATTGGCAAGCCTCCCGCATACGGCATTCCATGTCGCAGGGAAGGATTTTATTCGCCAGAATACAATGCTCTTTTACCTGTTTTGTAATATCCGATACCTGAATTTCTCTCACCGAAACGTCCTCCCGTTTTTTCTATTTTACCCGAATACCATTGACAAAAACCATCTTGGGTTTATTTGCTACCGCCAGCGGATCGCCGTCAAACACCAAAATATCCGCGTCCTTTCCAACTTCCAACGAACCGATCCGGTTATCCAGCTTACAAATTTTTGCCGGATTGATGGTGATGGCGCGCAACGCTTCTTCATAATCCATCCCGGCAGCTACTGCAAATCCGGCGCTTGTCGGCAAAAGCGGCATGGGGATCACATCGTGGTCGGTACAAATGGCCGTCAGCACTCCTGCCTTGGACACCGCCCCGGGGTTCGCCGTGGTGGAATTGGAAAGCTCCGGCTTGGATCTGGTCGTCAAAAGGGGCCCACAGATGGCGGGTACGCCCTCTTTCGCAATATCGTCCGCAATCAGATGCCCCTCGGTGCAGTGAACGAGAATATAGTCCAGAGAAAACTCCCGTCCAATGCGGATGGCCGTGTAAATATCGTCCGCCCGGTGGCAGTGAAAATGGGCCTTGACCTGGCGCTTTAAAAGCGGGATCAGCGCCTCGCACTTCATGTTGAATTCCGGTTCGGATTTAGAAGGATTTGCCTCGGCTCTTTCCTTCTTTTCCAAGTATTTTTGCGCCTTAATCAGCTGCTCGCGAATGATGGCAGCCGTACCCATCCGGGTTGAGGGCAGCTGGTTTTTTCCTTTATAGACCCGTTTGGGGTTTTCACCCAAAGCAAATTTAATGCCCGCGTTTTCCAAAAGTACCATGTCGTCGACCCGGCTGCCAACCGTCTTCATCGCAAGGATGGTCCCACCGATGGGGTTGGCGCTTCCGGGGCAGGTGACCACCGCGGTCACGCCCGCGTCTACCGCTTCCGCGTAGCAGCGTTCCCGGGGGTTTACTGCGTCGATAACCCGCAAATGCGGCGTGCAGGGATCCGTCGCCTCATTGCAGTCAGCGCCCATTGGGCCGATGGAATCCTCCTCAATACCAATATGGCAATGTGCGTCAATAAAACCGGGCGTCACCACTGCGCCCTTCAGATCGATTGCACCTGCCGGGATATCCAAAAGGCTGGACATCGGCCCAACGGCGATAATTTTCTCACCGTCCAGTTCAATAAACCCATCTGCAATGACCGGACCGTTCATCGTGTGCAAAGCACCGTGGATCAAAAACAAAAAATCCCCTTCTTTCCACAAATAAAAAAGTCAAAACAAAGTGCCGAAGGGTGCCCCCCTCCGGCACTTTTGCCAAAGAACCAAACCTACAATTATTTTGAAGAACCCCTTCTGCTGGAAGGGCGTTTCCCTTCATTGTATTTTTTCAAGTCGGATATTTTGTCGTCGCTGGTCTGCTTGAATTTATTCAGCATATCCTCGAAAGAAAGATTTTCATTTTTCTTTTTGCCGTTCCAATCGTACTGGTCAGGCCGCTCCAACCGGCCCGAACCTGGGGCGGAACGTCTCGCAGCCGGGGCGGGCCTGTCCATCGCCCGTTTGATCGATAAGCTGATCTTGCCTTCTTCGGTAATATTCAGGATCTTTACCTTGACCACCTGATTTTCCGTCACATGGTCGCGGATCTCGTTGACATAAGTCGGCGCCACTTCTGAGATATGTACCATCCCGGTTTTTCCGCCGGGCAATTCTACAAAGGCGCCAAATTTCGTGATCCCTGTTACCTTGCCTTCCACAATGTTTCCAACCTCAAGCTGCATTAAAAGCTATGCCTCCCCTTAAAAATTGAATCATAAAATAATCCCTTGCGGGATCAATTTTTAGAACTGTCAATATAGACCTTTTCGTCCGGATAAGCATAGCCCAGCTTTTCTCTTGCAATCCGCTCGATATAATCTTTATCGTCGCTCATGGCAAGCAATCGCTCCACCTCTTTATTGGCCTCGCTTTGTTCCTGGCACTGCTCTTGAATCGTCTCCAAAACCATCTTGCGCTCCCGCAATTCTAGCTGCTGCGCGACGATGGCATACACGATATATACAACAAAAAGACACACCGCTATTTTTAGCAGTCTGCTTTTCGGTGATTTCTTTTTCGTTTCCATGGCGTTGCCTCCCCCCGGCAAACCATCGGCTCAGTGCTCCCGCCGAATCTTTTCTCTTCTATTTTTAGATACGGAACGCCTATTTTTAAAGTAATTATACAATAATATTCGATTCGTTTGCAAGTGTTTTCTGTGCTTTTGCACAACTTTTTTCATGTTTTTGCCTATTTTTCCAAAAATTCTTCCACTCTTTTTGCCAATCCAGAAAAAAATTTGGACCACCGGCCTAAGCAGCCATTTCCACACAGCCAAAAGGATCCATCGGATTGCCGCAATGATTTTTTTGGCGCACTTCATAACCAAGGCGCCCACGGTCAAATAATACAACAAAAATCCCAACGTTTCCCCTAACAGGATAAAAAAACGCACCTGCCCGAAATTCACCGTCATGGCAAAAAAGAAAGAAACAAACCCGCAGAAAACGAAATAAATCACATCTTCTGCCACAACTGCCGAAGCTGGCAGCGGGATCGCAATCCGGAAAATCCGGAACAGGTCGTATACCACGCCTAACGCCGCCCCCAGCAAAAGGGCTTGCAAAAAGATGATGGTCTGTGTATTGACCGCGATCAAAGGCTCCCCTCCTACCTGCCGGCTGCCTTTACTGGAACAGCCGTGCAAACAGTTTTTTAGGCCGGTCGTCGGTATAGACCAACGTGTGGATCTCCCCCTCGATCGTCACCTCGCCTGTGTCCACGTTGAGTTTGTTCATATGCAAATCGTTGCCCCGGACAGTCAGTTCTCCCAGCTCGGTAAAAAGGACCGCCGTTTCCTCGTTAAAGCTGTCGATGTCCGACACGCCGGAAACCGTCAGAAAATTGCGGCCCTCTAAAATCACATGATGCGGCGCCTTCGGCCGGTTTTTCTCATCTGCCATGATGTTTTCCTCCCATTTTTTCAGGTTTGATTCATTCTATGCGCCCGGTGGACAGGATATGACGCCCCAAAAAACAAAAAAGAACAGGCTTTTCTCGCCCGTCCTTTTTTCCTTCAATTCTGTTTTCATCACATGATTGCTTTATTGATGGCGTTGACATACGCTCTGATACTCGCCTCAATGATATCGGTGGAAAGGCCCCGCCCGGTGATGGTCTCATCGTCCTTTAAAATCTTAACCACGACCTCGCCCAGCGCGTCCTCACCTTCAGTGACCGACTGGATCGAGTAGTTTTTCAGGGGGAAACCCTGCTTGACGATACGGTCGATGGCTTTAAACGCCGCGTCGATAGGCCCTTCGCCTCGGGCCACATGCTCCTTGCTCTCGCCGTCTTTCATCAGTTTGACCACCGCAGTGGCGGAAATCACTGTACCGCTGTTGACCACAAAGCTGTCCAGCGTATAGGTTTCAGGAATTTGATAACGGTTGGAGCTGACCAACGCCTCGATATCCCGGTCGGTGACGATTTTTTTCCGGTCCGCCAGCACCTTGAATTTTTCAAAGCTCTGTTCTAATACCGACTCTGGGATCCGGTATCCCAGCTGATCCAGCCGTTCCTCAAAGGCATGGCGGCCCGAATGCTTGCCCAAAACCATCCGGTTCTGATAGATCCCCACCGATTCCGGCGACATAATTTCGTAGGTCAGCCGGTTGTTGATGACCCCATGCTGGTGAATGCCCGCCTCGTGGGCAAAGGCATTGTCCCCGACAACCGCTTTGTTGGGCGGCACTTGTACGCCAGTAACCGTGGACAACAGTTTGCTGGTCCGGTAAATCTGCTGGGTATCCACCCCGGTCTGGCTGCCATACAAATTAGCCCTGGTTTTGATCGCCATGACGATCTCCTCCAGCGCGGCGTTGCCCGCCCGCTCGCCAATGCCGTTGACCGTGCATTCGATCTGGTCCGCGCCGCCCTGCATTCCGGCCAGGCTGTTGGCCACCCCCATGCCCAGGTCGTTGTGGCAGTGTACCGACAAAATGACTCGATCCGGGTGTTTGAGATGCTCCTTGACATAACGCACCAGCTCCTCCATCTCCACCGGTGTAGCGTACCCCACTGTATCCGGGATATTCAAAACGCCGGCGCCCGCTTCTTCGGCAGCGTCAAACACCTGGACCAGATAGTCCCGGTCGCTGCGAGAGGCGTCCTCCGCGGAGAATTCCACGCTGGGGCACATGGTTTTTGCGTAGGCCACCATTTCCCGGACCTGCTCCAATACCTCTTCGCGGGTCTTGTGCAGCTTGGCCTCCAAGTGAATATCGCTGGTGGCCAGAAAAACATGGATCATCGGGTCGGGATGGCCCTTCAGCGCCTCCCAGGCGCAATCGATATCCCCCTTGACCGCGCGGCAAAGCCCGGCGATCCGGCAGCTTTGCACTTCGCGGGCAATCTGTTGCACCGATTCAAAATCCTCCGGCGAAGCAATCGGGAAGCCCGCCTCGATTACATCTACTCCCAGCCGTTCCAGCTGACGGGCCATCTCTAGTTTTTCATGGATATTCATGCTGCAGCCCGGCGATTGTTCCCCATCCCGCAACGTTGTATCAAAAATTCGGATTCTCCGCATCCTTCTGCCCCTTTCCCCATGGCGCTTTTATGGAAACGCATATGGTTCCTATCTCTTTTAAGATATACCTTGTTTCCTTCTTTCTGTCAAGAGGGCGTTTCGCCTTGACGGGGCCCTTTTTCCTCCGTATGATGAAAGACAGATCAACTGCTTTCAGAAAGGGGTTTTCTATTTTGACAAATACGGAAAAGGCCCACCGCTGCGGCACTTTGTTTCGCACCTTTTTTAAAATCGGCGCTTTTACCTTTGGCGGAGGGTACGCCATGATCCCCCTGATCCAGAAAGAGACGGTCGAGTCCCACAGCTGGATCAGCGACGCAGACATCCTAGACATCGTCGCGATGGCGGAGGCGACCCCCGGCCCCATCGCAATTAATTGCGCCACCTTTGTCGGATACAAAGTGGCCGGCTTTTGGGGAAGCCTTTGTGCCACGCTGGGAGTTGTCCTTCCCTCTTTTACAATCATCTCCATTCTCGCTTTCTTTCTAGAACCGTTCAAGACGCTAAAAGTGGTTTCTTACGCGTTTGTGGGCATTCGGGCCGGGGTCATGGTCCTGATCGTACAGGCCATTTTAAAGATGCAGAAATCCTGTGAACGAAACTGGATCAATACCCTGATCCTTCTGGGCGCGTTTGTCTGCGTAGCCTTTTTGGATCTGTCAGTCATTTTGATCCTGCTGGTTTCCGCCGCCTGCGGGATTCTGTATCAAGCCCTTTGCGCAAAAAGGATCACGAAAAGGGAGGGGGAGAAATGATTTTTTGGCAGCTGTTTTTCACCTTTTTTCGAATCGGGCTGTTCACCATCGGCGGCGGCTACGCCATGATCCCCATGATCGAGGATGAGGTCGTCCGCCAAAGCTGGCTGACCCATACCCAACTAGTAGATTTCATCGCGGTCGCGGAATCCACCCCCGGCCCTTTCGCGGTCAACACCGCCACCTATGTGGGTATGACCACCGGTGCAAACGCCGGCGGCAGCATCCTGTCCGGCCTGCTCGGTGCTTTTTTGGCCACATTGGGCGTTGTTTTGCCCTCCTTTCTGATTATCCTGCTGGTTGCGAAATGCTTTACTTCCTTTCAGGAAAACCGGCTGGTCAAGGGGGCTTTATATGGCATGCACCCGGCGGTTGTGGGATTGATTATGGCGGCGGCGCTATCCTTAGCCAAAGGAAATCTCTATTCCAGCTTTTCCTTTGCGTCCCTTTCTGCCTTTTTTTCCTCCTTCCACCCCCTGCCTATTGTGATTTTTCTCACGGTGCTGGCGATCAGCTTTTGGAAAAAGAAACTCCATCCGGTCAAACTGATTCTTTTATCCGCCGTTTTGGGGATCCTCTGCTGCGGGATACAGGATTTGCTTTTGCAATAAGAGATCTGCTATAATAAGCCAAAGGATGTGAGCTTTTATGACAAAAAAACAAACGGCTCAGGAAGCGGTGCGCCGGTTGCAGCAAGCGTATCCCGACGCCATCTGCTCCCTGGATTCCACACAGCCCCACGAGCTTTTAATCGCCACCCGCCTTTCCGCCCAGTGCACCGATGCTCGGGTCAATATTGTAACCCAGGTTTTATTCGATAAATACCGCACCATTCATGATTTTGCAGTGGCTGACCTTACGGACGTGGAAGAGATCGTCCATCCCTGCGGCCTGTACAAAACCAAGGCCAGGGACATTATCGCCGCGTGCCAGATGCTGGAAAAGGATTTCAACTCCATCGTCCCCGACGAAATGGATGATCTTTTAAAGCTGCCGGGTATTGGCCGCAAAACAGCCAACCTGGTCTTGGGCGACGTATACGGAAAGCCCGCCGTCGTCTGCGACACCCACTGTATCCGGATCACCAACCATATTGGCCTGACCGATACCAAAGACCCGCTCAAATGTGAAATGCAGCTGCGCAAGCTCCTGCCGCCAGAAGCATCCAACGATTTTTGCCACCGGCTGGTGCTGCATGGGCGCGCCGTCTGCCGGGCGCGCAGCCCTCAGTGTCAAAGCTGCTGCCTAAAGGACATCTGTAAAACCGGCCAAAAATCCAGCGAGGTATAAGCATATGCTATCCAGATATCTTTCGCCCAGCCGTGTCCGCCTTGATGTGGCAGTCGGTTCTTTGGAAGAAGCGGTGCTTTTCTGTGGCGGCCTTCTAGTAGAAACGGGATGCGCCAGCCCCGATTATCCTGGGGCCATGATGGAAACCGTCCGCTATCTGGGGGATGGGATCGTTATGGCAGCCCACACCGCCCTGCCCCATGCCGCTTTCGCCCGAGGTGGGCTGCAAGCTGCCGTAGCGGTGATCCGGCTCGCCCAACCGATCCCTTTCGGCGGGGAAAACGGCCCCGTCCAGCTCTTGTTTGGATTTTGCGGCTGCGATCCTGACAGCCACATGGCGGTACTTTCCGCACTGGCTGAGTTTTTAAGCCGCCCGGATGCGGTTTCCTCCCTGCTGGAATCCAGGGACAAAGATTCGTTTTATCAGCTACTTTGCCAGTCTTAAAAAAACGGTCACCCGGAACAAAACTCTCGGCCTACCCCCGGCTACGGTCGGCCCCAGTCTGATCCGCAAAAAAGCCCTCCTGCTGGAGGGCTTTTTCTATGCCAGGCCGAGAATCTGCTACACCGCGGTTTTTTCTAGCTCTGTTTTTAGGTTTTTCATAATCCGCTTTTCCAGCCGGGAAATATACGATTGGGAAATGCCGATAATATCCGCAACCTCTTTTTGGGTATGCTCAGCCCTGCCGCCCAAACCAAAACGCAATTCCATAATCACGCGCTCCCGCTCCCCCAGCTTTGCTACCGCTTCCAGTAGCAGCTTTTTTTCCACCTGGCTTTCAATATTCCGGTTCACCGTGTCGCCATCGGTGCCTAGGATATCTGAAAGCAGCAGTTCGTTTCCGTCCCAGTCGATATTTAGGGGTTCATCAATTGAAATCTCATTTTTCTGCGACTGGGTTTTCCGCAGGTACATCAAAATTTCGTTTTCAATACAGCGGGAGGCATAGGTCGCCAGCTTGATGTTGCGGTCGGGGCAAAAGGTGTTGACCGCTTTGATCAACCCAATGGTGCCGATGGAAATGAGGTCCTCTACCCCGATTCCGGTAGACTCAAATTTCCGGGCGATGTAAACCACCAGCCGCAGATTGTGGACAATCAGCGTTTCCCTGGCTTTCGCATCTCCCGGAAGAAGCCGGAATACCCGCGCTTCCTCCTCCCTGGTCAATGGCGCCGGCAGATTTTCCGGCCCGTTGATGTAAAAAACCGATCCCTTTCTTCCCCAAATCCACGCCAAAAAAGCGGCCAGTTTTTCTCTGATTCTCTTTCCCATACCGATCCCCTTTTCCCTGAAAACATTTCTCCGGCCAGTCCAGGCGCTTGAGACCTGGATGCAGCAGGATTCCATACCCGGATTCAAAAAAATCCTGGTCGGCGATCGCCGCCGTTACCTGTTCCACCTGCTGATACCGCCCGTTTTGTTTGATGGTTAAAAACGCCGGCCGTACCACCGGCAACATTCCCTTCTTCCCTACCGCCTCATAAGGGATAAAACGGATCCCCTGCATCGCTGCCCGTTCCATTCGCTCCTCTCCCGGCCGTTCAAAATATTCTAAAAGCGCCGCCGGAAGAATCCCCTTTACCGACCGGTAACGGCACAGCACCACCGGCTGCCCATTAAACGGGTCAAACAGGCGATTGCCTGTATCCACCATGCCAAGCAGCGTCTGCTGCCCCTTGCCGATCCCGATTTGCACCCGTGCCAGCTGCTTTTCTTCCGTTTCAGCCTGGTGGCGGCGGGAAAGCAGCCATACCAACCCATAGGCCGCTAAAACCGCCAGCACCAGCGTCGCCGCTGGGATATGGAAGTAGACCACGCCGTTCCCATAAAACATAGCTGGGGGCGAAAAAACGAGCCATACAGCCACCATTAGCCCCGCGAACAGGAATCCCGCCAGATATAATAGCCCACATTGGAACAAAAAGGTGCGCAGGGAACAAAAAGGGAATGCTACCGCTGTCATAACCATCGCCACAGCGATCCGCGTAATGGTCAGCAGCGGCCCGCCCAGCTGGGGCAAAAGCAAAATTAGCGCATACAGCCCACCCACCAAAGCCGCCGCCAAAAGCCGGCCGCGCTTTTTCTCCCGCCCTGCTGCGGCAGCGGTAATCAAAAGTAGAAAATAATCGATTACGGTATTGAGGAATACCAAAATATCCACATAAATTTCCTGTTCCATCGCATCCCCTCCCGGTTCGCCCTATGTAGAAGTATAGGCCCGGGACAAGGATAGGCTTTGTCAAAATCGGTCGTCCTCTTTTGAAAAATCTCCCTATGTGAAAGCGGCGTTCAGAAAGCGATGTCCCCGTGCAAACGCGCGAATGCAAAATGCCCGACAGCCAAAACACCGGGAATCAGCGCACATTCTTTGCCGAAAATGTCTTTGCCGCCTACCACAAAGCTGTTTTCTTCCAAGAACAATTGATATCGGTCGGACAAAGCCGAGATTTTCCGCAAAAAAAACAGTATGATAAAAGCCAGCATGGCAATCCATGCTGGCTTTTATCATACTGTTTTTTAAGTCTCCGCCTGCAGCGGGGCTTTTTTGTTTTGCCCTAGCCGGACCCTTCTTTTTGATCGAACCAAAACGCTGATCGTTTTTGGAAACCCGCGCCCGAAAAACAACCAGCCGGGGGACGTTAGTCTTCCACCACCGTATAGTGGGTGGCGGCATCCTCTTTTGTCGCGTATTCGCTGACCTTTAAAACCCGCACCTTCACCGGGCGGGTTCCCATGTTGATTTCGACCAGGTCGTTTTCCTTCACCTCATAGGAGGCGCGGGCCGCCTTGCCGTTTACCAGAATCCGCCCGGCATCACACGCCTCGTTGGCAATGGTCCGGCGCTTGATCAGGCGGGTGACCTTTAAATATTTGTCCAAACGCATAATAAAACTCCTTAAGAAAAAATGCGTAAACACAAGAAATTTCCCGTGTTTACGCAATGTCCCGTTTTTGTGACGCTTATTTGGAAACCGCGTCTTTCAGTGCTTTGCCAGCTTTGAAAGAAGGAAGTTTGGAAGCCGCAATGGTAATCTCTTCTTTGGTTCTGGGATTGATACCCTTTCTTTCGCCGCGCTCTTTTACCTCAAAGGTTCCAAAGCCGACCAGCTGAACCTTTTCGCCGCCAGCCAAAGCCTCAGAAATCGCATCGATCACAGCAGCAACTGATTTATCGCTGTCTTTTTTGGAAAAGCCGGTTTTCTCGGCAACCGCATTAATGAGCTCCGTTTTCGTCATTGTTTTTTTCCTCCATTTGATTCAACATTATTATTGTGCAGATATACAAATACCCGCTTAACAACCTTTTTTAATTTCCTGCCAAAGCTCGTCCAGCTTTTGAATACCAGCGGATTTCATATCGATCCCCCGCTGCTGCGCCAGATTTTCCACCTGGGCAAAACGTTTTACAAATTTTTCGCAGGAAAGCCCCAACGATTCTTCCGCATCGACTCCCAGAAAACGGGAAACATTGACCGCGCTGAACAAGAGGTCTCCCAGTTCCAATGCTTGCTCCTGCACCGTGCCGTTTTTTATCGCAGCCTCCAGCTCGTCAACCTCACAGCGCAAATCGTGAAACGCGCCGGACAACTCCTCATAATCCATTCCCGCGCGAGCGGCCCGTTTTTGGATTTTCTCCGCCCGCATCAGCGACGGCAACACTTTTGGTACGCTCTCCAGCGTTTCGGTGGCAGTCTTCTGCCCTTTCTCCCGCTGCTTGATGGCTTCCCAGTTAGAGAGCACCTCTTCGGCTGTATCCGCCTGAACGTCGCCAAAAATATGGGGATGGCGGAGCACCAGTTTTTTGCAAACGCCGTCGCAGACGTCGCCAATCGCAAAAGAGCCTTGTTCCTCTTCCATCGCCGCATGGTAAATCACCTGCAGCAGCACATCGCCCAATTCCTCTTGCAACAAAACCGGATCCCTGGCATCGATGGCTTCCACCGCTTCATAGGTTTCCTCAATCAAATTTTTCCGGATGGACTCATGGGTCTGCTCCGCGTCCCAAGGGCAGCCGCCGGGGCCACGCAAAACGCGCATAATCTGGACCAAATCTTCAAACCCATACCGCTCTTTTAATGGGAAATCCGTGCGCACACCGTCACCTCGCCGTCAAACATAGTAGGCTTATTTATCTTACCCTATTAACCCGCATTTTTCAAGTAGTTTTGCGATTTTTTCTCCTTTTGGGAGCATTAAAACATCATATTTTACGATTCCGCGCACCAAAAACAGCGCGATTACATATACCGTAGCTGCCAACAGGATGGAAACGGTGGTTGAAACCGTATTTCCCGCTACTTGGGAAAGTAATCCGTAGGCCGCCCAAGCCGTGATTCCACAGAGGCTTCCGGCGAAAAGCGGTTTTAAAAACACCTTGCCAAACCGCAGCCGGATTCCCGCTGTGCGGCATAGCACCGGAATGGAAACGCAGACGATCAGTCCATAGCACAAAAGCGTTCCATAGGGCGCTCCTTGAATATTGACCGAGGGAATCGGTACCAACACAAAATTAACTACCAGCTTTAAAAAACCGCCAAGCAACATCAGCCGCACCGGTACGTTAACGCGCCCCACCGCCTGCAGCATGCTATTGGTGGGCGAACTGAGCGCCACAAAGATCGCCGCAATGCCCAACACCCGCAAAATCGGCGCGGCGATGGGAATCGAAGCCGGATCCGCCTTGTAAACCAGCGTCAAAATCGGCTCCGCCAACGCGCAGATACCAAATCCCGCGGGAAAGGCGATCATTGAAGTTACCCGCCAAACCGACTCAATGTTGCGGCGAAGTTGGTTTTCGCTGCGGGACGCCCAAGCAGCAGTCACCGACGGGAGGGCGCTGACGCCAAACGTGGTGGTCAGCGCCGGGATCAGGTTAAAGAGCGTGACCGACATATTATAAGCGCCAAACAGATAGTTGGGGATCTCTCCTTCCGGCGTGCCAGATGGGAGAATCCCTTCGTACATAGAAAACAGCACCGCCCTGCCCCGATCCAAAGCAAAGGACAACCGATTGGTCAAAGAGCCTACGTCAATCAATGTTGTGATGTTCAACGCCAGCGCCCCCAAGCAGACAGGCACGGCGATGCTCCACAGCTGCTTTAAAATTTCCCTGCCTGCTGCTGCCGGGGCTGCATGCTCTAACATCTCCTGGGAAATGCCGTCTCCCCCGCGCTTACTGTACCCCCACAAAAATAGCGATCCCGCCGCCGTACTGACCACGATTCCCAAAATTGCGCCCGCGGCACCGTAAGGCAGCACCGCAAGCTGTGCCTGCTCAACCGTTCCCACGGCAGCGCCAAACACGGTTCCGGCCGCTTCATACTCCGCCAGCCCCATCCGGACAGCTGCCGAAGCAAACAGCAGCCCACAGGCCAGTTTGACGACCGCCTCCACCACCTGGGACCAGGCGGTGGGATACATATTGCGAAGCCCCTCATAGTAGCCGCGATAGGAAGAGCTGACGCAGACGAAAAAAACGGCCGGAGACATCACAAAAACGGCCAAAAAGGCATTGGGATTTTGAGCCAAACGCACATAGGGGCCTGCCCCAGCAAGCATCAGCAGCGTGCCAATCAGTCCCGTGCACAAAAAAGCGACCGTGGACAGCCGCTTGATTTTACGTACATCCCGGTAACGGCCCTGCTGCATATTCTGCGCCACCATCCGGGCCACAGCAATGGGCATGCCCGCTACCGACAGCGCATACAACGTGTTAAACAAGCCGTAAGCCGCGTTAAAATAGCCAAAACCGCTGACTCCCACGATTCCCTTTAACGGCACCTTGAAAAAATACCCAATGACCTTGACAATCACAGTGGCGCTCATTAAAATCAGCGCGCCGTGCAAAAAATTCTGTTTTCGCTTTGCTGACAAAGAAACACTTCCTTTGCTATCCGTCCAAACGATATTCTACCGCCCTTTTAAGCGGCGTCTGACAAAAAAGAGGAGGATCGGAGGTTTTGCAACGCCGAAACCCCCTCTTTGAAAATGCTTATGAGCTCACATCCGCAAATAGACCCTCCCAGTCGATTTTCCCAACGGAACCCAATGGAAAGGTAGGTTTTATCATAGCATATCCGCCCTTCAGATTCAACCAGATTTCACAAACATCAATCGCTTTGCCCAAAACAAAAAGGAACGGCATTTAGCCGTTCCTTTTTTAAGCGATTCAATCGCCGGTTAATACATGCCGCCCATGCCGCCCGCAGGCATTGCGGGCGCCGGGTTTTCCTCTTTGATATCCGCCACCAGGCTCTCGGTGGTCAAAACCATCGCCGCGACAGACGCCGCGTTTTGCAACGCAGAGCGGGTCACCTTCAACGGATCCACGATGCCACTGGGAATCATTTCGCAGTAGATTTCCTTCGCCGCGTCGTAGCCGTAGCCAACCTTGCCGGAGTTCACGATCTTATCGATGATCACCGCGCCGTCCAGCCCTGCGTTGGTCGCGATCTGGCGGACCGGCTCTTCAATGGCCTTGCGAACGATCTTGACGCCGGTCTTTTCGTCGCCCTCCGCTTTCTCCAGCAGGGCTTCCACCGCCGGGATGGTATTGATCAGCGCAGTGCCGCCGCCGGCGACAATGCCCTCTTCCACCGCCGCTTTGGTGGCGGACAGCGCATCCTCAATCCGCAATTTTTTATCCTTCATCTCCACCTCGGTAGCTGCGCCGACTTTGATCACCGCAACGCCGCCAGACAGTTTTGCCAAGCGTTCCTGCAGTTTTTCTTTGTCAAACTCAGAGGTCGTCGTCTCAATCTGAGCTTTGATCTGATGGATACGGGCCTTAATCTCTTCGGAGGCGCCAGCGCCATCTACGATAATAGTGTTCTCTTTCTGGACCTTAACCTGTTTGGCCCGGCCCAGCTGATCCATCGAAGCATCCTTCAGCTCCAGGCCCAACTCCTCGCTGATCACCTGGCCACCGGTGAGGATCGCGATATCCTGCAGCATTTCTTTTCTTCTGTCCCCAAAGCCGGGGGCTTTCACCGCAACGCAGGTAAAGGTGCCGCGCAGCTTATTGACAATCAGGGTAGACAGCGCCTCGCCCTCGATATCTTCAGCGATGATGACCAATTTTTTGCCCGCCTGAACAATCTGCTCTAGCAAGGGCAGGATCTCCTGAATCGCAGAGATCTTTTTATCGGTGATCAGAATGTAGGCATCGTCAATAACCGCCTCCATTTTGTCGGTGTCGGTGACCATGTAGGGCGTAACATAGCCCCGGTCGAACTGCATCCCCTCTACCACTTCGCTGTAAGTTTCCGCAGTCTTAGATTCCTCGATCGTGATTACACCGTCGGCAGTGACCTTCTCCATCGCCTCGCCGATGAGCTTTCCAACCGACTCGTCGCCAGCGGAAATAGCGGCGACGCGCTCGATATCCGCAGAACAGGTGATCTTCTGGGAATTGGAGGCCATCGCCTCAACCGCTACGTCAACAGCCTTTTGAATGCCTTTCTTCACGACCATCGGGTTTGCGCCGGCCGCCACGTTTTTCATGCCTTCGCGCACCAAAGCCTGCGCCAGCAGCGTCGCGGTGGTCGTCCCGTCGCCGGCAGCGTCGTTGGTTTTGACCGAAACTTCTTTGACCAGCTGGGCGCCCATATTCTCAAACGCGTCCTCCAGCTCGATCTCCTTGGCGATGGTAACGCCGTCATTGGTGATCAGCGGGGAGCCGAATTTCTTATCCAGAACCACGTTGCGGCCCTTCGGGCCCAGAGTGATTTTAACTGTGTTGGACAGTTTATCGATACCGGTTTGGAGCGCCTTTCTGGCGTCCTCACCATAGATGATCTGTTTTGCCATAGTTGATTCCTCCTAAAATTCGTTTGACTACGGATTGCTATTCTACGATGGCCAGAACGTCATCCTGGCGGAGAATGGTGTATTCCTGACCGTCTAATTTGATCTCGGTACCAGCATATTTGCTCATGAGTACACGATTGCCAGGTTTCAGGTACATTTTCACCTCTTTGCCGTCTACGATGCCGCCGGGGCCTACCGCTACGACTTCCGCGATCTGGGGTTTTTCTTTTGCGGAACCCGCAAGGATAATCCCGCTTTTGGTGGTTTCTTCCGCCTCGACCATCTTGATTACAATCCGGTCAGACAAGGGTTTGATTGTCATAAGAACGCCTCCTGTATAATAAATCTTCAATTAGGCAATTTGGCACTCTTTATCTCTGAGTGCTAAACCCATTGTATCTTTTTTTTAGGAAAAATCAAGTCTTTCAGAAGATTTTTTCCAAAATTAAAAATTCCGTAACATTTTCATTTGAAAAAATCAGGAAGCAACTGTTGTGCCCCGGTTGATTTTGGAGTCCACCGTCACCGAAAAACCGACCTGATCCAAAACGTCGGGATAGGCTTCTCCCTCCTGTTTCCAATAATCCGGCTGCTGCTGCATCAGGATGTTGGCATAGCCCAGCGCATCACAAAAAATCCCGTGGAACAGCTGTTCCAGTGCGTGTTCTGTTTCCCGGCGGATCAGTTGCTCCTGGGCTTTTTCGTAGCGGTCACAGCGTTCGGATGGCTGCAACGCCTGTGTCGCAGCAAACTCCTGTCCCACATTGCTCCGCACCCTGACCGAAACGGCGTAAAACGGTGCGCCGTTCTCAATCCGGGCCGTCACCGTTACGGAAGAGCTGACCACGTTCAGCGTCACAATGCCAATGCCTTCCTCCTCTAAGGTCAGCTGCGTTTTGCCAATCTCACCAGCGGCCCATAAAATGCCGCGCGTCTCCTCTGTGGAAAGAACGCCCGACTGTTTGCCATCCCGCAGGACCGCCGTTCCCACGATCTGGATTCCAGCTTCTTCTTCATCTCCCGAAAAAGCTGCGACCGGCAGATACGCACCCACCGCCGGGTTTTCCAGCGAACCGGCGATTCCCCGCAGTTGCGTCCGTACCAGCTTTCCGTTATCCCGGTAGCCCTCCAGCAGCATCTTCATAGACAGCACCGGCAAGATTGTGCTGTCCAGCGGCTCGCGCAACACGCTGGCCGCATCGCCCTGGGCTACCAGCATGTCCGTATTTGGTCGAGATTGGGCGTCCGCGTTAAAATAGGCCACCACCTCCTCCACGCCGTCCACTGCGATCTGCTCGCCAAGAAGAATCAACTTGGTATGCCCTAAAAAAATCTCCTGCCCTTGTTTTAAATTAGCGTTTCGCATCGCCTCGGCAAGAGTCCTGCCCTCGGCACGGAGAATCTTCCCGCTGGACGTGTCGTCCGCCCCTGCGGCTTCTGGATCGAAAATCTGCAGCGTCAGGGCATATGCGTCCCCCGCCCGGTCAATGCCAATCGCCTGTACAATTGCCCGCTCGTTGAGTTGGACTGATCGCATACACCCTGCCAGCGGCAAGCATAGGGCGCACAGCGCCAAAAGGAATGCCTTTTTCATCGCCCGGCGCCTCCCTTCCGGCGAAAAATCAACAAAAACAACGGTAGCAAGCAGGTGAGCCATAAAACCGGCGCCCCACTGGAGAATACGCTTCCAATTCGTTCCAAAACATGCTGTTGTCCGGTAAAAACGCCGGACAGCAGCGCCGCCACCGCTGCGCAGGTCGCCACCGCGTGTTTGGCGGCTCGAGTGGGCAGCAGCCGCGCCAGGGACTTGCCGCCTACCTCCAAAAAGACCGCCAGCCGCACCAGTGCCATAAACACCCAAAGGGCAATGTGCAAGCTGTCCAGTCGCTGAAAAATGGATACCTCTGCAATCTTCGTCACGGTATAAAATGGGAAACGCTGGCTTTTCCCATAGTCACCAAGTACGGCGGCTGTAAAAAGAATCGCCCCTTCGCCCACTCCAAAGGTCAGCAGGTTCCATTTCCAAAACACGCTTTTTTGTTTTTCATTTACGGCGGGGATCAAAAATAAAAGCGCCGCCGTTTCCACATTGCCCAGCGTCAATCTGGCAAATAGCTGTAGCTGACTTTGCAAACTGTCTCCAGCGGGGGGCCGAAGGAACGCCCAATGGGCCTGGGGCCATAGGCTGAACCCTGTAAACAGCAGCGCGGCGATCAATGCGGCAAACACAAAGGCGCCGAACCGCGCCGTAGGCTCGTACCCCATCGATGCGGCATATCCGCCCACCGCGAACAGCAGTAGGATGAACAGCCACGGAGAAGTGTCCGGATACGCGGTGCTGGTCAAAAAATAGGAAAAGGCACTGGCGGTTTGCACCAGCACGCACAAAGAAAAAAAGAAAAACGCCGCCGAGCAGATTGCTCCCAGTTTTCCCCACCGTTCCCCCGCAAGATCCAAAATCCCTTTTCCCCGGTTTTTGCGAAGCAGGAAATAGGCTGGCAGCAAAAGCAGGATGCTGGCTGCCATCGACGCTGGAAGCAACAAAGCCGCGGTCAGCGCCCCCGGCTGCCCTTCAGGCGAGACAGCCAAAAAAAACTGCATGATTCTGCTCAAAAACAAAAGCACCGCCAGCTGCCAGGAGCTAATTGCGGATTTTCCCCTCAAGTGGCCACCCCCTTTCTTTTACCGGATCTCTGTTCCCGGGAGATTCTGGATCTTAAGTTTTTTCCGGCCCAGCTTTTTCCACCCGGCCCGTAGCAAAACGTCCCGCATGGCGAACATCTGGAACGGCGATTCCGGCGACATGCTGGGAATGCCATAAGCGTTGACCGAGCAAAGGTTGACGATCATCAAAGCAAGCCCTAGGGCCATTCCGAAAATCCCCAGTGTCCCGCCGATGAGAATAAAGCCAAAACGCATGATAGTCGCTTCTTGAAACAGCGACGGCACCACGAAAGAGCTCAAAGCGGTCAGCGCCACCACCATAACCATCGGCGAACTGATCAGCCCCGCCGTCACCGCCGCGTCGCCGATGACCAGAGCGCCAATAATGCCGATGGCGTGGCCGATCGGCCGGGGCAAACGCAGCCCCGCCTCCCGCATCAGCTCATAGATAAAATGGATCAAAAGCGCCTCAATCACCAGCGGAAACGGCACATCCTGCTCTGCGGCGGTGACATTCAATAGCAGCGCTTCGGGAAACAACTCCGGATGAAAGGTACCCACTGCCACATAAAAGCCGGGCAGCAGGATGGTAAAGAAAAAGGCCAGGTATTTTAACCAACGCTCGAAAACGGCATAATAGGGCCGGTGGGTGTAATCGTCAAGACTTTGAAAATTTTCATTGAAAAAATAAGGCACAATCAACGCAAAGGGCGTCCCGTCTACCAGAATGCCGACCCGGCCCTCACTGACCTTGGCGCAAAGCGTATCCGGCCGCTGGGTAGTGCCGACATTGGAAAAAATCGAGATGATGTCCGTATCCAAAAAAGGCTGGATATAACCGGATTCCAGAATCATGTCGGTGGGGATTTCCCTGATCCGGCGGCGGATGTCCCGCAAAAGCTCCGGCGCGACCATATCGGTCTGGTAGATCAAACACAGATCGGTCTTACTTTTCACGCCCGCTTTCATCAGCTCCATTTTGAGCTCTGAGGATTTGACCCGGCGGCGAACCATCGTCATGTTGATCCGGATCGGCTCGGTGAATCCCTCCCGCGAACCACGGACATTTTCCTCGGCCGACGGCTCGGATACGCTACGGAACTGAAAGCCCTGTACCCCAGCCACAATGGCCCCAGCGATGCCATCAATGAGAATTCCGGCGAAGCCCGACATTAAAAAGGGGAACAATTTCCCAAGGGTTTCCACCTCATTTTGATCCATGCCCAGCACCGCCTGGTGTAAAATCCAATCCCGCAGCGCCTGGGGCGACGGGTCTTCCAACGTCAAATCCCCTAGTGGTTCCAACATAATTTCGGTCAGGGTTTGCAGGCTGAACATTCCCTCAAACATCATCAGTTTGACCGGGACACCGCAGACCAGAATCTCCCGGACCATAAAATCCGCCGTATTGTGCAGCGCGGCCCGAATGGTTGCAAGATCTGCCGTCGCGTCGCCGGTCAGGCGGACCGTTTCGGTTGCCGGCGGCTTGGGCGTGACATACAGCGCCCGTTCTTTTTCTTCGATTCTTTTTGCGAACCACTGTGACACAATCATTCCCCCTCATTCCCAGACATTGTTGGCAAAGTACAGGGAAATCATGCATCCTTTTACCGCCAAAAAGGAATGTATAGGGCAAAAAATGCGGCGCATACTAGAAAAAACCGGAAAACAAAGGAGGCGCCGCCTGTATGTCGGTCAATTTTCTGCGCACGATGATCCTGTACATAGTGATCATCATTGCGGTGCGGATCATGGGAAAACGGCAGATTGGGGAACTGTCCCCCACGGAATTGGTCATTACGATCTTAATTTCCAATATTGCCACTCTGCCCATTGAGGATACCAATATCCCCTTGACCGCAGGACTGGTGTCCATCTTTACACTGGTCGCCTGCGAGGTGCTGGTGTCGGGCCTGATTCTCAAAAGCCCCAAAATGCGGCGGATGATCTCCGGGTCGCCGCGGGTACTGATCCGGGACGGCGTTATCGACCAACAGCAGCTGGCCGCCCTGCGCCTTTCCATTGACGATCTTACCGCTCAGCTGCGCGGGCAAGGATGCTTTGATATCAACCAGGTTGCATTTGCTGTGGTGGAAACCACCGGTAAACTCAACATCTTTCAAAAATTTGGATCCCAGCAGCCCACCAATCAGGGCCTGCACGTGAAGGAACCAAAAAATGCCGACGCGCCGCCGACTGTCGTTATTTCCGACGGGCAGATTTCGGATGCGGCGCTGCAGTTCTGCCAAAAAGACAAAGGCTGGCTGGGAAATCTGCTCCAGGAAAAACAATGCCCGCTGGAGGAGGTCTTTTTGATGACCTGCGATCGCAGCGGGAATTATAAACTGATCAAAAAGGAGGCCCCATAATGAAGCGCGTAGCGTTGTGTGCCGCCATTTTATTGGTTATTATTCTGCTTTGCACTGCCAGCTTAGCCACGATATCCTACTACCAGCACCATTTCATCCAGTCCGCCCATTCGCTGGAGCAGGCGGTCTACCAATGCAGCTTTGAAGAGCTGTCCACTCGGGCCGCCTCCGTCTGCCGGGATTGGCTAGAAGCGGAACATGTTTTGATCCGTTTTATCCGCCACACACAAATTGACGAGGTCACCAACGCCATGACGCGGTTGGAGATGCTGGCCAAATACGGGGATCTGTCGGAATTTTCAGCGGAGCTGGGCCGGATCGAAGCCCTTCTGCAACACATCTACGAATCGGAGATCCCCTATTTAAGGAACATTTTTTGATCTGAGGTCCGGTCATGTTTCGTCATCATTTCCAAATTGTACCGGCTGAACAGACTCGGTCAGCTTTTCAAAACGGTACCCCTGGGCTGCCAACTGGTCAATCACCGGGCCCACCGCCTTGGCGGTGGAAACCCGCATGGTATCGTCATGACAGAGAATCACGATCTTATCTTTCCCCTTGGCGCCGTTTAGAATATTGTGGATGAGCGTATCCACATCGGTCATGTAAGATTTATCGTCGCCGGAAACCAGATTCCAGTCGTAATAAATATAACCGCGCCGCCGCATTTCGATCCGGATCGCCTTTTGAACCGCAGGCGACGCAAAACTGTTCTTGACGCTACCGCCGGGGAAACGAAAAATTTTCGGCTCTATCCCGGTGGCTTTCATAATTTTTTCGCGGATTTTGTGAAAGTCGGCCAGGTAATTTTCTACACTCCTATAAATATCGCTGTATTCATGGGAATAGGTGTGCATTCCGATGCTATGTCCCTCCTCAACGATCCGTTTTAGGATTGCATCGGAATCGACACCGGATGCCTCCTGGCCGGTAACGAAAAAAGTGGCCTTCACGCCCTTTTCCTTAAGGGTATCCAATATTGCAATGGTATTTTGGGATGGCCCGTCGTCAAATGTATAATAGGCCACCTTGCCTTCCTCCCGCTCAAAGCCATCCCCAGTATTCACGTACATATCCGGATACAGCCCTTCGTACATCTTGCCCGACACCGCCTGCGTAGTCTGCCCCGCGGCCAACATGCCGACGACACAGCAAATCACGACGGCAGCGGCTACAAAGGCTTTGGCCTTTGTCCATTTGATCAGAAAGAACATGCTGTCCACCAACCTTCCGTTCTAGTATATTGTCCCCCTTTGTCCGCTTATGTTAAGGAAAGTAGGAATAACCGATACATTTTCCTGTAAAAAAGATATGGTTTCCCTTGTCTGCGCTTTACTGGAATGATATGATGTAGGTAAGAATCATCCGTCTATGGCGTCCCTGCCCCACCGGTTTGGTGCAGGGTAAAAGCACATGGTAGACCAAAAACAGTATGGAATGGAGAGGATTTTTATGAAGTATATCAGCCAACTGGATTACGAAGGCACCCCTTATCCCACCGATGTCAAAAACCCGGACAGCCCGATGCGCGATGGCAGCATCAAAATGGCCGGCTGCGGGCTGTGCAGCTTATGCATGGTCGTTGACCGGTTGACCTGTGAGTCCCTGCCGTTGCTGGACTGCCGGGATCTTGCGATCGAGCACAAGGCAAATCTGGACCCCGGAACCGATTTGAAGGTTCTCAGTCCTGTTATCGCCCAAAAATACGGCTTGCAATACGAGTGCACGGATGATACCAAAGCCATGGTCCGCTGGGTGCAAAATGGCGGATGCGCCATCGCCAACGTTGGCGGCGACCGGGACGAAGGGAAATACATCGGCGTCTTTTCCCATGGCGGCCATTACATAACGGTCATCAGCGCGGACGAAAAGGAGCTTTGCATCCTCGACCCCTCCCTGAAGGAAGGGAAATTTGACGAAACGGGTCGCCAGGGCAAGGTCCGGGTAGTAGGTAACTTTGCCTACTGCGCTCCCGAAGTCCTGGCGCAGGATACGGATAACCGTTCCCCTGGATATTACCTGTTTGCCCGCTGATTCACAAATCGCTGCATTTATGATCCCGTATACCATACAGTAAACATCCAAAAAGCGGACTGTGTTCACACACAGTCCGCTTTTTATTTCTTGACAACGCATCCGGCTCTTCGGCCAGAAGCACTATAAAAGCTGCTTTTATAAAATATTATACAGCTCTTTTAAGTATTGGGTCAATTTCAGGTTTTCGCCATAGTCCACCGCGCAATCCACAATACTCGGCACCTTTTGTGCAAACGCGTCCTCCAGCGTGGGGATCAGATCCTCTCCTTTCTCAATGCGGTATCCCTTGGCCCCAAAGCTTTCCGCAAACTTGACAAAATCCGGATTTGTAAAATCCACGTAGCAGCTTTTTCCATATTGATCCATCTGCTTCCATTTAATCAAGCCATAGCTGTTGTCGTGGAAAATCAGGGTCACAAACGGATTTCCAAGCCGCATGGCGGTCTCCATCTCCTGGCAGTTCATCAAAAATCCGCCGTCTCCAGTGATCGCCAGCACCCGCTTATCCGGATTGATCAGCTTCGCCGCAATGGCCCCCGGCAAAGCAAAGCCCATACTGGCAAATCCATTAGAGATCAGGCAGGTATTGGGTTTGTAGCAGTGATACTGGCGGGCAATCCACATTTTATGGGCGCCTACGTCGGACAAAAGGATATCGTCCGGTGAAAGGACCTTCCGCACGTCGCTGAGGATCTTTTGCGGCCGCATGGGAAAGCTCTGGTCTTCCTCGTAAGCTGCGTATTCCTTTTCCATTTTCTGCTTGATCTGCCGGGCATAGGATGATTCAAAAGGCCGTTCCATCTGGCTTAGGATGCTGCGCAGCGAAACAGAAATATCCCCGACCACTTCCACCGCCGGCTGGTACAGCTTGTTGATGTGGGCGGGGCGGGCGTCAATATGGATAATATTTTTATGCTGGTCGCTGTTCCACTTGGCCGGGGCGTATTCCACGATATCGTAGCCCACCGACAGGATCAAGTCAGCGTTTTCCAGCACCTTGTTGGCGTAGTCCTTCTGGGGAATACCAATGGTCCACAAACAATAAGGGTTGTCAAAGGGAACAACTCCCTTGGCCATCATGGTATGGAGCACCGGAATGTGCAGCTTGTTGACAAATTCGATCATCGCCGCGCTGGCATGGTTGCGGATGGTGCTGCTGCCTGCCAGGATCACGGGGTTTTTGGCCATCATTAGCCGGATGACTGCGTCTTTCACACATTGGGAATCGGGAATCTCAATCGGCGCGATTTGTTTTTCCAGCGGCTCCTCTCCGGCGCTCACCGGCATTTTGGAAACGTTTACCGGCAGATCAATGTGGCAGGCGCCGGGCTTTTCGCTCTCCGCATATTTAAAGGCGATCCGCACAATCTCGCTGACCGTATCGGGCAGGACGATCTGCTTGGTACGCTTGGTAATCGGCTCGAACATTTTGCAAAGATCCAAAAACTGATGGGAGGTCAGATGCATCCGCTCAGTACCCACCTGCCCGGTGATTGCCACCAAAGGCGCACCATCGCTGTAAGCGTCTGCCACACCGGTGACCAGATTGGTGGCGCCGGGGCCCAAGGTAGACATGCACACGCCGGCCTTATGGGTCAGGCGGCCATACACATCGGCCATAAAAGCGGCCCCCTGTTCATGCCGGGTGGTAATAAACTGGATCTGTGAATGGGAAATTGCCTCCATCATCTCCAGGTTTTCCTCACCAGGGATCCCGAAAATATATTTTACGCCCTCTTTTTCCAAGCATTTTACCAACATTTGCGCCGTATTAAGCTGCTTTTCCTGTTCTTGCTCCATTGTTTTTCCTCCCCAGCCCCAATCATTTCAAGCATCGAAAGGGGGATGTATGATTGTATACATATATTTCTTACGCATTATAGCATACCTATCTTCATTTGAAAAGTCTTTTTTTCACAATTAAAAAATTGTATGAAAAAACAAAATCACAGGCAACCCGCAAAGGGGGCGCCTGTGAAAAACGTCATATTGCCATGACCCAGAGTTTATCCAATTATGCTGCGAAAAAGCCGTTAATCCAGACGGCCAAACTTTCGGAACCGCTCATAGCGGGCTGCCAGCAAGGTGTCAAGATCCGTATGTGCTTTTTCTTCCAGCGCGTTCCAGAGCTGTTCTTCCAAATTTGCAAAGACCTCCGAAAAGGCCAGTCCATCCTCTTGAATGATCTGCTCGATCACCTGCATCTGCTTCATGTCCGCGGCGGTGAGTTTTAGGCATTCAGCCGCTTCTTTATTTCTCTTGGCATCTTTCCAAAGGATGCTGGCGCACCCCTCCGGCGAAATCACCGAGTAGAATGCGTTTTCCAACATCCAGACCTCGTCGCCCACCGCCAGCGCCAATGCGCCGCCGCTGCCCCCTTCTCCGATGAGGATGGCGATCACCGGGACGCGAAGGCCCATCATTTCTACCAGGTTCTCCGCGATGGCCTGGCCCTGGCCCCGTTCCTCAGCGCCAATGCCGCAGAACGCACCGGAGGTATCCACAAAGCAAATAACCGGCCGGTGAAACTTCTCCGCCTGCTTCATCAGCCGCAGCGCTTTGCGGTACCCCTCCGGATTGGGAGACCCAAAATTGCGGAACACTTTTTCCTTGGTGTTGCTGCCCTTTTCCATCGCGATGACCGTCACAGGCTTATCCCGCAAGCGGGCGATCCCGCCCACAATGGCAGAATCCTCCGCAAAGCGCCGGTCGCCGTGCAGTTCAATAAAATCGGTAAAAATCCCCTTGATAAATCCGATTCCCGACGGGCGCCCTTTTGCTCTGGCAGCCTGAACCTTTTCGTACGCCGTTTTCATGCCGGTCAACCCCTTTCATGCAGCATCAAAAGCCTGGCCAGCATCTTTTTCTGATCGGCACGCGGAACGATGCGGTCCACAAATCCCCGCTGCACCAAAAATTCTGCCCGCTGAAAACCCTCCGGCAGCTTTTTCCGGATGGTCTGTTCAATGACGCGGGGGCCTGCAAAGCCGATAAGGGCGCCGGGCTCCGCTAAAATGATGTCCCCTTCCATGGCAAAGCTGGCCGTAACCCCGCCGGTGGTCGGGTCTGTCAAAACGGTGATATACAAATTTCCCGCATCGCTGTGCCGCCTGACCGCGCCGGAGGTTTTTGCCATCTGCATCAGGGAAAGGATCCCCTCCTGCATCCGGGCACCGCCAGAAACGGTGTATCCCACCACCGGCAACGACCGGGCAGTGGCATACTCAAACAAACGGGTGATCTTTTCCCCCACCACAGTGCCCATGCTGCCCATCATGAAAGAAGGCTCCATGACAAACAGCGCACAGGCCCCGCCGCCAATTGACGCCGTACCGCAAACGACCGCTTCCTTCTCACCGGAGGCCAGCCGCGCGTGCTTGAGTTTTTTATCGTAACCAGGAAATTCAATTACATCCTGGCCGCGCAAATCCGCGTCCATTTCGAAAAAGCTGCCTGAATCAACGATAAAATCGATCCGCTGGCGGGCGTTCATCCGAAAATGATGCCCGCAGCTGCAAACCAGATTGTTGTCCCATAATTCGCCCGGCGATACCGCTTTTTTGCAGGCGGGGCAGATCTCGCTGGGCTCTGCATGGACCTCTGCTGTAGCGCCGGCAGGCGTACGTCCGCCTTTTTCCAACTCATTTTTCGGTTTTTTAAAAAATCCCTGAAGCTGCATGGGGGTTACTCACCTCTCTTTGCCATAAAATCCGTATGGTAATCCCCGGCCAGAAACGCCGGGTCGCTGATGATTTCCAACTGCTCATCCAAGTTATTGGGCACGCCCTCCACCACCAGCTCGCACAAGGCGGAGTTCATCTTTCGGATGGCCTCCTCCCGGGTCTTGGCGTAGACAATCAACTTGCCCATCATGGAGTCGTAATAAGGCAACATCTCGTAGCCCTGGTACAAGAAGGTGTCAAAACGCACCCAGGGGCCGCCGGGCACATGCAAAAACGAAATCTTTCCGCCGCCTTTGGCGTTGATCCGGCACTCGATGGCTGCGCCCGCCACCTTGACGTCCTGCTGCGCAAAGTTTAGCAACACTCCACAGGCGATACGGATCTGCCATTTGACAATATCCACGCCAGACACATATTCGCTGACCGGATGCTCCACCTGCAGGCGGGTATTCATCTCCATAAAATAAAAATGCTTTTCATCATCCAGCAAAAACTCCACCGTTCCGGCATTGGTGTATCCTGCGGCCTTTGCCGCTTTCGCCGCCGCGTCACACATCTGTTTTCGCAGCGCAGGGGAGATTGCCGGAGAGGGTGCTTCCTCCAAAAGCTTTTGGTTGCGTTTTTGAATGGAGCACTCCCTCTCGCCCAGACAGACCACGTTTCCGCCCTCGTCGGCCAGCAGCTGCACCTCGATGTGCTTGACCGGCGACAGGTATTTTTCCATATATACGCCACCGTCGCCAAAGGCATTTTTCGCCTCTTCCGAAGCGGTCAAAAACGCCTTTTCCAGTTCTTCCGGCCCATTTACCAGCCGAATTCCCTTTCCGCCGCCGCCCGCACGGGCTTTGATCAATACCGGATAGCCGATTTTGTCTGCTATTTGAGCCGCTTCCGCCGGGGATGAGAGGATTTCGGTACCGGGCACCGTGGGAACGCCCGCGTCCTTCATCATGCGGCGCGCCGCGTCCTTATCGCCCATTTTGGAAATCACGTCCGCCCCAGGGCCGATGAACACCAGCCCGTTTTGCTCGCACAACTGGGCAAAATCCGCATTTTCCGCCAGGAAACCGTATCCCGGGTGGATGGCCTGAGCGCCGGTCAGCAGCGCCGCCGTGATAATGTCCCGCTGGCGCAGATAACTCTCGCCGGGCAAAGCCTTGCCCACACAGATGCTCTCGTCCGCCAACGATACATGCAGCGACTCTTTATCCGCCTGAGAATGGACTGCCACTGTGGCGATGCCCATCTCTTTGCAGGCGCGAATAATGCGAACCGCTATTTCGCCGCGGTTTGCAATCAGGATTTTCGAAAACAATGGCTCACTTCCTCACAACAGCGAAAGAAAAGTCCCCGCTGACAGACAATTTTCCGTTCACGTAGCCTTTTCCGCTGGCAAAATAAAACGGGCCTTTCGATTTGGTAATCACGCATTCGGTTTCCAACGTATCACCGGGACGAACCGGGTTTTTGAATTTGACCTTATCCAGGCTGGTGAAGTAGGGCGTCGCCCCCTCCGGTAGGGATTCGGCCAGCAACACGCAGGTCGCCTGGGCCATCATTTCGCACAGGATGACCCCTGGAACCACCGGGTTGCCGGGGAAGTGCCCTTGCAAAAACCATTCGTCGCCACGTATAGTATATCTGCCGCGGGCCACACCGTCAACAACCTGCGCTTCCTCCACCAAAAGCATATTGTCCCGATGGGGCAGGATGTTCATAATCTCTTCTTTGTTCATTACGCTTCCCTCACGCAGAACAGGCGTTGTCCCACTTCTACCAGCTGGCCGTTGCCTGCATAAATCTGTACGATCTCCCCGTCGCAGTCGCAGGTGATCTCATTCATGGTTTTCATCGCTTCGATCATACACAGCACATCGCCTTTTTGGACCCGGCTGCCAATTTTCACAAACGGTTGGGCGCCGGGAGCGGATGCTTCGTAATACATGCCCACCATTGGGCTTTCGATGATCTCGCCGTCCTCCGGCAATTCTGCCGGTACCGGGGCCGTTTCCTGTTTCGGCGCCGCCATAACCGGCGCCTGAAAAACTGCGGCGGGCACAGTAGGCTGCGAAACGGCCAACACCGACGGTTCCCGTTCCATCCGGATGGTTTTGCCCTCTTCAACAATTTCCACCTGGGACAAACCATTTTCCCGCATAATCTCCGCCAAAGCACGGATCGCTTTGATATCCATCCTGTTTACCCCTCCATCCGTTTGAACGCAACGCAGGCGTTATGCCCGCCAAATCCCAGCGAGGTGGACAGCGCAAGCTGCGCTTGTACGCTGCGCGCTTTGTCCGGCACGTAATCCAAATCGCACTCCGGATCTGGCTCTCGCAGGTTGATGGTCGGTGGAATCATCCCATGATACAGCGCCAATACCGATACAATCGCCTCTACCGCGCCTGCCGCGCCCAGCATATGGCCGGTCATGGATTTGGTGGAGCTGATCATCGCTTTTGCGGCATCTTCGCCCAAAGCCGCCTTGATGGCCTGGGTCTCGGTCTTGTCATTCAGCGGCGTACCGGTGCCGTGGGCGTTGATGTAAAGCTGCCCTGTCACTTCGCCGGTCTCCTCCAGCGCCAGGCTGATGGATCGGGCGGCGCCTGCTCCGCCGGGTGCCGGGGCCGTCATATGGTACGCGTCGCAGGTACAACCGTACCCTGTCATCTCCGCATAAATGCGGGCGCCACGTTTTTTCGCATGTTCATACTCTTCTAAAATCAGCGCGCCCGCCCCTTCGCCCATAACGAACCCGTTGCGGCGGCTATCAAAGGGCAGCGACGCCCAATCCGGATCCTCCGAAAGGGACAGCGCCATACAATTGATAAAGCCCGCTACGCCGATCGGGGTGATGGCCGCTTCCGCGCCGCCCGCCAAAATCACGTCCGCCAAGCCTGCCCGAATGGCATGGAATGCCTCACCTACTTCGTTGGTGCTGGTAGCGCAAGCCGTGGTTACCGGCAAACAGGGGCCCTTGGCCTGGAAACGGATGGCAATGTTGCCCGCCGCCATGTTAGCGATCATCATGGGGATAAAAAACGGGGATACTCTCTTTGGCCCCTTTTCCAAAAGCTTTTGCATCTCGTTGGATATGGTAATCAAGCCCCCGATGCCGGAACCGACATACACGCCGAACCGCTCCGGCTCCACTTTCCCGGAAATGCCGCTGTCCTCCACCGCCTGACAGGCGGCAGCCATGGCATACTGGCTGAACAGGTCGCTTTTGCGCGCTTCGCCTTTTTCCATATAGCGAAGCGGGTCAAAACCCTTTACCTGCGCCGCAACCTTTGCTTTATATTCGTTCGTATCAAACCGGTCCATCGGACCGATCCCGTTTTTTCCGGCCAGCAGATTTTCCCAAAATGTGGGGACGTCGTTGCCGATAGGCGTTACGGCGCCAAGGCCGGTTACTACTACGCGTTTCATTTTCATCCTCCTCCCTACATGGCCAAACCGCCGTCGACCCGGATCACTTCTCCTGTGATATAATCGGAGCCGCTGCCGGCCAAGAACACTGCCAAATTTGCCACGTCCTCCGGGCGGCCCGTCCGCTTTAGGGGGATCATCGCCGCCAGCTGGTTGTCTTCTTTGTCGATTTTGGCAGTCATGTCAGTGTCAATAAAACCTGGAGCGATGGCGTTGCAGCAAATGCCGCGCCCTGCTAGTTCCCGGGCCACCGATTTGGTAAGACCGATCAGCCCCGCTTTGGAAGCGGAGTAGTTGGCCTGGCCACCATTGCCCATCAAGCCCGATACCGACGAAATATTGATAATTTTACCTGCTCGTTTTTTCACAAAAAGCGGATAACAGTGCTTAATAAAGTTAAATGCACCTTTCAGGTTGGTATCCAGCACCGCGTCGAAATCCGCTTCCTTCATGGTGTAGACCAGGCCGTCCCGGGTGATCCCCGCATTGTTGACCAGGATATCCACGCCGCCCAGATCTTTCTGGACCGCCAGAACCGTTTCTTTAACCTTGTCAAAATCCGCCACGTCGCACTGATAAGCTTTCGCCTGTACACCGTGCTGGGCCGCCTGTTCGCAGACCTTTTGGGCTGCCTGCTCGCTGCCTGCGTAGATCACCGCCAAATTGGCGCCCTCTTTAGCAAAAGCCTCGGCGATTGCTTTGCCGATCCCGCGGCTGGCACCGGTAATCAGCGCCGTTTTCCCTGTAAGCATCATTGTTCCAACACCGCCTTTACCGTCGCGTTTAACGTTTCCACATCTTCTACATGATACACCTTTGCGTCCGGCAGCGTTTTCGCCACAAGGCCGCTTAAGGTTTTGCCGGGGCCCACCTCGACAAAAGTGTCAAAGCCGTCCGCCGCCAGATTCCGCACCGTTTGTTCCCAACGGACAGGGTTCTTCATCTGGCCTGCCAAAAGCGATTTTTCTTCGCCCTGCACATAAGGCTTTGCCGTCAGGTTGGCATAAACCGGCATCCGACCCACGGTAAAATCGACCTCCGCCAGATCTTGGGCAAAGGCTTCGGCTGCGTCCGCCATAAACGGCGAGTGGAACCCGCCGCTGACCGCCAGGGGAACCAAGCGGCCTCCCGCTTCTTTAACCATCGGCTTAAGCGCCTCGATCTCATCGACCAGGCCCGCCACCACCAGCTGTCCAGGGCAGTTGTAGTTTACCGGATACAAATGCTCGAACCGACCGCACAACGCTTCAACAGCCTCGTTATCCAACTTGAGCACCGCCGCCATGGCGCTGTCTACCTGTTTTGCAGCTTCGTCCATTAACGCGGCCCGGCGGCAGACAAGGGAAAATCCTGTTTCCGGCGCCAGCAGGCCGCCAAAGGTCAACGCCGCCATTTCGCCCAGAGAAAACCCCGCGGCTGCGTCCGCTTTCACGCCCGCTTCTTCCAGCGCCAACGCTGCTGCCAAGTCTACGCAGAACAGACAAGGCTGGGTGTTTTTGGTTTCGGTCAGCTCTTCCTTGGAACCGGAAAAGCACTGGGCCGATGTGCCCGGCCGGATCTGATCGGCCAGCGCGAACAGCTCTGCCGCCGCGGCCGAACAGGTCGCAAGGGATTGGCCCATGCCACTGTATTGGGCGCCCTGGCCGGAAAATACAAACGCTATTTTACCCATCTTTTCGCTCCGTTCAAAACCGTTTCCGCTTCGACAAAAATTTCGCGGATGATCTCAGCAGCAGGTTGCTCTTTTTTTACCATAGCAGCCACCTGCCCCGCCAAAAAACAGCCGCGCTGCTCGTCGCCCTCTACTGCGGCCAGCCGTAGCGCGCCCGCTCCGAAAGCTTCCAGCTCTTCATCCGAAACGCTCCCGTCGTATTCCTTGCGGAAATACTCCCGGGAATACGGTGTTTTTAAACAGCGAACCGGGTGCCCCAGGCGTTTTCCTGTGGCGATGGTATCGATATCCTTTGCCTTGAGCACTTTATCCTTGTAGATCTGGTGCACGCCGCATTCCGACGCGACCAGAAAACGGGTGCCCAGCTGCACGCCTACCGCGCCCAGCATAAAGGCCGCCGCGACACCGCGCCCATCGGCAATGCCGCCTGCGCCAATAACCGGCAGCGCCGTTGCATCGCAGACCTGCGGCAGCAGCGCCATGGTGGTCAAATCGCCCACATGGCCGCCAGACTCGCCACCCTCAGCGATAACCGCGCAGGCCCCCTGGCGGCTTACCAGCTTGGCCATAGCCACTGAGGCCACCACCGGGATAACCTTAATGCCCGCTTCCAGCCACAGCTTCATGTATTTGCCGGGATTGCCGGCGCCGGTGGTGATCACCGGCACTTTTTCCTCGGCCAGCAGCTTCGCCACATCCTCCACATGAGGACTCATGAGCATTACGTTCACGCCAAAGGGCCTTTTCGTCAGGCTCCGACAAATTTCGATCTCTTTTTTCAGGTAATCCGGTCCGGCGTTCATGGCGGAAATGATTCCCAGTCCGCCGCCCTCCGATACCGCTGCGGCCAGCTTGCCATCAGCGATCCAGGCCATACCGCCCTGGAAAATCGGATATTCGATCCCCAGCATATCGCAAATTGGTGTCTTGATCATTGTTTATTCCTTCTCACCCATTTTTGCTTCCACCAGTTTGACCATCTCGCCAACAGTGGAGATTTTTTCATCCAAATCCAGTTCAACACCCAGCTCCTCTTCCAGCTCCATGATCATGTCAACAGTATCGAGGGAGTCAACACCCAGTTCTTCAAAGGTGGTGTTCATGGTAACAGACGCGGGATCACAGTCTACATGCTCGGCCAAAACGGCAACCAATTTCTCAAAAATCATTTTTATTTCCTCCAATAATGTTTAAAATATATGGAAAACCGAATATCGGTTCTACCAGCGAAGAATACACGCAGCACTGGAAAGCCCGCCGCCAAAAGCGCATAAGGCTACCAGATCGCCCCGTTTGAGCTTGCCGGAACGGTTTAGCTCGTCCACCATCATGGGGATGCTGGCGGATGAGGTATTGCCGTACCGGTCGATATTGACGCAAAATCGTTCCGGTGGGATGTTCAACCGTTTTTTCGCTGCGTCGATAATCCGAATATTCGCCTGATGCGGCACTACCCAATCGATGTCCTCTTCCGAAAAGCCCGCCCGCGCGATCAGATCTTTCAAATCGTGGGTCATGGCATTGACCGCAAAGCGAAAGGTTTCCTGCCCTTTCATATGGATGTAGGGGTTCTCCTGCTCCCGCTTGTTAAACGGAGATTTCCCTTCAAACACCGGCGTACGAATTACCTCATCATCCCCCTTGGAGGACAGCTGAGAGGCCAAGTACTGTTCCCCTTCGCCCAGAACCATAGCGCCGGCGCCATCGCCAAAGATCACGCAGGTGCCGCGGTCGTCCCAATCCAGCAGGCGGCTGATCCGTTCTGCGCCAATGACCAACATTTTTTTAACCCGCCGGCGCGCAAAAAATCCTGCCGCCGTATCCAGCAAGAACAAAAAGCCCGAGCAGGCGGCGCTAATATCCATCGCCGGGCAAACGGCGCCCAGCCGCTTTTGTACAACACAGGCCATCGAGGGGGTGGCAAAATCCGAACTGATGGTAGCACAGAGGATCATGTCCAACTCTTCTGGGCCCACGCCGCTTTGCTCCAGCGCAGCTTTTGCCGCTTGGTACGCCAGATCGCAGGCTGACTCCTCTTCGCAGACATGCCGCTGCCGGATACCGGTACGTTCCCGGATCCACGCGTCAGAGGTCTCTAAGAAAGTGGCCAAATCATCGTTTGTCACAACTTTTTGTGGGACATAACTGCCCGTCCCCAGCACACAAAAACTCATTTTTTATCTCCCAGACTTTCTTTCAAATATTCATTTAGCTTTAAAATGCCCTTTAGCAAGCTATCTTTCTCTGTATCAGTCAGATTCTCCACAATTTTAGAAACCATATTGTAATGGTAAAGCCGGTGGAAATGGTCGATTCGTTTCCCGCTCCGGGTCAGCGTCACGCGGACCGTCCGGCCATCCTCCTCGTCGGGCTGTTTTTCCAAATAGCCCCGCTTCTCCAGCTTATTAATCGCCACCGTCGCAGTCGGACGGGTGATGTTCATGGCGGTAGCCACTTCACCGACCGTCCGGCCCAGCTCCTCGCCCTTTCCCACCGCCTCGATGAGGTGCATTTCCTTAATGGAAAGATGAATCCGTCCACTTTTTTTCAGCGCTTCCTCCTCGACCCGCAGGACATTGTGGTAAGCGTCCACCAATATTTCGTTCAATGCCACCGAAAACGCGTCCATAATTCACCTCTAAGAAATTATTTCGACAATCTAACTACTTGAATATACCGTTTCATTCGTTCTTTGTCAACATGTATTTTACCTTGCGCTTATGAAAAATCCATGAACAAATCTTGTTTATTTATAAAAACGCCCCTCATTTCCATACGAAAAAGAGAGGCGTTTTCACTTTCAAAAAATCAACAATGGCAACAACTGATGGTCAATGTAAGCGATCAGCGGTTTTTCCCGGACCGCTCCTTGATTCGCCAAATACCACGCCGCCGACTCTTTCAGTCCATCCTCCATACTTCTCGTCTTTGGCATCAGCCGCTCTTGCTCCCGCACATCAAGTTCGTATTCATAGTCATAAAAACAGAAATAATTCCTTTGCGCAACCGGTTGGTGCACGCGGACAAAATCAGGCTGTTTGCCAACCGCCCGATAACACATCGTCACCCATTCGCGGATGGAAACAGAGCTGGGATTGCCAACGTTAAAAATATGCCGGTCCGGCCTTCTGGCAAGGATGACATCCATAAAACGGCACAAATCGTCCACATGGAAAAATTGCAGACCCATCTCCCCGTCTCTCGGCAAATAGAATTTTCTTCCACCCATGGCACATGCAAAAACAAAGGCTTCCCGATACACATTGTTCATCGGGCCATATAGATAAGGTGGGCGCAGAATATATGCGTTGGGGTCGCGCTTTACCAAAGCCGCCTCCCCCTCGATTTTATCCGTGCCATATTTTCCCCAGAATTTATTTTCCCCTAACGGCGTTTCTTCTGAAAAAGGCTGAGCCGCAGATTCCGGGTATACGGCGCTTGAGCTGATCATGATGTACAAACCATAGCTTCCAATCGCATCAAGCAACATATTCACATCCTGTGCCGTGTACGCTGTAACGTCGAAAACAACGTCGAACTGCTCGTGCCTAAGGCGATCGCCAAGGTCATGCCGGTCCGCTTCGATCAGCGTTGTGCCCGCGGGCTGCGCTCTGGTGTTCCGGTTCAGGACATAGACCTCAAACCCCTTTTTGACATAATATTCCGCAACATAACGGCTTACAAAAACAGTGCCACCGGTGACAAGAACCTTTTTCATCTCTACCACCCCTTCTTTACGCTGTGAGACCCCGTCTGCAAAATAGAAAAAAGAGACAAACCTGTCTCTTTTTTGACAGTAAAAACAGCCCAAAAAACATTATACCTTGATTGTTTTCCACTTTCCGGTGCTGTACCGCAGCCACACCAGCAACGACCGCAGCAACTGGTCCGCTGCCAGCGCGACCCATGCGCCGGACAGCCCCCAATGGAACACATGAATCATCAAAAGCGCCAAACCGGGCCGCACCAGCAGCACGGTCATAAAGGTAATGACCGCCGTCGCCCGGGTATCTCCCGCGCCGCGCAGCACACCTGCCAAAATAAACTGGGAAGCTTGGAACGGCTGGATAAACGCAATAAACATCAAAATCGTCCCGCCCAAAGAGACGATCGCCGGATCGTCGTTATACAAAGAAACGATCTGACGGGAAAACAGGATAAAACAGGTCGCCAGGCACAAAGAAACCATCATGCCCACCCGGCGCGTTCGGCGGCTGTACTGCTCGGCCATATCCGGCCTGCGCTTGCCCAGGCACTGGCCCACCAGCGAAGTAGCGGATACGCTGAAAGCCTGCCCATTCATAAAGGAAAGCGCCTGAATACTCATACACACCTGGTGGGTCGCAAAAGCGACCGTTCCCAAAGACGCCACCGTTTTCGAATAAATAATCATGCCTGCCCGCATGACCAGCTGCTCCACCATCGCCGGGAAACCCACCTTGAAAATTGCCGTGATGGATTCCCGATTTGGCCGAAACCCATCCCGCAGCCGCAGATGCAGGTATCCGCTGCCCCGGCGCATAACTGCGCAGAAAGCCATGACCATCGCCGCCAACTGCCCCAAAATCGTCGCCAAGGATGCACCAGCGATCCCCATGGCGGGAAATCCCATATGCCCATAAATCAAAAAGTAGTTGAGGATTACATTGACCACATTTGCCACAACGTTATAGATCATCGCCGTTCGGGAATCGCCAACGCCCCGCAGCACCGCCGTAATGACTGTGGTGAGGGCCATCGGCACGAAACCGATCATCTGGATTTGCAGATAAATGGTGCCGCCAGCAAGGCTTTCCGCGTCGGCAGCTCCCATAAATTGCACCATCCATCCGGATGTAAAATACCCAATAAACGATATGGCAATGGACGACAGCAGCGTCATCATCAGCGCCTGGCGCATAACCATGTTTGCCTTATCCGGTTGTCCCGCACCTTTATAGCGGGCCACCATCGCCGTTGCACCTACGTTCATTGCTTGGAAAATCGTCATAAACAAAAACTTTGGCTGGGTCGTCAGGCCGACAGAGGTGAGCGCCCAGGCGCCCAACTGGCCCACCATCATCAGATCTACCATCGACGCCAGCTGTGTCAGCAAAAGTTCGACCATCGATGGCCACGCGATCCGAACCACATCCGCGTACATCATTTTGTTGGTGACGCCATCCGGCAACGGCGCCCTTTTCTTCTGCACTTTTTGATCCCACAAGGACAGGTCCTCTCCCTCTTGTACGAGGTCAAGGGCCAGTCCGTGTATCTTTGATTGGCCTTCTTTCATGTTTTCCTGCCTTTCGCCCCCGGCTTCCGGCAGATCTCACCACCCTTAAAATAAAAAATTCGTTTCATAACATTATAAAATCATTATAGTACAAATCATACTTCCGGTCTATGATTTGTATGAATTTTTTATTTTTTTCGTCAAATCAACGTAAAAAAGCGGCGCAAAAACAGCGCCGCCTCTCTTGAAAATCGTTTTTACTGCAATACTTTTATTGTTTTACTGGATTCTGCTTTGCCGCGTAATGGAACAACAACAAACCTACCACGAAAATCGCCGCCAGAATCGAAATACCCAGATTGGTACTCCCGGTCATCTGGGTAAATAGGCCAACCAACGCGGTGCCCATGAAAGAGGCGCCCTTGCCGCAGATATCAAAAAGCCCAAAGTACTCGCCGGATTTTTCCGGCGGGATGATCTTGGCAAAGTAGGAGCGGGAAAGCGCCTGGATCCCGCCCTGAAACATCCCTACGCATCCGGCGAGCAGCCAAAATTCCCAAGGTTTATCAAGCTGGATGGCGAACAGCGCAATGGCCGTATAAGCCACAATACAGATTTTGATCAGTACGTCGTTTCGGTATTTTTTAGCCGCTTTTCCAAAAATCAGTGCGAAGGGAAAAGCCACGATCTGGGTCAGCAGAAGCGCCAGCAAAAGCATGGTCGAATCAAAGCCCAGCGCGCTGCCAAAGGCCGTCGCCATATCGATGATGGTGTACACCCCATCAATAAAGAAAAAGAAGGCCAGTAAAAACAGGAAAATATGCTTTTGGGATTTGATCTCCCGAAAAGTGTGGTACAGGGTGCCGAACGCCTTTCGCACTGCGTGCTCCCGATAGGGCATGGAATGGACCGGCTTGTAATGCCGCAGAAGGGGCAGCGTTAAAAGCAGCCACCACGCCGCGTTGAGAAAGAAAGCGATCCCCATCGCAACCGTCATGGAAATGCCCAGCGTCTGATGTCCCAGCACAATGCCCAGGCTGATGACAAACGGCACGCAGCTGCCGATATAGCCCCAGGCATAGCCGTAGGATGAGACCTTGTCCATCCGCTCCGGCTCCGTGACGTCAGACAGCATAGAATCATAAAAAATCAAGCTGGCGGAAAACCCCACCTTGGCCAGAACAAACACCGCCAAAAAAATCACCCAGGAGCTGGGAAACGACAAGGCCGCACAGCCCAGCACGCCGATCATCATGCAGATCGTAAAAATCGGTTTTTTAAAGCCGTTCATATCCGCCATGGTGCCGAGAACCGGCCCGATCAGGGCCACGATCAGCGTTGCCACCGAAGCTGCGTATCCCCAGTAGGCCAGATAATCCACCTCGGAAATCCCCGCGGATTCCGCCAAGCTATTAAAGTAAATCGGCACGATCGTTGCCACCAGCAAAATAAACGCAGAGTTGGCAACGTCGTATAAAATCCAGTATTTTTCCAGTTTTGTAAGCTTTTCTTTTGTCATATCATCCGTCCTCACTCAAAAGTCCGATCTAGCCGGCTGTCAAAAGGGCCGCCGCTCTCCATCGCCTGCGCAAATGCCTCTTGCTGGGCCGCCGCTTGAAAAACCGCCCGCTGGTATAGCTCCAACAGATGCTCGCAGCTCATCCTGCAGCGGGGATCGGCCGCCGGCCCGATCACATGCTGGGTAATGGCGTTATATTGCCCCACCAGCCGCAGGCCTTTTTTTGCCAGTTCCCGGACAGCCTTGTGCGGCATGACCAGCAAATTTTTGTAGCGGCGCATGGCGCGAAGGCTCCGGTCCATGTCCCGGACGGAAATACCCGGATAGAACGGCGAAATTTCCTGTGCAAGCCCTTCGTCCACCGGCATGCAGTAGCCCACTGGGAAAGAAACCGGGTCTTTTCCGTCCAAAGACAACAAAAGCCGGTCGAATTCCGTCTCGATGGCAATATGTCCCACGCCAGTTTCTCCTACCTGCCGGCCGATATACGGATGGCATGGCAATTTATCAAGGTGTGGTGGAAGGTTCGGACACGGCCATTGTAAATGTACAGAAGAAAGAGCAGAAAATCCTGTTTGCG
>JAQUYD010000002.1 GCA_028692035.1 Oscillospiraceae bacterium
CCAAAGATGGTGAGCTGACAGTTATCAGTTATGATTTCTGAGCCTTCTTTGCCGTAATTTTTATCAAGCTGGGCAAAGGACTGAATGATAGGCACAACGGAGATTCCTCTCGATCTACCTGCTGATATGATCATATATCTGCCATAGTCCTTTGCGGTATGGATACCGTGGAAAATTTCAAACTCATGAAGGCTGTTCATAATGGTATTTACATCTTTTACTGTGCGAGGCTCAAGGCATTCTACAAGGGCATCAAGATATAGATTTATAATTTGCAATTGTTTTTGCTCTGCATATTACCAATAAAGACTTCAGAACTAAGCGATATAACTATTTTAGAGAAAAGTGGTATGTGTCACGATCTAGTGAATGATGGAGAAATGAGGTGGGTTGAAAGTGAACAGGAAAATACAGATATTTAACTCACCAGAGGAAGTCGGCGTACGAATTTTATTTATTTTGGCCATTTGTCAAAAAAGAATGAGTCTTCAAAGAATAATGTACTACGATTATTTTTCATTACATTTAAGAGATTTGGATAAAACACAAGAAAGCTTACATCCAGATAATCCAAATCACTCATCAGAAATAGCCATAAAAAGAGATTTGATTAATAGGGGGCTGAAATTGATAATTGCCAAAGGTCTTGTTGGAGTAAAATACACAAAGACAGGAATTTATTATCAAAGCAATCATTTAACACACCACTTTATATCAATTTTTGAAAATGGATATGTTGAACAACTCAAGAAAAATATTAATATCGTTAATGAATTCTTTTTTAATCAAACGGATAAGCAGATATACAAATATGTAGGCAGAAACATCGGAAAATGGGCAGGCGAATTTGAAGATAATGCAGTTATAGGGGGTGATTGAGGTGACAAAAGTAGGATTTGAAATAAAAAAGTTGCTTTTGCAAGGTGCTGGAAAAGCAGATGCTTTTTTGATTTTTAATATTGGACTAAATGTTGTAGCTGGTGCCTCGGATACCGGAAAATCTTTTGCATATGAATGTATCAATTATGTTTTAGGAGCTTCCGACACGCCAGAAATACCCAATGAAGCAAGAGGCTATGAATGGGCATTATTGGAGTTCTTTGATAAATCTACAAGTCAGAGTCTGACTTTAAAGAGAAGTTTGAGTGAGAGCCAAAAGAATGATATTTATTTCTTTTATGCAGATATAGCGCATTTAAATAATGTAAGTTACGAATCATTGTCATATGATTCTAAAGCCAAAAACAGCTTGTCCTCTAAGCTATTGTCGCTATGTAGATGTTCTTACAAAAACATATTAAGGAATTGCTCCAAAGGAGAAACCGGAGCCTTTACATTCAGAAAATTTGTCTACTTAATGATGATGAATGAGACTCGCATTGTTCAAAAGAATTCTCCTATTTTTATGGGAGATACAAAACGAGATAAAAACTCAACAGCCGAAATTGCATCTTTTTTCACTGTATTATCTGGTTTAGACTATGAAAAATATATTAAACCAGAAAGTGTAGAAATGAAAAAAGCACAAATTAAGGGAGCAATTGATGAATTAACTTTGATTTTTGGCGAATTACAAAAAGATATTGCAGAGGCTGAGGACGATCTAGATGGCTATGTACCACAGCAGGTCTCTGAGATTATAAAAGAAATTGAGAATTCGATAAAACAGCAGCGTATTGGTGTAGAAGAATTTGAAAAAGACCGTGAAAACAGCTTGGCGCAACTCGGTTTAATAATGAGAGATAGAGGCAGAATTACAGATAATCTAGCTAAATTTAAACTGTTAAAGAAAAATTACCAGTCGGATATTGAACGTTTGGGCTTTATCGAGCAATCACATGATTATACTGGACAGCTAGCTGATGTTAAATGTCCCATATGCCATACTGCTATGAAATCTCCTAAAGAAAATAAGGAAATTTATTTTATTGCAATAGATAAGGAAAAGGCAAAGCTTAATGCGCATTTGATTGATTTACAAGGAACTATTGATGACTTTGAAAAAGAATTATTAGAGATTGAAAGAAGCATTGTAAAGCAGCAGGAGAACATTAAATCCATCGAAAGTAAATTGGAAAATCAGACAGGACAGATATCAAAAGCGTTAATTGAGCATGAGCGTTATCAAAAAATCCGAGACAAAGCGAATGCTATTCAAAATAATAAAAAGAAACTGTATGATACACAAAGTCGCATTCAAGAGCTTAATGAGAGAATCGACAACACCAAGACCACATCCAATAAAGTGGAAGTGAAAAAATTATCAGACGAACTTATGGAAGAGTTTTGCAATCTTATTCAAGGGTTACTTGAAGATTGGAACTTTATTGATATTAGTCGTGAAAATACGGTTTTCTTTAACAAAAAAGATAATGATGTAATTGTCAATGGTAAAACAAAAGCCTCTTATGGGAAAGGGGCAAGAGCAATTATTAATTCTTCTTTTATAATTGCAATTTTGCTATACTGTAAACAAAAGGCTCTCCCCCATCCTGGATTTGTAGTCTTAGATTCTCCCCTTACGACCTACAAAGAAAAGGATAAGCGCAATAATGAAAAAAATGAAGAAGTTAGTGAAAGTGTAAAGAATTCGTTCTTTAAAAACTTAGCCAAATCTTCTACGGACTGTCAGATTATAGTGTTTGACAATGAAACACCACCTGCAGATTTGCATGGAATTACATATCATCACTTTACAGGAAATCAGGATATTGATCGAACTGGATTTATTCCGGTTTGATAAAAGTGATTGGCAATTAAAATAGAGCATTGATAAGGAGATCATATATGATAAAAAAGCCCGTAAAAGAAACTATTCGTGCTAAAGGCATAGATATAGCTATATATACAAATAATTTTCAAGACGAATTTATTTCTTTGACTGATATAGCTCGATATAAAAGTAATGAGCCAAAGGATGTCATCAAAAACTGGATGAGAAGTAAAGATACAATTGAGTTTTTGGGATTATGGGAGTTACTCCACAATGAAAATTTTAAAGGGGTCGAATTCGACTCCTTTAAAAAGCAGGCGGGTTCAAATGCATTCACGCTATCGCCACAAAAATGGATTGAAACTACTGATGCAATTGGAATAGTTTCAAAGTCAGGAAGATACGGAGGAACCTTTGCGCATTCTGATATAGCCTTTGAGTTTGCATCATGGATTTCGGCTGAGTTCAAGTTATATATTATTAAAGACTACAAACGCCTAAAAAGCGACAATAGCAGTCGTCTTTCTTTGAATTGGAATCTCAACCGTGAAATTTCAAAATTAAATTATAGAATCCATACGGATGCAATCAAAGAAAATCTAATCCCACCGCAACTAACATCTTACCAAATATCCATCACCTACGCCAGCGAAGCGGATGTCTTGAATGTTGCGCTATTCGGTATGAATGCAAAAGAGTGGCGAGAGAAGAACCCTAGCAAACCCGGTAATATGCGTGACGATGCTACGCTGAATCAGTTGTTAGTCTTGTCCAATATGGAAAGCTACAATGCTATCCTTATTGAGCAAGGAAAAGCTCAAAGTGAACGATTAAAATTGCTAAATGAGCTGGCAATTCGGCAGTTGAAAACCATTGAGCAAATCAATACGGATGCCATTAAAAAGTTGGAAGAAAAGTGAGGAACATGTCAAATAATGGAGGAGGGTTGAGGTATGTCTGATGACTTCGAAAATAAAGTTTATCAATTTGAAAAGTATAATATAATCATAAAAGAATGGACTAAAGCTTAGTAAGGTGGAATTTATAGTACAAATCAATACGGATATCATTAACAAGCTTGAAGGAAAATAGATGGACATGTCTCATTTCTTCTGAAAGGTATGCTTCCACCAAGGAACCGTTGGGTCTTTGGTGCATACTTATTGTCTCCTCAAGGCATGTGGAGACGGTTGTATTGATGACACGGGTTCAGAAATAGAGCGACCGCGCCACCGATCAAGACACAACGATACGAAAGTAGGCGGCGGAGAAAGTACCAATCATTATGATTGGCCCTGACGAGCTAGCGGCAGAATACATCTTTTGATCTATGATTGGACCTGTTTTTTGGCATTTCAAAGTGAAAAATAGCCAATCCAATTTTCCTTTTTTATTCGGTAAAACGATTCTGCCAGGCCATCTTTAAGGAGATTGTTATGGATACCCATCAGATGGACGAAATCATACCGGCCTTTTACCGCTGGGATGCAAAAATCAAATCCTGTAAAGCACAAGATCTCTATGATGTGTGCCGGTTATCCCAATCGCTGGCCTGCCGGCTTTTAAATCTGCTTTTGGGCATTCATCTGGTTGATCTGGACCGTATGCACCGCAATTTCCCCGGTGTGGATCTGGGAGAAAGCGGTGGGTTTTGTGTGCAGGTCACTTCGCAAATCAGCGCTTCTAAGGTGACCCATACCCTTCGCCAATGTCAAAAGCAGCGGCTGGGGGATCGATACACCGGCCTGATTTTTTTATTTTTATCTTTTGAAAAGCCCAATTATGATCTTAAAAAAGCGGCGCAGATGGTTGAAGGCATTTTTTCAAACGGCGTCCGATTTTGGGATTTTAAGGATCTGCTCAACCAGTTTGGCCATCTTGCCAAGCGGGATGTCCTGCGCTTTTCCCAGGCAAAGGAGCTGTTGAATGCTCCTTTTTTACAGGATGACCTCCCGGTGCCCGCCTGGAATTTCCCTCATCGGGGCCGAAAGTGCCTTGACGCTACCGGAAAATGCTTGCTGATCCTTCTTGCCATGACACCTCTCCTGCTGCAACGCGTACAGGTCATGGCCTTTTTGCAGCAATTCTGGCTATTTGTGTGTGCCGGAGCGCTGCTTTCCTTTGGTGCGGCAGCGTTGTGTTGGCACAGCGAACGGCACTTCCGCCAGGTGATACACCTGCCTTCTTACCACCTTGTCAGTTCAGCGAAAAGCGACCCTTTCTCCGTCCAATGCACCCAAGACCGTTTTTGGGGGCGACAGCAAGTATACTTAAAAAACAACAGTGGCCAAACTCTTTCCTACGTGCGGGGAACAATTTCCTTTTATAGCGGCAACACACTGGTGCATTCGGTCCCATTGGCGATGGAAGGGGTCGGTGGCCGGCGCGCCGTTTTATTGGACACGCTTTACGTCAAGCAAAACCCGCTTTATGCTGAAAAGACCCATTGGGACGAAATTTTTGTGGACGCGCAGTTGCTGACTGAGGGAAGCGACACCCCTCTTTCTTTTCGGAAAACTGTTTATCAGGCCCATTTGACCTACTATGCTATTCTCAACTACTACCATTACTGGCACCTGTTCGGGTGGCGCCTCCCTTTTGAAACAACTTGGCTCACCGGCGAGTTTTTCTATTGGGTAAAATCCTTTTTTCTTTATTGGCCACGGATTCCCCGGGCATACGGCGCTGTTCCCCAAATAAAACAGCTTTTTTATTGGATCATCCGCTTTCTCAAACGGGTGGCGCTGATTTGTTTGTCATTGCTGCTCCTGGCTTTTCTGCTTGCGGCGCTGGCCGGCCTTGTTTTGACGGTGGTTTTTTACATCGGCAGGTTATTCGTGATTTTACAAAATATCTGGGGAAGGCTGCAATTATAAAGGAGGCGCTGCGTGAGCCGAAATGACAAAGAACAGGCCCGGCAATATCAGTTGGTTCAGCGGTGCCTGCACGGAGACGGTGCCGCACGGGACGAATTGTTTCTTGTATTGTATCGGTACCTTCATGATAAACTGGCCTTCTCGCTCAAAAAGCAATGCACATGGTTGTCCTGGAGCGATATGGAGGACATTATTTCTCTTACCATTACAAAATGCCTGGAAGATCTGGCGCTTTTTGAAAACCGATCCTGCCTGACCACCTGGGCATTCCAATACGGGTTCAATTTCGCGCGGAACGCCAACCGGAAAAACCATACCTATTACCGGCACCATCTGTACTTTGACCCGCAGCGCCATGTAGACCGCGCAGGGGCGGATCCGCTGGAGCTGTACATTCAAAAGGAGCGAAACGAAGCGGTGTACAAAGCCTTTGAAAACTTATGCGCGCTTCATCGCCAGCTGCTGATCTGGGTGCTGTTCCAGAACCGTTCTTTTTTCCAGATCGCGCAGGCGCTGCATCATCCGCCGGATCATATTCGGCAGCTATACCTGTTTGCCTGCCAGTCCATGCGGCGAAATTTCCGCTGCTTTTACTATCACGAGCCTTATGTATCCGCCCGGCTAAAAAACGCCGACTGATGAAAGGATGATTTTTTTGAAGCTTTTATTCAAACAACGCCTGTTTTCCTGGTTTGACAGTTATGATATCTATGATGAATCTGAGACTGCCGTTTTCACCGTAAAAGGTCGGCTTGCCTGGGGGCACTGCCTGGAGATTTTCGACAGGCAAGGCGCCCATGTGGGGACGGTTAAGGAAGAGGTCCTGACATTCCTTCCCCGGTTCGCCCTATATGCATTCGACAATTATATCGGCGAAATCAAAAAGGAATTCACCTTTTTTAAGCCGGTTTTTACCCTCAACTGCAACGACTGGACAGTTCAAGGCGACTGGCTGGAATGGGATTATCAGGTGGTCAACAGCGGCGGCGAACAAATCATGCAGGCGTCGAAACAGCTTTTCAACTGGACCGACACCTACGTTTTGGATATCGGCCGCCAAGAAGACGCGCTTCTCTCTTTGATGATCGTGCTGGCCATTGACGCCGCCAAGTGCTCTAACGGAAACTGATTTTCCTCCGCGCCTGTCGTTCGGCGCAAAAATAGCCGAAGTTTTTTACAAATCGTGTAATACACAAATAAGCCCAACGGTGCCGTGGCGCCGTTGGGCTTATTTTTATCTTTTTTTGACACGGTTTAAAATGTACCAAACGTTTTCCAGCAGCGCATGAGGTTGTTGATTGTCAATGCCATATCGCTTTTGGCCCGCTCCTTCGCTTGGGAATAAGGTACCGCCACACGGTTGGTGCTGAAAATTGCGCTGACTCCCTGGTCGTAGGCGGCTTCGATGTTATCCCCGATATCGCCGACCACCGCCACCAGCGGAACGCCTAGCTTTTTGGTTCTGCGGGCCACGCCGATGACCACCTTGCCCCGCAGCGACTGGGTATCGATTTTGCCTTCCCCACTGAACACCAGGTCGGCGTCCCGGGCAAGCTCGTCAAAATGCACAGTATCCAGCACGGTCTCAATACCCATCTGCAGCCGGGCACCGAAGAAAGCGACCATACCGCCACCCATGCCACCTGCTGCGCCGGACCCGGGCAGCTCGGCAATTTTCTTACCAAGGTCCCGTTTGACCACATCGGCCAGATGCTGAAGATTCTGGTCCAGTTTCTGCACCATTGCTGTATCCGCGCCTTTTTGCGGGCCGAACACCGCCGACGCGCCGTTTGGCCCGCACAAGGGATTGTCAATATCGCACATAGTGATGATTTCCACATCTTTCAACGCCGGGAGCAGGCCGCTGACATCAATAGACGCGATTTGGTCCAGCGTACCGCCCACCGGGACAAAGGCTTCCCCTTTTGCGTTCCGGAACACAATGCCCAATGCCGCAGCTGCACCGCAGCCGCCGTCGTTGGTGGCGGAACCGCCCAACCCCACAATCATTTTTTTGCAGCCGGACGACGCGGCGCAAGCCATCAGCTGGCCAACGCCATATGTCGTCGTCTGGTCGGCCCGTTTATTGTCGCCGACCAAGGGTAGACCCGCAGCCGCAGCCATCTCGATGACCGCAGCGCCGTCGGGTAGGATCCCGTAAAAGCCCTCCATATCCTCAAAATAAGGCCCCTTGACCAGAACGGTTCTTTTTTCTCCGCCCACCGCTGCCAAAAAGGAATCGACACTGCCCTCTCCGCCATCCGCTACCGGCACAGGCAGAACCTCCGCTTCCGGATAGAAAGACTGGATTTCTTCTTTCATAATGGCGCATATTTCGCTAGAACTCATGGTCCCCTTAAAGGAGTCTGGGATCAATACAGCCTTTTTCATTGTATGCTCCTTTCCTATCCATCTCTTGTTTCTCGAAAAAGGTAGGGCGGCGAAGCCGCCGCCCTACCCGGTTTTCTGCATAAATCGCTGGTTGTTACCGCAAGATCAAGGACAGCGGGAAAATGACAACCATTGCCGCCAATCCCATAATCAACGTAAGTACCGTCTGCGTTTTGTAGCCGTCGCTGACTTCCATCTCGCCAAAGTTAGTCACGACCCAGAAATAAGAATCGTTGGCGTGGGATACGGTCATCGCGCCTGCACCGATGGCCATAACGGTCAGTGCCATGAGCACCGGGGTATCCAAGCCCAAAACGCCCAGCAGTGGCGCCACGATACCGGCGGTCGTGGTGATCGCAACGGTAGAGGAGCCCTGCGCAGATTTTAAGATCGCCGCCAACAGGAACGGGAAGAAAATGCCGACTTTTTCCAAAATCGCGGCATTGGAGGTAATATACTCTACCATGCCGGAAACCGCGATCACCTTGCCCAAAACGCCGCCGGCCGCCGTGACAAACAGGATCGGGCCTACGGTTTTCAAGGTATCGTTGGTCATATTATAGAACTCTTTCATCGTTCCGGTAGTGGCCATCAGCCAAACGCCAAACAAAACGCCTACTGCCAGCGCGATAATCGGAGTTCCCAGGAAAGAACACAGCGTTGCGATAAAGCCGGTCCATTTCGCCATAGAAGAGATGGAGCCCAACGCCATCAGGATGATTGGCATCAAAATGGGCGCTAGCGCCAAAAATCCGTTGGGAAGCTTGCCGTAAGAGGCAACAATTTCTTCATAGGTCTTGGTCACTTCCCCAGCGTCAGCCTCATCTTTCGACTTGACCTTTTTGCCAATATATTTGGCATACAGGTAGCCAGCAATCAAACAGGGGATGGACGCCACAGCACCCAATCCCATAACCAGCAGCAGGTTTTCACCAATGCCTAATGTATTGGCCGCTGCAATGGGGCCGGGAGTCGGCGGGATAAACACATGAGAGATGTACAAGCCGGCGGAAAGCGCCACTGTCATGGCGACGCTGGAAACCGCAGTGCGCTTGACCAGCGCTTTTCGGATGGGATTCAAGATAACGAATCCGCTATCGCAAAACACCGGGATGGAAACCACCCAGCCCATGAGCAGGATCGCCAGTTCCGGACGTTTTTTGCCTACCAGTTTAATGACCATATCCGCCAGTTTGAATGCGGCTCCGGTCACTTCCAGCATCGTACCCACTAAAGCGCCTAGGATAATCACAATGCCGATACTGGTAAAAGTACCGCTAAAACCTGCACCGATAACGCCGGCAATTCCCTGCGTCACCGTGCCGTCCGCCCCAGTGGTATTCACCAGCGGAATTCCTGCGACCAAGCCCAAGATCAAAGACACGCCCATAATCGAAAGAAACGGGTGAATCTTGAACTTGGAGATGGCCAAGATCATGACCACAATCGCTACAACAAAAGCAATAATTAACCCAACACCTGACATGAATGACCCTCCAATACATTCTATTTGCAGGCCGCCGCCTACTTGGATTGGAATATTTGCCTGTTTATTTGATAATTGTTGATTATTTATATGGCATCCCATAAAATAATATGCAATTCTCAAATAAGCTTGTTTTTATTGTACATATTTTAACAAGCGCCGTCTATGTTTTATAGACTATAAAATAACGAATATAATTGTTATATGAGCTATACATATCAATTTTTTCACAGGTTTTGTTGTGTCAATTTCCCAAGAACAACAGGTCGTTTTCCACATCCCGGAAAAAGATTGCCGCCATATATAAAAGCGGCGCTTTGCTGGGCAGGCGCACATCATAGCCCGTGACCTCCTCCAGCTTGCGCAATTTGTATTGAAAGGTGTTTTTATGCATAAAAAGCTGCTGCGCCGCTTTGGTTACTGATCCTTCGGCAGAAAAATAAACGTTCAAAATGCCTACCCAGTAACGAATCTCCTCGTAACTGCGCCCGGCAAAAACCTTGTGCAGATACTCCTCCTTTAACTGCTTGGGAATATCCTCTACAAAAATTTCCAAACTCAGCTGATCGTACAATGCAATACCATTTACCGCATATTCGGCAGATTTCCACGCCTTTTGGGCCTCAACATATGCCTTATGCAGGTCATCGGCGCGACCATCCACCCCAATGCACAGGGATACGTCAAACCCTTTTTGTACCCGCTGCTGCAGGCTCTGTGCAAAAGCGTCGATTCCTCGGTCATTCCGCCCAGTTACCAACAGAATTTGGCGGCCGGCATTCCGCAGCACGATGCCACCCTCCCGCTCTACCTGCGTACTGACCATTTTTTCCACGTCTTCAATCAGCTTTTGGCCATCGCTGGTATTGATATAGCGGACATTGTCTTGGATACTGAGAATCATAACGCGGCGGGGCAGCGTTATGTCTATCCCCAGCAGCATCCCCCGTTCTGCCAGCGATTGGCTGTGCGCCAATCCGTCGCCCATGACCCAATCCTCCAAGAAACGGTTGCGTACCCTTTGATCCAAACGCTTTTCGTCCTGCTCATACCCTTCCCGCATGAGAATTTCAGTCATCTTTTTTACAATTTGCCCATATCGCACTACCTGCTCATACTGCCCTGTGATCCCGACGACCCCTACCACCTGGTCATGGATCGTCAGCGGCAGATTCAGGCCATTGCGCGTTGTGGCAGTTTCCATGTCCTGAGAAATATACAGCTCTGATAAATTCTCTTCAATGATCCGCCGCGCCCCCTCATGGGCATGCCCGATCCGGCTCGGGTCGGTGCTGGCGATGATCACCCCGTCTGAATCCATCATGTTGACATGTTGACGCACAATTTCGCTGATCTCCCGCACAATCTGCTGCGCGCTCTGGTGTGACAGGTTCATCTGGATCCCTCCTCCATTTGCTTGTGTCCAGAATAACACATCTCGCCACAGCTGAAAAGTATATGCGACGCTTCTTTTTTTATTTGTCTGCGCATGTTATAATTCTTTTATAGCATTTCTAAATGGGAAACCGCCCAAATGCTTGGGGAGTGCACGGCCTTCCGCATTCTATCCCAAAAAAGGAGGGGAATTGTTTGACCGGTTTGATCGGCCCAGGATACCTAGGCGATGAGGAAATCCACCTGGTTTTGGCAAACACCGCTGATGCTGATTCGCAAAACGGATCCGCCCCCTCCTATTCATTCCAAATCCGCCGGCTACAGGACAATCAATTGCTGGGCGGCTGCACCCTGCGGGTCTCGAACAGCAGCGCCTTGCAGTATAGCGGGCATATCAGCTACGCTATCGCTCCGGCGCACCGTGGGCACCGCTACGCGGCAAAAGCAGTAAGGCTTCTGCTTCCCCTGGCGTTCCGCAACGGATTGCCGCAGGTCATCATCGCCTGCCGGCCGGACAATGCGGCTTCACGCCGCACCTGCCTGCTGGCCGGCGGCCACTTTCTGGGCATTTTGCACCCCCCCTCTCCGGAAATTGGGCAGGCCGGAGACGACGGAATCTGCCGTTATCTCTTTTGCAATCCACTTTTTACCCCAACAACCGGTAAAACCGCAGAAATTTAAAATAGGAGGCTTTTTCTATGTTGGTAAGCGATGTTTTTTCTTGGATCGATCAACTAGCGCCTTTTTCCTATGCCATGGATTTTGACAACAGCGGCCTTTTGGTCGGCAATCCGTCGCAGCCGGTGGAAAAGATTCTGGTCGTGCTGGATTGCACCCCAGCTGTTGTACATCAGGCAGTGGAGGCTGGAGCCGGCTTAATTGTCACCCATCATCCCGTTATCTTTGACCCGCTAAAGCAAATAACCGCCGGATCGGTCGTCTATCAGCTGGTTTCCGCCGGTATTGCGGTCATCTGCGCTCACACCAATCTGGATTTGGCCCGGGGCGGTGTCAATGACGCGCTGGCCCGGCGTTTGGGCCTCAAATGTTTGGAGGGCCTCACGCCGGTTTCCTGTACTGACCGGGAGGGCCGCCCTGTAACCGAATATTTGGGGCGCGTCTCGTTTATACCTGAACCGATGGCCCCTGGGGATTTTGCCCGCTTTGTAAAAAAGCAGCTAGGTGGCAACGTCCGTTATACCTGCGGCAACCGCCCTGTCCATCGGGTCGCGGTCTGCGGCGGCGCCGGTGCCGACTGTTTGGCGGACGCCCTTTCCACCGGTGCGGACGCGCTGGTCACTTCCGAAGTCAAGCATCACATCTTTCTATTGGCAGCCCAACACGGCCTTACCTTGGTGGACGCGGGACATTTTCACACCGAAAACGTTGTGATTGAACCCCTATGCCAACAGATTCGTGACTATTTTCCGCAAGCGGAGGTCATTGCCCACCATTTGGATGAAATCCAGGTTTTATAAGCATAAAGCATACAAAAAAGCCGCAGTCAGCAGACTGCGGCTTTTTGATGTCTATACAGATTAAGCTTTGTTGATCGAACCAAACAGCTCCATTTTCTCTTTGACCGTATCTTTGATCGCCTGGGTGCCAGGCGCCAGCAATTTTCTAGGATCAAAGCCTTTGCCTTCCAGATCCTTGCCCGCTTCAATGTATTTGCGGGTAGCTTCCGCAAAAGCCAGCTGGCATTCGGTATTTACGTTAATCTTGGAAACGCCCAGGGAAATGGCCCGCTTAATCATATCAGCCGGAATGCCGGTGCCACCGTGCAAAACCAAAGGCATACCAGGGGTTTTCTCCTGAATCTTGGCCAACACTTCAAAGTTCAGGCCCTTCCAGTTGGCAGGGTATTTGCCGTGAATATTGCCGATGCCGGCAGCCAGCATGGTAACGCCCAGATCCGCAATCATTTTGCACTCTGCGGGATCAGCAACTTCGCCGCCGCCTACAACGCCATCTTCCTCGCCGCCAATCGCACCAACTTCCGCCTCGACAGAAATGCCTTTGGATCCCGCCAGTGCGATGATCTCTTTGGTCTTTTCGATATTCTCTTCAATCGGATAATGGGAGCCGTCAAACATAACAGAAGAGAAGCCCGCTGCAATAACAGCTTTCGCACCTTCATACGTGCCATGGTCGATATGCAGCGCCACCGGAACGGTGATCTTCATATCTTTGATCAGGCCATTGACCATTCCGACTACAACGTCCCAGCCGCCCATATATTTGCCGGCACCTTCGGAAACACCGAGAATCACGGGAGAACTGTTTTCCTGGGCGGTTTGCAGAACGGCTTTTGTCCACTCCAGGTTATTGATATTAAACTGACCGACGGCGTACTTGCCCTCTTTTGCCTTGGTAAGCATTTCTTGTGCAGAAACCAGCATATGAAACTCCTCCTAAAATTCGTAGATTTTCTTTTTTTATTATAGTAGATTGTCTAAAAAAAAGCAAACCTTTTTCGTTCTTTTTACATATGCCTGTCAAAAAATTCCCCTTCCACCAAAGCACCAATAAAATCGGCCGCCCATTTGGGGCGGCCAGTTTTACGTTGTATCGTTTGCATGCCTTAGGTAATGGCCTCCATATCCTGCGTTGTGATGCTGGGCGTACCGACTTCGACCTCCGCCCCGCTTTGCTGTTCCGCATTCCAGGTGTCAAGGCTCTTAATGGCCAGAATATTGTACCCATCCTTCACTTTTTTCAACTGGTAAATCATGTACTTATCCGGCTCCGGCTCATAATTGGAGCCACCTACCGCCGCTTCCCACAGCGTTCCCGGCGGAATATAGCCCACCGTCAGCGTATATAGATCCCCCTTCTTGGCGATTTTTGTCACCGCAGGAGTATACTGGCTGGTCTGCCCCGTCACTGGAACACCATAGGTTTTGGTTTCCGGATCATAAGGGTAGGTGACATCAAAGTCTTCAATGGTCTGGTGTTGCAGCTTTACGTTCGACCCGTAGAATTTGGCGGCATAGACATCCAAATCCGACGCGGGAACCACCAGCATAGCGCTCTCATCATAGGTGTATTTATTGGGATTGCTAAGCAATGTGCCCCATAAGGAGGACTGGAGCAGAAACAGAGGATCCGCAGTCTCTGGCGAATCGAATTCCACCGGGTCAAACATGACCACCGGCAGCAAATAATCCTCAAACTGGTTTTTTTCCCTTGTATTATCCATGATCTGGTTGGTGAGCCGGATACAAAACCCGGCAACTGAAATCAGCCCGATCACGGCAAGAACCAGGAATACACCGCCCAAAGGCAACGCATATTTGTTTTTGCGCTTTTGTTTATTCATTGGGCTTGGTTTTTCCATCGCGATACCTCAACTTTCTATCAGTCTTCATCCGCCTGTTCCGGCAAAAGTTCCAGGCGAACTCGGCCGATGCGCTGTTCTTCCACCTGCAGGACCGTTACCTTCAACCTGCCCCGGACAAAACTTTCCATCGGCTCCGGAATATGCTCCAACTCTTCTAGCACCCAGCCACTGACCGAATGATAATCACAATCAAAGTCTGGCGGCGTATAGCCGATCTCTTCAAACAGGTCATCCACGTCCACCTCGCCGGCCGTTTCAAAGCAAGCTTCATTTACGCGGGTGACCCCCTCGGGGATCTCATCGCTTTCGTCGTATATCTCGCCTACCAGTTCCTCCAGAATATCCTCCATGGTCACCAGCCCATAGGTTCCGCCGTAATCATCCGTTACGATTGCCATATGCTGATTTTGTTTTTGCAGCACGTTTAGCACTGCCGGAATTTTCATGGATCGGTGCACAAATACGCACGGGTGCATTAGGCGGCGAACATCCAGCGCTTCTTTGCCGTGCTGGACCATTTCGTCAAACATATCCCGCAGATATAAAACACCGACGATCTTATCCACCGAGTGCTCATACACCGGGATCCGGGAATAATGCTCCGGTACAATTTTCCCCAAAATTTCATCGATGCTGTCTTCCAAATCCACGCAAACCATATCCACGCGGGGGATGGCGATCTTTTCCGCCGGGGTTTCGTCAAAATCCAGAGCTGACTGCACCAGCGAACTCTCTTCTTTTCCCAAAACGCCCTCGTTTTCAATGGTCTCGATAATGTATTTCAATTCCTCTTCTGTTACAGAAGGCTGTTTTCTTTCAGACTTAAACAGGTTAATAAAGCCATGCTGCATTTTGATGAACAAAAAAGAGACCGGGGTCATCAGCGTAATAATGGCCAGCAACACGCCGCACACCCGTAGTGCAACCTTTTCACTGTGTTCTTTGGCAAAAGTTTTCGGCAAAATTTCCCCAAAAATCAGCACAACGACCGTAACGACAGCTGTAGAGACCCAGGTGCCAGCGCTACCCATCCAGGTGGTAAACAGCACCGCCACAATGGAGGAAATAGCAATATTCACCAGGTTGTTGCCGATCAAAATACTCGAAAGGGTCTTTTCGTACATTTCAGCAATCTTTAAAGCCAAAGCGGCTTTTTTGTTACCTGCGTCAGCGTAGTTCTTTAAGCGGATGGTATTTACGGTAGCAAACGCGGTCTCGGACGCGGAAAAAAACGCCGATCCAGCTAAAAGCGCCACCAATCCTAAATATACTTGCCATCCTATGTCTTCCAAAGTTGTACCAGCTCCATCATAAAAATTTTCACAGGATCTCCCATGAATTATTGCCATTATAGCAAAAACCAATTGGCAACACAAGGTTTCTGCCTTACAATTCACAAATTCCTAACTTTTCAAACGTCCTTTCTGTTTCTCCCCATTTCACCTAAAAGTCAAAAATGGCCGGCAATCCTGCCGGCCATTTTTTTCAGATTTTATTGTACATCAGCAGCCTTTTTCGCTTCCAGTTTTGCCAGTGCATCCTTGCGGGACAGATTGATTCTACCCTGCTGGTCGATCTCGGTAACCATGACCACAATTTCGTCGCCGACCGAAACCACGTCCTCTACCTTTTCAACGCGGTAGTTCTCCAGCTTGGAGATATGGACCAGGCCCTCTTTGCCAGGGGCGATTTCGACAAACGCGCCAAAGCTCATCAAACGGGTCACGCGGCCTTTATAGATTGCCCCGATCTCTGGATCCTTAACAATCAGCTCCACAATGTTGGCAGCGCGGTTGATGTCCTCCTTGTTGATCGCGGAGATAAACACCCGGCCATCCTCTTCAATATCAATTTTAACATTGCACTCGGCGCAGATTTTCTGGATCACCTTGCCGCCCTGGCCAATAACGTCGCGGATTTTCTCCACATCGATCTTCATGGTCCGCATCTTTGGCGCAAACTCGCTGAGTTCGTCACGCGGCGCAGGGATCGCCTTCATCATAATTTCATCCAGGATATAATCGCGGGCTTTGTGGGTCTTGGCAAAAGCCTCCTTGATAATTTCTGGCGTCAAACCGTCTATTTTTAGATCCATTTGGATTGCGGTGATGCCCTTGTGGGTACCTCCAACCTTAAAGTCCATATCGCCGTAAAAATCTTCCAGGCCCTGGATATCAACCATGGTCATCCAGCGGTCGCCCTCGGTGATCAGACCGCAGGAAATGCCCGCCACCGGCGCTTTGATCGGGACGCCCGCATCCATCAGCGCCAAAGTGGATCCACAGATGGACGCCTGGGAGGTGGATCCATTGGAGGACAGCACCTCGGAAACCAGACGCATGGCGTAAGGAAACTCTTCCTCAGAAGGCAGCACCGGCTCCAGCGCTTTCTGGGCCAAGGCGCCGTGACCGATCTCGCGTCGGCCGGGGCCGCGGCTGGGACGGGTCTCGCCCACCGAGTAGGAGGGGAAATTGTAATGGTGCATATAACGGCGAGTCTCTTCGCTGTCAATGCCATCCAACAGTTGAGCCTCCCGCATGGAACCCAAAGTGGCAATCGTCAGCACCTGGGTCTGGCCGCGGGTAAACATCCCGGAACCGTGTACTCTGGGCAGGACACCGACTTCGGCGGCCAACGGGCGCATCTCGTCGAGCTTTCTGCCGTCCACACGTTTGCCCTCATCTAACAACCAGCGGCGGACGATGAATTTTTGTAGCTTATAAATGCATTCGTCGATCTGGGACGCTTGGTCCGGATGGGTCTCCTCAAATTTCTGATGGATATCTTCCACAATCGGGGCCAAACGCGCTTCGCGCTCCACCTTATCATCGGTGTCCAGCGCGTATTTGACGCGGTCGATAGCATACTCTTTGATGGCCTCGAATAAATCGTGGTCGATCTCCTGAGACTCGAAGGAAAATTTCTCTTTGCCGATCTCTTTTTGCACGTCCGAGATAAAGGTGACTATTTTTTTACACTCTTCATGGGCTTTCAGTATCGCTTCCAGCATGGTATCGTCATCCACTTCGTTGGCGCCCGCTTCGATCATAACGATCTTCTCGGCGGAACCTACGACCGTAACCAGCATATCGGATTTGGCGCGCTGCGCTTCATCTGGGCAGATGACGATCTCGCCATCCACCAGCCCCACATTGACGCCTGCCACCGGCCCGTTCCACGGGATATCAGAAATGGACAGGGCAAAGGAGGTGCCGATCATGCCGGCAACTTCAGGCTGGCAGTCGGGATCGACCGACATGACGGTCATGACCACCGATACGTCATTGCGCATATCCTTGGGGAATAGGGGCCGGATGGGACGATCCACCATACGGGAGGCCAGGATCGCCTTTTCAGAAGGACGGCCCTCTCTTTTTAAGAACGAACCGGGGATCTTGCCCACAGAATACAATTTCTCTTCAAAATCCACCGAAAGCGGAAAGAAATCAATGCCGTCCCGAGGTTTCTGGGATGCGGTGGCGTTGCACAGAACGGTCGTCTGACCGTAGCGCACCAAGCAGGCGCCGTTGGATAGGCCGCACATTTTTCCGACCTCAAAGGAAATGGGTTTTCCGGCCAATTCGGTTTTGAATACGCGGTAATTTTCAAACATGTTCATAGCCTCCATTTTACGGTGGCAGGCTTTGGTCGGATTTAGCAATAAATCCGTTGCTCAGGCTTACTGAACCCCCGATTCACTGCTAAAGGCCTTTCCGCCGCCTGCTATTTTTTCAATATATGCACTTGAAGGGCGGACGAAACCGTCCGCCCTCCGGCATAAAAACTACTTTCTCAGGCCCAACTTCGCAACGATTGCGCGATAACGCTCAATATCGGTTTTCTGCAAATAGTTGAGCAGGTTCCGTCTATGGCCGACCATTTTCAGCAGGCCACGGCGGGAGTGATGATCCTTCTGATGGATCTTCAGGTGCTCAGTCAAATCGTTAATCCGTTTGGACAGAACCGCGATCTGCACTTCGGGAGAACCGGTGTCACCTTCGTGGGTTCTGTTGGCTGCGATAATCGCAGTTTTTTCTTCTTTTAATAGCATTTTCTTTCCACCTTTTTCATATTTGCAATATCCTAGCATGAGGCTGTGAAAATTCCTCCATGAGGCGTTCCCCCCAAGCCAAGGTACCGCATGATTAGCGTATGTATTATATCATGAAGCTTTCTGATTGTAAAGCCTTTTTTGCGATTTCAGCAGCCTTCCCGGCATCTCTCGCAATCTGTTCCCGCAGCGCTTCTACCGAATCAAATTTTTGCTCTGGCCGCAAAAAAGATAAAAACGCCACCGGCACCGATTTTCCGTACAAATCGCCGGTAAAACCGATCAAATAGGTCTCCGCTCGGGGAGCCATCCCCTGCTCCACTGTCGGCCGCACGCCGATGTTCGTGACCCCTGCATACATCTTCCTGTCCACTTCGGCCATGGTCGCATATACGCCCAACCGCGGCAGCAGCATCTGCGGCGGGATCGGCTGATTGATGGTTGGAAATTGGAGTTTGCGGCCCAACGCTTTGCCGTGTTCCACCGGAAAATCCAAAAAATACCGGTGGCCCAGCAATCGTTCCGCCTTTTCCATCTCCCCGGCAGCGATGGCCTTTCTCACCCGGGTGGAGCTGACTGCCTCGCCCCCGTCCAAAACTTCCTCCAGAACGGTGCAGTCTATGCCGCTTTCTTTACAAAAGCGGGCCAAAGCTGCCGCGTCGCAGGATGCCCCTTTCCCAAAGCGAAAATCCTGACCGCAGCAGACCTCCGCCGCATGCATTCGTTCTTTTAAAATCTGGCGGACGAACACCTCGCCGGACAGATCCCGGAAGGTGGCAAAATCCGGCGCATAGATCTCCTGAATGCCCATTTTTTTCAAAATGCGGATTTTCTGTTCCAATGTTGTGATTTCGCCCGCTCCCTGCTTTTTAGCCGGGCCGCTCCCATCCATTGTAAAGGTGAACACCGCGGGGATCAGTTGTCCTTGCGCCAGTGCTACTGCCTTTTCGATCACTCGGCGGTGCCCTTGATGCACCCCGTCAAAAAAGCCCAGCGCCACCGCTGTTTGCTGTTTTTCCATTTCAAATCTCCCCCTTCGGCATAAATTTTGATCGGGCGCCGCCCGTTCCTAGTATATCTCGTCCAATGCACAGGGTCAGCGGACAAATAATTTCCGGATGCGCAGTTCGTCTCGTTCCCCGTATCCAATCCCCAAAAATTGCCCGTCCGGATCCAGGACGCGAAAATCTCCCGAAATGCCGTCGCATCCTGCTTTTGCCAACGCGATCCGTACCCCGTTTTGAAACATTTTGGCGTTTTTTGCACTGAAAGAAACTGCCGGATAGGCGGCAAATGCGGTTTCCACCGGTAGTACCTTTTGTTCCAATGCCCCTTCGTCTGCCAACTGCTGCGCCTGTTGGATAGTAATGGCATCCTCTACCCGGTATCCTGATGAAATCACCCGCCGCAGCCCGGTCAGTACCGCGCCGCAACCCAGCGCCTGGCCCACATCGTGGCAAATGGTCCGCACATAGGTACCTTTCGAACACGCCACATAAATTTTATAAAGATTTTCCGCCTCCCGCACTTCCAGCAGCCGCAGCTCATGTACCGTTACCGGGCGGGGATCCCGTTCCACCTCTACCCCTTCCCGGGCCAGATCATAAAGCCGCCTTCCCTGTACCCAAATGGCCGAATACATGGGCGGAAGCTGCAAAAAATCCCCCGTGAACCGGGACAATGCCTCCTCCACCTGGGCCGCCGTGCAAGAAACCGGACTTTCAGTCAGCACCCTCCCGGTGCGGTCCTGGGTATCGGTGGTCTGCCCCAGCCGAAACCACGCTTCATACGCTTTGGTCTGATCCGGCAGGATATCGCAAGCCTTGGTGGCCCCGCCCAAAAACAGCGGCAGAACCCCGGTGGCCATCGGATCCAACGTCCCACCATGGCCTACCTTGCGGGTCCGGGCAATCCCGCGCACCTTGGCCACTACGTCAAAAGAGGTGAAGCTTTCTGGCTTATCAATGAGCAAGATGCCGGATAACTGTGCCTCCGGCGCCAGTCCGAATCCGTTTTGCCCTGTCAAAGCCCTGCCTCCTCACAAGCTGCCTTTGTCGCCTGGATGATCTTCCTTCGGCACTGCTCCAGCGACCCTGAAATGAAACAGCCTGCCGCCCGGGCATGGCCGCCGCCGCCAAAAACAGCGCAGATATGGGACGCGTCAATCTTTTCTACCGTTCGCAGCGAAACTTTAAAGCCATCCGCCTTTTCCCGTAAGGTGACCCCTACCTGCACGCCCTCAATTTCCCGTGGGATGGAGGAAAGGCCGTCCAACTCGGACTCTTCGGCCCCAGTGCGGGCCAGCATTTCTCCTGTGACCGCAATGACTGCAATCTTACCGTCCATCGCGTAGACAAGCGAATCCAGCACCTCTCGCTCCATCGCAATCCGCGCCTTGGATTTGGTGCTGAACATCCGGCGGTTGATCCGGTAGGCATCGGCCCCCCGGTCGATCATATCCGCCGCTGTGCGCAGAGTATAAGAGGTGACATTTGAATATTGAAAGCACCCCGTATCGGTGCACAAACCTGTATAAATGCAGTCGGCTATTTGAGAATCCGGCTGCACACCTAGCCCGCAAATGATCTCGATCATAATCTCCGCCGTCGCCGCTGCACTGCCGCGCAGCAGGGTCTGCTTTGCATACAGCTTGTTGGAGGGATGATGGTCAATGCACAGATCTACCTGGTTTTCCCAACGGGAAAGACCGCTGCCCAAAAGCTGCGTATCGGCAATATCCACCGCCACAACGCACCGGGGCGTAAAATCCGGCATTTCCTGCGGCAGCAGAAAGTCAAACTGCGAAGGAATCGGATCTGAACAGGCGACCCTCGCCCGTTTGCCCAGCGCACGCAACGTGTAATACAAAGCGAATCCGGAGCCCAGCGTATCCCCATCGGGGCTTTGGTGGCACAGGATCAAAAAATCATCCTGCCCCTTGAGATACTCGCAGGTTTGCTGCACTGTCATTTTATCATCCTTCCTTTTTTCAAAACACCGCCCCGACCAGCTCAATCCTTGTGCAGATTATGGAGCATCTGGTTGATGTGGGCACTGTGCTCAATCGAATCGTCCGCAATAAACTGGATCTGCGGCGACCGGCGCAGCTTGATCCGCTGGCCCAATTCCCGGCGCACATAACCGGCGGCGCTGTTCAGCCCTTCCACCGCGGATTTCGCCGCGGCAATGCCGTCCAAAGAGCTGACATACACCCGGCACAAGGATAAATCTTTGCTCAGGTCCACCTTCAGGATACTCAACAGCCCATTGATCCGCGGATCCTTCAGCGTGCGCATAATATCAGTCAGTTCGCGTTTTACATCTTCGCTGGTGCGGTCCAGACGAAAGCTTGGCATTCTCTCCGCCTCCTTGTTCCTCATTGATTGAAGACGCCGGCTCCGCCGGATCTTCGCGCAAAGAGGGCTACGTTTCGCCGTAACCCTCTGCTGCCCGCATCCCGGGCAATCGAAAAAGAAGTTAATCTTCCCGGTATTCCTCCACCACATAGGCTTCCAGAATATCGCCCTCTTTGATATCGTTGAATTTTTCCATGGTCATACCGCATTCGTAGCCGGAAGCCACTTCCTTCACATCGTCCTTGAAACGCTTGAGGGAGGAAAGTTTGTCGTCCGCCACGATGATGCCGTCCCGCACCACCCGGATATTGGCGTTACGGGCGATCTTCCCTTCCAACACATAGCAGCCTGCAACCACGCCCACGTTGGTGATTTTATACACCTGGCGGATCTCGGCGCGGCCCAGATCCACATCTTTGAATTTCGGTGCCAGCATCCCCTTCATGGCGGAGGTGACATCCTCGATGGCGTCATAGATAATCCGGTACAGGCGGATTTCTACGCCGCTTTGATCTGCATTTTCCTTGGCCACCGGATCCGGGCGCACGTTAAAGCCGACAATGATCGCGTTGGACGCTTCCGCCAGCATAACGTCGGATTCGCTTACAGCGCCTACCGCGCCGTGAATTACCCGGACGCGGACCTCGTCGTTGGAGATCTTCTCCAGTGACTGGCGAACCGCCTCCACCGAGCCCATCACATCAGCCTTGACAATAATGGGGAGTTCTTTCATCTCGCCCTCGGCAATCTGAGAGAACAGGTTATCCAGCGTGACTTTCTGGTAGGATTTGAACACTTCTTCCTTCTGCTCGTGGCGGCGTTGTTCCACCAATTCGCGGGCTAGGCGCTCGTCCTCTACCGCATTGAAGATATCCCCGGCGGAAGGGACCTCCGCCAATCCGGTAATTTCCACCGGAACCGAAGGGCCAGCTTCTTCCACCTGATTGCCGCGATCGTCCAGCATAACCCGGACACGGCCCAGGGCGGTACCTGCGATAATCACATCGCCAGTGCGCAAGGTACCATTTTGTACCAGGACAGTGGCCACAGGGCCGCGCCCTTTATCCAGCTTCGCCTCGATAACCGTGCCCTTTGCCAGCCGGTCGGGATTGGCCTTCAGCTCTTTCATATCCGCTACCAGCTGAACCATTTCTAGCAGCGTGTCAATACCCTGCCGGGTGACCGCGGAAACCGGGACGCAGATCACGTCGCCGCCCCACTCCTCGGGAACCAGTTCATATTCGGTCAGTTCCTGCTTAACCCGGTCAGGGTTGGCAGATTCCTTATCCATTTTGTTGATGGCCACGATAATCGAAACGCCTGCGGCCTTGGCGTGGTTGATCGCTTCAACAGTCTGGGGCATGATCCCATCGTCCGCCGCAACCACCAGGATCGCGATATCCGTAATCTGGGCGCCGCGGGCACGCATGGAGGTAAACGCCTCGTGGCCAGGGGTGTCCAGAAAGGTAATCGGCCGGTCGTTGACTGTGACACGGTATGCGCCGATGTGCTGGGTAATGCCACCGGCCTCGGTAGAGGTAACATTGGCATGGCGGATCGCGTCCAGCAAAGAGGTCTTGCCGTGGTCGACGTGGCCCATTACTACGACTACCGGGCTTCTCTCCTGCAGGTTTTCGTTGTCGTCCTCTCTGTCGTCGATCAGCCGGTCCTCAATGGTGAGGATCACTTCTTTTTCCACCTTGGCGCCGATCTCCATTGCGACCATGGCGGCAGTTTCGTAATCGATGATCTCGGTAACCGAAGCCATCACGCCCAAGGTCATCAAACGTTTAATGACCTCAGCGGCGGTGACCTTCAGCCGTGCCGCCAATTCGCCTACCTGGATCTCATCGGGGATGGTGATTTCCAGTTTCTGGCGTCTTTGCCGCTCCATCTCCAGGCGGCGAATCTTTTGTATTTCCTTATCCTTGCGGGAGTACTGGGGGCGACCTCTTTGGGCGGAGCGCTGGGTCAGCTTCTGCTTTTTCACACCAGTGTCCTTATTGCCCATGCTGGAGGTGGCAATATTATCGTATTTTTCGTTGTATTTATCCAGATTGACCTGCGAAGTACGCATATCCACATGGTGGCCGCGCGTACCGGTCGTCCCGGGGGTAGAAACCGCCGCAGGCTGCGCCGCCTGCGGGCGATTCTGCGGCTGGGCCGGGTTGCCTGCCTGCGCCGCAGGGCGATTGTTTTGCCGCCCCACCGGTTTTTTCACCTGTTGAGCCTGGGGACGGGGTTGTTGCTGCACCGGCTTTTTCTCCTCCTGCGCCGCGGCAGGCGCCTTTTGCTCCTGCACAGCCACTGGTTTCTCAGCCGGTGCTTCTTTTTTGCCGGAAGCAAAATAGCCGTCGAAATTTTCCACCTGGCTTTTTTGCGTATAATGCTCAAACACGACGTTTAATTCTTCCTCCGTCAGTGCTGTCATATGTTTTTTCGGCGTGTCAAAGTGTTTTCCCAGCAGTGTGATCACATCTTTGCTGGGGACATTTAAGTCCTTAGCCACTTCGTGCACACGGTATTTTATCATCATAATGTAGATTCCTCCTTGTTCGCATCGTCGGTCAGCTGCGCCAGCTTTTTGGCAAGGCCCTCGTCGGCCACCGCCAGAATTCCGGCCCGTTTGCCCGCCGCAAACCAGATTTCATCCATGGTCAGCGGCAACTCTTTCATCTGGGCGCCGGACTTTTCGCAAACCAGCGCAATTTCTTTCCGGGACTTGGGGGACAAATCTTTCGCAAGCAGTACCAGCCCGGCATTTTTCTTTTCCACCGCTTCCTTGGCCACATCAAAGCCCAGGATCAGTTTTCCCGCCTTTTTGGTCAGGGATAGCATGGAAGCCAGCTTATTCACTGTCTTGCAATTCCTCCTCCATTTTATCGTAAACTTCATCAGGAATCCGGCAGGAAAACGCTTTTTCCAGCCGCCGGGCCTTTCTGGCCTTTTGCAGGCACTGGATATCGCGGCAAACATAGGCGCCCCGTCCGGCTTTTTTCCCAGTCAAATCCAAAGAAATTTCGCCTTCTTGGCTTTTCACCACCCGGACCAGCTCCCGCTTCGGCTTCATCTGGCCGCAGCCAGTACACATCCGCATCGGGACTTTTCGCGTTTGCATATTCCCATCTCCTTCCCTCAAAAACGATTATTCTTCCCCGTAAAATCCGCTTTCCGGTTTAATGTCGATCTTCCAGCCGGTAAGTTTGGCGGCAAGTCGGGCATTTTGGCCCTTGTTGCCAATCGCCAGAGAAAGCTGGTTGTCCGGAACCTTTACCGTGCAGCTTTTGCCGCCATCCTCGGCCACTTCCACCGATACCACCTGAGACGGGGACAGGGCCGCCGCGATAAACTCCGCCGGGTCCTCCGAATACTTGACCACGTCAATCTTTTCGCCGCCAAGCTCGTCTACAATTTTCGCTACGCGGGCGCCCTTGGGACCGATGCAGGCGCCGACAGCATCCACATTCGCGTCTTTGGAGCAAACGGCGATTTTGGTGCGGGAGCCGGCTTCACGGGAAATCGCTTTCAGCTCTACCGTGCCGTCATACAGCTCGGGCACCTCCATTTCAAACAGGCGCTTGACCAACCCCGGATGGGTGCGGGACAGCATTACGCGGGGACCCCGGTCGGTGGCAGCTACTTCCACCACATAGACTTTCACATGATCGCCCTCGTGCAGCTCCTCGCCCGGCACCTGCTCCTGGCGGGTAAGCATCGCCTCGGATTTGCCAATCTCCAGGGTCACGGAACCGCGAGCCGGGTCGGTGCGGATGACTTTGGCCGAGATGATCTCATGTTCTCTGCTTTGGAACTCCTGCATCATCTGGCCGCGCTCTGCTTCCCGAATACCCTGGCGGATCACATGCTTGGCCGCCTGGGCTGCAATGCGCCCAAACTGTTTGGTCTCCAGCGGGATGTCTACCACCGAATCGACCTCGGCCTTTTTATCGTATTTATACGCGTCGCTCAACAGAATCTCCGTATTGGGGTTTTCCACCGCCTCCACCACTGTTTTGCGAATCGCTACCTCGAATTTTCCCTTTTCCGGATCAATCTCTACCAGCCCGTTTTCGCTCCCGCCATAATCGCGCTTGACCGCAATGGCAATGGCCGCTTTGATCTTTTCCAGCAGATAGTCGGCGGGGATTCCCTTTTCTTTTTCCAAAAGGGTCAACGCCTCAAAAAACTCGGTGTTCATCACTTGAGTCCTCCCATGTCTATTTCTTCATATAAACGTACAAACGCCGTTTCGTCTATCCCGACGGTCATTTCCAAGTCGTCGTCCAAAAGCAGTGTGACCTTCCCGTCCCCGTAAGACGCCAAGCGGCCAATAAAGTCCCGCTCGCCTTCTACCGGCCGGATGAGCCGCACATGGACATCCGCGTCCAAAAACGCCTCGAAGTGCTCCGGTCGGCGCAGATCGCGGCCGATCCCGGGGGACGAGACCTCCAGCGTGTAGCTTTGCGTAATCGGATCTGCTTCGTCCAAAATCGGGCTTAACCGCCGGCTGACATTTTCGCAGTCGTCAATATTCACGCCTTCTTTTTTGTCGAGAAAGACCCGCAGATACCAGATAGATCCTTCCTTTTCAAAGCGCACGTCCCACAAATCAAGGCCCAATTCGTCAGTGATGGGCCGTACCAAGTCGGTGACGAAGCCGACCGTGCTTTTCTTGCCGGATGCCATAAATCACTTCTGCCTTTCCCCGGCTCTGCTTTTTCCATACCCTGCCGGAAGGGTTCTTCCCCGTTATTCTTTCCATAAGAATGGTAAAAACCCCTTATACAAACGAAAGAGCGGGAACCCCCACTCTTTCATCATCCATCCTTATACCTTTGCTATTATACCACTCTTCTAGCCGTTATGCAACAGTTTTTTGCCCATTTAAACGGATTTTTCGGCAGTGACATATCATTTTTCCCGATCCTGTTCAGATTTGCGCCAACGCGCTGGAACTGCCTTTTCAATCAGCTGCGCCCTTTAATCAAGCAGCGGCAGTTCCTGCATTTCGATCTCCGTTTTTTCCAGCATACTCTCCATGTAGGCCAGATATTCTTCTTTACTGAACAAAGGCTGGAATCCTTCTTTGAGCTTTCGGGCCTCTTTCGCGTCATCCCGCAGCAGCCGGTAGGTGATCAGGGCAAACAGCTTGGCGGTCAGCAGATACGCCGTATCCTCATCCGCAACATCGTAATTGGGATTGTGGCCGCTGCCGCACATCCCACCGGTGTGGAACTGCAAAAGCGGCAATACATAAGAAATATCGCCGTAATCGGTGGAGCCGCCGCCCATGGTCATGTCATGGTCGTTCAGGTCCCGCCGTCCGCCGGTGACAGCCAGCAGATCATCGATCGCACCCTCCACCAGTTTTGTATCGTACAGCGGCGCTGTTGGCAGATAACCCGGCGTGGTGGAAATCTCCACTCCCGCGCCGGTTCCTACTGCGCCGGCTTTCATCGCTCTGTCCACCTTGCGGTTAGCGTCTTTGATGGCGGGGATATTTCCGGCGCGTACCAAATATTGGAGCACCACATCGTCGGCGATGACGTTGACCGCCTCGCCGCCTTTGGAAATAAACCCATGGACCCGCACCGTGTCTTTGTCGCGAAAACTCTCCCGCTGTAATTCCAGCGCGTGCATCCCAAGCGCCGCGGCGTTCAAAGCATCCACACCTTTCTGGGGAGATCCCGCCGCGTGGGAGGCTTTGCCCCGATAGCGAACCGTTTTGCTCACAAATCCCGTCGAGGGGCTGTTCGCTAGGCCGGCCTCGAAATCGCCGGTGATGGAATGATGGCCTACCACCAAATCGATATCGTCCATGGCGCCAATCCGGATAAACTCACATTTGCCGCCAAAGTAGCGGATCTTTCCCTGCGCAGCCAGCTGTTCCTTGAATTCCAGGTCAACGCACTCCTCAGCTGGAACCGCCATGAACACAGGCGTGCCGCCCAACGCCGCCTTGATTTCCGGGTCGGACAAGGCGATGGCCGCGCCCAGCACGCCGGTGAGCTGGGCGTTGTGTCCGCAGCAGTGGGCGGCGCCGGTCTCTGGATTGGTGTGGGAAGCATTGGAAATCGGCAGCGCATCCAGCTCGCCCATCACTGCTACCCTGATTTTGCTGCCCTGGACGCCTGGTAAGCTGCTTTTCACGCCGGTAACCGCCAGCCCTTCCTGTGGCTCCATGCCCAGCCGCCGCATCGCTTCGGCAAATTTTCCTGCGGTGCGGTGTTCTTTGTAGCCCAGTTCTGCATGGTGGAAAATATCCCTGCCAAATGCCTTGATCTCCTCGGCGTGCGCATCAATGACCTGGAGGATTTTTCTTTCTATTGCATCCATATCTTCCCATTCCTTTCCTGTTTCTGCTACCAATGTAAATCGTTAAAATAATCATATCAAATCCCTTGGGGCCCGTCAATGCGGGCCGGGAAAATTTTCTGTGTTTTCGCCCCATCGCCTCCTGATACAAAAATAAGAACATCCGGGTTTATATGGTTGAGAAAAATCCAGTAGGTTTTTCTTGTTTTTTAGCCTAAATGGGCGTAGAATATCGTTAAATACAGGCGGCGGAACCCTTCCGCCGCAGGAAGGCGAAATCCATGGAAAAGAAAAGAATCAGACGTTACTCCCGGCGCGAGGTCCGGCGCAATCGCATGATTGCTTTTTTCAGCCTAATCGTACTGGCTGTGCTGCTCATCGCGCTCATCGTTTGGGGGGTCAAAAGCTTATTGGGTGGTGACAACCGCGAAAGCAGCAGCCTTTCCAATACGCTCTTTGTTTCTCAAAGCGCAGGACAGGATATTTCCAGCACTCCGGACATTTCTTCGTCCGGAGTCTCCCTGTCCGGGGGCGAATCCTCCCTAGACAGTACTGCTGTCAGCTCTGTTCCCAACCTTTCCAGCACAGTGCCTTCTGAAGCCGCTTCTTCCACCTCTTCTGTGGGATCTGGTGATTTGTATTACGAATCTTCCATGCCTCTTTTGGTCAATCCCGACCATCTGATGCCGGACGATTACGCTCCCACCGTAGTCAGCGTGGGGGGCAGCTACAAGCTGGAAACCAAAGCCGCTTCCGCCTGGACCGATATGCAGGCCGCCGCATCGAACGACGGCGTTTCTTTGTGGATCATCTCCGCCTACCGCACTCTGGAACGGCAGACAGAGCTTTATAACGAGAAAGTAACAGAATATAAAAACCTCGGATACAGCGAAGCCGACGCGAAAGTAGAAGCCGGTAAATGGGTTGCCATTCCCGGTACATCGGAGCATTGCCTGGGGTATGCCGCCGATCTTTGTTCCCTTGAGGAAAACTTTGAAAACTCCGACCAGTTTGCCTGGCTGCAAAAACATTGCGCCGAATATGGTTTTATCCTTCGCTACCCAAAGGATAAAGTGAATACCACAAAAATCAGTTACGAGCCTTGGCATTACCGTTATGTGGGCAGTAACCATGCCAAAATCATCATGTCTCAGGGCCTTTGCCTTGAGGAATACCTGGAGCAATACGGCGCTTGATCTTTTGAATTTTCTGGCCGGGTATCCCGATTCGGTCACATTCTTTCCATAGAAAAAGAGCTTTCCCGCGGGAAAGCTCTTTTTCTATGGAAAGAATTATTTTTTGTCGTAATACCGGATCAGCGCCTGGGTACCTAGGTCGCCAAGCCCATCCGCCTCCAGCTCCCGATACATTTGAAGCGTCTGGTCCAGTACACCCAAATCCAGTCCTCTTTGCGCCGCTTCTTCGGTCGCAATGGACATATCTTTAATAAAATGCTTGATGAAAAAGCCCGGATCCATATTGCCCTTGAGAATCTGCGCGCCGTTGTTGGAAAGCTGCCAGCTTCCAGCTGCGCCGGTGCTGATGGTATCCAACATCACGTCGGGATCAAGCCCCTGGGCCTTGGCATAAGCGATGGCCTCGCAAACGCCGGCGATGGTGCCAGCGATGACAATCTGATTGGCCATTTTGCAATGCTGCCCACTGCCCGCCGGGCCTTGATAAACGATGTTCTTGCCCATTGCCTCAAACAGTGGCAGGCAGGCGTCAAACGCCTCTTTTTCGCCGCCGACCATAATCGCCAACGTAGCGTTTTTGGCGCCGGTGTCCCCGCCGGAAACCGGCGCGTCCAGCGCGTGCAGGCCCTTGGCCGCCGCCTGCCGGAAGATCTCTTGGGATAACCGCGGGCTGGTCGTGGTCATATCGATCAAATAAGCGCCGGGCTTTGCATTCTCAATAACGCCACCAGCGCCAAAATAGACTTCCTCCACATCCTTGGGGTAGCCGACAATGGTGATCACCGCATCCTGGCCTTTGGCACATTCGCCGGCGCTTGCACACCATATGGCCCCTTCGTCTAGGATCTCTTGCGCTTTCTTTTGGGTTCGGTTATAGACCGAAACCTCGTACCCATGCTGCATCAAATGGCGCGCCATGGATTTGCCCATAACGCCAATACCAATAAACCCAACTTTTTTCATAATAACCCCTCTTTCTTGGTTCTGCTTCTATTGTAATGGAATTTTCATGGCGGCACAAGAAAGATTTACCGCTTGTTCATAATTTTGTTTTTCATACCTCTTGCATTTGTGCTGAAAATGTACTATTATACTTTTTAGCACTCATGTATTGAGACTGCTAAAATCACAAGCGAGGTGGATTTCTCATGGCAACCAAACAATTCAAGGCAGAATCCAAGCGTTTGCTGGATTTGATGATTCATTCGATCTACACCCATAAGGAAATTTTCCTGCGGGAGTTAATTTCCAACGCCAGCGACGCCATTGATAAGCTGTATTACCGAGCTTTAAGCGAAAACATCACCGGCCTTTCCCGGGACAATTTTGCGATCAGCCTTGCCGTCGACAAAGAAAACCGCATTCTGACCGTATCGGATAACGGCTGCGGCATGACCCGCGAAGAGCTGGAAAACAATCTGGGTACCATTGCCAAAAGCGGCTCCCTGGCCTTTAAAAAAGAAAACGAGGCCAAAGAGGATATCGATATTATCGGTCAGTTTGGCGTAGGCTTCTACGCCGCCTTTATGGTGGCCGACGAGGTCAAGGTTATCAGCCGCAGCTACCAGGGGGACGATGCCTGGTGCTGGCAGTCCACCGGGTCGGAGGGCTACACCCTTTCCCCCGCGGAAAAAGAATCCCACGGCACCGATATCATCCTAAAAATCAAAGACAGCACCGATGAAGAGTCTTACGATGAATTCCTCGACCAGTACCGGATTGAGGGTTTGGTCAAAAAATATTCCGATTACATCCGCTATCCCATCAAAATGGAAAAGACCAAAAGCCGCAAGAAGGAAGATTCGGACGAGTATGAATCCTATTGCGAGGTGGAAACCCTCAATAGTATGGTTCCCATCTGGAAAAAGAACAAGAGCGAAGTGTCCCACGAGGATTACTGCCAATTCTACAAGGACAAATTCTTTGATTACAACGACCCGCTGCGGGTGATTCACAGTTCCACTGAGGGCGCTTCTACCTACAATGCGCTGCTATTCATCCCCGAAAAACCTGCCTTTGACTATTACAGCCGGGATTTTGAAAAGGGCCTGCAGCTATATGCCAGCGGTGTGCTGATTATGGACAAGTGCGCAGATCTTTTGCCGGATTGCTTCAGCTTTGTCCGGGGGCTGGTGGATTCGCAGGATCTGTCTTTAAACATCTCCCGGGAGATGCTCCAGCATGACCGGCAGCTCAAGCTCATCGAATCCCGTTTGGAGAAAAAAATCAAATCCGAGCTTTTGGCCATGCTCAAAAACGATCGGGAAAAATACGAAACCTTCTGGAACGGGTTTGGCCGCCAGCTGAAATATGGCCTGTATTCCTCCTATGGCGCCAAAAGCGAATTGTTAAGCGACCTGCTGCTGTTTTATTCCTCCAACGAGAAAAAGCTCACCACCCTGGAAGAATATATCGGTCGTATGCCGGAGGGGCAAAAGTATCTTTACTATGCCTGCGGCGATTCTTTGGATCGCATTGACCAGCTTCCGCAAGCGGAACTGGTTAAGGACAAGGGCTACGAAATCCTCTACTTTACCGAGGATGTGGATGAATTCGTCACCAAGATGATGCCGACCTACAAAGAAAAGGAGTTCCGCTCCATTTCCTCTGAGGATCTGGGCTTAGAAAGCGATGAAGAAAAAGAAGCATCCCAAAAGCAGCAGGAGGAAAATAAGGATCTGTTTGGCGCGATTCAAGCGGCGCTGGGTGACCGGGTGACCGAGGTTCGCCTGTCCAGCCGGCTTAAAAACGCAGCCTGCTGCCTTACCGCCAAAGGCCAGGTCTCTTTAGAGATGGAGCGGGTGCTGGGCGCCATGCCTGGCGAGCAAAAAGTCAAAGCCGAGCGGGTGCTGGAGCTCAATCCCGAACACGAGATGTTCCCGATCCTGCAAAAACTGTATCCGGATGAAAAGGACGTTTTAGCGGACTACGCCGAGCTTTTGTATGGCCAGGCACTGATCCGCGAGGGAATGCTTCCGGAGGATCCCGCGGCCTTCTCCGCTGTCCTGTGCCGGCTGATGGAACATAAAGAAAAATAAGCTTTTCTTTTTCGCTGATATTTGATAAAATGAGAGGAGTCTGCGGTGCCCTTTGCCGGACAGGCTCCTTTTTGTTTCGGAAAGGGGACGTAACAGTTCCCCGTTTCACCGGGGCAAGCTACAAAAGCGGCGCTTGGGACATCCATTTTGCATGATTGAATAAAGGAGAACTGGATTTGGAAGCGATTTTTAACGCCCTCACTTTTTTTGGAAATGAATTCGCCCTATTTGTAATCTCGATGATCCCATTGATCGAGCTTCGCGGCGCGGTCATCCTTGGTGCAGCTTTGAACATGAACTGGATCGTCGTACTAGTCGTATCGGTCATTGGCAATATGGTGCCAATCCCTTTTTTGCTGCTGTTCGGCCGCAAGATCCTGAACTGGTTAAAATCTGTTCCGCTGTTTTCCAAGTTGGCCCGCTGGTACGAAGAAAAACTGGTCAAAAAAGCCGATCAGATCAATGAATACGCCAAATGGGGCCTTTTTCTGCTGGTAGCGATTCCTTTGCCCGGAACCGGGGCTTGGACCGGCGTTTTGGTGGCGACCTTTTTGAATATGAAAATGCGTCAGGCGTTGCCCATGATCTTTTTAGGCGTGCTTGCAGCGGGAATTATTATGGTCATCGGGTCATACGGGCTGTTCGGCGCTTTCCGGTTATTCTAAGTGTCTTTCGCCGTTTGATTTTCCTGTGCGTTCAAATGATGAACCCCCCTGTTTTTCTTCTGGAAAAACAGGGGGGTTGTTTTGAAAAATTTTAATAATCTGGCCCTTCTTTTCTATGGTGCCGGCGTATAACGCGTTGAAAAAATCCCAAACTAAAAAAGGATCTGATATCTTCCAAAAAAGGCGGAAAATTCCGCCGAATTCGGCAAAATCGGTCAAACAAAAGAGAATAATCATCCCGGTTTGGCAAACAATAGGACTAAACCGCCGCCCTGTCGGGCTGCCGGGCTACGGCGTTATCGATTTGTCCGCCAGCTCACCATAAAAACAGCTTTTCCCAAAATCCCATTATTGCAAAGAATAAACGTACGGAGGAACTTTAAATATGAAAGCCACTGGAATTGTCAGACGAATCGACGATCTTGGCCGGGTCGTCATTCCCAAAGAGATCAGACGGACCATGCGGATCCGCGAAGGAGACCCGTTACAGATAACATTGACACCGTTCATAAAGTTTAAAACAGCCGTGGATTCATTGGAGCACAGGCTGGAAAAGTAGAGAGGAGTCGAGGTTATGGAAAAATCATTGTTTGAGCAAATGGGTGGTACATACAGCCGGGTGGGGGATTATCTCCTCCCAAACTTGGCACTTCCCGAGGAGGAGAAGAAGCCGATCGGCTTGTGGGGAGAGAGACGCAGACGATTCCTGAAAGAGCATCACCGTGTGGTGTATATGAATCTTCTGACCTCCGGGAAGCTGAACAGCCACCTTGCAGAAATCGATGAGCAGGCAGAAGAAATGTTTTCTTGTCTGGTCAAGCAGATGGCAGAAAACGAAGGCGTTTCGGAACAACTCAAAGCCACCGACCAAATGGCATGGGTTGGGAAGATGAACAACATCCGAGAACGGGCAATGGAGATTGTGAACAGCGAATTGATTTATGATTAGTCCAAGCCAGGGCAGTAACGGCGTCCTGCCGTTACTGCCCTGGTTCTTTATACAATGTCTCGATTTCGTGATATTATCGCAGTGGTAAACTTGCTTTTTCGTGCAAATACTTTATTTAGAAACTTGCTTTTTCGTGATTTGCATGGTATAATAGAATCAATTTGAAGAACACTATAACTTGTTACGGAGGTTGAATATATGCTTAAGCGTAAAATCTATGAGCAACTGCTTGATTGGAAACACAAAAGCGACGGTCAGACCGCAATTTTGATTGACGGTGCGCGTCGTGTCGGGAAAAGCTATATTGCAGAATTGTTTGCAACGCAGGAATATAAAAGTCATATCATAATTGACTTCGGAAATGCGCCGCAGGAGATTCTTGATTTGTTTGCAAATGAAAGCTCAGATCTCGACTTGTTTTTTTCGAAGCTTTCTGCATTTTATTCTACCGTACTGCATAAACGTCAATCGCTGATTGTCTTTGATGAAATTCAACAATTCCCAAGAGCAAGGCAGCTTATCAAATATCTTGTTGCAGACGGTCGCTATGACTTTCTTGAAACCGGTTCTCTGATTCGACTGAAAAAGAATACTGAAAATATCATCATTCCTTCCGAGGAGGAACATATCGAGATGTTCCCGATGGATTTTGAGGAGTTTCTTTGGGCAATGGGCGACGAGGCAACCGTACCGCTCATTCAAAAATGTTTTAATGCCAAGAAGCCGCTCGGACAGACACTTCACCGCAAAATCATGAATGATTTCCGTCAATATGTCCTTGTGGGCGGGATGCCACAGTCTGTTCTTGCCTATCAGAATGGCAAAGACTTTGCTGCATCTGATGAAGCTAAACGGCGTATTCTTCGACTTTACCGGGATGATGTTTCAAAGTTTGCAGACGGATACGAAGAAAAGGTTTATGCAGTTTTTGACGGCATCCCTGGACAGCTCTCTAAAAAGGAAAAAAAATATACACTGTCATCCATCAGCAGAAATGCCCGTTTCCGTGCTTACGAGGATTCCTTCATTTGGCTGAATGAGGCGATGGTAGTAAACGCCTGCTTTAATGCAACCGATCCGAACGTTGGGCTTGCGCTCAGTGCAGACCATTCTACGGAGAAGTGTTATATGGCAGATACCGGTCTGCTTGTAACGCATACTTTTATGGATTCATCTTTCACCGACAATGAGCTGTACAAGGCCATTCTTTTTGACAAGATCGATATTAACGAGGGGATGATCATGGAAAATGTCGTAGCGCAAATGCTTCGGCGCAATGGGCATAAGCTGTACTTTTATTCACGCAGTGATAGTACAAACAGAGAAAATCATATGGAAATTGACTTTCTGGTGACGGAGAAAAAGAAAATATCACCCATAGAGGTCAAATCCGCAAATTATCGTTCCCATTCTTCCCTTGATAAATTCCGAAAAAAGTTCTCGTCTAAAATCGGAGCCTCCTATATCCTATATCCGAAGGATGTCATGGAAAAGGACGGAATTCTGCATCTGCCGCTGTATATGGCAATGTTTCTATAAATAATATAAACCTATCATAGCATAACAAATGCCATACAAAATAAAGTAGTAAAAATGTAAATAACAATCTCATATACACATAAAAATAATGGCGGCAGAACAATCTGCCGCCATTATTTTTTAAGACCTTTTGCAATTGCTATGAGATGATCCAACTGCTCAGAATCTAATTGCTTGGCTATTCTCAGTAATTCGTTTGCTTTGCTTGGATTGACAGATGCGTCATCAAAAAATTCGCTTGGAGTTATGCCTAAGTATTCGCAAATATAGATTATCCCATCTAAAGATGGCTTGGATTTTCCTGTTTCGATATTGTTAATATATCCGGGATTTTGTCCGATTGATAAGCTCATATCACGTGCGGACACACCCTTGGATTCGCGTAAGCGTGCTAATCTGAGTGCAAAATCAGTTGTATTCAATATACTCACCACCCTGTATTATATTTTAACCTATACGGGCGGTGATTATATTATGTGTTGGGCTGTATTTTTATTGAAATATCATCTGATAGATGTTATAATGGTGTAATCTATTAGATTTCATCAAACAGAGGTGATATTTTGACTATATATACGGTATGCTTTTTCGGGCATCGATATATTGATGATCCATTTGGAGTTGATTCGCAAATCTATGATTTGGTTTGTGAATTAATACGCAACAAAGAATATGTTGATTTTTTAATTGGGCGTGACGGTGAGTTCGATCAGCTCGTTTCCTCGGCAATCATAAGAGCAAAGAAAAATATTTTTGATGCTAACAGCTCACATATATGGGTTATGCCCTATATAAAAGCAGCATTCACCAATAATTCGGAAGACTACGATAAATACTATGACGGAGTCGAAATCTGTGAAAGATCTGCCGGATGTCATCCAAAAGCAGCTATCACGATACGCAATCAATATATGATTCGTCGGTCAGACCTCTGCGTTTTTTATATCAAACACAATTATGGCGGCGCATTCAATGCACTACAATATGCGAAGAATTCAAATAAGGATATAATTATTTTTGATTAATGCAAAACATCTTGACAATCGTAAACATTTGTAGTATAATTGTATCAATCAAGGTGGTGATGCGTATGCGTAAACGTATTTTTGAAATAATTGAAGTTGCAGACAAGAAGGATAAAGTCAGCAATATATATGACGTTGGAATGATGGTCACGATTATTGCAAGTTTAATCCCTCTCGCTTTTAAGGCAACAAATGTTGTATTTGAATGGCTGGATTATATAACTGTTGCTATCTTTATTATTGATTACATACTTCGGCTGATAACAGCAGACTATAAGTTGTCAGGTAATAAAGCAAAGGCATTTATTCTCTATCCGTTTACTCCTATGGCCATGATTGATTTATTGTCAATTTTGCCTTCCGTCACAATACTCAATAGCGGATTTAAGCTTTTGAAATTATTCAGACTTTTGCGTACATTCCGGGTGTTGAGAGCCTTGAAATTTCTACGATACTCAAAAAGCTTTGTTATTATTGCAAACGTTTTTAAAAAGCAAAAGCGTGTTCTCAGTGCAGTTGCGACCTTGGCAGTAGCTTATGTATTGATATCGGCGCTTGTGATTTTCAATGTTGAGCCGGAGTCATTTAATTCATTCTTTGATGCAATATATTGGGCGACGGTTTCGCTTACAACAATGGGATATGGAGATATTTATCCCGTGACCACCATCGGAAGATTTGTTACTATGGTTTCATCAATATTCGGAATTGCAATTATTGCACTACCGTCTGGCATAATAACAGCCGGATACCTTGATGAAATCAAGGAAAAGGATTAAATGGAGGTGCTGAAATTGGCTGGTAAAAAGTTAATAATACCATCGAAAAAGTATAAAGGCGATACTTCTGTTGTGTCGGCACGTTTACCTAACGAAATGATTAAAGACTTAGATAACATCGCCGAGAGCACCGGAAGAAACAGAAATGAAATCATTATGATGTGTCTTGAATATGCAATTGATAACCTTGATACTGACGGAAAAGAGGATTAAGCAATGAAAAAGAACGGTGTAGTGTTTATAATTTATTCAATAATTGTTGCGGCATATGCCACCCTTTCCCTGATCCTCACCGTCGAGAAAAGCCCGGTGTTTTGGACAGGGTTTGGCTTTGTTATTTTTTCTATCGCTATTATGGGACTGATCACGGCGATTGCAACAGGAAAGAAAAGCTCCGCATTCCCTATCGAAATATCAATTGTAACATTATCCGGTATATATGTTGTAGCCGTTATTTGTATTAACATTCTTTGCGGTTATCTGCTTAAGGCCGGTATAAACATCTTTGTCTGCATCCACATAATTTGTCTTGCTTTATTTGCGGTAACTACTCTTCTGATGTTCATTACAAAATCAGGAATTATCAAACAAAACAATGCTGTCAACGGCAAGATATGTGAAATGCAGGTTTTGATATATGACTTTGAAAAAATTAAGACGAAGCTGATAGATATGCAGGGAAGTTCCCGTAAAGACGCTATGTCTCTCATAGACAGCTTGCTTGATGAACTTCGTTTTTCAGACTTCGGTGTTTCGGTAGATGTTTCGGATATTGATAGCAAGTTAAGGAGCAAAGCGGAAAACCTGTCATCAGAAGTTGAAAACCTGATAGCCATAAAATCCAAAGATCTTTCGAGCATGGAACTGATGGTAAACGATATTAAAAAAGCAATTAAGGATCGCAATATGCAAATTCGCCTTATGAGCAGCAATATTTGAGGAGGGTATGAGCAATGGCAATAGTAGAGGTAGTAAAATATAACGGCAACCCGGATGTGTTTGCTTGGAAGTATCCGAGCGAGGAACTCGGAACATGGACGCAGCTTATCGTCAATGAATCACAGGAGGCAATTCTTTTCAAGGGCGGAAAGGCTTTGGATGTGTTTGGCAGTGGCAGACACACCCTCGAAACTGCAAACATTCCGATTCTGAATAAAATAATCAACTTACCCTTCGGCGGGCGTTCTCCGTTTACTGCCGAGGTGTGGTATATCAATAAAGTAAATTCTCTTGATATTAAGTGGGGTACGGCTTCCCCGATACAGTTACAAGATCCTAAATATTCTATTTTCATTCCTGTAAGGGCATTCGGGCAATTTGGCATTCGCATTGAGAATTCTAAACAGTTTTTGGTGAAGTTGGTCGGAACCTTGCCGATTTTTGACAAGACAAGTATCGTAAAATACTTCAGAGGCCTTTACCTTACAAAGGTCAAAGACGCTATCTCATCTTATCTTGTACATAAACAAATCAGCATTATGGAGATAAACGCTTATATTGAAGAACTTTCTTCTTATCTTCAGGAAAAAATGCAGCCGGTATTAGAGGAATACGGCATAAAACTGATCAATTTCTATGTCAATGATATCAGTGTGCCGGAAGATGACAGCGCCGTTAAAAAGCTTAAAGATGCACTTGCAAAGAAGGCCGAAATGAATATTATCGGCTACAATTATCAGCAGGAGCGTTCCTTTGACACATTGGAAGGCGCCGCAAAGAACAACGGCTCATCTGCTAACCTTATGGGTGCCGGAATGGGGCTTGGAATGGGCGTAACTATGGGTGGAGCTGTCGGTAATCAATTCGGAGGAATATCAAAAAATATTAACACATCAGCTGAAGATACGAAGGCTTGTCCTTCGTGCGGAGCCATTATGCCCAAAAGCAAGCGCTTCTGCTCCGAGTGCGGATGTGATACAAACAAGAAAAAAGAAACGGACGAGGAAGGTTTTGTCACTTGTAACAATTGCGGAGCAAAATATAAAAGCACAATGAAATTCTGCCCTGAATGCGGTGACAAGTATAACCCCTGCCCGAAATGCGGCGCCGATCTGCCGGAAGGCGCTGTCGGTTGTACTGCTTGTGGTTATGAGCTCCCAACGCCTTGTCCTCACTGCGGTGCAACACTTCCTGATAAAAACGCGAAGTTCTGTCCGGAATGTGGCAAGTCGCTGATCAGAACCTGCCCCTCCTGTAGTAATCCGATTACCGGAACCCCGAAGTTCTGCCCGGAGTGCGGAACAAAATTGGAATAAGGTGAATACAAATGAAACTGATTAAAAAGAATTTATTCAGTGCCTTGATCTTTGCTATCATCATAGCTGTTTCAATGATTATTTACGGCTTGATTCCTTATGAAAAATCCGATTTTGACAAATTAGTAATGCAGTGTGTGATATCTTCTGAGGTGCTTGGCTTTCTGAACGTGCTGGTTTATAATGCGGTTTCAAGCAAAAAGAAACTGTCATTGGCTGCCGGTGGATACACTTCTTCGATAATATATGTAGGGCTTTCTGTGATAGTGTCCGTTTTGTTTTCAATTTATTACAGACACGCTGAAAAAACATATCTTATACTCTTTACAATTATCACAGCTGTATTTGTCATTGCTTCTATTTTGATTTATATAATCGGAAAATCCACGGCTTCAAATACGGCAAATATTGAAAAATGTAGTGCTGCCTTCAAGGAATTCGAGTATATTATGGAATCAATTTGCAGAGACAACGAGAATCCCGCTTACAGAACATCATTTGAAAAAATATCAGAAGCTATCAAGTCGTGTGATCAAAGCAGCTATGTGGAAACCGATGATAAAATTCATCGGTGTCTACAGCAGTTAAAAGATCAAATGGATAGCGACAGCAGCGATGAAAAAAAGGTTGAAGCAATTTCTGAAAAAATATTTGCACTTATAAAACAACGCACTTCTGAAGTTAGTGGGTTAAAGCTTGGGGGTATTTAAGTATGGCATCGGATAATGTTGCGACTGCTTTGAAAAAAGCAAGGGCAAAAGGGCTAACACAGCAGGTGCTTGGATGGATCATAACAATATTTTGCGGATTGATGGCGTCGGTAGGTGCAGGATCCTCCGGCTTTAAGGAAACAGTTGATGTTGTTATGGTTACTATGTTTGCCTTGTTTACCGTTTTAGGTGTTAGACTAATTATTAAAGGCTGTAAGCGCAAAAAACTAATCAAAAACTATTATGATTATTCTGCTCGGCTTTCCGCTGATCCTGATAAATCTCTTGATTTATTAGCTTCCTCTATTGGCGCAACGGTTGCGGCTGTTACAAAAGATGTTTCCGATATGATAGCTTTAGGCTTTTTCCCCGGGGCTTTTCTCGATACCGCTCATAATCGTATTGTTATGAAAGAGGATAAGCCCATAGTTACCCAAACAAATCCGGTTGCAGCTTCCACTACTACAACGCAGGCTGTGAAGTATATTACTGTACAGTGCAGAGGATGCGGAGCAACCAACAAAATTATTGCAGGCACTGTCGGCGAATGTGAATTTTGTGGCTCTCAGATATCAGATAATTGAGGAGGAAATTGCAATGCAAAAAAAGTCGACTTCGTGGGGAATTATCGCATTATGGCTGATTTTATTCTTTCCTGTAGGTATTTTCTTTATTGTTAAAAAAATGACCGGCGATAAATTCAGCTACATAAAAAACGGAAAAGCACTAAAGAATTTAGGTGTTGTATTGATATGTTTTGCCGGATTATATTTAATCATGTTGTTTACAGGCGACTTGACCGCTGGTCCCGTGCTTAGTATTATTCTGATTTTTGGTGGTTCCGGAGCATTATGTCTATATAAAGGAATGGAATACATTAAACGCGGCACCAAATATAATCGATATGTCGCTATAATCAATGCCAGCAATGACTTGCTTGTCGATAATATTGCGGCGGCGGTGCCTACAACTTATGATCAAGCGGTCAAGGATATTCAGTCGATGTTGGATGACGGATTCTTTATGAATGCCTATTTAGACTTGAATAAGAGAGAGCTGATTATGGCCAAAGCTGCCCCTCAGCCAAATGTAATCGCAAATAATATGTTTGTCGGGTCTCAGGGAGCGACAAATAATCAGCCGCATTCTGTCAAGTGCCCCAATTGCGGTGCGACAAATACAGTTGTTCCGGGAGCAAAGAACGAATGTGAATATTGCGGTTCACCGCTATAAGTTACGTGATATTTGAAGTTTTGAAAAAAGTCATAAAAGTGGGCGAATACCATTTGGAGGTGAAGTTCGATTGATAGTTTTAAAAGTTCTTAAAAACGAAAATAAATTTTTTAAAGCCTTGACTATGGGATTGGAAAACGAAAGTGTTTATGATGTAAATGTCGATAAAAAGGTTGTTGCCACATTGCAGCCGGGAGAAGAAACGTTAATTGAATTATCGCCCGGTTCTCATACTGTTCTGTTTAAGGCGGCTCGTTCCATTGGAGTAAAAAGTAATAAACTGACCGTAAACATCGATGCGGATAAAGATTATGTTATACAAGCACAAAACGGAATGAGTGGTGTTGTCGCCAGCTATTCGTTGATGATATCCACTAATGATGCAATAATTAAATGCCCAAATTGTGGAGCGCCGAACAAAATAGCCGAAAAGAAATCTGCCAATTGCGAATATTGCGGTTCGCCGCTATAAAATAGGAGGAAAAATTATGAAATGTCAGGTTTGCGGAACTGAGTTTGAGGGTAAATTCTGCACAAACTGCGGAACATCTGCCGGACAAAACCAAGTATCGGTACAAAACCACACACCGATTCAAAAGGGCATGACTTGCAGAAAATGCGGAAGTGCAAATATCAGTGTTCAGGTAATTAACGAGGTTAAACTAAAAAATCAACATCACGGAATCATTTGGTGGCTCTGCATCGGCTGGTGGTGGCTGTTTTTCAAGTGGATGTTCTTAACTCTTCCGGCTTTAATTTTCAAAATATTCGGGCATAAGAAGCAAAAAGTTATTAACAAGCAGAAAACCATCTGCGTATGCCAAAATTGCGGAAACAAATGGAATGCTTAACTGTTGAGGTGGCGCGAATGGCAACATTTGTTTTGACTCGAATGCCATTATCTCTAAACCGACAGGAAAGAAAAAATATTAAATGCTTGTGGGATGGAAAAACAAAAGAAGCGTTAAATGTTCTCAATGGCTTAATAAAACCAATTAAATAAAAATTTGGAGGAAGAATTATGAAATGTAATCAATGCGGCACAGACTTTGAGGGTAAGTTCTGCCCTAACTGTGGAGCTCCGGCTCCATCAACAGATCAGGTGCAACCTGAAGCAGGCAATACTCAAGAGCAGCAATCAGCACCAATTTATACACAACCCGTTATTCAGCAGCCAATTCAAAAACCTAAAAAACCGATATTCAAAAAATGGTGGTTCTGGGTTATTGTAGCGGTAGTGGCGATTGGAATAATTGCCAACCTTGGTGGAAATGGTGACAAATCCCCTAAAGATTTAGAGACAGGTGCGTCGAGCACAGCCGTAACCTCCGAAGAAACACCTGATGCGGTGCCCGATTCAAACACATCGACTACATCAAGCCAAGCTGTTGAATCCAGCAAACCGACAGAGAGTAGCAAGCCAACAGAGAGTAGCAAGCCCGAAACTCCTCCGGTTCAGACCATTTCAAAGTATGAGCAAATATATAACGAATATGCTCAAAAAATCAAAGATGCAGCCCCAACATCAAGCATTACAGAACTGGCAGAGCTCTCAAATGAAGGCGTAACAAAAATGGCAGAATATATGTACTCAGCAAAAGGTACCGATGGACAATATGCTACTTATGAAGAATGGGCAGGAAAGCTAATGGATGTATATATGAACGAAGCAAGATAAACACCTGAAAATGCAAGCCGCATAGTATATCATTCAGTATATGCCATTGCAGAATGCTAAGCATTACTTGAATTAAAGATGAAGTCACCCCGCCGGGATTCGAGCATACAATCTTGAATCTCAGCGGGGCGTTTTCTGTTTTACAGCATATTCTTCACTTTCACTTTTTCGGCAAGTTCTTTTATCGCCTTCTTGTACGCTTTTTCTGCTGCTTCGGCGGAGGAAAGCCCGTTGTTCACGGCAATCTCAATAAACGAGATGCCGTCTTTATGCTTATAACAATTCTCACAAAATCCCAGATGATGTGCCACTATGTAACGCTGGCGAGGAGATAACTCCTCAAAAGAGGACATGACCGCTATCCGGGTTTGAATCCGAAAAAACTCCTGCTCCGGCGAAAGGCTACTGTCACAGGTTACATCCTCGGCGGTTTGTTCGCTGTCCTCATCACCATAACTTTTGGAGAACGGAATCATTCCTTCGCTACGAAGTCCGGCGGTCAGCATTTCTTTTACGGTTTTTGCCGTCGTTCCGGTTTTCCTCGCAATATATTCAATCGTTTCGTCGTCGTTTTTCCTGCCACGGTTGTTGAACAGAAGCATCATTTTCCGCAGCTGCTTGTATTCGTGTTCGCTCGGCACTGTCACCCCGGTGCGCATTGTGCGGATGTATTCCAGCACTTCCGAAAGGACGATGTATTCCTTGTACTGCATAAAGTCAACGCCACGGAAAACATCATAGCTGTTCAGCGCTTTCACAAGTCCTGTGATGTAGGCGGATTTCATATCCACAAAATGCCCCTGCATTGCATAGTTCTGAACCAGATTCATTATTCTTGTATTCAACTGTGGCTCAAAATAATGGAGAAACCAAGATATATATTTCTCATCTTTTTCATCAAGATAAAGGCGGATGTATTCATTCAGCGGTTTTCTCGGCGGTGCCGGAAACAGCCGGTACTGTACGAGATCTTCTTCCCACTTTTTCAAGGCACTGCCTCCTTTCTGTTATTATACTCGGTTTTGAACCTCGGCAAAAAAGGCTTTCAGTTCCATATCTTTTTCGTATCCGTGACGGGCGTAATCGTCGTCCATCATCGCCTCTTCTTTCAGTTCAAAAGCGTATTTTTTCGCGGCTGTTGCAACTTCGGGCTTCAGAACACCTCTGCATACGCCGGTGCGGATGTAGTTCATCCGCCGCTTATGAATTGCCAGAACCGGGTTGCCTTCGGCAGTCTCTTTTTGCTTTTGCTGTGCGGCATATTTTCGGCACATCATTTTCTTTCCGCTGGTCAGTTTCATCGGTGCATATCCGTTGCAGTATTGCTGCCGCCGAGCGTCCTCCATCAGAAAATACCGTTTACAGATGGGGCACTTTCTCGGATAATGTCCGTAATGCAGACCTTCGTAAAAATCGGTCAGAATGAAGCTGTAATAATCCGCAAACTGAATCCGCCGAACCATAATTGGCTTTTTGCCGTTTTGGACGGATACATAATCCGTCTGTGTAAGAACCTGATGATTTCCAAAGATTTTCTCGGCAAGGGGCAGCAAATGCTCCTCATCAAGCCGTTTGGCATTTTCAAGATTACCGATAAATTTCAGCAAGCCGTCAAATGCAATCTGCATATCGTTTCCGATACTGTCGTAAAAGCGGAGCGTGGATAGAATGTCCTCAATCAGCTTTTCACATTCCGCAAAGAGTTCCTTGTCATACTCCGGCGGCAGCATGTCCAGAACGGCATATTCGCTCTCCATTTCTCCGACCTTAGCTCTGCGGCGGAAGTAATCGCAAATCCTGTTTCCGTTATCTTCGGACAGCAACGCTGAGATTCGCTTTTCTTCCGACGGTATATCCAGCTGCTTGAATGGCTGTACCTGCGGGAGCGTTTTCAAAATGAGCTGTATTTCATTCGCCGCTTCCGGCAGATTCTCAGGATTTAGATATCCTGCGTTCAATGTATCAATAACCTTCCAGTTGTAACGCTTATATACAGATATCCTTGCGGCAGTATCTCCCTTGTAATACTGATTGAGAAGTTGCATTGCAAACTGCCCCGCAGGAAACTTCTTGCCGGAAATATATACTGCACCGTCACGGTAATCTGCGCTGAAAAATGATAAAAATCGGTTCATACTTCTGCCTCCCTGTATATTCTAACAAAGTGAAAGTACGTTATATGGTACTCATTGATTTAACGAAGAAAATTTATTTTGATTAACGCCGCTAAAGAACAAACGTTCTATATGGATTATATCACAAAAATCGCATAAATACAATAGGTTTTGGCTTGTAACGCACATCGTTTTCAATGTGTAATGGAGTTGTTGCCCTTTTTGAAAAATCCTCTAATTATATATACGAGGGTGAGAGAATCGCCTTTATACACCGGGCAAGAGCCGTCGGAGAAATCCGGTGGCTTTTTTTCTGCCCGGAGAAAGGAGAAAAGGATTATGATACTCAAAATCAAACCGTCACAGGTGGAACGGGTAAACACGTTGGTGCGTAATCTCTGTTGTAACTGCATCGACAGAAATTGTCTGCTGCTTGACGACGGCGAGGAACACAACTGCATACAGCTTTTATGCGTCAGCGGTATCTACTGCAACTATTTCAGGCGAGCCGTGTTACTCGCCGACAAAAGGCTATACGCAGAAATCATTCGGCAAAATCAGAAGGATATTTAATATCTTCATCCACTCTTTACAGTTATGAAATAAAACGCTGGTAAACCGGCAGAAAGAAGGAAATTTATGAAAACCATCAACAACATCAAAATCATCGGGATCGACCACGGGTACGGAAACATCAAAACGGCAAGCCACTGCTTCAAGACAGGCATTGCCGGCTATGATTCCGAGCCGCTGTTCACGAAGGATATGCTTGTCTACGATGGAAGGTATTATCTCATCGGAGAAGGTCACAAGGAGTTTGTGCCGGACAAAATCAAGGACGAGGATTATTATCTTCTCACCCTTGTGGCAATCGCAAAGGAGCTGAAATCGGAGAATTTGACTGAGGCGAATATCATCATTGCCGCCGGGCTTCCGCTGACTTGGACAAGCAGTCAGAAAAAGGAGTTTGCGGCGTATCTGTCAAAGAACAAAGAGGTCAGCTTTGTCTATCAGAAAACCGAATACCACATCACTGTTGAGGATGTCCGTATCTACCCGCAGGGATACGCCGCCATTGCGGAGATTGCCACCACGCTTGTCGGTGTAAATCTTGTTTGCGACATCGGCAACGGTACGATGAATCTCTTGTATATGATCAACGGCAGACCGCAGTCGGCAACGATGGCGACCGAGAAGTTCGGCACCTATCAATGTACACTTGCGGTGCGGGAGCTGTTTATGCAGAAAACGCAGCGTGAAATCAACGACGCTATCATTGACGAGGTTCTTTGCACCGGGACGGCGAATATCGCCGCCGCTGAGCTGAAAATCATCCGTTCCATTGCTGCCGGATATGTGCAGGATATTTTTCGCCGGCTTCGTGAGCACAAATATGATGAGAACACGATGACGCTGTATATCACCGGCGGTGGCGGATGCCTTGTGAAGAACTTCTGCAAGTTCAATGCCGACCGGGTAAAATTCGTCGAGGATATTTGTGCCGCCGCAAAGGGGTATGAATATCTGGCAGAGCTTCAGCTTTCGGCAGGTAAATCAGAATGAACGATTACCGAATCAACACCCGTTTCAGTCTGAACGATGAAGCGGAGCGCAAGGCAGCGGAGTATCTCCGATCACTCGGGCGGAAACGGAATCGGTTTATTGTGGAAGCGGTTCTTGCCCGGATAAGCAAAGACACCAGCGACAACCATTTGCTTGAAAGCATCCGTCAGATATTCCGGGAAGAGGTGCAGACGGTATCGGTTGTTTCACCGCAGCCGGTGCTGTCTGTTACCGTCAGCACCGAGCTCACCGAAGAACAGAAATCCGAGAACGCCAAGAATGTACTTTCCGATTTGGAGATGTTCGGATGAGCCAAAGCAGCGTGTTTTTGGCTCAAACGGTATTTTCACATAATAACCTGTGCCATTATGGCTCAACACGAAAACTCCTGTCCAATCGGATGAGGAGTTATTTTTATGTCCGGCAATGGGAGAAATGAGAAATACTGCAAGAAAGATACACGCAGATGGGGCACACCTGAAACAGCGGAATAGCGCTGAGAAAGGCTTGTCTCATACTGTAGCAAGCAGGGAACTTGTATTGCAAGTTCCGTTTCAAAAGCGGCAGATTCCGCCGCTTTATTCTTTAGGGGCAAGCCCCTAATACCCTATTACAGAAAGAAGGTATGTATATGAATCGAAATCCCAAAGAAAAGCCACAAGCTGTTTTCACAAGAGTTTCGCCACAGGAAAAGCTGAGGATTCAGCAGCTTTCAAAGAAATGCGGATTGTCACAATCAGAATATCTTAGAAAACGGGCGTTGGGATATGAACCGAAAGCGGTTCTTCCCGATGCCTTTTATCGTTTCTACAGCAAGCTGTGCGATGTAACAAACGAACTGAAAGTAACCGTTACCCCGGAAACGGAAGCACGGCTTGTAGAACTGGTGGAGTATATCCACTCCACGCTGCTTTTGCCGTACAAGGAGACGGCAGATGAAATACAGAAAAGAATGGAGGAGATGGAAGCGTGGCTACAACAGGATTCTGGCCTGTAAAGAGCCGGCTGAAAGAAGTGATCGACTACGCCGACAATCCGGATAAAACCACCGAGCGCAAATATCTTGACGATGACCTTGCCGCTGCTTTGGAATACGCCGAGAACGATGACAAAACCGACAGAAAAATGTTTGTCACCGGCATCAACTGCATTACTGAAAAAGCCTATGAGGAGATGTCCACCACAAAACAGCGTTACGGCAAGCCCGGCGGCAATGTCGCCTATCACGGGTATCAAAGTGCGACACGTTCCTAACTGAAAAGGTTAGGCACTAAACCAAGAACGTGAAAATTCCAGTTTAGGAGAACTGGCAATTTGATGAGTAGAATGATGGGGTAACGCCCTGAAATGCTCCCCTAATACTCCGAATGGCAATGAAAAGTGCAATATTTTTGTTGTCATAAGCTCGGTGAAGTCGACTGAACACACTCGTTGTATCGCGGTTAACTTAATATGAAAATTTCATTGGAAACAGCGTTACATCAAAAGCAAGCCAGAGGTGGCTGTGAGTGATAGGACGGGGGTCTACAAAATATCTATGGCAAGAATGGGCTAAAAGCCCTGACGAAAGTGCGAATTTAAGAGTCTAAAAAGCCGGATACGTCTAACGGCGTATATACCGTATGGTAGGTATGTGAGGTAAAGTAAGATTTTTGGTTATGAAATACCTTATGTTGTTACAGGCAACATCAAGCATACAGGCTCAGAGCGGCTGCCTAAGGATATATGTATAGATAAAATTGCTGGAACGTGGAAAGCTGCAAAACGTGTAGAAGATTGCAATTCGATTATACGGTGGCGACGAAGAATAATAAGCGCCTTTAATTGCGGTGATAGCAGTGGCACAGTACCGATGAAGCGGTAATAACAAACCGTGGAGGGATAGCCACAAGTCAATTTCAGAATCAAAACTAACAGAAAGGACAAACGTAGCTTCGAGTAAGACAAAGAAAATCACCAGAAAGGACGGTGATGCCTATGTTGACTTCGGAGAAAAGCAAAAAGCAAAAGAAAATTCGGCACAGCGAATATTATGACCTTGTTTCAACATTTGACAAGCTATATGAAGAAAGTCAAGGAGGTAAGGTTTTTACAAATTTGATGGAACTCATCGTTTCGGAAGAAAACATCAAACTTGCCTACCGAAATGTAAAGAAAAACACAGGAAGTAATACAGACGGTGTCGATGGACTGACAATTAAGCATTTAGAAAAAATGACTGAAAATCAGTTTGTTACTAAGATTAGAAACAAATTGGCATTCTACAGACCTCAACCTGTGAAGCGTGTAGAAATACCAAAGCCAAACGGGAAAATCAGACCGCTTGGAATTCCGACTATCGCAGATAGAATGATTCAGCAATGTATTTTGCAAGTACTGGAACCGATATGCGAAGCAAAATTTCACGAACGTAGTAATGGATTTCGCCCTAACCGTTCAACCGAAAACGCTATCGCTCAATGCTACAAAATGATTCAGCATAGAAATTTGCACTTTGTTGTAGATATTGATATTAAAGGATTCTTTGACAATGTAAATCATACAAAACTGAAAAAACAAATCTGGGAAATGGGAATAAGAGATAAAAAGCTGATATGTATTATCGGAGAAATGCTTAAAGCACCTATTGTAATGCCGAATGGTATGAAAGAATACCCAACAAAAGGAACTCCACAGGGTGGTATTCTTTCGCCCCTGCTTTCCAACATTGTTTTAAATGAACTTGATTGGTGGATAGCGAGCCAGTGGGAAAATATGCCCACTCGTTATCCTTATGCCAGAACCGCAAACCCCAATAATGGAAGTGAAAGCAAAGGTGGAATTTACAGAGCACTCAGGACAAGCAATCTCAAAGAAATGTATATTGTCAGATATGCCGATGATTTTAAAATTTTCTGTCGAAGTAGAGGTGACGCAGTAAAGATATTCGCAGCCGTCAAGCTGTGGTTATCTGAACGGCTGAAACTTGAAATTAGTGAAGAAAAGTCAAAGGTCATTAATCTCAAAAAATCCTACTCGGAATTCCTTGGTTTCAAAATCAAGGCTGTCAAGAAGAGAGATTCATATACGGTACAATCTCACATTTGTGATAAGGCAATGGAAAGAGTTAAGAGTCAGTTGCAGCGGCAGATACTCAAAATCCAACACCCTGCAAATGAAAAAGAACGTTGGAATGCCATTAATTTGTACAATGGAATGATTATCGGCATCCATAACTACTACCAGATTGCCACTTGTGTGAATCTTGATTGCGATAAAATTGGTTATTCAATTATAGCGGATATGAGAAAACGTTTGGGAACAGGTAAAAAAGGCGAACTCAAAAAGCATGGTAGCCCCTTGTATGGATATATTAAAGAGCGTTATGGCGGTAGCCGTCAGATGAGATATATTAACGGCTTTCCCATCTGCCCGATTGGATATGTTCAGACAAAAGCGCCAATGTGGAAAAAACGTGGTGTAAACAAATATACCCCAGAAGGCAGAATTGAAATTCATAAATCGCTTGGCATTAACATGCACATTCTCCATCAATTGATGAGAAACAAAGAGGTCAACCGCAGCATTGAGTATATGGACAACCGAATTTCTCTTTACGCTGCACAGCGTGGCAAATGTGCTGTTACCAATCGAACACTTGAATATGACGCAATTCACTGCCACCACGTTTCTCCAGTCCAACATGGCGGAAAGGATAACTATGGTAATTTGATGATTGTTGATGTTGATGTTCACCGATTAATTCACGCTACCGACGAAAGTACGATTAAGAAATATCTTACAATCGTTAGACCAACGGAGAAAATGCTAACTAAAATCAATAGTCTTAGAAGCAAAGCCAAACTAAATCTTATCGTATAAAGAAATTTTTGCTTATGTTTAACCGAAGTGTGTAAGTCTTGAAGTTGAGATTTGATTCTGAAAATGATGGAACGCCGTGTGAGGTGAAAGTCTCACGCACGGTGTGAAGCGGGGGAAAATCCGGCGATTACTTCAAAGGATTACCTATCGCTATGCTTTCGCACAGATGAGGTGACACCGGAGGAAGCACATCAGATTGGGCTTGAAACTGCCCGCTGTATGTGGGGCAGCGAGTATGAGATTGTTGTGACTACCCATCTGAACACAGATAACATTCATAATCATATGGTGGTGAACTCGGTGTCCTTCCGCACAGGTCGGAAGTTTGAAAATCATATTTCAGACCATTATCGTCTACGAGAAATATCCGATGAAATTTGCCGTGAGCGTGGAAAGTCTGTATTGGAACACTCAAACTTTTACGGCGGTGAGAAAAGTGCTTACTGGATTCATAAATCCGGCAAGCAAACGCATCGGGATATGCTGAAAGCGGATATTGAAGAATGCCTGAAATACTCCCGAAGATATGATGACCTTATTCCTCGGCTGAGAGGTCTTGGTTACAAGGTGGAGCGCACAGGAGAATATTACAGACACCTGACAGTTCAGGCTCCCGACTGGAAACGCCCTGTTCGCCTTGACAGTCTGGGCTACACGCCCGAAGCGCTGGTAGCACGCTTTGAGAAGCAGGAAGTGGATTTCTATTTCCTCCGCCTGCAAAGCGAACACCGCACGTACAAGCCGAAACAATTCCCGCTGGAAAGCGTTATGAAGCAATTGGAATTTGAAGCGGAACACAGCTATGACACAGCAACTATTCTTGTGGATACGCTGTTTTTAATTGTCATTATGGTTGCGGAACTGCTTGCCGAGCTTGCAGATGTCATGCTTCTTTCCCCGGAGCTGCGATTTGAGGTAAAGAATGTTCAGAACTATATTTCAGATTACGAGTTTCTCAGGAACAATGACATCCATACCATTCCACAGTTGGAGCAGCACACGGAAGAAATTAAGAAACAAATAGCTTCTCTTGAAGCGGACAGGCAGAAAATCAGCAACAAGATACGCCGTGCGAAAACGCCGGAAGAAACAGCGAAACTCAAAATCCTCCGAAAGGAAATTACCAAAAAAATCACCCCATTACGAAAAAAGCTCAGACATGCGCAACGGATTCTTGAAAAATCTCCGCACCTGTATGAGCTTCTCAGGCAAGAGCACCATATTGAAAGAGCACAAATGAAAGTTAGTGAGGACAGATTCAGATAAATGAATAAACTGTCCATAAAATTCCAAGAATAAAATAGGAGGGAAGATTTAATGGAATGTATTATTGATAATAAAAAGCGTCTTGCGCAGGTGTGGATGAGCCATGCCGATCAGGCCAGTGAGGAAAAGCAGGAAAAGCTTCGCAATTTTATTGCGGATTGCCGGTTAAAGAAAATATTTGTCTGCGTATATGAATCAGGCGACGGTAATCTTGTGGAAAACACAAAGGAGCTTCTGGCATATAACTTCAACAACAGCATCAATCGCACAAGCAAGCCCAAATCCCGGGACGACGCCCGATAAACCAATGCGGCGGCAGGAGAAACTCTCCTGCCGCCGCATTTTTTGCGTATACGCATCAAGCACTTTCCGAAAACTTGTTATTGATGTACGTCAATAATAAATTTTGGGATTTTCAATCGACCGGAATAAATTTTGCGGAGCATCTTGCATTTTTTGCAAAAGCGTGTTACAATGTTATAAAATCAAATATGAAAGGAGAAAATAACATTGTTAATTGACGGCTACACTCGGATTTCCGTGGATTTACAGGAAGAAAATCAGGAAAACACGAGTATCGAAAACCAAAAGCGCATCATAAAAGACTATGTCAGTGAAGCCTTCCCCGACGCAAAGCTGAAGCTTTACGAAGATCGTGACCGTTCAGGTTACACCTTTTCGCAGCGAGAGCACTATCAAGAAATGCGTAAGGAGCTGATGTCGGGCGAAGTGAAAATACTGGTAGTCAAGGATTTTTCCCGTTTTTCCCGCCGCAACAGTCTTGGACTTCTGGAGCTTGAAACGCTTCGTGATGCCGGTGTGCGCATCATATCTATCGGGGATAATATCGACTACCCGACAAAGGATGACTGGATGCTGATTCAATTCAAGTTCTTAATGAATGAAATGCCGGTCACCGATACATCAAAGAAAATCAAATATATCATAGCCAATCGTCAAAAAAGCGGAGAATGGATTTGCGCCGTTCCTTATGGTTATCGCCTGATCAACACCAAGGAAATGGTATATGAGATCGACCCGCCGGCGGCGGAGATCGTCCGTGAGGTATTCCGGCTTTACAACAACGGCTGGGGCTACAAAAAAATCGCCAATCATCTGACCGAGTCGGGCGTACCTACTCCCCGTGCCAACGAGATTGCACGAAAGGAAGCAGAGGGTAAAACTACCAAGCTGAAATTCAAGAATGAATGGAGCATTATTTCGGTCAGTTCTATCATCCAAAACGATTTTTATATCGGAACGCTCCGGCAGAAGAAATACACCCGCAAGGGCATCAACGGAAAAGATGTCCGTATCGACAATGAAAACCAAATCGTCATTGAAAACGCCCACGACCCTATCATTGACACAAAAACCTTCGCCTATGCTAAAGAGCAGCTGAAGCTGCGCTCCAAATCCAACTACCGTGGCGAGAAAAAATATGCCACCGATTATTCGGGATTTCTGTTCTGCGGGGACTGCGGCAGTCCGATGTTCTCCATGTCCCGCCCCGACCTTGCGGCGGCATACACTTGTGGTACCTATCACCGACGGGGGCTGAAGGGTTGCACTTCTCATCATATCCGTGTGGATTTGCTTGATGAACTGCTCAAGGGGTATATTCTCCGAGTGCGTGATAACTGTGAAAAGATGATTGCGGAGCTTGAGCAGGCAATCAAGGAACAGCCCAAGCGTGAAGCAGAGCTGGGACTAACGGTTGACAGCATTGAGCAGCAGATTACCGATGCGAAAGATCAGTTAAAAGAACTGTACAAGCAAAAGGTGCTATCCTCTCTCGGCAAGTCTGATGCAAAAATAAAAATCCGCGAGCAGGTTTATGAGGAAATGGAAAACGATCTGACCGAGCGCATTGCCGGGCTTGAAAAGCAGTTTCGTGATGTCAGCGATATGCGTAACACCATGATTCAGACCAACCGCCAAGCCAAAACGGTCATTGATGTTTTTGAGGATGTGCTGCATAAAGCGAAGCTCGACAAACGGGATATCGGGCTGATTGTTGACCATATCACGGTTTTCGAAGATCACCTGAATGTCAAGCTGAAAACCGATGTGGACACACTCCTCTCTCTTGAGGACAAGGAGGAAATCGTAAATTTTCGTGATGGCAGTAAGGATATCGAAAAAGACAGATTAGTCCAGTCAAGCACCAACAGACGGGACAAGGTCTTTGCTGTCAATGTTATCAGCAGCGGTGACCCGCTGGAAATTTACACCGACAACGACGGCGAAGTCATTTTCAAAAAATACTCCCCCATCGGAGAGCTCTCCGGCTTTGCCGGGGTTTATGCAGAAGTCCTGCACAAAACAGGCGGCTACCCGGTGATCGTCTGTGACCGGGATCACGTAGTCGCTGTCTCTGGGCTGCCAAAAAAAGAACTGCTGGAACGCCGTGTCTCCCCCTCGCTCGAAGAACTGATGGAAGCGCGGCAAAGTTTCACGCTGGCCAGCAACAGCGATGCCAAGCTGCAACCGGTAGAGGGCGCCGACCGGCTGGCCCTGACTGCCGCGCCCATTCTGGCCGCTGGAGACGTATGCGGTGCCATTATGTTTTTAAAAGAAGAATCCGTCGCAGCTGCCGCCGAGGCGGACGTGAAACTGATCGCCGCAGCCGCCGCTTTTCTCGGACGCCAAATGGAAGAATAGGTTCTTTTTGCAGATCAAAATTGTGCGAGTAAAGGCACTCTTAGCTGCAGCCATAAAAATAAACAGGGGAGGTATGATGACGAATCATGCCTTCTCTGTTTGTCATGTGCCTTGCCCCAAAATGGAGAGTCTGCTATACTAAATTGGGTTTTTTCTGGGCGCAAGCGGTAAATCCCATTTGCGGCGTTGGAGAAAAACTGGGGGCTCTATCTTTTGGGCGCGGGAGAAAGGGAACTGCTTTGGCATCTGGCTATACTCGATGGATCACCATTCAGCAGAACCTGTATCTTGCCAAAAGTTCCATTGACAGCTGTAGGGAATGAAATAGAAATGATAGGGATGAAGCGTTTTTCATCCGCCTAAAAATGCCTATCGACTGATCCATTCCAGTATTGAAAGGAGGAATTTTTTGAAAAAAATATTAAAAATAGCACTGATTGGACTGTTGACGACCCTGTGCCGGATCGCCGGCCAACTGCTGATTCCCGCAGGCGTTCAGACGGTGCTCGGCGAGAGTGTTTTTGTCAAAAACGGCACCATGCCGCTAGCGTTTACCCTCTATGGGATCTTTGCATATGCGCTGATTGCCGCCATGTTTTTATGCGTACGGGATCAGCTCGCCGGGCACAAAATAATGCAAGGGGTAAAATATGGCATTTCCTGTTGCCTTGTATGGGTTGCATACCTGTGGGAACCCCTGCCCCATGTGGCGGCTTCTGATAGGATTACATACCCGCTTGCCGACGGGCTGGCCCTGATCGTCATGGGGATATTGTTGGGGGCTTTGTTAGGGAAGGAGAATCCTGAGCCTACAAAAATGGATTTATCAAAAGATCTCCTGTCAATTTTTGTGATCACCGCCTGTTTTGTCTTAGGCCGGACGTTTCAGTATCTAGCGCTGGATATTTATTCCTGCTTTCAGGAAAAACGCCTTGAAACAATGGTATGGGCGGTTGTGACCGGAGCCGTCATTGCCTGCACCGCAACCTGGCTGAACCGGCATATCCGACCAATCAGGCGGGGACTCTCCGCTTTATTGGTCGGAGGGCTGCTTTTCGGGCTCGACTATACCCTGTTTAATTTTTTCATGCCCCTTGTGTTTGACGCCGATATCCCCGATTTGATTGTAAGGACAAGCGTCGATATCCTATCTGTCACCCTTGGCTGCTTCGCTCTACCCTGCCGCACGCAACCCGGAAAATAAAACCGCCTCCTGCATCGGCATCAAAATAAAAAACGCGGGCCCTTGATCACGGCTCGCGTTTTTATTTTGATACAATTGTGCTTCCCGGGATATTCCACTGTTTTTCGCTACAACAACGAGTAGCTTCCTTGTTCGTTGTACAAAATATATCCTGTCACGCCTGATTCTTTCAGCGCGCGGATTTGTTCTTCGATTTGCACCGCCGTATATTCCAACGTTGTGGCGGGGGCGGTATAAGCTTGCAACAGCGGAAGGAAGGTCTTTCCCTCCCCGGATCCTTGCAGCTGGGTCAAAACCGCCTTTACCGCATCATACGGTTGGCTCACCGGGTCGGCCATGGTCAGGGACTCCGGCCGCCCCCCGCTGACAAGAGACGCCGGCCGCAGATCCGGACAAAAATTCTGCACCGGATAAGTAAGGCCGCCGGACTCGTAAGAAGCGGCTTCCATCCCGAGCATTGCCTGTGCGGAGGATGCGTAAACCAACCTGCCGCCATTTTCCTCCAAAAGCTCCTGCATATCCACCACAAAGTCCGAAAGGACCTGTTGACGGGATTTCGTCTGGGCGCCATATCCGGCCAGCTCTAGGCTATAACCGGTGGGGAACTGCACCCCGTCGAGCATAACGGCGCCGCAGCCCGCGCGGATGCATTCCAGCGAAAGATCCGCAACGTACATCTGGGCGATTTCCGAATAGGGATTCATCCAACTTTTACCGCCGTTTTCTTTGGAGTTATCCAGCCACAGCATTTCGGTGTCCTGATATTTGACCGCCGCCGTTTTCAAAACCAGCGGGCAAAGCGGATCGCGAAACGCATAAATCCGGGCGATCACCGTTATCCCATTGTCCGCCGCCAACGATGTAACCTGCGCCAGATCCACCGCTCCAACAATCTGGGCGGCCACCTGCGCCACCGTTTGGTTGGCGGATTGGTACAGCACCTGACCTTGGCTGTTTTTGGCATCGATCAAAATGCAGTTGACCCCCTGCTGCTTAAGGCTTACCAAGGTCTGGCTAAGCGCAGCAGCGTCCTGCAGCGCAGACAGCGGCAGATAAACCCCATGCATCTGCGACAAATCCAGCGTTTCCGGCTGTGGGGGTTCCTGCGGTTGTTCCGGCGCCGAATCCACCGCACTGAGGGTTGTATCCATCGGCTGCGACGGCCGTAGATCCTCCTGCGCCTGCATGGTGCCGGATAAAAACTGGGAAACCGGCTCATACAGCGCCCAGCCCAAGCAGGCAACGCCAGTCAAAATGACAAAGGTTAAAACAACACCCATCACCTTTGACAGGGTGCTCCGGCCTCCATAGATCCGTCGATACCGTTTGATTTTTTTTTGCCCTTTTGCCAATGTGCTCACCCCTTGGTTTTGATGTCTTCTATCCAAAGCTTACCCTTGTGCGGCCATATTTATTCCCAGCCTATCAAGCAGCCAGCTGATGCCCCACCAGTCCATACAAAGAAAGGGAAACCAAGCCCACATAAACCAGTTCTGCCGGCAACCCACGGAAGGCTTTTGGAATATTGCAAATGCCCATACAGCGCCTTCCCTGCTCCAGCAAAAACGCCGCCAAAAGAAACGAAAGCCCCAATCCCAATCCATAAACCAACGATTCCAGCCAATTAAAGCCGGAATATACGGTCAGGGCCATGGCCCCGTAAACAGCGCAGTTAAAAAACGCCATGGTCAACACTGTATTGTAGTCGTGAAACCAATCTTTCTTTCTCCAGTTCAGCACAAGGCAGGTAACGCCGTACAGCGCGGCCAAAACAACGATATACACCACCGGACGCAGATACTGGACGTTTTCCCAGCTGCTCATCACGGGGTTTAAAATGCCTGCGATCAGGGAGGCGGTCGCCGTAATCCCTGTCAGAATCAGCCCGAACAGCCAAATCCCCTTTTTTCCAAACGGGATCACCAGCAGCGCAGTAACATCCAGCGCCCGGGAAAAAATTGCGTTTTCCAAGACCAACGCCGTCAAAAGCAGTGTAAAAAGGCCAATCAATGTGTTCATCTTTCCACCCTCCACTTCTGCTGCTGCCGCTGGGCTAGCCTTGCAATATCATGGACGCGGTCAATGCCCCAGCGCAAAACAGCCGCTGTTACGCCTACGACGATAAATCCCCCAAACGCATAGGCCATCGCCGGAAATTTCACTGACAGAAAGGTGGGATTTCCCCAGAAGGTGCCATAAGAGAGCAATTCCCGCACCGCCGAAACCGCCAGTATGCAGACGGAAACCCCCAGTGTCTGGCAAACACCTTCCCACAAAGCCCACTGAGGCTTTTTCTCCTGGCACAACGGTGCGCGGATCAGCCAAACCGTGTTTAGCGCCATGGCGGAAAAATACATGCCCAGCGAATCAAATAGGTTCGGCGCGATTCCGCTGGCCAGCATACGGGCCGGGATAAGCATCAACGCTGCCAACACCACATAGGCGATTGTGCGCACATACTGTGGTACCTTCGGGGATAGCATCCCCAAAAAGGATGCCAACACCAGCACCGGGATGGTGACCATCCCGAATACCAGCGAAAGGCCCAAACCGTTTTTCACCGTAAAACCGCCCACAACAGCTGGGGCCAATGCCAGCCCTGTCACCAGAACCGGATTTTTGACAAAGATCAGATCAAGCTCTTTGCGCAGATTTTTTTTCACTGAGTTTTGTTCTGGTTGCAAGATAAACCCTCCTTAGCCGGCGCAGCAGCCGTTCGCTATATCGATCGAAAGTAAAGCCGAATACATTGGTCAAAAGCAGTGCAAAAGCAAAGGTCTGCTCCACCCGGCCAAATCGCTGGAACAGGATCGTGAAGATCGCCGCCAGCGCCCCATAAGCTATGCGGGAGCTGGAACGTTTCGGCAGCGTGCCCGGCTCGTTGAGCATAAAAATGCCGCCGAAAATCCACATGCCTGCTGTCGACTCATACACCAGCGACATCGGCCCGCTTTCCGGGATCCGGGGAAAGAGCATCATCGCCACTACCATAATGCCAAAGAAAGCCGCCGGTGCTTGCCAGCCGATGGCACCCCGGAACAAGAGATAGAACAGGCAGGTCGCCAACACCAGGATATTCGTAAGCCCCATGGGCCCCAGAAACTTGCCCAATAAAAGGTCCAGGATATCGTTGGTCGGCACCCCGCCCTGGAATAAGCTCCAAGCAGGTCCGCTGGCCAGGCCCTCAGTAATGGCCCCGAAAGGCGCCGGAGACGAGAACGGCGCCGGATAAGAAAACACCTGAGAAGGCCAGCAAGCCGCCGCAAAGGCGAATCCCGCCGCCGCAGGGTTAAACGCGCTTTGTCCCACGCCGCCAAAAACATGCTTAACAAGTACAATGGCAAAGACCGAGGCGGACACCACTACATAATAGGGCGTTGCCGCGGACATCATCAGCGGCAGAATCATACCGGTGACCACCGAGGAAATGTCCCGTGGGTACGGCCTTTTACCCTCCAACAAAACACAGGCCAAATCGCTGATCACCGCAGCCGCAACCGATGCCAATCCCAGCATCAGCGCCCGCAGGCCATAGAAATAAAAGGCCATAAAATACAGCGGCAGAAGCGCGACGACCACGTCCATCATGACGGTGAACGCGGAATCCCGATTTCGTACATAGGGTGCCTTCGGTTCATTTTGCAGCATGATCAATCGCCCTCCTTTTGCCGGCGGCGCCGCCTGAGCTCTGCCACGGCCAACTTGATGTTCTCGGCAATATCGATCTTTGCCGGGCAGATATACGAGCAGGTTCCGCAACCGATACAGCGGTGGATATCATAAAAAGCAAGTTCCTGATATTTTTCGAGTTCAATGTAGCGGTTAATATAAAACGGGGTTAGGTTTTCCGGGCAAACCTCCGCACAGCGGCCACAGCCAATGCACCGGTAGCGCCGTTTTTTCTCCTCGTCCCGCAAAGCCAACACTGCGCGGGACATTGTGCCAACCGGATAGTTGTCTGGATCCTCACAAATTTCACCGGTCATGCTGCCACCAATGACCACATATCCCGGATCCTCCGCCAAACCGCACCGTTCAAACAGATGGGTCGGCGTCATACCGATGGAGACCTCCAGATTCATCGGGTTTGCAACGCAGCCGCCCGCCACCGTCACAAAGCAGGTGGACTGGATACGGTGTTCATATACCGCCCGGTACAGATGGATCAGGCTGCATACGCCGATCATCACAGTGGGGCCATCGCTATCAAAATCGTCCATCGTCCGGAATTCTGCCGGATAACGCCCGTGGATCCGCCGGATCTCCACCCCGTCAATATCCTTGGGAAGCTTTGTTTTGAGATCCATATCGCTTAAATTTTTGTAAATGGCAAAATAGATTTTTGGATTACCCACTGCCTTTGCTGCCAGGCGAAGGCCCTCACCCGTTTCTTTTTGCATGAACAAAAGGGGGTTCATCTGGCTGGAGACGTAGGGTTCATCGTCAATGGCGTCTCCAACCACGACCTCGATCTTCATCTGACGGGCCTTTTCCAACTTTTCGTGTAAGAATACCCCGTCCCGCTCGTCCACAATGCGGGCCAGTTTTGCCAGCTCGATGATCTGCTCTCCGGAAAGCGCCGCCCCATCGTAGGGCAGATCGCTATCGAACAGCATCCCTGCATAATTCGCGTTTAAAAAAGTACGCAGCTTCCGGCGCAAGGCCGGTTCTTTGCGTTGTTCCAAAATAATTCCGCGGGTAAAATTTCCTGCCACCCACTTCACCCCTTCTATAGTTATTGGGAAATGGTACATCCCTTCGTTCTACCAATCAAAAAACACTGCCGCAGCAGTGGTCAAAAAGCGGCCTCCCCCGCAAAGGCACTCTGGAGGATTGCGTCGATGGCATCCTGGCGATCCGCAGCGCCGAATACGGCAGACCCGGCCACCAGCACATCCGCGCCCGCCTGCGCCGCCGTTTTTGCCGTCGCAGAGTCGATTCCTCCGTCTACCTGTACCCATAGGGCCTTGTGGTTCTGCCGCGCCCATCTGCGTAGATCCTTTACTTTCGGCATCATATCCGCCATAAATTTCTGCCCGCCAAAGCCAGGCTCGACCGTCATGACCAAGGCCATGTCCAGCTGCGGCAAAAATGGCTCCAAAACCGCCGCATCCGTCCCGGGTTTGATGGCCATGCCAGCTTTCAGCCCAAAACCGCGGATCGCATCAATTGTTTTTTGGGGATCCGATTCCGACTCATAGTGAAAGGTAATCATGTCTGCTCCTGCCTTGACAAAAGAAGGCAGGTAGGCCAGCGGATCGCTAATCATCAAATGCACATCAAAAAACAACTGCGTTTTCGGACGCAGCGACGAGACGACACATGCCCCAAAAGAAATATTCGGCACAAAATGCCCGTCCATTACGTCGATGTGCAACATGTGTGCGCCGCCGCGTTCCACATCGGCAGCCTCCTGTTCCAGCCTGGAAAAATCCGCGGAAAGGATGGAAGGTGAAATCTGTATCATAAAAATCTCCCACAGCCTTCAAAGCTTTTTCATTGATCCTACAAGGCATAATACGGGTATATTTTAAATCATCTGTCGGAAAAGGTCAAATAAAACCGCCCGAATTTTACAATTTGGTCATATCCCGGGGCAATTGGGCAAAATGTTTCCTTTTTTCTTTGGAAATTGCTTTTTAGCCCTTGACTTGGAGTGGACTTCATGTACTATCATAAAAATTGCATACTCCCCATCGTTTGCAGCTTCAGCGATTTCGTGCTACAATGGGATAAAGCAACAGGACTAAGATTTCGATTCAACCTGGAAAGGACTGGTGAAACAAATGAAACACAATTTACTGGAAAAATTGGGCGTCAGCGTCCCCCAGTTGGGGCTTGGCTGCATGCGCCTGCCCACAGACGGCGATACCATCGATTATGCCCATGCGCAGAAAATCGTTGATTATGCAATGGCCCATGGCGTTAATTACTTTGATACCGCCCATATGTACCACAATGGGGAATCGCAGTATTTTCTCGGCAAGGCACTGGCGAAATACCCCCGGGAAAGCTATTTTCTGACCAATAAGCTGCCCATCTGGTATTGTAAGGAACCCTCTGATCTAGAAAAAATCTTTCAGGATCAGCTGCAACGTTGCCGGACCAGCTATTTTGATTTTTATTTTATGCACTCTATGAACGATGAGCACTGGAAAATGGCTAAAGATCTGGGACTGGTCGAATTCATGAAGCAGAAGAAAGCGGATGGATCTGCCAAGGCCATTGGGTTCTCTTTCCACGGCAACCTGCCGCTTTTAAAAGAAATGGTCGAAGCAGCTGACTGGGATTTTGTCCAATTGCAGTTAAACTATCTGGATTGGGACAACCAAAACGCCAAAGAATTTTATGCCGTGTTGGAACATAAGGGCATCCCCTGTTTCGTAATGGAGCCGGTGCGCGGCGGCTATCTGGCCACCCTGACCCCCAACACGCAAGAAGTGTTCAAAAAGGCCGCGCCGGAACGTTCCATGGTATCCTGGGCGTATCAATGGCTGCTGTCCAAGCCCAACATCAAAGTCGTGTTGACCGGTTCCTCCTCTTTGGAGCAGTTTGTGGAAAATGTCTCCCTGTTTAATACGCTCCCCCCTCTAGGCGAAAAAGAGGCCGACGTTATTAGCAGCGCAATTAAGGAACTCAATTCTATCCCGACTGTGCCCTGTACCGGCTGCCGCTATTGCATGGATTGTCCCGCCGGGGTGGATATCCCCGCGGTTTTCGCCGCGTATAATTACCGGGCCAGTCACCATACGATGGCGCAGGTCCGCAAAAAGTATGAGGAAATCCCCGCAGGGGCCCGTGCAGATGCGTGCGTCTCCTGCCGCGCCTGCTGTGACAAATGTCCGCAGTCTATTGATATCCCGTCCGAGCTTGCCCGCATCAAAGACGAGATTTACGCTGAATAAACCCCGATGCAGGCATGCCGCGCCAAAAAATTTTGGCGCGGCATGCTGCTATCTGATGCACGGCTTTGGCCTTTCCGGCTCTTCACGGGCCTTAGCGGCCACCGGAAAAACTGGCCGCGCTTGAGCTTCGCATCGCAACCGGGGCCTTCTTTATCTTATGACCTCGCTTTGTCTACTGCTACTTAGAACGTCAGCGGTAAAAAAGTGGCATCCGTTCCCAAACGCGCTTTTGGCTATGTCTGCAACATGCGATATTTTTGAAAAAAGCCCCGATCAGATGATCGGGGCTTTTTTACCAGTATCGGTTTTGATTGTTTTTCATCTCGCGGCGAAAATTTCGTCGTTGTGCGCCATATTTTTTCTCGTTTTTAACAAACTGAATCAAATCGCCGCCGAAAAACAAAAAGAAATTCAACAACGAGGCGATAATCGCCGCCCGGGTAGACCAGTTGCCAAAAACCAGCTGAATGGCAAACAAAATCCAATCCACATAGGCCAGATATTTCATCTTGATTGGCAAAAAGAAAAACAACAGGATTTCGTGATCCGGAAACAGAAAGGCAAACGCCAAAAACAACGACAGGTTCAAATAGGTGCTGGTGCCGTACCCTGTAAAGAACGCCGCGATCACCGCGCCGACCAGCCCCACCAGATAGTAGAGATTGAACCGGAAGGTACCCCAAACATTTTCCAGCGTGCTGCCTAGAAAATAATAAAAATACAAAAAGAAAAACAGCGAAATAATCGACGCCGTAGGCGGTACAAAAACAAACGTGATAAACCGCCAAAACTGCCCGTGAAGCGCCGCCTGCGTGTATAAAGCCAAGTAACTGCTGAGGCTCGTTCCCTGCACCGAAAAAATGACATCACCGATAAAAACCGCCGCAATGGTGATGACGATATACAGCATCAGATTCGGAATACCTACCCGGCCGAACCTGCGTTCCAATTTATCCAGCCAATTCATCCATTTTCCCCCACTCTTCTATTGCGGCCCGGATTTAACCGCCCAATTTTTTCCGTCGAAGTCCGAGCCGCCGCCCGCTGCGGCCGGCGCGCTGTCTTACCGATTGGGCCCGCCGCTACTTTGCGGTTATTATACCATAGTCTTGGCAACAAGAACATTTCTATTCTGTAAATTTTCCCATTTGTCTGTAACTCAATAAAAAAATATTGAAAAACAGTTTATATTTATTGACAAACGATAATTTTATTGCTATACTACAAAAAACGAGTCCAAAGGAGAATCGCTATGAAGATCAGTATTGTGGGCAAGGGAAGCTTAAGCTCTTTTTTGGAAAAACTCTGCTGGGTTTTCTTTTTCGCCGGCCTTGCCCTGACCGTCGCTCTTCCCTGGATTCTGAACTTCTATGGGCGGATTTTCTGGCATGATTTGGGGGCCGATTATATCCGCATCCTCATTGTGCTGTACCCCGCCGCGCTGATGGCCCTGATCGTCGTCTGGCAGCTGCGGAAGATCCTTGTAAACGTCAATGCCGGAAACCCTTTTTCCCTGGAAAATGCCCGGCGGGTAAACATTGTTTCCGTTTGTTGCTTAGTGGTGGGTGGTTTGTTCTTAGCCGGCATTGTGCCCTCGCTGATGGCCCCCATGCTGGGGCTGGCATTCTTATTTCTCGCCGCGCTAGCGCTGGTTTTGTCTGAACTGGTCAAACAAGCCGCCATTTATAAAGAAGAAAATGATCTGACCATCTAGGAGGTGCCACTGTGCCGATCATCGTAAACCTGGACGTGGTTATGGCGCGGCGGAAAATCTCCGCTACCCAATTGGCCGACGTGGTGGGGATCACCCCGGCTAACCTGTCCATTTTAAAAAACAACAAAGCAAAAGCTGTCCGTTTTTCCACTTTGGCCGCATTGTGCCGGGCGCTGCGCTGTCAGCCCGCGGACCTGCTGGAATATGTGGAAGGAACCGAACAACAGGAGGCAAATTTATGAATCAGAAGCCCGTAGAAAACAATTCATTTGCACCCTCAAAACCGCCGGCCTATATCCCGCCGGCAAAACGACCTGGGCAGATTCCGCCCATGTACCAGCCGCCGGCTGATTCCCTCGCGGGGCAGTTTCCCAATTCCACGGCACCTGCGCCAGACAGTCAGCATCCTCCTTTCCAACCCGGGCAGGCGGCGGCGCCCGCTGCGCCTGATCAGGCTGCAACCATCCGTCCCAGCGTTCCAGCCAATGCTGGTGCAGTCCCACCCTCCCCTGCCGGCGCGCCTGGCCCGACCCATCACAACCGGCCGGCTGCGCCGCCACCCGGCTATTATCAGCCGGTTCCCCGGAAACAGCGGGCAGATTATCAATATCTGGCCAAACGCAGCTACACCTCCAAAGGGTCGGCAGCGGTATTCTTTGCCATTTTGTTTTGTATGTTTTATACTGAGCTGGTGCTGTGGGGCAATCTAGGGATTTCCATTCTCATTTTGGTCGCCGCTTACTATGCCTTCAGCTTTTGGTATTTCCACGAACCGGACCGGCGTTTTTCCCCTGCGGCACTGCTCATAACCATTCCCATTGTGGTATTGACCATCGGCCTTTGCAGCAGTGTGAACAGCTCCACTTATTTTATCACTGTCCCTTCCCTCATCTGCCTGTTGGCTGCGCAAACAGCGCTACTCGGTGGCATGAAGTACCGTTCCTTTTTCTCCTGGGAAACTTTCTGCGCCCTGTGGGCCCATTTGATCGACGGGCCGTTGGCTTTTCTGGATTTTCCTTTCCTTGTTATGGGCAGGCGGGACAAAAAGGGCCAGCGCCCCAAAAACTCTTGGAAAATTTTCCTTGGCCTTTTGTGCGCACTGCCATTTGTCGCATTGTTGCTGTGGTTGTTCGCCAGCGCCGATGCAGTCTTTCGCACCGGTCTGCAAAATCTGGCCCGCTGGCTTCGGATCGATTGGTCTCACCTTTTCGCCGATGCGTTGATGGGCTTTCTCGGCGGTATCTTTCTGTCCGCGGTCCTGCTGTATTGCCGTGGAGCGCTGCCCCGCGATCCTTTGCCGATTAAAGGGAAGCGCATTTTAGATCCGTTGTTCGCCATTCCTTTTCTCGGGCTGATCGACCTTTCGGTGCTGGCGTTCACCTTTGTCCAGTTCGCCTATCTATTTGGTGGGGAAAAGGGCAGTCTGCCCGGCGGATACACCTACGCCGAATATGCCCGGCAGGGATTTTTTGAGTTGGCAGTCGCCCTGTTCTTGATCTTTGCCATCGCCCTGCTGGCCATGGCCCTTTGCAAATCGGACCGGCCCGGCTTGTATTTGGTGGCGCGGTTAGAATTGCTGGTTCTGAGCCTTGGTGGAGGCGTAATCCTCTGCTCCGCCGTGAAACGCATGCTTTTATATGTAAACGTATATGGTCTAAGCGTCAAGCGGGGATTGACCCTGTGGTTTATGGCAACGGCTAGTATCTGTTTTCTCTTTTTGGCGGCACGGTGCCTTCTCCGCCGTTTCCCGTTGGTCAAATGCGCCGGCATCACCGTCGCTGTCATGGTCTGCGTACTTTCCCTCTTCCCCATGGACGGATTTGTAGCCCGTTACAATGTCAACGCTTATTTGGCAGGGCGCACCGAAACCGAGGTGGATTACTACTATCTCGAAAATCTGTCTGTCTCCGCTTTGCCCGCCATGGTGGATCTGTACCTGCATGCCCCTTCCAACGATCTGGCCTGGGCGATTAACCAGCAGATCCAGGACAACGATAACCGCCATACCCTTTGGGGATGGACGATCGATCAAATTGGCATTCAGGAAAGCATCCGGCTGTTTCGGCAGACGGCAGGGAATCAATCCTCCAATACCGAAACGCCCTTTTAGCTTCTTGCCTCCCATAAAGCAGATAACAAAAGGCCCCTTCCGTCTGGAAGGGGCCTTTTGTTATCTGCTTTTCTTATTTTACAATTTCGCCATAAACCTCGCCGGCACAACCAGCGGCGTTGGACTCATCTGTGTCGATGTGCATAGCCAGCGCAAAATTGGGGTTGACGCGGACAACAACATCGTCAAAGATCAAAGAACGACCGTTGCTGTCAATCTTAACCTTTACGATCTCTTTGTCGGCAATGCCCAGTTTCTCCGCGTCCGCCGGGGTCGCATGGATATGGCGTTTTGCTACGATTACACCTTCGCCAAGTTCCACCTCGCCGCAGGGGCCTACCAGCTTGCAGGGAGCGCTACCCGCAATATCGCCGGACTCTCTGACCGGTGCTGCAACGCCCAGCGTTCTAGCGTCGGTCAAAGAAATTTCAATTTGGGTTGCAGGGCGCACCGGCCCCAGGATGGTCACACCCGGGATTGTTTTTTTCGGGCCTACTACGTCTACCCGCTCGGTGCAGGCAAACTGCCCAGGCTGGGACAGGTCTTTCTTGGGGGTCAGTGCCGCGCCTTTTCCAAACAGTGTCTCCAGGTCCTGCTGGGTCACATGGACATGGCGGGCTGATGTTTCTACCAATACTCGATTACTCATTTTATACTTCTCCTCTCAGAAGGCGCAGAACGCCCACTTGAAAATTTCTACCTTTATTATACATAAGAACATTTTTTCCTGCAAGAGCAAACAGGGAAATCCCAAGGATTTTACGGCAAAAAATGCTACGGCAAAGAAACCTTTTTCTCTTTTGCAAAATCTTGCTCCTTTGCCGTAGATATTAACAGGAAAATCATATTTTCTTCGTTGAAATGTGTTATAATGGTAAATAAGCCACAGAATCATCATATGGGGTGAAAAAATGTTCCTTTGGATTCAAAACCACTGGCAATGGTTGATAGGCTATCTAGCCGCCGCCAGCGCCGCCGGATTTTTACTGATGGGCAGCGATAAAATTCGCGCACAAAAGGGCCGTTGGCGCGTTCCTGAGAAAGCCTTATTCGGCGCGGCGCTGCTGGGCGGCACACCCGGCTGCTTGGCCGGCATGTATCTGTTCCGCCACAAAACCCGCCATTGGTATTTCCGCTGGGGAATGCCGCTAATCCTTTTGGTACAGGTGGCTACGGCCATCTGGATCTTTTGCCGCATCAAACGTCTGTGTTGAAGCGCATAACGTATCTGTCCTGATTTTAAAAAACAGTTGTCTTAAAGGAGGATCATAACATGAAAGAACGCAGACAAATGGGGCGCGTCAAACAAACGCTGCTCTGTCTTGCCGTTACCCTGATCGTTGGGCTACTCTACTTCTATTTTGAACTGCCTGCTATCAATCTCCATTCGCCGGATTTCTACACCTTTATTTTTATCCTGTGCGCAGTATACTGCGTTGCCGCTGTTTTCACGGCGCGCATTGGGATGGATGCTGAGGAACGGCAGCCCTTTCAATTTACCGGTTTCCGGGAATTTTTCGCAATGATGAAACGCCATTGCATGATTCCTTTCTTCCTGTGCCTAGCGCTGATCGTCTTGTATCTTGGCGGCTCGCTTTTCTCCAGCGTGCTTTTGCGGGCCGGCTCTTACACCAAGCTGCTAACGGTCGAAAACGGGGATTTCACCACCGACGTAGAGGAAATTTCCTTCGACCAGATCCCTATGCTGGACAAGGATTCCGCTTCCAAGCTGGGCGACCGCAAATTGGGCGAATTGTCTGATATGGTCAGCCAGTTCGAGGTTTCGGATCAGTATAACCAGATCAACTACAACGGCCATCCGGTGCGGGTCACCATGCTGGAGTACGGCGACCTGATCAAATGGTTCACCAACCGTAACGAAGGGATTCCCGCCTATCTGGTCATCGATATGGTAACCCAGAACGTGGACGTGGTGCGCCTGCCGGCAGACGGCGGCATCAAATATTCTAATTCGGAACATTTTGGCCGGTATCTGATGCGCCATCTGCGCTTTAACTATCCTACCTTTATGTTTGATACCCCCAAATTTGAGATCAACGACGACGGGCAGCCCTACTGGATCTGCCCGAAATTGGAAAAGACCATCGGCCTATTCGGCGGCACCGATATCAACGGCGCGGTGCTGGTCAATGCGGTTACTGGTGAGAGTCAGTATTACGAAGAGGTTCCAAACTGGGTGGACCGGCTGTACTCCGCTGAATTGATCATGCAGCAGTATGATTACCACGGCCAATATCAAAGCGGCTTTATCAACTCTATTTTTGGTCAAAAAGGCGTTACGGTCACCACTTCCGGCTACAACTACATCGCCATGAATGACGACGTCTATGTTTATACCGGCGTCACCTCCGTCGGCGGCGACCAATCCAACGTAGGCTTTATCCTCACCAACCAGCGGACCAAGGAAACCAAGTACTATCCCTGCGCTGGCGCTACTGAGTATTCGGCCATGAGCTCCGCGGAAGGTGTGGTGCAGCATCTAAGCTATAAGGCCACCTTCCCGCTGCTGCTGAATATCCACGCGGAGCCCACCTACTTTATTGCGTTAAAGGATAATGCGGGCTTGGTCAAGATGTATGCGATGGTCAATGTGCAGCAGTATCAGATCGTTGCCACCGGCTCTTCTGTTTCCGAATGCTCGGCCAACTATTCCAAACTGCTGACCCAGAACAACATCGTCGGAGAAGGCGAAGCGCTTCCTTCCAATGAGATCACTGGGCGCATTTCCGACATCCGCAGCGTTGTCGCTGAAGGCAATACCGTATTTTACATCCAGCTGGAGAACAGCGACCTGTACTACGCGGTTTCTGCATCAGCCAGCGAGATTGCGGTAATCCTCAACGTGGGCGACCGGATTACCATCCACTATACACCGGATGAAAGCGAAATTCTGACTGCCACTTCGATTGAGCGGTAGTCCCACCGAACGATAAAAAAGGAGCGATCAAATTGATCGCTCCTTTTTTATCGTTTTATTTATTTCTTTTTCTTACTCAAAACACCTAGTACAACAGCCACCACAATTAAAACGCCCGAACCGATCAAAAGCCATATGACCGGGCCGGCAATGCTGTCGTCCCCCGCATAAACAGTTACAAGGCTTACCGCAAAACTAAAAACCACCGTAAAAAGAACGGCCAATTTTTTCATAAACATTGGTTTTTCCCCTCTTATTTGTAAAATCTAATCTCTACTCCTATTATAGAAAGCCTCCCTGCCAGTGTCAAGGGGATCCTTTACGAAAAAACTTTGTTTGAACCTGAAAAAAAAGGATATGCTAAACATTAGAAAAAACGTTTTGGGAATCAATCCATGCAGAAAGGAGTTCTTTCTTTGGTTTCTGTTTTTCTTTTCGGTGGCGCTGGAAAACAAAAAAGCGCTTCTGCGCTGCGGGAAATCCTCCGGCGAAACTTTGAAATGGCTTTTGTGGCGGAAAGGCAAATTTTAAGCCGCAGTGAAAATCCGGATTTTGTGGTCGTGGAAATGGAGCATTTGGCGCAAATTGCGGTTCCCCGGGCGGTTGTTTTATGCCTGGAGCCTTTTGATATGCCGGAACAAGCCTGTTTGCCACCGGATGCCGTCGGCCTGCTCTCCTCGGATAATCTACCCGCCGCCGAATTCATCCGCCGCTGCCAAATCCGCGCCATGACTTTAGGCATGTCCAGTAAGGATACTCTGACCTTGTCGAGTATCACGCAGGATCGGGCGGTCCTCTGCTTGCAGCGGGGGATCAGTGATCTTTCTGGGAATATACTGGATCCGGTGGAGATTCCCCTATCCCTTTCCCGCCGGTATGATGCTTTTTCGATCCTATGTGCCGCGGCCGTCCTGATGCTCAGTGGCCAGATTGACATTTTGAAACAGATTCTTTTCTAAAAAATTGGCAGGTATCTTTTTATCGGTCGCGACGATAATAATAGCACAAACGCAACAACAAACTTTTTGAAATAGAAAAACAAAAGGAGTGTTCACACAATGACCAGCAACAACAAACACGTTGTTCCCGAGGCGAAAGCCGCTATGGAGAAATTCAAGATGGAAGCTGCCAACGAAGTTGGCGTCAATCTGAAACAAGGCTACAACGGCGACCTGACCTCCCGTGAGGCCGGTTCTGTCGGCGGCCAAATGGTCAAGAAGATGATCGAAGCGTACGAAAACTCCATCAAATAAGTTTTCTCCGCTCAAAAAAGGAGTATGCCATTTGGCATACTCCTTTTTCCTTTTGTAAGACCTTACGCCGCTGTCCCTCAGGGCAACCCACAAACGAAAAGCCCGATCCAACGGGATCGCAGCGTCCGGATATCTAAGAACCTAGGGGTGTCCCCTTTTCTCTCCGCAGGCGCCGTATGCGCCCGGCTGAGCAAAAGCTCACTATTTCTTGTCTTTGAACAGATTCCCACCACTACAATCAATTCCTACAATCAGCGGAAAATCCTCGAACGCCAACCGTTTTACCGATTCGCATCCCAAATCCTCAAAGGCAATGACCTCGCATTTCTTGATGCACTTTGCCGCTAGCGCGCCTGCACCGCCCAATGCACAGAAATAAATCGCTTTGTTCCGGATAATCGCTTCGCATACCGCGTCGCTCCGCTGCCCTTTTCCGATCATGCACTTTAACCCCATATCCAACAGCCGCGGCGCATATGGATCCATCCGGCCCGCCGTTGTCGGCCCGCAGGCGCCAATGGCCAGGTGAGGCGGCGTGCCCGTAGGCCCGGCATAGTAGATGGCCGCCCCTTTGATGTCAAAGGGGAGAGGATCCCCCTGATCCAACAGGGCAAAATAACGCTTGTGCGCCGCATCCCGAGAAGTATAAACGGTTCCAGACAGCAACACCCGATCCCCTGCGTGGAGTCTCGGGGCCCATTCGCTCAGCTGACTGACATTGATTTTGATTGCATCCATTTTGAACACCTTTCCTGTCTCATGTTTTATCAGGGGGACTCACCGAAAATTTTGGTCAAAATGAAACGGCGCAAAAGTATGCTTTTCTTCGGCGGTCTGCCCGGCAGACTCCCGTTCCGGCGTAATGCCAAGCTTTCCCAATTTCTGATCCAAAAGCTCCAGCGTATCCCGCAGCTCTTCGCGCAGCTGTTCCACATTCTGTTTAAATTGCAGAAAATCCGTGTTCATTTTTTCCAAGCGCTCTTCCTTTTCCCTCGTTACCGCGCTAGCCTCTTCTTTTGCCTGTGCCACAATACGGTCCGCCTGCTGTTTGGCGTCGATTACCAGGGAGCCTACCTTCATGGCGATTTCATCGTATTTCTGCGCTTTAAATGAATGGCTTTCCGCTTGGAATTGGAGCTTCTGTATCCGATCTCCATGCAGCTTCAGTTCTTCGTCTTTCGCAGCCAACAGTTTTTGCTGCCGGGCGATTTCCAGGTTCAGCTGATCGACCAGCGCCGTCATCTCTTGGGATTTTTGCTGTTTTTCCTTCTCCAATTTCTGCGCGGCGGCCTGCTCTTCCTCTGTTGGGATCTGACCTTTTAACTGCGCAACCTGCGCTTCTAGCATCGCGATTTTTCCATCCAATTCCGTCTTTAGCTTCTGGCTGTTGGCATTCATTTGATCGATATAGCTTAAAACGGCCGCCTTTTGAAACCCGCCAAAAGCGGACGTTTTAAAAATCACCGGATTGCTCATACCATATCCTCCCATCAAGATCCATCCACACGTTTGGATCCTGCTGTTTCACACCAGCCAAATATTTTCGGCATCATCGGCGTTTATTGTTTATATTATAGCATGCTCTGGGCAAAAATAAAAGAAAAAGCGATAGAAAAGCTTATCTTTTCCTATTTTTTGTCCTGGCCCGTTTTTCCTCGTTGCCAGGAGGGACGAGACCCCGCCTATTTTTTCTTTTCCACTTTCTTTTCCGCTGTAGGAAACTCTTGCTCCACCAAGGCGTTACACATCCTTTGCGTCACATAGGAAATCCAGGAAAGTTGCAGCAAAAGCAGTGCTTTTTTTTCAGGAGAATCCACCGGCCCCCGCGCTAAAAGCGCTTCCAACAAGCCAGACAGCATCTGGGCGTTTGGCTGCCTGCTCTCCAGATATCCTCCATAAAGCCCTTCCCACATCTGCTCGGCAGCAAGCGTCTCCTTCTCGTCCGGCCCGCTCAGGCCCTGCATTACGCCTTTGATCTGCTGGATGGAAAGCGTCTGCTTCAACCGGTAAATCAGCAACATCTGCAAAATGTGCTCCTTCGAATACTTTTTCCCTTTGATTGGCTTTAGCAGCCCTTCTTTGCTGTAATTGTTGATCATCGTTTTGGTTAAAAGGCCGTCTGGCTCCTGGGTCTTATCCGCAAACAGCGTAGTAATCTGATCCATATATAGGTCCAGATCCGGCAGATCTGCCACTTCGACCTCTTTCTGCTGGAGCGGCTTTTTCAAAACCTGCAACAATTCCTCCATTTTTTCAAATGCCCCTTTCCCTCAACGCCGACAAGCGCCCTCTATGCCGGATCCTTCCCTCTAAAGGCGGAGATCCACACTATGTTGCTAGCCGCATCGGCTAAGCTCTTCCGGTCTTCTTCACAATTGATATTATTATATCTCATGACAAAAGAAATTACAATCCGCTATTGCAAGTACCGGAAGAAGGTGGTAGTATAAATATATAATATAGTTTTAAATACTACATAATGAAATATGGAGGCAATATGATGTCTTATTTTATGAAAAAAGCCCGGGAGCCGATCAGCAGCTATACACATTTTATCGGCGCGATTGTATTCGGCATTGGCGCAATATTGCTCTTTATAAAAGCGTTTACCAATGGTGAAACCGACAGCCGCACGCTTCTTTCCCTGTTGGCCTTTGGCTGTTCGATTACCGCTCTGTATAGCGCCAGCGCTATTTACCACTTCAGCAATCAGCCGCCAAAGATCGTTTATCATCTTCGGAAACTGGACCATTCTATGATTTACGTGCTGATTGCCGGGACCTATACGCCGATCCTTATGACCTATCTGGATCCGCCGAAGGGCACGATGTTTACCGCTGCGATCTGGATCGCCGCCGCTATCGGCATTGTGATGAAATTGTGCTGGTTTAACGCTCCCCGCTGGATCACTACTACCCTGTATCTGCTGATGGGCTGGGCCATTCTGGCAGATGTTTCCATCTTTTCCCGCATGAGTACCGGAGCTTTGTGGCTGCTGGTGCTGGGCGGCGTGTCCTATACTGTCGGCGGTATCATTTACGGAATCAAAAAGCCAAACCTCTCCGCCAAGCTGGGGTTCCATGAGCTGTTCCACCTCTTCGTGCTGGGCGGCAGCTTATTCCACTATTTACTGGTGCTCATTTATATTGCTTAGAGCGCATTTTGACGCTTTTTTTGTCCATACTAAACCTGCGGACATGCTGCATTGTTCCGTTTTCCTTTGGGAGGGCCTGAATATGAATGAACGACCTGCGCAAAAAAACGAATTGAAAGATGCACCTCTGCCTACAGTTACCAACGATCCGTTGGCGGTAGGATCCCCGCACCCTCCATTCGGCAAAAAAACAAGCCCGGAGGAACTGTGGGAAAAAGATTAAGCCAACAGGAAAAGTCCGTATCCACGGCCAGAGCATAGGAAACCCATTTCAAAACAAAAGATTCCTGTGCGGGGAGGGCAGCGTCAAAACGCTGTCCTCCTTTTTCCTTATGCTGATCCTTTTCAGCATATCCGCCAGGCCAAATGAAACGCAACAAATGCGGTCAAATCGCTGCTGGGCACTGTAACCGGCAGCCTCTTCAGAGCGACGGTTCAAAAACGTTATTTCCTGGTCTGGGTACGCACATTTATAGTCCCTACTGCCTGCCTCACCCCGCTTTGCGCGCAGATTGGCTGATATGGGGTTTCAAGGGAGCTTTCAGTGCAGTCTGGCGTGTCTGCGCCGGTTCTTTCGAGGATGACGGATTTGGCAAGGACCTGGCGCGGATTCCAGACCAATCAGTTTAATAGTTTAATATTGCATATTCTGTTTTGGTGTCAAACGGCTTGGCCACATAATCTGCGGCGCCGCCAGCAACAATTTTACTTTATCCTAATAGCCACCTTTGCGCTGACGACAATCGCAGGAATATTTCTGATTTTGGGCGCACTTCTTCACCTGAAAGACCCGGCAGTGTGAGATCCAGCAAGACCAAATCCGGCTGCCTTTTTCAGCAACATACAAAGCCTCCGTGCTGGAATAGGCACGGAGGCTTTGTATGTTGCAATTTACCGCGGCAGTGCGATTTCCCCTGCTAGATTCTGTGCAAAAATTGCCCGCACTTCTTCTAAATCGCCCGTTCTTCCCAGCGCCCACATCAGTTTGGTCACCGCCGCCTCACTGGTCATGTCGTAGCCCTGGATCACGCCCTTTTCCAACGCCAGCCGCCCGGTCTGGTAGATCGAAAAATCGCTGCGTTCATATAGGCACTGGCTGCACACCACCACCGCGATGCCATGCTCCACCAGGTTTTGCAACTGGGAAACCAAATCCCGCCGGATAAAGTGCAATCCCCCGGCGCCAAACGCCTCCACCACGATTCCCTTGTAATTCATGTGCAACAGCATATCAAAAATTTCTGGGTTTAGCCCGGGAGTCAGTTTTACAAGCACCACATCACCGCACAACCGCTGCTCTGGGCGGAACGGGCCGGTCAAAGGTGGAAGGGCCGCCTGGTTTAAACGAAGTCCGGTGGAATCCACTGTGGCCGCATAAGGCCCGTTTACGCTTTCAAAGGCATCAAACCCGGTCGTCCGCACCTTGACCGCGCGGGAGCCCAAAATTACTTTGCGGTTGAACGCTACAAATACGCCCGGCGCACCGCTAGCCGCCATGGCAAAAGCGCAGCGCAGGTTCTCCACCCCATCGGTCAATGGATGCAGAATCGGCAGCTGGGAACCGGTAAGCACCACCGGGATCGGAATGTTGTGCAGCATAAAGGAGAGCACCGATGCGGTGTACGCCATCGTATCGGTGCCGTGGGTGACCACGATCCCGTCATACCCACCGTGCAGCTGGCTAATCTGCCCGGCGATAAACTGCCATTCCTCCGGCTGGATATTGGAGCTGTCCAAGTTGAGGATATCCTTAAAATCAACTTCGTAGTTGAAGGTAATCCCTTCGATCATGTGGGCCAGGCCACCGCTTTGCAACGACGGCTCCAACCCATCCTCGCCCGGCGTGGAAGCGATTGTCCCCCCTGTGGTCAGCAGCAAAATCTTTTTCAAATTGATCGGTCCTTTCCGGTTTTCTCTGCTTTTAAATATAGCCGATTCCGTCGGATTTTGCAAGAAATCTCTCAAAGGGCGGTCGCATTTCCATTTGTGGTTTTCCCTTCCCTGTGATACACTAAAATAGTAGATGGTTTTGGCTCATAATCGGCGCGAATTTCCCCATACTAAGAAAAAACAAAAGGAGATTTGCCATATGAAAGCTTCCATCGACCGGGAGGGCTGCATCGGCTGCACCTTATGTGCCACCATCTGCCCCGACGTGTTTTTCATGGCTGACGACGGCAAGGCCGACGTCAGCCAAACGCCCGTGCCCGAATCGGCCCGCAATAGCGCCCAAAGCGCCCGCGACCAATGCCCCGTATCTGTCATTGACATCGAAGAATAACCCGCCCGGAAAGGAATTTTTACCATGAGACAGCTTTTGCTTGACAACTTTCATGCCTATCCGCTGATGCAACCGCAGGATTGTGTGAAGCTCCTCTATCAAAGCCATTTTGGCTGTGGCCATTTTGTTGCGGACCCGCCACAGGCACTGGCGCGGCTGCAAACGGAATACCGTCCCTGCCCCCATACTGACGCTCCCCTGTTCGAGCCGCTAGGCGGCGGATACTGCCGCTTGAACCTCTCCGCTTTGGACGAGGCCGATCTTTCTCTGGACACGCTCTGCCGCCTGTTTATCTATTCCTCTGGCCAGCAGGTATCCGGCCGGGACTCTTTTTTGGCTGATCTCGCCTTGCTGGACGCCATGGTCCAGCAACGGCAGCTGCCCTTGGACGCTGCCCAATGGGCGCATTTTCTGGCCCAATACCGGGCCGACGGGTATCCCGCCGTCAGCCACAGCAGCGCCTACCGGGAGGCATATCATCCCGCTTACCGTGTTTTGCATCAGAGCTGCCAGAATGATTGGCCGGTTCTGACCGCCATTGACCGCCTTCTCCGACAACAGGGCGGCGGCGCCATCGCCATTGACGGCGGAAGCGGCACTGGAAAAAGCCATCTTGCTGGAATGCTGGCTGCCGTCTTTCCAGCATCAGTCGTTCATATGGACGATTTCTTTTTGCAAGGGTTCCAGCGCACCCCACAGCGGCTGGCCGAACCTGGTGGCAATCTTGATTATGAGCGGTTTTTAGCGCAGGTTGTCCCCTATCTGGGGACGGAAGATGCTTTTTCTTATGACATTTTCGATTGCTCCTGCGGAAAGCTGTCCGGCAAACAGGCGGTAGCGCCCCTTCCCCTTCGCATTGTAGAGGGGGTTTACAGCCAACATCCCAAATGGAGCGGGCAGTTCGACCTGAAAGTTTTCCTCACCGCAGACCGCGCAATCCGCTTAAAACGGATCGAAGCGCGCAGCGGCAGCTTTCTGCTCAAACGGTTCCAGGAAGAATGGATTCCCAAGGAGGATCTGTACTTTGACACCTTTTCGATCCCTCGCCTAGCGGATTTAGCCATTGACACCGGCACATTCTTTTAAAACCGGGCCATATCCATCCCCCAGAAAACACGCCATGCTTTTCGCATGGCGTGTTTTTTTTGATAGCTGTCAACCTCCCAGTTACCTTTTCCCCTTATCCTGCAACCACTCGTTTTCGCTTGGTAAAGGCCACCGGCAAAAACACCAATACGGCCATCACAGCCGCGATCATCGCAAACAAGGATAGCGCGACCAACCCTTGTAGATCCAAAATAAAGCCGGCCGTGTAACTGCCAATGATGCCGCCTAAAGCCGAAGTCATGGCCGTCCCTAAGGAGATCGCCGTCACATTCAGCTGCTTGGGGGTGTTCTGGCAAATGTACTCTACAAAAATATAGACATAGGCCCCGTAGCTGATCCCCTCTGCCAAACGCCCAGCCACCAACAGCGGCATGGAAGAAGCAAGCAGGAAAAAGAAATTTTTCAGCACAACGCCGGACAAAGCGAACAGGTGCAGCCCGCCCAGCGGGTACCGGCGCATGATCCGCCCCATGATCATCATAGACGGGAACTCAACCATTGCGGAAAAGAACATCAGCATCCCCAACCCGCCGCTGTCTGCGCCGATATTGGCCACATAGTTGCTGATAAAGCAGCCGGTGGATTTGTTGGCAATCTGATACAACAGGCAGCTGAGGATAAAAAAGAGATACGCCTTATTTTTCAGCAGAAGCTTCGTTGCCTCCAATCCTGAGAGCTGCCGGATCTCTTCCTGCCCTCGGACCGCTTCCTGCTTTTTGTTGCGGCAGGGGGTCTCTTCCAATAGACACACGCACACACACATCAGCACGGCGAACAAAAGAAAGCTTGGCGCAATGATCTCGTCGCCCAATATGGCGATGACGTTGCCAAAAGCCAGCGCTGTCAGCGCATACAAAATCGATCCGGCGCTGCGCGTCAACGGATACTGAACCTGTGGATCTTCTTCTCGAAGAGCCATTGTCCAGGAATCAATCAAAGGAGCCGCGGGGTAAAACAAAATAGACTGCAGAACAATCGCCCCGTAGCACAAAACCGGGCTGGCCACCGACGTTTGGAGCAAAAATGCCACTGGGACGGCCAGCGCCGTCGTCAAAAGCAAAAACTTTTTGCAGGTGATGAAGGTATCGGTCAAATAGCCGATCAGCGGCTGTGTGACCAGCGTTGCCACTGCGATCAATACCTGCGCCTGCGCACACTGCACATTGCTGTATCCATGGTTTTGCATATACAAAACCAAAAATCCAAAATAGGTGCAATAGGCACACCAGTAAAACCCCTGGACGCCCATTAGCAGCAGATTTTTTCGTCCCAAAACCCCAAGCAGCCTGCGCATTCGGATTCCTTCCCCTCGACGGCTCTTCGCCGCTTCTTTTGAATTTTACAACAGGATACCATACTTTTTTCCGCTCGTAAAGAAAAAATATCTAGACGGATCCCCTTGATAAAATATTGCAAAAAATTCTGCCTTTTGGGGCAAAAATAAGAAAATCCCCGCCAAAAAGGCGGGGATTTTCTTATTTTTTTTCTTCCATATAGGTTCGCCAGCTGCCGTGCGTCAATTCCACTACCGGATTTTCCGAAGATCCCAGGTCATCCGGTACATAGTAGTAGACGTAAGCTTCTTCCATTTTTCCGGTTTCCAGGTTTTCCACCGGCAAAAGGATTCGGGCGTATTCATTGCGGGGATCGTCCGGCCCATGGTAGCCTTCGATGTCGTCCATCTGGTCGATTACCGCCGCAAAATCTTTTAGCTCGACCAGTTCGCCATAAACCCAGCCTTCCCCTTCTTTAATCGCCGGGTACCCCCGGTCAACCATATGCCAAACTCGGCCTCGGGTCCGGGCGGGAACCATCGATTTCTCCTGCCCTACCAGCGCCTTGTCATAATTGTAAAAGCCCCTCATCAATGTCCCATATACAAACATTTTTTTCGGAGCAGTCGGTTTTCTCATCAGTGAATTTCGCCTCCTACGGCATGGATATCCTTTTCGTTTTTCACAATCGCCTCAACGGCCGCTTCCAGCGCTTCGGTGATATCCGCTAGCGCCATGGACGCCACATTGGGTTTGGTTACAACCTGATTGGTAATAAACGGCACATGGATAAACCCGCCACGCACGCCAGGAAATTCTTTGTGGATATAATATAGCACGCCATACATCACATGGTTGCATACAAAAGTTCCCGCCGAATTGGACAGCGTAGAAGGCAAGCCCTTTGCTTTGATCGCCTCCACCATCGCTTTCACCGGCAGATTGGAAAAATAAGCCGGTTCCCCATCAGCAAAGACCGGCGCATCCACCGGCTGGTTGCCCTCATTGTCTTTGATCCGCGCATCGTCCACGTTGATGGCCACCCGCTCCGGCGTTACGCCAAAACGGCCGCCTGCCTGGCCAATGCTTAAAACCACGTCCGGTTTTTCAGCTTTCATCGCCTCGTGGATTTTTTCCACCGATTTATGAAAAACCGTTGGAATTTCCAGCTTTACGATTTTTGCGCCGGCGATTTCGTTTTTCATCAGCTTGACCGCTTCCAACGCTGGGTTTACCGGTTCTCCGCCGAACGGATCGAAACCTGTAATCAGAATCTTCATCATTTGCTCCTTTCAGGATAGGATGATAACACCGCACAGCCCAAAAAGCGCTGTGCGGCATTCATCGTTATAATAAGGAATTAAAACGCCAGGAAGTACATGAGGAAAATATGGATGATCAACATGACAATTGCAGTGGGAGCCTGCGCCTTGATGACCGCATATTTGCTCTTGGTTTCCAACAGTGCCGCAGGCATGATGTTGAAGTTTGCAGCCATGGGGGTCAACAAGGTACCGCAGTAACCGGCGGTCAGACCCATTGCGCCAACCACGACAGGATTTGCGCCCTGCATGATCAAGAACGGAATACCAATACCAACGGTGATGACCGAGAACGCGGCAAAACCATTGCCCATGATGATAGTGAACAGCGCCATGCCAATACAGTATACCGCAACGGCAATAAAACGACTGCCATCCGGAATGATGCTTGCCACGCCTTTGGAGATAACGTCGCCAACGCCGCAAGCGGTAAACAAAACGCCTAACGCCGCAAGCAACTGCGGCAGGAACGCTACAGAGCCCATGTTATCCAACAGGCGGCTGCCCTCGGTAACGATGCTCTTAGCCGGCGCCTTGGTAATGGCAAAGACAGCAATGGCGCCAAAAATAGCCGAAACACCAATGGCGTTATTACCGGATACCAATCCCAACGCTGCCACAGCCACAGATACCAGCGCCAGCATCAAAGCCGGGATAAAAATCTTATAGCCAATGCGATCCGCGTTGGCGCGAGTCTCTTCTTTCGCAGGCACATCATTTTTGGTCTGTACCACGCCGCCGATCGCGGTGATGACGGCACTGGCAACAATCAGAACACCCACGATCCAGGATGGGATGTATTTGCCAATGATAAAACAAACGCCCATAATGGTCCAGAAAATGCCGGTGGTCACATGTTTTGCCGTAGCTGTATCCCGGAACGCTTTCACGCCGGTAGCAATAAAAGCCAAGCCAATAATTGAAAAGAAAATTTCAGCTAAAATTGGATTATAAATGCTGGTGATTTCACTTGGAATCATATTCAATACGCCTCCTCACAGTTTCCTGCTTTATTTTGCGGCAGAAGATTTCTTCGCATATCGGGCGACCAGCTTGCGGTCCACAAAGAAATGCATAACGATACCGACTACCATAATGACAATTGCGATCGGCCAAGACGCCATTGCAATTTGCAGCGCGTTGACCTCATAGCCCTGAGCAGTCAGGGTGGATACGATCAGCAGGGTACCGGAAGCGCCCATAAAGCAGTTTTGACCGAAGAAGTTACCATAGTTCTCGGTTGCAGCTGCTGCGCCTTTGATTTCATCCTCGCCTTTTTCATCAATCTCGCCGAATTTCACATAGGCTGCGCCTTCCGCCATCGGCAGAATAATCGGACGGATAAACTGTACATGGCCGCCCAAGCGCAGGGAGAATGCGGCAGAAAGGGTTCGGATAATCAGCCACACGGAAAGCAGGCTACCTGTTGTAAGTTTGCTGAGCTTTTTGATAAAGTCAACCGCCTTATCTTTCAGCCCATAGCGTTCACAAATACCAATGATACCTACGGTCAGTCCAAACAGAGTAGCAGTCCGCTGGGATACGAACGACGAACCTAACGTCTCAAAGATTCCCACAAAGGTCATTGTGCCATTCATCATTGCCACCAAACCGGTGATAATGCCTGCGGCAACAACCGTTGCGATCGTGTCCCATTTGAGAATAAAGCCAACAATAACAAACAGAACACCCACGAGCTTAAATAGTTCCATACTGGTTCCTCCTTTTATGTACGCAAACCTCAAAACGCTTTGCGTCCTCAACTGTAGATTTATTATAGTTCAAACTTTCCTAAAAGGCAATATATTTGTTAATTTTTTTTATTAAAAATGTTTACAATTTATGATAATCCTTGATAAACTTATCTTCATGATCTTCCGATTTTTTTGGTTTTTTCTCCCTAAAGGCCGTGAATACGTCCATTTTTGATTGCAGGCAATGATCTTTTTGGCTATAATGGAAAAATAAGGAGGCGGTACTACATGCAGCTCATTTTCCCTGTTTTGCCGGAAGATCTTCCGGCCGGCCTTCTGTCAGAGGTGCTTTTTCCAGACGCCGATGATATCCGTGGCCTTCGGTTTTCTGCCCAGCAGGCCCAAGGGTTGGATTTGCGCGGCTGCGACGTGGAACAATGCCGTTTTGTGGGGTGCCGCTTTACCCAATGTAAGCTGGAAGACTTCCGGTTTAGCGACGTATTGTTTGAATCTTGTGATCTTTCCAATCTTCGGCTGCCGGATTGTTCGTTCCGCCGGGTGGCGTTTTGCAATTGCAAGCTGTCTGGCGCGGAATGCTCCGGCGCCACGTTCCGCGATGTCGCTTTTCAGCACACGATAGCACCCTATACAAATTTTTTAGGGGGCAACTGGAAAAGCTGCTTGTGGCAATCCACCGATTTTTCAGAGGCTTTCTTTGCGGAATCCACCTTTTCCTCCATGGCGCTGGAGGACTGCCGGCTGGTCCGGGCAGATTTTTCGCGGTCCAGGCTAGAGGCCGTCGATTACCGCTCCTGTGATATCCAAAGCGTCCGCTGGACGCTTTCCCAGCTCAAGGGCTCTACGATTTCCTATGAGCAGGCGGTACAACTGGTGGAGGAAAGCGGAATCCGGGTCAAATAACACAAAAAGGCCGCCCTGCGTTTTTTAACGCAGGGCGGCTCCTATTGAAAAAACATTAATAGCCCAATTGTTGGCCGACGATGATTACCTTGACCCGGCCCGGCGTCCGCTGCATACCCATCCGGACATAATCGCAACAGATACGCCCTTTGGAGCGGCAGTGGACGCATTCACCCGTTTGGGCGCAGGGCGACGCCAGACCCAGCCGCGCCACATTCGCCGGCGCCGCGACCTTCTCTACCCGGCGCACCGCCGCATCCATGTCCTCCACGATTTTATTATATCCCGCCACCACAATGACCTGGCGGGGTCCAAACAACATGGCGGCCACCCGGTTACCGTTGCCATCCACATTGTAAAGCTCTCCCTCTTCGGTCAGGGCGTTTGTACTGGTAAAATAGGTGTCGGCAGAAAAAGCGTCCCGCATCATCCGGGAAACATCTGCGCCCTGATCATACCGGTTTAAATGGTGGTATTTTCCGCTGTTGATGTGATCGATAATGCCCGCCTCAAACAGTGTCATGGATCCGCCTACCGCCACAGTCTCTCCCGGCTGACACAGCCGATCCACCAGTTCCACCGCCTCGGCGCAGGTCTGAACATAGTATGCTTCCATCTGGTTTTTCTTCAGATTTTCAACTGTTTTTTCAATCCGTTTGTCGATAACCTTCTGCAAATTCTGGTCCATGCTGTTCCCTCCATGATCGTTGTGATAAATGGATTTGCAACTGCCTGTTTGATTTTCATTATAGCATATTTCCCTCTGGGAAAAAACAAAATTTTCCGCCGGTATCCGCTCTATTCCTTTTTGACCCGTTTTAAGTTATAATGAAAATAATATACAAGTACTGACAATTGTTCCGGGCGCCGTGCGTCCAATCCAACGCGTTTTGTTTTCGCAAAAGGAGGTTTTTTATGGATTCCAACATCACCATCGTTTGGCATGGACATTCCTGCTTTTCCCTGTCGGCCAGCGGCTATTCGCTTGTACTGGACCCCTACGATAACAGCTTGGAGGGATACGAGCCGCTGCACCTGACTGCGGACGAAGTTCTTTGCAGCCACGGCCATCACGACCACGCTTGGCTGCCTGCGGTCTCCTTAAATCATACGTCCGGCGTATCCCCGTTCCAGGTCCGCGCCGTCCGCACCTGGCATGACGACTGCCAGGGCAAAAAGCGAGGCGAAAACCTGGTACATGTGATCCGCGCTTTTGACAAAACGCTGGTCCACTGTGGGGATCTGGGCCATCTTCTGACCAAGGAACAGTTGGAGCAGATCGGCCCCTGCGACGTTTTGATGGTACCAGTGGGCGGCTTTTACACCATCGACGCGGCGCAGGCCCGCGAAGTAGCCGGCCAGCTTTCAGCTACCGTCGTCATTCCCATGCATTACCGCTTTGGCGGATACGGCATTCCGGTGCTCAGCGAGGCGGCGGATTTTCTGGCGCTGGCCGGGGACTACCCTGTCCGCCGCTACCCATCCGACAGCCTGACTCTGGGCCCAGATATTTCCCGGCAGATCGCCGTTTTACCGTATCAAAAATAACCGACGAAAGGGTTTTTCAGTATGAATCAAATCGAACGATTTTTGCAGGATCATCAGGTGTTGATTTTGGATGGCGCCATGGCCACCGAGCTGGAGGGCAAAGGGCTGGATTTAAACGACGCCCTGTGGTCCGCCAAGGTGCTGGCCGAACAACCTGACGTAATCGAGCAGGTGCATTACGAGTATTTCCAAGCGGGGGCCGACTGCGCCATGACCGCCAGCTACCAGGCCACCATTGACGGATTTGTAAAAAAAGGCTATTCCCTCGCCCAGGCGGAGCAATTTATCACCGATTCGGTCAAAATTGCCGTCAAAGCCAGGGACCGCTTTTGGCAGGATCCTGAAAATCGCAAAGGCCGCCCCTATCCGCTGATTGTGGCGGCGGTGGGCCCCTACGGCGCATATCTGGCCGACGGCAGCGAATACCGGGGCGACTACACCATTTCCGAACCGGAGCTGATGACATTCCACCGCCGCCGGATGCAGCTTTTGCTGGAAGCCGGCGCCGACGTCCTCGCCTGCGAAACGATTCCCTGCCTGTTCGAGGCGCAGGCCATGGCAAAAGTGGTTGGCGAATTTGACAAGGCCCTGTGTTGGACCAGCTTTAGCTGCAACAGCGAAACCACCATCTGCGACGGCACCTCTATCGCCGTCTGCGCCGCCGCCATGGATGTGTTCCCGCAGGTCGTCGCCATCGGTATCAACTGCACGCCACCGCATCTGCTGCCCTCTTTGATCCACCAGATCCGCACCGCGTCCCAAAAACCGGTGGCGGTGTATCCCAACTCCGGGGAAGTGTACGACCCGGTCGCCAAAATCTGGCGCGGCACCTCTGAAGAGGGGGGCTTTGCCCTCGCTTCCCAGTCCTGGTACGAGGCGGGCGCCCGGTTGATCGGCGGCTGCTGCCGCACCACCCCTGCGGACATCGCCCAAGTGTACGGCTGGGTAAGCAGTTTGCGGTAATCTTCACCCTGCCTTCACAAAACACAACAAAAATTTACCAATCATTCATTTTTTTCGGTTGTTCCTTTTCCCTCCTTGTGATAAAGTAAACAGGTATGATTTCGGCTTGCTGTCCTGCCGCAAAGGCAGCGATCGCCCGGCCCTTTGCCGGCGCATTTAGGAGTTTGCTCATGAAGATTCGCAGATCTGTTTTTACCCTTTTTCTGGCCGCTATCCTGATGCTTGTTTCGTTGGCAGGGTGCGGCAGCAAAGAGGAATCGCTGGTCAAAAAAATCACCGGCACCGATCCGGAAACGACGGTGCTGACCATCAATGACTCCGCCATTTCCGCCGAGCTGTACTATTATTGGCTGTCCATCGTCTGTGAGGACGTCTCCGCCTATTACACCGATGGCATCCAGTGGGACGAGGTTCTTTACGACGACGTCACCGTAGCCCAATACGTCCAGAATACCGCTCTGGACACACTGATCCAGTATCAGATTGTTACGGACCTAGACGAGGAGTACAAGTTGCAGGATGCGGAAGAAGTACAGGCTTATCTGGATGAGATGATTGCCAACAACGTCGAGAGCTTTGGCAGCGAAGAGGCGTTTAACGAAAGCCTGGCCAATTCCGGCGTGACCCGGGACACCATTTTGTATCTGTACAAAACCCAGTATCTGTACTCCGACCTGCAGGATAAATTATACGCTGCCGGCGGCCCTTTGGAAGTGAGCGATGAGACTGTGCAGGAATACATCGCGCAAAACTACGGTGCGGAAAACGGCAGCTACTCGGCTAAGCACATTCTCTTCAAAACGGTGGACGACACCAATACGCCCCTGTCGGATGAAGAAATCGCGCAGAAGAAAACCCAGGCTGAGGACGTTTTGGCCCAGCTGCGAGCCAGCAGTGCGGACCCCCAAGCCCTGTTCGACCAGTTGATGGCCGAATACAACGAGGACACCGGCGAACCGGCCGAGGGCTACACCTTTGGCCCCGGGGAGATGGTCGATGCATTTTATAACGCTACCGCGGCGCTGGAGGAATATGCGATCAGCGATCTGGTGGAAAGCACCTACGGCTACCATATCATTATGCGGCTGCCCAGCGTGATCCCCACGGTGGAGGAAACCAAAGAATCCTACGCGCTGGAGTTGTTCAGTACCCTGTTCCAGGAGCGGGTGACCGGCGCCCAGGTTGAGTATGCCAAGGATGTCACCCTGATGGGGCCGCAGGAATACTACACCGAATACAGCAAAGGCGAATAACGGTAACCAATAAAAAAGGAGCGGATATCCGCTCCTTTTTTTTGCTTTTACAGCTTTTTCGTCTAAAAATCATGCGTTTGATTTCTGCTTTTCCGCGGCCTCTTCAATTTTAAGCTTACGCATAAACCGCATCAGGAACACGGCGCTGATGATCACTGTCAGCGCGTCGGACAACGGCTGCGTCAACTGGATGCCCAACAGCCCCACCACCTGCGGCAGGATCAGAATAATCGGCAGATAGAAAATCCCCTGCCGCGCGCAGGCCAGAATGGTCGCCTCCAACGATTTGCCAGTGGATTGCATCAGCATATTGGTCGGGATGGACAGCGACATCAGGGGCAGCGCCACGCACTGGGCCCGGAAAGCCAACGCGCCGATGGAGATAACCTCCAAATCGTCTTTCCGAAAAAGGGCGATGATCTGCGGTGCAAAAAGAAATCCCACGACGCACAAAGCGGTCATAAGGGTAAAGCCCGCTTTGACGGTAAACCAATAAGACTTGCGCACCCGCTCATATTTGGCGGCGCCGTAATTGTATCCCGCCACTGGCTGAAAGCCCTGCCCAATGCCCAACATCACCGACTGGATAAACATAAACACCCGGCCGACAATGGACATCGCCGCCACTGCCGCGTCGCCATAGACCGCTGCGTTGACATTTAACGCCACATTGGCGATGCTGGCCAGCCCCTGACGGCACAGGGACGGAAATCCAATCTTAATGATCTGGACATAAGGCCCCGGCTCACGGGAAATCTGTTTGACTGACAGCTTGGTAATGCTTTTCCCGCTTAAAAAGCAGAACAATAGAATGGAAAAGCTGACGCACTGACTGATCAGCGTGGCAATGGCCGCGCCGGAAATCCCCAGATCCAGTACAAAGATGAACACCGGATCCAACGCGATGTTCAATCCCCCTCCCAGGGTCAGCCCGATCATAGACAATGCGGCTTTTCCTTCTGAACGCAGGACATTGTTGAGTACAAAGGACGCACACATGATCGGCGCGCCGAACAGGATATACTGGGCGTATCCCCGGGCATAAGGTAGAATGGTCGGAGTCGCGCCCAGCAGGTCCATCAATCCATCCATAAAGCTCAAACCAAAAATCGTTAGCAGCAGTCCAAAGCCCAACGCGCTAAAAAACGCGGTGGAGCCAATGACGTTAGCCTCCTTTTGTTGTTGCTGGCCCAGCAGGCGGGAAATCGTGCTACCGGCGCCCATGCCCAGGGTGAAACCCACCGCCTGGATAATCGCCATCAGCGAAAAAACGATCCCCACCGCACCGGTAGCGCTGGTGCCCAGCTTGGACACAAAAAAGGTGTCCGCCATGTTGTAGATCGACGTTACCAGCATGCTGATTGTCGTGGGGACTGCCAGCGAAATAATCAGCTTTGAAACCGGCGTTTGGGTCATTTTTTCATATTGCGCCTGATCTTTTGTTTTTTGATCCATCTTTCCTTCTCCTTGGTCTATCAATCTATTCCAGTTCTTCTCCGGTCAAATTGCGATACATCCGCCGCAAAAAATCCCGCAGCAGGGCCGCTTCCGCCTCGGAAAATCCATCCAGCTCCCGGCGTTCCACCGCGTCGAAATGGATGCGCATCCGGGCAGAGACCAGCTTTCCCTTGTCGGTGATTGCGACCGTGGCCGACCGCTTATCCCCTTGGCGGCTTTCCCGCCGGACAAGCCCCTTTTCCTCCATATTCGCCAGCAGACGGGAAACCGTCGCCGGTTCAATATTGTAATAATCTGCCAGATCCCGCTGCCGGCACTGGTCATGCTGGGTCAGATAGGACAGGATTTTCGGCTGACCGGGGGACAGCCCCTCCTGCGCCAAATAGGGATACATCGCCCCCCTCTGTGCGGAAAGCGCTTTGATCACCATCACATGAAATGGGGGTTGCAAAATTTCTCCTCCTCTCTAAAAAAACATTAGCTTTGCAACTGTTAGCTTGACAACAATTTATATTATACGATCCTTGTTTTTCTCTGTCAACCCGTAGCGTTGACAATTTTTATCCCAACCCCTTTTGGGCGGTCAAGAGACATTCCTGCCCATAGCATAAAATGCGGGCGGAAAGATTTTCCGCCCGCATTTTATGCTATTTTTCTAAAAAAACAACGCCATAGCTGCACACCCACGCAGGATAAAAACCGACCCGGCACGCTGTGCGCTGAGATGCCAGATTGCTGCTGGAGGTTCCATAATAAGGGATTTTTCCATTCTCCAGCACAGCTAGGGAAAGGGCTGATACCATCGCCGATCCAAGCCCTTTTCCCCGCCAATCCGGCAAAACGTCTACTCCGACCTGCCAAAGCATGTTGCAGTCGGCACTGGCCCCCGCCATGCCGACCAGCCGTTCCCCTTCCCAGGCGGAGACTGCCAGCACGTCCGGGCGCGGGGCTGCCAGATCATACCCCAATGCATTGGAAAAGCCCTCGAACCGGTATAGCTCCGCCATATTTTCCACCCCGGCCCATTCCAGCCGGATGCCTGGGGGGAACGGGAGTTTCCGCAGCGCATCCGGGTCAGGCAAAAAATAATGGCCTATGCTGCGCAGAAACGGCTGCGACCACAACGCATCCCGATCCAGCTTCGCCAATTCCCGCCGCAAACGCGGCAGCAGATCCGAAGAGGCGCTGATAACCGATCCCCGGCCAAAGGTAGCCATCTCAAAAGCCGGTTCCCCCCGGTGAAAGGGGCGGCGGCCCGGCAGGTCGGCGATGGGGCGAAATTGGGTTTCCGGATGGTCGAAATCTGCCGGTGCGCCGTTGAGATCCACCGCCAGCTGCTTTTTTGCCTCCCTTAATATCTCGTGCCGCTTCATCTTTCTTCCTCCAAACAGTAAGGCAAAATAACTTTGTAAGCGTCTGCCAGCTCTTCCATGCGGCAAGCGCAGTTGGCCGGGCTGGTAGACGGCAACAGCTGCGCTTTTTTTCCTGTCTTGGGCAGACAATACCGCTCATAAAGATCATATGCCTTCCGGCCCGTAGTAAACACCGCTTGAACCGGCGCCGCTTGTAAGATCCGTTCTACCGGGTTTGCTTCCACCCGCCGGATGCTGCTGTCCCCAGCGCCTCGAATCGAGCAGGCGGCCAGTACATCCCACAGGGCGATGCCATGCGCCAGACAAAATGCCCGCCGCGCCTCTATCCCCGCCGGAAGAGGCTCGTTAAAAATCTGTGCCAGCACCGGCCAGAAGCGATTGCGCGGATGGGCGTAGTAAAAACCGGCCTCACGGGATTTTGGGGACGGCATTGTACCCAGCAGGAGCACCCGGGCATGATCGTCATAAACCGGCGCCAACGGATGGCGCACATATTGGCTTTCCATTTTGTTATCTCTCCAAATCCTTGATAAAACAGATGATGCGCCCCGCCTCCAGAAATCCGCTGTGCAGATGGAACCCACGGCTTTCTTTGTTTTCCAGCGCGCAGTCGGACCCCATTTCCCGGCAGCCCTTTTCCCGGCACCATCCCTCGCATGCGGCCAGCAGGGCTTTGGAACCGCCCTGGCCCCGGCAGGGCGGTTCCATGTAGATCCCCTCCAGATATCCCACCGGGGAACCGGAAGACCCCTCCACATAATCCCGCCGAATACCGCATTGCGCAAAACCCACCGGCCTTTCCTCCCGGTACGCCAAAAACACTGCCGCGTCCGGATCCTGGAGCAAAACCCGGAACTCCTCTTCCAGCGGCTTTGCCTGATGGTCCGGCCACAGCTGCAGCGCCAGGGCGGCAGCCTCTTTCCACTGATCCTGCTTCGCTTGTTCAATTTTCATCTGTTTCGCCTCATTTCAGATATGTTTTATCAAAATATTACAAATAGTATTTAAAATAAGGACAACTGCGGTTCTTCATATCCTTTTCGGATGATAGAAATGATGTCGGCCATCTGGTACGCTACGCCGCAGACCCGGCAAGCGCGGGTATATTCCCCCCACAAAGGCTTTGCCAGTGGGGAATTACAGCCGTAGTCGTAACCATAGGTTTTCCGGTACCTGGTGGACAGGCCGGGGAAATTTTCATCCAGCCTGGCGTAAAAATATTCCCGCTGGCGGTCCCGCATCGTCAGGCCAAACATTTCCTTGCCGCCGTTGAACAGATATTTTGCCCCCGCCTGGGCCGCTTTTTCCACAATGGCGCGAATGTTTGCCGGATCGTCGGTGATCCAGGGCAGCACCGGCATCAATAGCACGCCGGCGGGAATCCCTGCTTCGGATAGTTTTCGCAGCACCGTAAAACGCCGGGAGGCGGCGGGAGCCGACGGCTCCACCTGTTTGCCGAGGGCATCCTCCGCTGTTGTAATCGTGATGTTGACCGCCACCGGGCTATGCTCCCGAATGCGCTGCAAAAGGGGAATATCCCGCACCACCAAATCCGATTTTGTTGCCATGACCACGCCAAAGCCGTACCGCGCAATTTTTTCCAATGCGCCTTGGGTCAGCCGTTCATCCCGCTCAAAAGGGTTGTATGGATCGCTCATGGAGCCGGTGTGGATAATTCCGGTGCGCCGCTTGGCCCGCAGCTCCCGCTCCAGCGTTTCCAGGGCGTTTTCTTTGGCGCATACCTGGTCAAAATGGTCGATCCCATAGCATTCGCTGCGGCTGTCGCAGTAAATGCATCCGTGGCAGCAACCCCGGTAGAGATTCATGTTGTAATGGCAGCCAAACCAGCTTTTTTGCTCCTGATAGCCTGAAAGAATGGTTTTTGCCGGTATGTACTCCATGGCGGCCTCCTTTACAGATAATCCAATTCCGCTTTTCTCGCCTGGCTGTGTTGGAATTTTCGCGGAACACGATAGACCGTTCCGCCCCGTTCAAACCGCGCGCCGGTCTGCATGAAGCGGAAGGGAATGCCCCGCAGCATACACTGGCGGCGCAGATCCAGCACCCAGTCATACCGGCATAGCCGCGCCTCATTCCCTGATTCCCCGCCCACCGTCACCTGTTCGATCCAATCGCCCAGCCAGCCGGACAGATCGATGGGGCCCAGCAGCGGTGAACAAACCAATTCTTTGTGGCGAATCGGCGCCGAGCGGTAGATGGGCAGGCGAAAGTCCGCCCGATCCTGATTTTCTATGGTGCAGCAGATGGTGACGTTGGCATACCCCTCGCCCCAATCCGGCGGCGTACATTGTTCAAAGCGGTGGATCCTTTTTGTGATGATGAAAAAATGAAGATCCGACCGCTGGGCGATCATCCGCCACGCCTCTTCCCGCCAGGTGTCGGCGTCCTCTAGGAAAAAATCAGAGGTAAAGCAGGTGTAGACCACCTCGCCCGCCGGGATTTTATAGGTCCCATCTCGCTTTTTTCGCACTGGCAGGTCAAACGCCTCGTTTTTGCGGACCTGATCCGGCTCGCGCCCATATTTGCTGTCCGAACGATATACATAACAATGACGGCAGCCTTCGCTGATTCGGTGGCAGCCATGCCACGGGTTCCAACCAGCCAAACCGACCACCCCTTTCGACAAAAAGTTTGCTTTTTACCTGTTTCATGTTAGAATAGGCAAAGGCCATCCCATCAAACGTTGGCCGACAGATCACAGCTTTGCAGAAAGGGAATCGTTGCCATGCCCTATTTTATTTTTATCGTCAACCCTGTGGCGGGAAAGGGCCTGCACGCCAAGCGCCTTTGTTCCGATATTAAGGATTATTTTTCCTGCCGGGCGCTGGATTATGAAATCCACTGCACCGGCGGCATTGGGGACGCTTTGGCCTTCGTCCGCGACTACCCTTCCAAGGAAGGGCGCCGCCTTTGCTTTGTGGCTTGCGGCGGGGATGGAACGCTTCACGAGGTGGTCAACGGCGCCGTTTGCCGGCACGACTGCTCTGTCTCGGCGATCCCCTGCGGATCGGGCAACGATTATGTGAAAAACTTTGGCACCGCCGGCGACTTTACCGATCTAGACCGTCTGGTCCGCGGCGCGCCCCATCCGGTGGATTTGCTGGACTGCTCCGGCGAGTACGCAGTGAACCTGTGCAATATCGGGTTTGATGCCCGGGTGGCGAACCATATGTCCAAATTCAAACAGTTGCCCTTCGTCTCCGGGCCGCTGGCCTATCGCCTCTCTGTGCTCTTTTGTATTCTCGGTCCCATCAGCAGCGCCATGACCATCTCCGGCCCCGATGGGGAAACGCTGGCCGAAAAGCTGATCCTAGCGGTTATTGCCAACGGCTTTTGCTATGGCGGCGGCTACTATCCCGCGCCGGACGCCTGCACTGTCGACGGGGTTATGGAATTTTGCGGTGTCCGCAAAATGTCCCGCTTGCAGATATCCCGATTCATCCGCATCTACCAAAAAGGGCAGCATCTGAAAAATGCCCAGCTGGCTCCCAAAATCTTATACCGCAAAGGACAATCGATCACGATCCGCAGCAAGCATCCTCTGGTGATCTGTTTGGACGGGGAAATCCGGAAGAGCAAAGAACTCTCCATCCGGCTCGCTCCAGCAGCTCTGCATTTCTGGCTGCCGGAGGGGGCCGTCCCAGCTAATTTGCCCGCTATGGCTGTGGCGCAAGAATAAATCCTCATCCTATTTCTGAATTCGTTTGGCGGCGGCTTTTGCAGCCGCCTTTTTGTATAGGAAAGATAGTGCCAAAGCTGACAGGAGCCCTATCAATACGCCGGTGCTGTCCAGCAACACGTCCCGCAGTTGGCCGCTTCGTCCAGGTACAAAAAGCTGATGAATTTCATCACTGGCCGCATAGGCCGTCCCAATTGCCCAAGCCAATCCGATTTTTCGGCTGCAGGGTTGATTGAGACGGGAAAAATCCCAACACAGCAACACGCCCAAACCGGCGTACACCAGAAAATGGGCTGTTTTTCGCACCAAAAACTGGGCGTTTTCCACCCAAATGGCCTGTTCTTCGGCAGAAAGCGACGAAAAACCCGGCCAAAACCAGAAGGCGGCGCCAAAAGCCGTCTGCCCGCTGAACTGGGAAGAGCTTTCCGCATCCTGAGCCGAAAAGGCAAAGATCAAGCCCATCCATAACAGGGTCAGCGCCCAGGGCAGCAAATACCGCCAGGCCCGTTTTCGATCAATCTTTTGCTTCAAGCGCCCCATCCTTCCAGTTCCACCACCTGCATTTTTCCGGATCTGGCTGCGGCGTTTGGGCAAAATAGACAGCGCAACGGTAGACATATAAAACGCACCGATCCTGATATCCATGCAAAGCGCAGTCCCTGCCGTACAGTTCCTGCGGATTTTGACCGCGCAGATCCTCCACCCGCCGGATTCCCAACGCCTGCAGGTGGCCCTCCATATTTTTCCCTACGCCGGGAATTTTTTGCAGCGGCGTATTCGTCATTTTTTCAGCGCCTCCGCCCACTCCCGCTCCCGAAACCCGACCAGTACCAGATCCCCTTCGACAAGGATCGGCCGGCGCACCAACATCCCATTGCTGGCCAACAGCGCGTACTGCTCTTCTTCGCCCATGGATAAAAGCCGGTCCTTAAGCCCCAGCGCCTTATACAAAAGCCCGCTGGTATTGAAAAAACGTTTCAGGGGCAAGCCGCTTTTTTGGCGCCACAATCTCAGTTCCTGGGCAGTCGGATTCTGCTCCTTGATCGGGCGGCGGTCGAAGGAAAAGCCATTCACCGCCAGCCATTTGGCTGCCTTTTGGCAGGTCGTGCATTTCGCATATTCAATCAGCAACACAAGAGATCCCTCCTAATCGTTGACTCGGTGTCTTTTTCTATGATCCGAAACGAAAAAACGCATGGCGTCATGCGCCGCTCCGGCGGTTTCACCTCAGCCAGGAGCAGATGGGGCATCATTCGGTATCATAACCACTCTGTCATGATTATACCATAAACGAACACAGAAAAAAACATTGGTTCTTCGTTTTAGCAACTAAGCAATTTCCTGCAAATCGCTGTGTGCTTCCTGTTCCGTATCCGCCGAGCAGATGAACCGACCCTGCGCATCGAAAACTTCTATATGTCCCAGTACCCACTTCATCGTATATTCCATGATAAAATCCGCCCTTCCTTGGTTTTGGCTTTATTTTATCAGGTTATCTGTCCTATAATACGGACTTTGGTGACCGAAGTTCTGCATTTCCTCCATTGTTTTTAATTTTATCGTCCTTTGGCAACCTTTCAATAGGATAAAGAAAGATCCGAAAACAGATCAATACCCGCCGAAAGCGACTGCTTTCGGCGGGTATTGATCTGTTTGGCTATGCTTCTGGAATTCGTTAAAACATGCCACCGTTATGCTTTTTTCACCAATCTGCCCGCCTGCTCTCTTACTGGGTCAAATCGTCACAAGCCATATAGGCGTCGATCGAGTTGGCCGTGCTGCTGTCGGGCCCATCGAAAGAGAAGGAGCCATAACATTCCCTTCCATCCAACACTATGGAAAAATCCGCCTGATAGTCGCCGGCTGCATCCTGATAAATTTCGCTCAAATTCACAAACAGGGCGATTTCCTCATACCCCATCCCGATATAAATTTCATCCGAAAACTGGGCGTCCTGTGACATACCGACATAAGAAATCAGGCTCTGTGCCGTGTATTCCGTATCCGTTGTGCCGAAATAAAGCCCTTCGTCCGGATAAGCAAAAACCGTTGCACTTTCCTGTGGGCGCAGCTCGTACTCCGTGCCAAAAAAATCCCATGCCTGCTGCAGCGTCTCCCCGATATACCAGATGCCGCTTCCGGCGCTGGCATTGGTCCCGCTAGAGCCATCTTCCGTATAGGTAAAGTACATCAGGTAATTGATGGCGCCGTTTTCATCGAAATAAGCGGCGAAATACTCCTCCCCATTTTTCCCTGCGAGCATATCGTCGTAATCTTCCACATCCGAGACATACCTCTTGGCGATGGTCAACGCTTCCTCACGGCTCATACCGATGGACACGCCACACACAGTAAATCCCACGTCCCTGTCACAGGCCACCAGCATATCGATCTGGCCGGAGGTCTCGTCCACTGTCACCATAAGGGAGCTGTCCAAATTCGTATAGGTTCCGTCGTATTCGGTCAGCAGGACGCCTGTTCCATTTTTCAACGCATCCGTTGTGCCGCCAAGATAGTCGCTTAACTCTTTCCCGTTGACCAGCGTCCCAATTTGGGAGGTACTCGGGAAATCGATGTCAACGTTTTGTTGCATGATATTGGTAGCCACAGTGTAGGCCAGAATCCCGCCGACGATAAAAATCGCCACCACCAGGACAGCCACGGTAATCACTACCGGAATGACCCATTTGTTTTTCTTTTTGGGCGGCACTGCAGCCGGGTCGACCGGGTTATAATACGGATAGGCCGGCGGGATCGGCGCGCTCATGGGCGCCTCGCGTACCGTTCCCTGGTTACCCTGTCCCAATTCAGGGCTGGCAGCCTCTGTCTGGCCTTTCAAAATTTCTTCCTCCGCGGCAACGGGATTCTCCTCCACAGGCGAAAACGGTGTTTCCGCCGGCTGCAATTTTTCTATTTTTTGACCGCATTTGGGGCAAAAGAGATCGCTTTCCTCCAAAATCTGGCCACAATGGCTGCAAAGCATATGCAATCCTCCTTTTTATCCATTTTATTTATCATATCGTAAAAGACGACAGATTTCAACAAAAAACCTGTGGAGAAAGGATCTTTATCTCCACAGGGCTTTCTAAACGTTTGCCAAAGTCTCTGGCGTTTTTTCCGCGGGCAAGCTCTCCCGCGCCACCGCCAGCATCAGCTTAATGCGGTTTTCCTGGTTGACCCGGGTCGCACCAGGGTCATAGTCGATCGGCACGATATTGGCCTTGGGGTAAAGATTTTTGATCCTGCGGATCATTCCTTTTCCTACAATGTGATTGGGCAGGCAGCCAAAAGGCTGGGCACAGACAATATTCTGATAGCCGCTTTCCACTAGCTCGATCATCTCGGCAGTCAAAAGCCAACCCTCGCCCATTTTGCAGCCGTACCCGATCACCGGCTCCACCATTTCTTTCACATGGCGGTAGGCCGACGGCGCCACAACCCGGGAATGGCGTTTCGCCGCATCGATCACCGCGGTCTCGATCCTTGTGAGGTACTGCATCAAAACGTCGATCACCGCATATTTGGCGCGGCTTCCTCCGTAAAGCTTGATATCCTCCAGCCGGTTATCCACCTTGAAGAGCATAAAACCAATGACCCCCGGCACCATCACCTCGCAATCCTGCTCGTGTAGGAATGCCTCCAGGTTATTATTGCCCAGGGGAGAATATTTGACGTAAATTTCGCCGACCACGCCCACCTTGGTGATTGGGCGCGGAATAACCTCCAAAGCCGCATAATCGTCCGAAATGGCGTTTAGGTTTGCCTTTACCTCTTTGAGGCTTAAGCCCTTTCCCACTGACATCTGCCGGGTCAATCCATCAATCCAACGGTCCATCAGCTTTTGGCTGCTGCCTGGCTGGACCTCATAAGGTCTGGTTTGGTTGTGCAAAAGCACCAGCAAATCCCCGTAGGCCAACACTGCCAGCGCCTTGCGCAAAAGGGGCAACGTCAGCTGAAAGCCGCTGTTTTTCTCCAAGCCCGACAGGTTCAGGGAAATGACCGGGATATACTCCAGTCCCGCCTTTTTTAACGCTTTGCGCAAAAGGTGGATATAGTTTGAAGCCCGGCATCCGCCGCCGGTCTGGGTGATGAGCAACGCCGTTTTATGCAGGTCGTACGCCCCGCTGTGTAGCGCGTCCATAAACTGGCCGATGACCAGCAGCGCCGGATAGCAGGTGTCGTTATGTACGTATTTTAGCCCCGCGTCCACCACTGCCTGGCCGCCGTTTTGCAGGATTTGTAGCCGATAGCCATATTCCTCAAACACCTTAATCAAAAAGCCAAAGTGAACCGGCAGCATATTGGGCACCAAAATGGTGTAATCCTTTTTCATCTCCTGGGTGAATTCCACCCGTTCCATTTCCTGACTCATTGGGCCGCCTCCTTTCCAAGTCCCAGGGCGGCGAACAAGCTGCGCAGCCTGATTTTGACCGCGCCCAGGTTGGTGATTTCGTCAATTTTGATCTGGGTATAAATCCGGTTTTTCTCTTCGAGGATCCGCCGGACCTCGTCGGTGGTGATGGCGTCTACCCCGCAGCCAAAAGAAACCAGCTGCACCAGATTGATTCTCGGATCTTGCCAGTCGCCTACCAGTTTGGCTGCGGCATAAAGCCGCGAATGATAGGTCCACTGGTTGAGTACTTTGGTGGGGAATGGATCCGCCAGATGGCTGACCGAATCCTCTGAGACAACCACCGCGCCCAGATCACAAATCAAGGTGTCGATCCCGTGGTTGACCTCCGGATCCAGATGATACGGCCGGCCCGCCAGCACGATTACCGGCAGATTTTTTTCTTTTGCCAACGCAAGATATTCTTCGCCTTTTTTCCGGATCTTCGCCATATAGGTTTCATATTCCCCATAGGCGGCGTCCGCCGCCGCTTTTACGTCTTTCTGGCTGATATCCACGAAATATTTGCACAGGATCTTATGCATAAATACCGGAAAATCCTTCCGCCGGTGCAGGCCCACATAGTCGTCAATATAACGCACCTTCTGCATTTGTGCCACATTGGCGCCGATGACCTCCGGATAATAGGCCACAACCGGGCAATTGTAATGGTTATCACCCATACCCTCGTCCAGATTATAGGACAGGCACGGGTAAAAAATGGTATCAACTCCTTCGTCCAGCAACGACTGAATATGCCCGTGCATCAGTTTTGCCGGGAAGCAAACCGTATCTGACGGAATGGTCGCCTGGCCTTTTAAGTACAGCTTGCGGTTGGAGGCGGGAGAGGTGACTACTTCAAAACCCAGCCGGGTGAAAAAGGTGTGCCAAAAAGGCAGCAGTTCAAACATATTAAGCCCCATCGGGATAGCGATTTTCCCCCGGAATCCCTCTTGGGGCCGGTACGACTCCAACAGCTCCCGTTTGTAGTCATACAGGCTGTACCGCTCCGACTCTGTGTAATTTGCCAGCGGCTTTTCACAGCGGTTGCCGCCGATGAAACGCCGCCCGTCGTTAAATGTGTTGATGGTCAACCGGCAATTGTTAGAACAGCCCCGGCAGGTCACCGCCTGGACCTTATGGGTAAATTCCTTTAGCTGCTCCGCATTCAGAAGACTGCTTTGGGCTTTGGCGTGTTTTTTTGCAAACAGCGCCGCGCCATACGCGCCCATCAGCCCGGAAATGTTGGGCCGGACCACGTCGCGGCCAATCTCCTGTTCAAAGGCCCGCAGCACCGCATCGTTTAGAAAGGTGCCGCCTTGGACCACAATATGTTCGCCCAAATCATCGGCAGAGGCCGCGCGGATAACCTTATACAACGCGTTTTTCACCACGCTGATGGACAGGCCCGCCGAGATGTTTTCCACTGCGGCCCCATCCTTTTGGGCCTGCTTGACCGATGAGTTCATAAATACCGTGCAGCGGGAGCCCAGATCCACCGGCCGATCCGCAAAGATCCCTTTTTGCGCAAAATCGGCGATCGAGTCCCCCAGCGCCCCGGCAAAGGTCTGCAAAAAAGAGCCGCAGCCGGAAGAGCATGCCTCGTTTAAAAAAATGTTGTCGATCACATGATTGCGGATCTTAAAACATTTGATATCCTGGCCGCCGATGTCGATGATAAAATCCACATCCGGGCGAAATTTTTCCGCCGCCGTATAGTGGGCAATGGTCTCTACCAGCCCGAAATCCACCCCAAACGCGTTCTTTACGATCTCTTCCCCATAGCCGGTAGAGGCCGAAGCCAGAACCTTGGCATCCGGGCAATCCCGGTAAAAATCGGTGAGGAAATCCCGGATCAGCGGAACCGGGTTGCCAGAGTTCGGCAGGTACCGGGAACAGATGATGTTCTCATCCTGGTCAATGACCACCGCTTTGACGGTGGTGGACCCGGCATCGATGCCAATATAGACCTCCCGGGCACCGGTGTCATCCACCTGGGGGACCATATCCGCAGCATGGCGGGCACAAAAAGCGTCGTATTCCGCCTGACTGCGAAACAGCGGTTCGCAGCTTTTGTAATTTTCTTTCGCCGTATAGCTGGTGATCTTCTCTGCCGCCTGCTCTAGGTCAAATTCCTGGGAACCGGGCGTCATAGCCGCACCCATAGCCACATAGTACAAGGAGTTTTCCGGGCAGACGCCGGTCAAACCCAAAATCCGGTCAAAAGCCGCTCGCAACTCGGACAAAAAGGTCAGCGGGCCGCCCAGATAAACGACTTTTCCTTCGATCACCCGCCCCTGGGCCAATCCCGCGATAGTTTGGTTAACCACCGCCGCAAAGATGCTGGCGGACACATCATTTTTGCGTGCCCCCTGATTTAACAGCGGCTGGATGTCCGACTTAGCAAACACGCCGCAACGGGAAGCGATGGTATAAATTTTTTCGTAATCCTTCGCCAACTCGTTCATCGCGTCTGGGGTAATGTTCAAAAGGGTCGCCATCTGGTCGATAAAGGCGCCGGTACCGCCAGCGCAGGAGCCGTTCATCCGCACCTCCAGGCCGCCTTGTAAAAAAAGAATCTTCGCATCTTCGCCGCCCAGCTCGATGACCACATCGGTACCTGGCAGCAGGCGGTTCACCGCCACACGGGTAGCGTAGACTTCCTGCACAAACGGCAAACCCAGGTTTTCCGCCAGGCCCATACCTGCGGACCCGGATACCGCAATCTGCATCTGATGCGTTTGGGGAAACGCTTTTTCAATGCGCCGCAGCATCCCGGCCGCCTTTTCTGTAATGCGTGAAAAGTGCCGTTCATACTCCTGGTATACGATTTTTTCGTCCTGATCCAGTACAACGCATTTTAACGTCGTGGACCCGACGTCCAATCCGATCTTCATATTTCCTTCACCTTCCCTAAACCTGCCGCAACCCATTTTTATTTATGCGGAAACCTTTTCAAATTGGCTGTTATATAAATTTGCGTAAAACCCGTTTTTCGCCATCAATTCCTCATGGGTTCCCTGCTCCACAATATCGCCGTCCTGTAAGCAAAGGATCAGATCTGCGTTTTTGATGGTGGATAGACGGTGCGCAATGACAAAACTGGTCCGACCGGCCAGCAGGTTGTCCATCGCCTTCTGGATCATGATTTCGGTGCGAGTATCCACCGAGCTGGTGGCCTCATCCAAAATCATAACTCGCGCGTCGGACAAAATGGCCCGGGCGATGGTCAACAGCTGTTTTTGGCCTTGGGAAACGTTGCTCGCCTCTTCGTTGAGCTCCATCTGATAGCCGCCGGGCAGGGTGCGGATGAAATGATCCACCTGCGCCGCTTTGGCAGCCGCAATCACCTCTTCATCGGTGGCGTCCAGCCGCCCGTAGCGGATATTCTCCATGATGGTTCCATTAAATAGCCAGGTGTCCTGCAGAACCATGCCAAACTCGGTGCGCAGATCTTCTTTGGTAAATTCCTGTATATTGTGCCCGTCGATAAAAATATCTCCGGCGTCAATATCATGAAAACGCATCAACAGTTTAACCAGCGTTGTTTTCCCCGCGCCGGTGGGGCCTACGATGGCCACCTTTTGTCCAGCTTTGACGTCGGCGGAAAAATCCTTGATGATGACCTCGTTCGGGTCATATCCAAAACGCACATGGGAAAACTGCACGTCTCCCTGCAGCCGGATCTTTTGATCGGATGGCTTTTCCTTGCGATGGGCCAGGGAGAGCTTCGGCTCGATTACCGGTTCCTCCGATTCCGCCAAAAACGCAAACACCCGCTCCGCCGCCGCAACGGTCATTTGCAGCTGATTGGAGATGTTGGCCATCTGTGTGATCGGCTGGGTAAAACTGCGCACATACTGGATAAACGCCTGAATGCCGCCGATGGTCATTGCCCCGCCGGCGGCCATCGCCGCGCCGAGAATACAAATGGCCACATAACCCAAATTCCCCACAAAGCCCATGACCGGTTGCATCAAGCCAGACAAAAATTGCGCTTTCCACCCTGCATTGTATAATTTTTTGTTTTGTTCGTCAAATAATTCTACAGATTTTTCCTCGCCATTAAATGCCTTTACCACCAAGTGGCCGCCATACATCTCCTCCACATGGCCATTGACCGCGCCCAGATATTTTTGCTGTCCTCTGAAATATCCCTGGGATTTTTTTACCACGCCCATGACCAGCAACAGCGAGAGCGGCAGAATACACAACGCCACCAGCGTCAGCTGCCAGCTGATGCTTAACATCATAACCAACACGCCGACCATAGAGGTCACCGAGGTGATCAGCTGGGTCACGCTCTGGTTAAGGCTTTGGCTTAGGGTATCCACATCGTTTGTAATGCGGGAGAGGATCTCGCCTTGGCTTACCTTGTGGAAATAACCCAAAGGCAGCCGATTGATCTTTTGGATGATCTCCTGCCTGAGATTGTAAGACACCTTCGAGGAAATTCCGGCCATCGTAAAGCCCTGGATATAGGAAAACAACGCACTGACCAGGTAAAGGCCCAACAGCGACAGCAAAATAACCCCGATATAGCCAAAATCAATGGCGCCCTCTCCGCCGGCAACCACCGCCATGATCCCCTTTGCCAGCTCGTCGGTAGCTTTTGCCAGCACTTTGGGGCCTACAATCGTAAACACGGTGGAAACAGCCGCGCACAAAAGCACCATGATAATCGCCCAGTGAAAGGGTTTGAGGTAGGAAAGAAGCTTTCGGGTACTGCCTTTAAAATCCTTTGCCTTTTCTCCCATCATCATTCTTCCGCCCGGCCCATGGCCGCGCATCGGCCCTCTGGGAGGCGTGTTTCTTTCCTGCTTGCTCATTGCAACTCCTCCTTTGAAAGCTGGGATTGGGCGATCTCCAAATATTCAGGGCAGTTTTTCAACAGCTCCCTGTGGGTGCCCTTGCCAACGATTTTGCCGCTGTTGAGCACAATGATCTGCTCCGCGTCCATAATGGTGCTGACCCGCTGCGCCACAATGAGCACCGCCGCATTTTGGTCTAAATTTTTCCGCAAAGCGCTTCGCAGCGCCACGTCGGTTTTAAAATCCAAAGCCGAAAAACTGTCGTCAAACAGGTAGACCAGCGGCTTTTTGACCATTGCCCGGGCGATGGCCAGCCGCTGTTTCTGGCCGCCGCTGACATTGCTGCCCCCTTGGGCGATCGGGGCGGACATCCCCTCCTCCGAGGAATGGACAAATTCCTCCGCCTGGGCGGTCTGCACCGCGTTCCAAAGCTCTTCCTCCGAAGCGTCCTCTTTGCCGTAGCGGATATTGGAGGCGATACTGCCGGAAAACAGCACGCTTTTCTGCGGCACATAACCGATCATGCTGCGCAGCTGCTTTTGCGGCAGATCCCGCACGTCCACCCCGCCGATGGTAACGCGGCCCTCTGTCACGTCGTAAAAGCGGGGAACCAAGTTGATCAAAGTTGATTTACCGGAGCCAGTGGAACCGATAAAAGCGGTTGTCTCTCCTGCCTTGGCGGTAAAATTGATTCCTGTCAGCACATCGCTCTCCGCGTTTTGATAGCGGAAGGATACGTTTTGAAACGCCACTGTGCCGCCTGAGACCTTTTCCATCGTTTTTTCTCCCGGGTCCCGGATGCTGGGCCGGATATTCAGCACTTCCGCCACGCGGTTGGCGGAAACCGCTGCCCGCGGCACCATAATAAACATCATGGCGATCATCAAAAAGGACATGATGATCTGCATTCCATACTGCATAAAAGCCATCATATCGCCGATTTGTAAACTCGACGCCGCGATGGCATGGCCACCTACCCAAATAATCGCCAACGTGACCAAATTCATAATCAGGCTCATGGCCGGCATGGTCAAAGACATCGCCCGCTGGACAAAGCGGGTCGTGTCCCGCAAATCCCGGTTGGCCTTTTCAAAGCGGTTTTCCTCATACTTTTCATTGCCAAAAGCCCTGATCACCATCAAGCCGGACAGGTTTTCCCTACTGACCAGATTTAGCCGGTCGATCAGTTTTTGCGGGGATTGGAATTTCGGCATAGCGACCGCAAAAAGGACTAGAATCAGCCCGATCAGCACAAGGACCGCCAAAGCGATAATCCAGCTGAGCGAGACGCTTTTGCCCACCGCCATCACAATGCCGCCGATCCCCATGATCGGCGCGTAGCACAGAATCCGGACGCCCATGGTGATCAGCATCTGGATTTGCTGTACATCGTTGGTCGTCCGGGTGATCAGCGACGCGGTGGAAAATGTGTCGAACTCCGCACTGGAAAAGCTCTGCACCTTTTTGAAAATATCATGGCGCAGGTCGCGGGATACCGCCGCGCCCACCCGCGCGGAAAAGAATCCCACGCCAACGGCGGCCAACACACCGGCCAACGCCACCAAAAGCATTTTGCCACCTGTTAAAAGAATATAGCTTTGCTGCTTTTGGAGCAGATTGACGCCCAAATCCTGATAGAAAAGCGCGGTAAACGCCACGCCAACCTGCTCTGTAAGCGAAGCGTCCGCCTGGGAAGCGGCAAGCCGCGCCTCCTCCACTGCCTGCTGTGGCATATTTTGCAGCAAAGGCAGCATCTGATATAGCATCCCACTGTCCATTTCGGACAGGCTGGCATCATCCATCTCCAGCGCCTGCCCGCTCTGTGCGGCAGCGGCTTTGACCAGATTCATAATCGTCAGCGCGCTCTGCCCGTAGGCTTCGCCGGCAGCCGCCAGATCCTGCTTGTCCGCCGACAAGACATAAATGCCCCCCTGTTCTTCATAAACGCTTTGGAAGGCGCCTTGCTCTTCTGGTTCCATAAACAAGCTGATCAGTTCCATCCCCTGCTTACTGATCTGCTCGGGCAACGGCTCATCAATTCCATTTTTCTGTAACCCAACGTTGACGATATTACTCATCAGGTTTGGCAGGCTTAAATCACTGAGTGCCTGTCCAAACAGCAGGATGACGCACAATACCAGTATGAAAGCGAACGGTTTTAGATATTTCAAAATGATTTTCATTCGCTCCTCCTTCAACTTTTTGCCCCCTTTTGCTAAACAGGGCTATATTTTTGATGAAATATACCAAAAATTATATGTTTGTTTTGTGAACCTATCATGAACGAAAACGCAATAATTTCGGATTCTCCATTCTGTGCAAACTGTACGGGTGGAAATGCCTATTTTAAGACAAAATACCTTAAAAGACATATCCAAATCCCCCTCGCCATCCAATCGTATCTTTTCTCTGTTTTACCCCTTTTTCCCCGGAGCATCCGCTTTCCGCCCCCAAACGCAAATTTGTATCCAACGATATAAGCGCCCGGCCATTTACGGCCGGGCGCTTATATCGTCTATTCTTTCCTGATCAAATGATACAGCCCCGCGTTGACGATGGCCGCCGCCACATTGCTACCGCCCTTGCGGCCTCTGGCTACAATGCAGGGAACCCCCGCCGCCATAATCCGCTCCTTGGACTGAATCACATTCACAAAGCCCACCGGCACGCCGATGACCAGCTTCGGCGTTATTTTCCCCTCCCGAATCAGCTCCTCCAGGCGCAGCAGCGCCGTGGGTGCGTTTCCAATGGCAAAAATGAGGGGGCCAGGCAGGAACGCAGCCTTTTCCATCGATACGGAAGCGCGGGTCACGCCCCGTTCTTTGGCCTGGCTGGCTACATCCTCATCGGCCATAAAGCAACATACCTGCCCACCAAAGGTTGCCAGCGCCTTTTTGTTGATCCCGGACAGGGCCATCTGCGTATCAGTGACCACCGTTGCCCCCTGCGCCAACGTCTGAGACAGAACCTGCGCCGCGTTTTCGCTAAAATACATGGCGTGTGCATAGTCCAAATCCGCCGTAGTATGGATAACCCGTTTAACGATATGGGCCGTTTCTGTCGGGGGCTGCTGCTCTCCAAGCAGCTCAGTGATGATCTCAAAGCTGCGTTTTTCAATATCCGCCGGACAAACCTGTTCGATTTCCATCCTATTTCCTCCTATCGCTCCACACCGTCCCGGGCCGGAACACCCAGGTCGAAAGGGTGTTTTTCCTTTTTCATCTGCGTCACATAATCTGCCGCCTGCAGCAGCGCGGCCGACGGATCCCTCCCTGTGAGCACAACCTCCCAGCCCCGCGGCCGGTTTTTCAAAAAGTGTAAAAGCGCCTGTTCTTCCAAAAGTCCCTTGCGGCAGGCGCCCACCGCTTCGTCCAACACCAAAAGTCCCTCCGGTGCCGCAGCACAATATGCCCGGGCCCGCTCCAAATTTCCCATATGGGCAATCAGACAGGATTTTTTCTGTTCCGCGGTCATACGAAAGGAGAATCCCGGCAGCTGAGGATAGGCCAACGTCCGGATTCCCAATTGCTCCAGCGCGCGGATCTCTCCGCTATCCCCTCGCTTTAAAAATTGCACGATCAGCACCGGATATCCCCGGCCCGCCGCCCGCAATGCAAGGCCCATGGCCGCGGTGGTCTTTCCCTTTCCGTCGCCATGGTACAGATGGACCAACCCCAGCTTTCCCGCCATATCAAAGTCCCGCTTCCACAATTTTATAGACCGCTTCCATATCCAGCGACCGGCGCAAACCGTCGGCCAAAAGATCATACTGCTTTTGTTTATACGCCGCCATGTCCAGCGCTTTTACCGGCGCGGGATCCAATCCCTTCGCCTCCATCAGTGCCCGCACCAGCGCCTGTGCCGTTTCCGGCCTGTCAAATAGGCCGTGCAGATAGGTGCCGTATACATTTTTGCAATGGACCAAATTCCCGTTTGTATTCGACAGGCCCATATGGATTTCATACCCGTCATAGGGCTGACCGGACAGCCCAGCCAACAACCCGTCTACCCGATCCAGTACCCCTTCGGCGCGAATGCGGGTCTTTTTTTCCGCAAATTCGGTTTCCATCGGCAAAAGGCCCATACCGCCTACCTCGCCGCCCCGTTCCGCGCCCATCGGATCCCGGATCGCCCTGCCCAGCATCTGGAACCCGCCGCAAATTCCCAGCACCGGTTTTTTTGCCGCCACATGCTTGTGGATGGCCGCCTCCAATCCATTTTGGCGCATCCATAGCAAATCGTCCATGGTGTTCTTTGTACCGGGGAGAATGATTAAATCCGGGTTGCCCAGTTGCCCCGGCGAAGCAACATAGCGCACTGAGACTTCCTCTAAATATTCTAGCGGGTTAAAATCGGTAAAGTTGGAAATCCGCGGCAGCCGGATCACCGCGATATCGACTGCCGCCGCCCGGTTTTGGCGGGTGAACCGCTCGGTCAGGCTGTCCTCGTCGTCCACGTCCAGATGCATATATGGAACCACTCCCAGAACCGGAATATGGATGATGCCCTCCAGCATGGCAAGGCCCGGCTCCAAAATTTTAACGTCCCCCCGAAATTTATTGATGATCGTCCCTTTGACCATCTTTTTTTCGTCCTCGTCCAGCAATAGCATTGTGCCGGCCAGCCCAGCGAATACGCCGCCCCGATCGATATCCCCCACCAGCAATACCGGCGCCTGGGCGATTTTTGCCATTCCCATGTTGACGATATCGTTTTCTTTAAGGTTGATCTCCGCCGGGCTGCCTGCCCCTTCAATGACGATAATATCATTGTTTGCCGCCAGACTTTGGTATGCTTTTTGAATATCGGGAATCAGCTGCGGCTTATACCGGTAATAGTCTGCCGCACGCATAGTACCCCGCACTTCGCCGTTTACAATTACCTGAGAGCCCTGATCGCTGGTGGGCTTGAGCAGGATAGGATTCATAGCTACATCCGGCTCAAGCATCGCCGCCTCCGCCTGCATGACCTGGGCGCGGCCCATCTCCAACCCATCTTTGGTGATGTAGGAATTGAGCGCCATATTCTGCGATTTAAACGGCGCTACCCGGTATCCATCCTGCCGAAAAATCCGGCACAGCCCTGCGGCGATCAGGCTTTTGCCTGCGTTGGAGGCAGTACCCTGGATCATAATCGATTTTGCCATTTTTCTTCGCTCCCTTCGTCTGCTTTGCTGGCCGTTTGGATTTCTAATACACGCCGGATCCCCTCCAACAGGCGGATATTATCCGCCCTGTCCCTGACTGCAACGCGGCAGTAAGATCTGTCGAGGCCCCGGTAGTTGCCGCAGGAACGAATGAGAATTCCCAGCTGCTCCAGCCGTTGGGGCAGATCCAAAACCGGCGCTTTCAAAAACAGGTAATTGGCCCGCCCGTCATAAACCTTCAGGCCGCAGGCGGCAAGGCCCGCTTGTAAAAACGCCCGCTCCTGGGCAATCAGCCGCTTGGTGCGCGCTACAAAATCCCGCTGGGACAACGCTGCGATCCCGCAGCGGGCGGCAGGAGTAGAAACGCTCCATGCCTGTCCGGTCTGCTGGATCCCGGCCACAAAGCGCTCGTCCGCGCAGATTCCATAGCCCAGCCGGATTCCCGCCATGGCGTACATCTTGGTAAAAGCTTTGAGGATAACCGTACCGGGGAAATCCCGCAGAAAGGGCAGGGCGCTGTACCGCTCTTCCTCCTCCAAAAAATCGGTAAAACATTCATCCAATACCAGCAGCGTGCCGGTTTCGCGGCACCGGGCCATCAAGCGGTGAATCCAGCCGGACTCCATGGCAATCCCGGTGGGGTTGTTCGGATTACAAAAAAAGCAGATATCGATTCCCGGCAACAAGGCTTTTAAAAAGCCGTCATCCGGGACAAACTGTTTTGCCATAGGCAGATCATAATAGGAAATGGCGCAGTCCACGCTTTCCAGCGCGTCGGCATATTCCGAAAAAGCCGGTGCGGGCAAAAGCGCGCGGCGGGGCTTTTGGTTTAGCACCAATCGCCAGATCACATCCGCCGCACCGTTGCCACAGACCACCCACTCTGCCGGTATCCCGTGATATTGGCCAACGGCGCGGCGCAATTCCCGGCACTGGGGATCCGGATAGCTTTGATAGGCGCGCACATCCCGGCAAAGGGCGTCCTGCACCGCCTGGGGCATTCCCAGCGGGTTCAGATTCGCCGAAAAATCCAAAAGCACCGTCCCTGCCGGAAGACCCCGGTCGGTGTAAATATCGCCGCCGTGTATTTTTTTCACCATGGCAGTACCCCTACAAGGCGGATTGCCAAAAATAAACACAAACTCAAAACAGAAGTCAGGTTCATCAATCGGCAGGCCAGCGGGATATCCTGCGCCGTCACCGGGCGGATCGGGTCGCCGATGGTGGGCTTGTGCACCAGACGGCCAAAATAAAAAGCGTCCCCGGCCAGCTGCACATCAAGGGCCCCGGCACAAACCGACTCGGTCCTGGCGCTGTTTGGGCTAGAATGGTTTTTGTGATCCCTTTTATAAATACGTCGGGCATTGTGGCCATCCAGCCCTAGCAGAAAGGCTGCGGCAATCATCAGCCAGGCGGACAGGACCGCAGGGATCCAGTTCACCACATCGTCCAGCTTGGCTGCCACCCTGCCAAAATAAAGGTATGTTTCGTTTTTATATCCGATCATCGAGTCCATGGTGTTGACTGCTTTATAAAAAAATCCTAACGGCGCACCGCCCAGCGCCAGATAAAAAAGCGGCGCGACGATTCCATCCGAGGTATTCTCTGCCACCGTTTCCACTGCTGCCTTCGCCACATGCTCCTCATCCAGATGCTGGGTATCCCGGCCTACAATCCAGGACAAGTAGTGTCGCGCCTGAGGCAGATCGCCGCTTTTTAACGGCCGGTATACCCGCATGCTCTCGGTTCGAAGGCTCTTGGTCGCGGGAATCTGGTAGCAAAACAGCACCTCCAGCCCAAACCGCAGCGCCGGATGCACAAGACCGGCGGCGTACAACAGCCCAAGCGGTACAAAAAAGCTTAAAAGCACCATCCCAGCGACCAGCACGGCCCCCGCCGCCAATTCCCCTTTTGGGGTGGCAGGAAACATATGCCGCAATCGTTTTTCTCCACCGGAGATTCCCCATCCCATAATCTGCACCGGGTGCAACAGCCAATGGGGGTCGCCTAAAAGGAGATCCAAAAGATAGCCGTACAAAATTGCCCATACCATTTCCATCCGATTTCATCCTCTCGCAAGTGGAATAATCCCCTCTGCCCGGCCTAAGTCCGGGTCATAGAAAAAGCGGTAGCCGCCGCCATTGGGCGCTTGCCAATCATAAAAACTGCTGCGCGGATCAGAAAACGCCTCCAGCACCGCCATAATGGTCCCGCCGTGGCAAACGACCGCCAGTGTCCCGCCGGGATACCGTTTGGCCGTATCGGCCGCGATGGAACCAAACGCCAACCGGCTGCGGGCCCGAAAGGCCATTGGATCTTCGCCGCCGGGAAACGGGACGGTTCCGCCGCAGTCCAACCAGCGCCGGTAGCCAGGCTCGTCTTTGAGCTGATCATAGGTTTTCCCTTCAAACGCTCCGAAATCGCACTCCCGCAGATCTGCGCAGACCTGTGCCGGAACCGCCGGGTACAGGATCGCCGCCGTTTCGCCGCAGCGACGAAGCGGGCTTCGCCATAACGCGTCCGGCACCGCAAGCCGCCCCATGGCCAAAAGCTCTTCCCTTCCCTGTTTGCTCAGGGGTTGGTCGGTCGAACCGATATAAGCCCGCTTAAGGTTCCCGGCAGTTTTACCGTGCCGGATCAGATAAACCTGTATTTTCATTTTGCCTTGATCTCCATGGCAACGCCGCAGAATACCCGCTCCACTGAAGGAACCTCCCGTGCAATTTCGCATAGGATACGGCCCACCTGCTCCCGCCAGTCCCGCTCGAACCGGTCCATGGGAATCACCCCGCAGCCGATTTCATCGGAGATTACGACCTGAACCTTGTTTTGAGAAAGGCCGCCAAGCACGAAATCCCGCGGGTCGATCCCCTTCTGCATTAGGCGGCGAACCAGCAGATGCAGCCCATACAAAACCGGACGATCAAAGGCTTTGTCCAGGCTGCAAACGCCGCCGTCGGCAATGTCTTCTGCCGCGAAGCCCAGCGCCGCCAGCCGTTCCTTTTTCCCGCTGTGGGCCCCGCCCACGATCAATTTTTCTATCATCCCAACATTCCTCCAAAGGTACAGACCAATAAAACCGCCAATTCTGTTATCTGCAAAAAAAAGCCCGCCAGATCACCGGTGATCCCGCCAAACTGTTTGCGGCACAGCCGCCAAAAACCCGCAAAAACGATTCCCACGGCCGCCAGCACCGCCACGGCCGCCCACCCAAACGGCCAGATCAAAAGCCCGCCGGCCAGCGCGAGATCGCACCCGCAGCAGATTCGCACCGCCTTTTGATCGGCATAGCCAGAAAACAGGTGTGCCAAACCGGAATTTTTTGCTGCCGGAAAGCTAACCACCGCCAACGCCGAGCAACAGCGGGACAGGAAAAATCCCGCGCAGCAAAGGCTCAACAGCCGTGGCGTTTCGTAAAGCTGCCCCCACAACGCAAAGGCCGCCAGCAGATAGCCGCCGCAGACAATGACCCCAAAAGCCCCTACATGGGGATCTTTGAGGATTTCCAGCTTTTTTTCCGTTTCCCGACGGGAGTACAGGGCATCGGCAGTGTCCACCAATCCGTCAAGATGGATCCCACCGGAGACAGCCAGCGGCAGCAGCGTCATTCCGCCGGCGAACAGCATCGGCCCCACAGAAAGAACCCGGCACAGCCACGCCCATCCCAGACACAGCCCACCGGTAAGCGCCCCCACCCATGGAAAAAAGCAAAACAGATACCGCATGGTGTCTTGTTCCCACTGGATTTGAGGCATAGGGACAGTGGAATACATGGAAAAGGCAGCGCAAAAACCGTCAAACCATTTTTTCAAGCCAAATCCTCCCCGCTTCCGTTTGCCGGTGGATGATCGGAATCCCGCAGCAAAGCTCTGCTACCAGATCCGCCTGTACCGCCAGCTTCCGGTTGATATTTGCCAGATTTTCCAGGTATTCGCCGGTATAGGGGCCATAATCCAACCCTTCACAGAACAAATCGCCCGACACAACCACCAGATTCGGCACTGCCGCCTGCAAAGCGGCCATTCCGTTTTCCACCGCTTCCAGCGCCTTTTTTCCCACGCCGGAAGGACTGTACATCTCATTGGCCATCCAGTTGGTCATGCACTCTAAAAGCACCGTGTCGCCACAAATCGCCCTGGCGCGGCGATCCATTCCGGTATAAATCTCCACCGTCTGAAATCCCTTTTCCTGCCGGGCTGCCCGATGCTTTTGAATCCGGGCCGACGCCTCTTCGCCAAAAGGCTCCATGGTAGCGATATAAATTTTCCGTCCTCCCAGCGCCATGGCCGCCGCTTCGGCCCAGGCGGATTTTCCGCTAGCGGCGCCTCCGGCTACAAACGCGAACACGGCGTTTCCTCCTTTTGAAAGTCCACATACGGTTCCATTTCGATTTCCACAAAGGACTGCATCTGCTCGTATACCGCAATCCCCATGTCCAAAACCGGGAACAGCGCCACCGCGCCGGTCCCCTCGCCCAAGCACATCTGTGCATGGAGAATCGCCTGCTGCCCAAGCGCGTCTAAAAGCAGCTGCCCCGCAGGTTCTGCCGACACATGGGACGCCAGCATATACGCGGCGCTGGCTGGGCAAATCCGGGCGGCGATCAGCGCCGCCGCCGCGGAAATGAACCCGTCGATCACCACCGGCACCCCGGCGGACGCACCACCCAAAAACGTGCCGGCAATCCCGGCCAGATCCAGTCCGCCGACCTTGGCCAGCACGTCCAGCGCATCGGCAGGATCTGGCCGGTTCACTGCAATTCCCTTGCGGATGGCCTCGACCTTTCGGATCAGCCCCTCATGGGACAGCCCCGCGCCAATACCGGTAACCTGGGCGGGATCACGGCCCAGCAGCACCGCCGCCACCGCCGCGCTGGTTGTGGTGTTGCCAATCCCCATTTCCCCGGTGGCAATGGCCCGGTATCCCTGCCGAGACAGCTGCCGAGACAGCCGAATGCCGGCCTCCACGGCCCAAACCGCTTCCGCCCGGCTCATGGCAGGGCCTTGGGTTAAATCGGCGGTACCCGGTCGGATTTTCTCCTGCAAAAGGCCGGGAATCTTCTTTTCCTGTGCAATGCCAATATCCACCGGGAACAAATCAACCCCGGCTTTTTTCGCCATCACACAAGCGCTGGTTTGCCCTTTGGTAAAGTTCTCCGCCACAAGGGCGGTAACGCTTTGGTCGGTCTGGGTCACACCCTGGGCGACCACGCCATTATCCGCACAAAAAATCAGCAGCGCCCTGGGCGACAGGGCAACCTTTGCCGTCCGCTGCATGCCGGCTATGCGAATAACCGCCCGCTCCAACAGTCCCAGGCTGTGCAGCGGTTTGGCAATACCGTCCCACCGGCGGGACGCTTGTTCCATAGCCGCCTTGTCCAGTGGCTGGATCGCTTTGGCCGTCTCCTCTAAATTCATGCTTCCCGCTCCTTTTGATATCCGGCGCATTGGCTCAGAAAACGAGCCGCCGCGTCCGGATTGCTCCAAAAATATAAATGCGGATATCCCGCGTACAGCCGCGGGCCCGTCTGGGCGCAAAGGTACTCTCCCCGCCGTTTGCGGGCGATAAACCCGTCTCCGTTTTGGGTGGTATCCGAATAATGGAACGAATGGCCTTTGATCTGTTCGCCCGCCGGGCAGATCATCTGATCGCGCCGGGCCGTTAGGGTGACATACCCAAACCGCACCAGCCGCTTTGTCATCTGTCCTTCGCCAGGCAACGCCCCCGCCATAAAAAACGCTTTTCCGTCCATATCGGTCAAAGACTGCTGCAAATACAAAAAGCCGCCGCATTCTGCAATCACCGGCACGCCGCCGTCCACCGCCTGCCGCACCGACCGGCGCATTGTCTCATTTTTTGCCAATGCGCTCGCGTGCAGTTCCGGATACCCCCCGCCCAAGTAAAGCCCGTCCAGCCCCTCTGGCAAAAACGGATCGTGCAGCGGCGAAAAAGGAATCAGCTTGGCGCCCAACGCCTCCAGCAGTTCCAGGTTATCCGCATAGTAAAAACAAAACGCCGCGTCCCGCGCCACGCCGATCCGCACCGGGACAGACAGCGGTTCCGGCAATCTCGGCTGCCGCCACGCAAAAAGCGGCGCGGATCCTGCCAGCTCCAAAATGCCATCCAAATCCAAGGATTCTTCCGCCGTTTGGGCCAAAATTTGCATTTTTTCCTTTAAATCTTCGATTTCTTCCGCTGCCACCAGCCCCAAATGGCGGCTTTCCACCGCCGCCTGCGGCACCTGAGGGAAATATCCCAAAGGTCGCAAGCCCACCTGTTGCGCCATCTTGGCATACAGCGGATACATCCCCGCAGTGGCGCCATTAAAGATCACCCCGGCCAGGCGGTTAGGTGAAAAACGGGCAAATCCCTCCATCATCGCGGCGACAGATAGGCTCATCCCCCGGGCGTTGACCACCAGGATCTCCGGCGTTTCGGTGGCCATGGCCAGATGGTTGGATGACGCTTCTTGTGTGTCGCCGCCAATGCCGTCGTACATTCCCATAACGCCCTCAATCACCGAGAGATCCTTTCCTGCTGCCCGGCAAAACAGATAGCGCACCGTCTCCTCTCCGCAGAAAAACAAATCCAGATTGCGGGATGGAACGCCGATCACTGTTTGGTGGAACATCGGGTCAATATAATCCGGTCCGCATTTAAAGGCGCTCACTCCTAGCCCCCGGTTGACAAGCGCTTGCATCAGCGCGCAGGTCACCGTGGTCTTGCCACAGCCGCTGCCGGTGCCAATAATCGCAACTCGGGGCAAATTCTCCTGATGTTTCATCTCCCTTTTCCCTCTTCTCTCGCCATCCAGTCCCACAGATACGCCCGCACCTGCTCGAAGGAAAGGCCGTCCTCCTGGGGGCGGCGGATGACCAGCACCTTTGCGCCTGCCCGGCGGGCCGCCTCTATCTTTTCCGAAAATCCGCCGGGCGCACCGGAATTTTTGGTCACCAGATACCGGCACTGGAATTCCTTTAAAATGGCATAGGTGAAATCGGCGGAAAATGGGCCCTGCATACACAAAAGGTTCCGCCCGCAGATCCCGGCCTGACGACAGGCTCCAATGGATTCTTCTACCGGCAGCACACGGGCAAACACCCGCGATCCTTCCCGGTTCAAAGCTCCAAACGCGCTGATCTCCCGGCTTCCGGTCGTCAGCAGGATATTTCCCTCGGTTTCCGCAAGGAAATCCGCCGCCAGCTGGGCCGAATCGAAAACCATCGCCCCGCTTTGATCCCCTTCTTCCCGCAGCAGGCGAAGGCAGGGGATCTTTGCCGCTTTGCACGCCTGGCGCAGATTAGCAGTGACCTGTTTCGCGTAAGGGTGGGTCGCGTCTATCACCAGGGAAAACTGCCCACTTTGCAGCAATTCCTCCATTTCCGTTTCCTCCAACCGCCCCGCATGGATGACCGCGTTCTTATTTTCCTGCAGGCCCAGGGTTCCATAATCGGTGGCGACAGAAAGGGTCACCGGAATGCCATTTTGCCGGCAAAAATCGAATAACGCCCGCCCTTCCGTTGTTCCGCCGAACAGCAAAACGGCCTTTTTCATCTATGTTCCTCCACTCTTTTCGCGATGGATTTCTGGCAGCCGCCTTTGCGCCGCGCGGAAAGGGCCAGCCCCTCCTCGATCCTGTTTTTACGCATAAAAAAACGCTGTATGCGCTTTGGCATACAGCGATCTGTTTTTGGGAAAGAAAGCCTTTCCGGTTTGCGCCGTGTCACGGCCCGGATCCCGCCCTCCTTTTATCAAACATTCTCTGTTTCCGCGCAGAAATGTGATATCCGGCAAAGGCAGGTATTCTGGCTTATGGATCGCAATGCGGCTTTCCCCTTCCCGGCCAAATACGGCCAGTGGGATCGTGAAAGCGCACTCCCCATTTACAGCAGCGGGACTGCGCGGGATTTTCACCCGTCTTCCCTCTTTCGTTCCGGCCCAATGGGGCCGAAAACCCTTGTCGCAGTTAAGTGTAGCCGAATCGACAGGGTTTGTCAACCATGTTTCTAAGACACAACCGCGTCCGTCAATAAAATCCGCCTGCCGTCAGTTTCCAGCAGTCCGTCCTCCTTCATATTTCGCAGCTCCCGCATCATGGCGCTACGGTCGGCGCAGATGTAATCCGCCAGAATGCTGTAGGAAAAAGGCAGAGAAAATGCCCGGCCACCGTTTTTAACAAAAAGCAACGAAAAGTAGGCGGATAGCTTGTCCCTAATCGTGCGCCGGCTGAGTACCTCTACCCGCTCGCTAAGCGCCACAGCTTTTTTGCGCATCAGATCAAATAGATTCTCCACCAGGCGGCTGTGGTGTTCACACGCCTTTGCGCAACGCTTGGTAATTTGGTCGTAACGAATCAACGCAGCAATACTTTCTTCGTCGCTTTGCACCCAAATGCTATCTGTCCCCACGCAGGGAAACGCCAATATTTCACCAAAAACGCTGCCGGGGCCCATCTGCTCCAACACTGTGCGCCCGCCGTCCCGGTCAATCCGGACCAAGCTTGCCGCGCCCGTCTGCAAAATTCCCACCTGATCATTCCCGGTTCCGTATTCAAAAATCGTCTGGCCGGCACTGAAACGGCAAAGCACCATGCCGAAACAGTCCATCATAGCCTGGCAGTCCTGCTCCTGAATTCCGTCAAAAAGAGAAATGTTGGAAAAATTCATAAAATCACCTATTATTTGTTGCATTTGCAACATTTATGTTTGCTTTTTTATGATATAATAAAATCATCAAAAAGTAAAGGTTAAGGAGGCATTCTTATGATCCCCGTACGCGTGACCGGTGGCAAAATTTCCGCTCAAGAACAGGAAGCGTATCTCAACCACGCCAAAGAAAAGTATCCAGACAAACAGATTACCGGTATCGACATCGCGGTGGATGGCGATTATGTCGATTTGCATTATCATTTCCAACCGGTGCCGTTTGAGCGCATCCGCCGTATTACCGGCTATTTGGTGGGAACCATGGATCGGTGGAACAACGCAAAAAAAGCGGAAGAAGCCGATCGTGTCAAGCATGATTTGAATGGAAAAATGGAACACTTATCTTAAAAGAAATGAAAAGGAGAAACAGTATGAAAAAGTTTGTTTGCACTGTGTGCGGCTATATCTATGACGAGGCCCTGGGCGCGCCGGATAACGGCGTTGCGCCCGGTACCAAATGGGAGGACGTCCCGGAAGATTTTGTCTGCCCGCTGTGCGGCGTAGGCAAGGATCTGTTTGAAGAAGAGTAACTGCCAAGCCCGCTTTTAAAATGCCGCCGGTTCCCATCTGTGCCGCCCACCAGGCGGACAGGTTCCGCGGCATTTTGTATGTGCTGGCTGTAAGCGGTTTGAAAATTGCCCGCAAAATGAGAAAGGAGGCGTTTTGATTGTCCGCCAACCCGATTGCCAATGATCTTTTTTCCGTTGGGATTCTCAATCCCGCCATGCGTATTTTTGACGTAGTGATGGAAACTGAATACGGTACCAGCTACAACTCCTACATCGTAAAAGGATCCGAAAAAACCGCGCTGATCGAAACCTGCCATCTGACCTTTTTTTCGCAATATCTGGACAACATCCGGCAGGTATGTGATCCGGCTGAAATCGATTATATCATCTTAAATCACTGTGAGCCGGACCATTCCGGCGTGTTGGGCAGGCTGTCCCAATTGTGCCCCAAGGCCCAAATTCTCGTCAGCCAGGCCGGAGCGATGTATCTAAAAAACATCACCAACAATCCTGATTTGCCAATCACTGTCGCCAAGGACGGTGGAAAAATCGATCTTGGCGGCAAAACCTTGCAGTTCATCTCCGCGCCGTTTTTGCATTGGCCGGATTCCATGTTCACCTGGTGCCCGGAGGAAAAAGCCCTTTTTTCCTGCGACGTGCTGGGAGCCCATTACTGCGAGCCCTATCTCTTCGACGTCAACATGGCCTACCCCGCTAAGTACGAAGAAGCCTTCAAAGGATACTACGACGCGATCTTCGGGCCATTTCCATCCTATGTGCAGAGCGGCCTTGCCAAAATCCGGGCGCTAGACGTGCAGACGGTCTGCAATAGCCATGGCCCGGTTTTAACGCGTGGCTGCCGCTTGGAATGGGCCATCGAGCGATATGACGAATGGAGCCGCCCGCAAAAAAACGACGTCCCCCTGATTCCGCTTTTTTACTGCTCTGCCTACGGCAACACCGGCCTAGTCGCCAAAGCGCTGCAAACCGGCATTCTGGAGGCAATTCCGAATGCAGATTGTCAGATTTATGATGTCAACAGCTTTGATATGGGCTTTTTGCAGGGGCTGCTAAACCGATCCAACGCGTTTGGTGTTGGCTCCCCCACCATCAATGCCGACGCTGTTGCGCCGGTGTGGAATCTACTAAGCCATGTGGATGCCATCAACAACCGCAAGCGCCCGGTGCTGGTGTTTGGATCCTACGGTTGGAGCGGTGAGGCGGTTCCCAATCTGATCGCTCGGCTGAAGGGGCTTAAGTCCAATGTGTTTGAAGAGGGCTTTCGCACCATCTTCGTCCCATCGGATGGGGAGCTGCAAAATGCCAGGGAATTCGGCAAGCGATTCGCCCAATCCCTGGGAAAATAAAAGAGGGGGATTGGAAATACAGGCTTTCTGTTTGTGAAGGAGGAATTTTTCATGTGTACAAAAAGCTCTTTATCTGCCGATGGAACATCGGGGGCAAAGAAGCCGATGAACCTTCTCGTTACGCTGAACGCCGCCTACATCCCGCCGCTGACGGTGATGCTCTCTTCTCTGCTGCACACCAACCCGGACAGGAAAATCGATTTGTACCTGCTTCATTCTTCCCTCACGCAGGCAGATCTGAACCGCATCCGCGCGGTACTGGAAGAAAGCCGCTGTACCCTTTACCCGATCAAAGCGGACTCTTCCCTGCTGGCGGGCGCGCCGGTCACCGATCGGTATCCCCAGGAAATGTACTACCGCATCTTTGCAGCCCGCTACCTGCCGGTCCAGCTAGACCGGGTTTTGTATCTTGACCCGGACATGGTCATCAACGGGCCGTTGGACGAACTATATGAAACACCACTGGACGGCTGGCTGTTTGCCGCCGCCTCTCATCTAGGGCGTTTTTTCTCGGCAGTAAACCGGCGGCGGTTGGAGTTGGGCCGGGACAGCACCTACATTAACTCCGGCGTTATGCTCTTTCATTTGGAGCGCCTGCGCCGAGAACAGGATGAAGCGGCAGTGTTCCATTATATCGAAACGAATAAGGACAAACTCCTGTTGCCGGATCAAGATATCATCAGCAGCTTATATGAGGGAAACATTCTGCCTTTGGACCCCTTTCTTTATAACATGACCGAAAAGCTCTTTGCGCTGCGGCCCCGGTCCGAAGCCTGGCTAAACTTAGATTGGGTGCGGAAACATTCGCTCATCATTCACTATTGCGGCCGAAACAAGCCCTGGAAAGAGAATTATGTCGGTGCGTTAGGCGTCTTTTACCGGGAGGCGGCCACATTATTGGAAAACAAGCATAGTCCCAAAAATCCCATCCACGGCTGACCGATTCCCGGGCCCGGTATTCCGACCGTATGGTTGTGGGCAACCCCAAACAAAAAAACAGCAGGACAAATTGTCCTGCTGTTTTTTTGTTTGCAGCCGCGGGCATTGCGGCCGCGCGAATTTCTAAAAAGGAACTGAAACGCTATTCGGTCAGCGCGCCGGCCAAGGATGAAAAATCAAAGCCGCCGCTAAAAAACGCCATCGCTTCGTCGATCTCTTCCTCGGTGTACCCCATGTCCCGCAGGGTCTGCCGGTCTCCATTCATTGCCGCCTGGAATGCGGCAATTTCTTCTTCGGTGGCGCCGCTTTCCCGCAGCATCTCTTCATTCAAAAACGCCGCGGCAAACGCTTGAGCAAACGCTGCGTCATCTGGATTGACAGAACCTGGGTCAACGGAACCTGGGTCAACCGCCCCATTGCCGCCGGCGGGATTCGCAGACTGCCCGCCGATCTGGTTCAAAAGCCCCGCCAATGAATCGATAGCACCGGGCTCCGCATTGTCGCCCTGGCTTCCGTATCCGGCGGTCAGCCCGACGGAGGGATCTTGAAATGAGGCCAATGCAGAACCGATGGCCTGCCGGAAAACCAAGCCGACCACCAATCCCACCACCAGCGAAATGGCCATAAAAATCAAGATCGCACGGGCAAATCCTCGTTTTGTGATCTTTTTACAGCCACCACAGGCCCAAATGATCAAAAGAATCAGATTGACCACTGGAACCACCATCAAAAGCATGATTCCGATCCAGCCCCCGGTGCCGATCGGCGCGTAAGGGCTGTCGGCAGCCGGCTTTCCATCGGCGGCAGCCAAAGGCGGCGCCATTGGGGCAGCAGGTACTGGCGGAGACGGAACCGCAGTGGGAGCGGCAGGCGTCGGTACAGGCGCCGCAGGTGGCGTATAAACCGGCGGCGTGGGGGCTACCGCAACGGGATCGCCCGCCGGCAGATCATTTTCCGTAACGGCCGCGCCACATTCGGTGCAAAACTTTTTGTTCTCGTCCAACGGTGCACCGCAGCCAGTACAAAATTTGTTTGCCATATCTTGTCCTCCTTCCTCAGGCTGTCGCTACTGCTTTTATTTTAAAATGGTGATGCCGCCGATAATCGGAAGGGGTTTCATCTTGCCGCCACAAACATTGACAATACCGATGATGGACAACACCGGGAATACCCATGCCACCAGCCCCAGAATCCCGGTTACCGCCAGACCAACCCGCCAGGAAATCGCGAACAGGACGCTGCTTAAAATCGTGTATACGATTCCATATGCCACGGATAAAAGCACCACTAGCAGCCCTTGATTGGTGTGATAGCGGGCAAATTTGGAATCCTTGGCCGCAAACAGGGGAATGAGGAAAATGATATACGCCAGAATCGCCATTGCCTTGTTTTCCTGTGCGTCCTTTGCCGCTGCGTCCATAACGGCGGTCGCCGCAGGCGCTTGATAGGCTGCAGGCGCCACAGTCGGTGCCGCAGGCGAGCTTTGCTCCGGAGCAGCCGCACCGGTAGCGGGCGCGCCGCAAGAGGGGCAGAATTTCACGCCGTCTTCGTACTGAGTTCCACAATTACCGCAAAATGCCATGTTAAAAACCTCTCTCTCTGATATATGATCGATTGTTATCCCAACGCCGGCCAGCACACTTCGCCTTGTCGTTTGGAAACGCCGGCCCAAGCGTAATTGGGTCTTTACATTTGGCGAAGGCTACAACGGCCTTTCCAGTGTATGAGCCACCAGAAAGGATCATGCTAACATGATGTTGCTTTCCCGCCGCAGAGCTGTCCTCCTCTGCTATAATTTGGCGCCGCACTCTCTGCAGAATTTTGCACCGGGGACAATTTCAACCCCACAGGACGGACAGATTCCCGATGGGGGCGCGGTTAAACGGGCGCCGCATTCCTGGCAAAACTTTACCCCTTCTCCATTTTCATATCCACAAGACGGGCAAAGGTACTGCGCCTGTTTTTCCTGTTCCTTCCGTTCCTGTTCTTCTTTTTGGGCAGTCAGCTCTTGAATGTTGGCACGGGCTTTTTCCAAATCACTTTGCAGCAGTTGCAGCCGCACTGCGGTGTCGCCGAACGCCTCGGCGCCATACTGTTCGATCGCCTTTTGCCCAACTTCTGCATACAGTTCTTTCTCCCGCTGCACCAAAGTGGATAGTTCTGTCTGCGCGTTGAAAATTTGTACGTCCACATCTCCCTGCGGCATCATCTCCGCAATTCCCTTTACCAACCCGCCAAAAAAATTTGTCGCCATTTTCACTCGATCTCCTCTCTAAACAAGCCGGGGGCCTTTTTTTGCTTTCCAGATCAAAATCGGGCGTCTGGAGGGGCCTTCGCCCTTCAATCGATCCATAAAATCGTTGCGCTGCTTTCGTTGTGCGCGACCCATCCCCCTCTATTAAGAATATGCACTTCTTTGGAAGGATCCCTTTTGCCTTTGCTTTGTACTGATCATGTCGAATGATCGGTACAAAGCATTGACTAAGTTGGCGATGGGCGATAAAATAAAAAGGAAGATTTCATTTTCTTTTTTGCAAAGGGCCTTATGTATCTTCATTTATATTTTAGCAAAAACTATTTTGCCTGTAATCACCCATGGGGTGATTTTGGAACAAAAAAACGGGTGATTTCTCCAATTGGAGGGAAAAATCACCCGTTTGCAGACCTTTTTGACCAAGCGGCGCTTTGACAACATTTTGACAGGAGGCGATCCCTTTGAAACGAACCTTGGCTGTTTTGCTGTCCCTCATTATCCTAACCGGTATAACCGGCGGTTGTAGCAATAACAAAAATGGGCTGGATCCCCAATCCCCCGTCACACTGACCATGTGGCACAATTTCGGCGGTGACATGCAAAAAACCATGGATACGCTGATCGACGAATTCAACAGCACCGAAGGAAAAGAGCAGGGGGTTATCATCAACGTGACGGCGATTACCAGCAGCGCCGAGCTGCAGGAGACGCTAAACCGTATCGTCAACGGCGACCCAGGCGCGCCGGCCATGCCGGACATCACCACCAGCTATCCCAAAACGGCGGTTCTTTTCCAGGAAAAGGGACTTTTGGCCAATCTGGACGACTATTTCACCTCGGAGGAGCTGGAAAACTATGTACCCCAGTTTGTAGCTGAGGGGCGGTTCGGTGAAGACAACGGTCTCTACGTTTTCCCCTTCGCCAAATCCACCGAGATCCTGTATCTGAACCAAACCCTGTTTGACGCGTTTTCCGCCGAGACCGGCATCGGGATGGATTCGCTATCCTCTTTTGAAGGGATCGCGCAGGCTGCAACGGCGTATTACCGCTGGACCGACGCCCAAACCCCCGATATCCCGGACGATGGCAAAGCGTTTTACGCCGCCGATTCTTGGGTCAATCTGGCGCAGGCCGGTGCGATCCAGCTGGGGGACAGCTTATTCCAAGAAGAGGCCCTCCGCCTTGACACCGATGCTTACCGGCACATTTGGGACGTCTGCTACGCCCCGGCAATATCCGGCGGTTTTGCCCTGTACGACGGATACTCCTCTGATCTTTCCAAGACCGGCGATCTGATCTGCTCCACCGGTTCCTCCGCCGGCATCCTTTTTTATGGTGATACAATCACTTACCCGGACAACACCACCCAGCAGGTGGAATACAGCATTCTCCCGTTCCCGACTTTTGAAGGAGGCAAAAAGGTGGCCATTCAGCGAGGAAACGGCTTTTGCGTAGCCGCTTCTGACGATAAAAAACGGGAGCAGGCGGCAGCCCTGTTTTTAAAATGGTTCACCCGGCCGGAACAGAATATGCGGTTTATTTCTTCTACCGGCTATCTGCCAGTCACCCAGCAGGCGTTTGAAGTAGATATGGAAGAGGAGATCAACCGTGTGGAGGATCCCCGTATCCGAAAGATGTTGGGTGCCGTCACCCAAATGTACGCCGAATATGATTTTTTTGTTGCGCCAGTCTTTGAAGGCTTTGACAGCATCAGCAAATCCTATGAGACGGATCTGCGGCTCTTTCTAACCAACGAGCGGGACAATTGGCTGGAAAGCACCGAACGGGAGGATCCCGCTACCCGCGCTGAAGGGGCATTGGAACGTTTTGCCGTTGGCCGGTAAACGCGGACTCCATAAACATAACAAGAAAGGGGAACCGCTGTGCAGATGATTCGCGATGCGCTTGCTTTATGGAAACAGACCCGGCTGTCAGACAAAAAAGGGTCCTCCATGCATCTGCGCCTGTTTGCGTTTTTTTCCTTCTTTATCGCGTCTTTGGTCATTGCGTTCCTCTTTTTAATGATGTTTGCCGGCATGTTCGACAGAGGAGTAAAAGAAAGCCGCCTTTGGGCAGAAAACGAACTAGATCACCTGGTGACCAACGCTTCCTCCGATTTTGGGAAACTTTCTTTGCAGGGCGTTGCCTTCGCTGAACAAATGACAACGAACCTTAACCTGGCACTGAAAGAACAGGGCATTCGCCCTGCTGATCTCCAGTCCCATCCCGAACTGCTTGAGGAGCTGCTACGCGGCCAAATGCCGCTTCTCCTTTCCGCCTTAAACTACCAAAAATGCAGCGGCGCCTACGTCATTTTAAACGCCACCGTCAATTCTTCACTGGAAAATGCGGATTATTCCCGGGCCGGCGTCTTTTTAAAACGGACCGAACCCAATACGGTCAATCTGGTCGGTTCCAAGCTGCATTATCTGCGCGGGCCTGCCTCCATCGCCCGGGACAATGGGATTGAACTGTTGGGCCAATGGCAAATGGAATTTGACGTATCAGACGCCGATTTTTATTACACTACAATCTCCAACGCCCAGCGGTACAGTGGGCTGACCTTATCCCGGCTATACTATTGGAGCCACCGGGTGCTGCTGGTCAATAACAGCGAGCCGGGAATGCTGCTGTGCCTGCCGCTAATTGGCGACGACGGCATCGTATTCGGCGTTTGCGGGGTCGAGGTCAGCTTCATGCTATTCAAACAGATGTACAGTCCGGACAACAGCTTGTTTCCCCGGATCTTCTCCACCCTCTGCCCTCTGGATCAGAATGTGCTGGAAATGGATGAAGGACTCATCGCTGGTAACTCCTACCTGAATAATTTTGAAACCGGACAGGCTGCCCTTATTTCCAATAACAACGCCGCTTTTTCCTCCTATCAGGCCAATGATGACGCCTATGGCGGACTGCATCGGGAAATTCCTTTGTATCCGGCACAGTCTGCTTATGAATCGGAGCGTTGGGCGCTGGCTGTTTTGATCCCGGAAAACGATTTGGCCAGCGCAATGCGCGGCCGCAATATCCCGCTTTATCTGGCGCTGGCCATCCTTTTCCTGGTAAGCCTCTGTACGGCGGCATTCATCAGCAAACGCTACATCAGCCCGGTTTTGGAGGCGCTCAACCTGATCAAAAACGATCAGTACGCCGAACGGCCCAAAACCAAATATGTGGAAATCAATGACCTATTTGCGTATCTGGCCGCCCAGGACGAGGAAAAAGAGGAACGCGCTGCCGAATTGGCACAAGCGCTTCAGCAGGCCAAAACGGTGCGGGATCCTCTGTCCACACAGCCCGATCTGACCGCTTATGAAGCTTTTGTCCGCAATATCGCAACCCTTTCCGCCGCGGAGAAGGCCGTATTTAATCTGTACATGGACGGGCATACCGCCAAAGAGATCGCGGAGATCTTATGTCTGTCCATGAATACGATCAAGACGCACAATAAGCGCATTTACACCAAACTAAACGTGACCAGCCGCAAAGAACTGATGGTTTACGTCCAGATGATGACCAGCCGGGGTCAGGAGGAATAGTCATGGCGCAAGCTTGCCTTGAGCCAGCGCGTTTCGCTGATTTTGCGAGAGACATGGCAGCCGTGTTGATCGGTTTCTGGGAGCTGCAAGTCAAATCGGCTCAAAATAGAAAAAGCGCCCTCAAAAAATGAAGGCGCATCGCGGTATTTGTATTTTTTAGAAGGAGGCATGGCCCAAAAGGCCATACCTCCTTTTGCTAGATCCCCTTTTGAAAAAGCCATCGGCGATACGTCCCATCTTTCCGCCCGGCGGATGGCTCCCCATCCAGCGGCCTGGCATATGGGCAAAAGCACGCCGACTCATAAAAACGGTTACAACAGCGGAACAAGCAGCCGCTCTACAACAAAGACCACCGCTACCGCACCCAGCGCCACGATCAACAGGCTTTTGCCCCAGTAAGACAAAAGCACCGCTGCCGCCAATCCCAGCGCAGCGGAAAGCAGCGATGAAGTGGAAAAAAAGATGTCCGGGATAGTCATCGCAGCCAGTACTGCATAAGGAACATAGGCCAGAAACGAGCGGACAAAATTGTTTTCGATTTTCTTTCGGAAAACCGTCAGCGGCAGCATTCGCAAAAAATATGTAACGCCCGCCATAATCGCCACTGAAAGAAGAACCCTTATCATGTCCAGTTTCATTGCGCTGCCTCCTCGTCCACCGGATAGCGTACCGCCGCCAAAGCGGACGCCGCTATCGCACAGATAATAATCACCCATCCGGAAGACAGGCGCGATAGCCCCGGCACAAACCGGAACACGCAGCTAATGAAAGCGGAAATACATACGGTGAACAACACTGGCCGCAACTTTCTCATCGGCGGCACCACAATGGCGATGAACATCCCATAGATCGCAATATTCAGGGCGCTGACTGCGCTGGCCGGCAACGCGCCAAAGGCGGTTGCGCCCAGCAGTGTCCCCGCTGCCCATCCGACATAGGGCAGCACAATTAGCCCCAGCAAATATTTTCCGTTGATATAGCCTTTTTGCTGCATTGCAACAGCAAAAATCTCGTCCGTATTTCCAAAAGCCAACAGCGCCCGCTCCCAGCGGGGCATGGAAGGCTCCAGCTTTTGGGAAAGGGACAGCGACATGAGCATATAACGCAGATTGATGACCAAAGTGGTCACCGCCACTTCCAGATAAGCCCCGCCGGATAGGACCAGCGCCGTCCCGGCAAACTGCCCTGCCGAGGTTAAGTTGGTCATGGAAATCATCTGAATGATCCCCAGAGGCAACCCGCCCCTGGCCGCCATCATGCCGAAAGTAAAGGACACCGAAAGGTAGCCCAAGCAGATGGGAATCCCATCCTTTAGTCCTTTTAAAAATGTCAATTCTTGCCGCATATTTTCACGCTCCCTCGCCAGGGAATCATTATACGAAAATTGCGAAAAAAAGGCAATCCCTTTATGGAAAAATACTGATGGGCAAAAAAGGGCAGCGACCGGAATCTTTTCCTGTGCCGCCGCCTTTTCTGTTTCCTATTCCTTATGCTGCCTCTGCCACAAAAGCCCTTCCAACCTGCCAATCATCTGATCTAGACGCGGCGTATTTTGGTATTTTGCAGATAACTCTCTTTCACAAGGGAGTTCTCCCAACATCTGCTCCATATAAAGCCACAGTGCATCCCGCAGCAAAGGATCCCCGCTCCATTCATCGCCTGTTCTGCGATCCATTGAAACGTTCGTCCCCCTTTAAAAGCGCCGTCAATTTACGCTTACCACGGTGCAGCCTTACCCGAACGTTCTCAGGGCTAGTCTGCACCAAACCGGCGATCTCGCTGTCCGAATACTCGTAGTAGAACTTAAGCGCTAGCACATCGGCATACTTTTTGTCCAGCTGCCCACTGTACTGCGCGATTGCTTCCACCGATTCTTTGGACGCCACCAGATCAAAAGGTGTCAACCCGCCCGCACAATCCATCTGTTCGATTTCTTCGATGGGGACGGCCTGTTTCTTCTGCCGGTTATACATGGTAATTGCGACGTTTCTGGTAATGATAACTAGAAACGCGCGGGTTTTGTTACAATCGGGCTCTTCGATCTTATGTAAATTGTCCAAGACCTTCATAAAAGCCTTTTGCACCGCGTCTTCTGCCAATTGGTAATCCCTCAGAATCCGTTCGGCTGTGTACAGCATTATATTTTTATGCAGAGCGTATAGGCGCTCTAATTTTACGCTTTTTTCGTCGAGTTCCATACTCTTTCCCCTCTGCCGGCTTTCTTATTACTATAGTTACAAAAATGGGTCGGTTTGTTGCATTTACCCAAAAATATTTCTTTCTTTTCCCTTTGCCGTCCTTATCTTAACATAAAACGACAGATGTCGGAAGTTTACTTCATAAAAATTCATAATCTTTTCAAAATTACCCGATTCCTTTTCCTGTTGCACCGTGAATATTTTCTGCTATACTGAAAATAAGCCTATTGAAAAGGAGACACGCCCATTGGAATTCACCCATGTCCTTCGGAAAAAACTGGCCGACGAAAAAGCGCCAGAAGTCTTTTCCCGCTGGTATGAAAGCGCCGCTTCCCAGCCCCAACGGTACCTTGAAACAGTCCGCGGCTTTGAAAACGCTTTCGGAACCGACCACAAGGCAGCGCTCTTTTCTTCGCCCGGGCGCTGCGAATTCATCGGCAACCACACCGACCATCAGCAGGGACGGGTGGTCGCGGCTGCCATTACGCTGGACGTTGTGGCCGCCGCTGCGCCTAACGGTACCCGCACGGTCCGGATTGTCTCCGAGGGGTACACCGCCGCCATTGTGGATTTAGAGGATCTGGCTCCCAGGGCCCGCGAGTTGGGTGAAACCGCGGCGCTGATCCGGGGCGTTGCCGCCGGGCTGACCCGATTCGGCTTTTCCCCTGCCGGATTCGACGCTTACGTTTCCTCCCAGCTTCCGTCCGGGGCGGGGCTTTCTTCCTCTGCGGCGTTTGAATGCTTGCTCGGCACGATCTTCAACTCCCTGTTCTGCGGCGGTACCGCAACTCCTGTCCAAATTGCCCGGGCAGGCCGCCTCGCCGAATCGGAGTATTTTGGAAAGCCCTGTGGGCTCATGGACCAGCTGGCCTGCGCCGTCGGCGGTTTTGCCGCTATGGATCTTACGGATCCGGCAAATCCCCAAGTACGGCGGCTATCCTTTTCGGTGGAGCAACACGCATTGTCCCTATTTGCGGTTAACACCGGCGGCAGCCATGCCGACCTCATCAATCAATATGCCGCTATCCCGGCAGAAATGAAAGCTGTGGCTGCCTTTTTCGGGCAGCAGCTGCTGTGCTCGGTACCGGAGGAAACGTTCTGGGCACAGCTGGGGAACTTACACGGCCAGGTGCCCGACCGGGCGATTTTACGCGCCATCCATTTTTTTGAAGAAGATGGCCGGGCCGCCCGGATGGTGGACGCGCTGGCAAAAGAAAATACGCCCGAAGTGCTGGGACTTCTCGCAGCGTCCGGCCGATCTTCTCAGCAGCTTTTGCAAAACGCCTGGCCGGATGCCAATCCGGAGGAACGGGGCCTATCCCTGGCCATGGCCTTGTCTGAACATCTACTGCAAAACCAGGGCGCCTGCCGGATCCACGGCGGCGGCTTTGCCGGCAGTATCCTGGCCTTGATGCCAAGCACCCTGGCTGCCGGCTACCGCCAAAGCATGGAGGCCGTTTTTGGTCTGGGCTCCTGCCGCCAGCTGGCCATCCGCCCAGAGGGGGCGGCTGAACTCTTTTTGTGAGGAATGAAACTTCCTCCCATAAAAAAAGGTTTTCTTCATAAACGATCGTTAAAAGAAAGGATTTTTCTTATGAAAATACTTGTTACCGGCGGCGCCGGATTTATTGGAAGCCACACCTGCGTTGAATTGCTGGAGGCGGGATATGAGGTTGTCATCGCCGATAATCTCAGCAATGCCAAGCCCGAAGCGATAGAAAATATCCAAACGATTTCTGGGAAGTCGGTTGCCTTTTATCAAACTGACCTTCGGGACAAAGCGGGGATGCAGAAAATCTTTGTCGACCATGCGATTGATGCGGTCATCCACTTTGCCGGCCTCAAGGCAGTGCCTGAATCGGTCCAGAAGCCGCTGGAATATTACGAAAACAACCTTGTCAGCACCTTGGTGCTGTGTCAGGTCATGCGGGAAGCCGGATGCCGCCGGATCGTTTTTTCCTCTTCCGCCACCGTCTACGGCATGCATAATCCAGTCCCGTTTCAAGAAGGGATGCCCACTTCCGCCACCAATCCTTATGGCTATACCAAGGTCATGATTGAGCAGATCCTCACCGATCTGGCTGTGGCAGATCCGCAGTGGAGCGTCAGCTTACTGCGCTATTTCAACCCCATTGGCGCCCATCCCAGCGGGTTGATCGGCGAAGATCCCAACGGGATCCCCAACAACCTGCTGCCCTATGTATCCCAAGTGGCGGCGGGCCTGCGCCCTGAGGTGATGGTTTACGGCAACGACTACGATACCCCTGACGGCACCGGCGTGCGGGATTATATCCATGTTGTGGACCTGGCGCTGGGCCATCTGGCGGCGGTCAAGTATGTATTGGAACATACTGGCGTAGAGGCCGTTAACCTTGGCACCGGCCATGGCAGCAGCGTATTGGAAATAGTAGCCGCTTACTCCAAAGCCTGTGGGCGGGAACTGCCCTACCGGATCGAGCCCCGCCGCCCCGGCGACATTGCCACCTGCTATGCCGACACCCAGAAAGCCCGCCGCCTCTTTGGCTGGGAAGCGAAACGGAATATCGATCAGATGTGCGCCGACAGCTGGTATTTTGCCCAGAATCGTTATAAGAAATAGCGTTTTCCTCAAATTGTACGCCGAATTGATGTGTTTTTTATGATGGAACAATAAAAAATCGCCGCTAGAAACGGTATGCGGCAAGCTTAAAAAACCTATGGGCAGACAAATGCCCATAGGTTTTTTTATTACGCCGCCCCGCCTCCTAATAAAAATTCCACCGCAAAATTGCGGCGGAATCCTTTATAAAAATATACCAAAAGAACCAACGTTACGCTGATGGTACTTTTATTCGCCAAAGGTGGATTTCAGCGCGTCAGAACCGTTCATTTTCAGTTCGCCAGTAAACAGCGCGCCCTCGGACATACTGAGTTTACCTACTGTGACATTTCCCAAAATAGCAGCGTTTTCCTTAAAGAGAGCGGTGTTGGCGATTGCAAGATTCCCCTTGATTTTCCCGTCGAGAGAGATGTTTTTAGAGTTGATATCCCCAATAATAACCGAATCGCGTTCAACGGTCACAACGCTTTCTGATTCCACGTTCCCTTTGATATGCGCAGACATAACGGAAACCTCGTCGCCCTTTATGTTACCTGTAACGGTGCCTTTTATGATGACGTTCCCGGAAGTTTCAATATTGCCCTGCACAGAGCCTACGATCTCAACGTCGCCTTTGGCCTTTATATCGCCGGTGATCTCCGCGTCCTGCGAAATGACGGTTGCCGGAAAATTCTGAGTGGGCGCCGCAGAACCGTGGGACAAAGGGATGGACGTAAAGCTTTCGGGCTTGGAGGGGGGGAGGGGGCTCTTTCTTATCCGCCCCAAAGGGCGTCTGCTTCTCCTCGTTTTTTTGTCTTGCGAGGAAAGTCCAACCAGATTTGCCAGTTCGCTTAAAGCGGTTTTAGCATTTTTTTGCAGCCATTTTGAAACCTCCATATTGTTTAATTTAGAATTGGACCGGATAGTTTTCATTGGTAAGAGCGCGGATACGGTATCCGTGTTCCTTTGCATGTTTTATCATGCCCGGCAACGCCTCAACACTTATGCTTTTTGCGATGCTGTCATGCATTAAGACAATCCCGTAGCTTTTATTTCGAAGCTGTGAGACGAAAGTCTGCTGATACTTTTGGGCGGTCATTTCCGATCTCCTCTGGTTCGGGAACGTCTATTTCCCCAGTCCCTGAACCCGCCATTTTGACAAGGGGAACAACGCTAATGTTGTTTATGTCGATGTAATGTTCCAGTACGGAAAGGGAATTCTTCAAATCTTTGTTTTGTATGCCGAAAACAACGGCAACGGTGGTCGGAATCAAAAACAGAAGAATCAGCAACGATAAAAAAAGATGTTTAAAAAATCTGACGCTGCCAAAATACATACGAAAAGCCTCCTTTAAGCAGTCACGCATGTGATTAAAAACCTTTATGTGACTGCATTTTAACATTTTTTCAACATTGGTCAACAAGCCGCACCAATTTTGTAGCCAATAACAAGAGAAATCAAGAATATTTTGGTAAACCAACAGCGTTTTTTATTGTCCAGATGAGCCGTTTCCGCTATGATAGGAAACGGCAAACAAAAACCATCTTCTTGCTTTGCCTCGGTCGGCAGCGTATCAGAAGGTCACAAAAAATTGTGTGGCATCAGCTTTTCTCCGTACTGGCAGGGCAGTTTAAATCACAAGAAAGGCCGGGTGAAAAGCAAATGCTTTTCACCCGGCCTTTCTTGCAACCTGTGTAGCGGCTATCGCCGCTTCCCTCTTTTCTCATTTGCCGCTAAATTATTTTATCGGCAGCGCCCTTTGGCAACCCTTTTTCGAACCTCGTGTGATTGCGCACACAAAACGCTACACGAAAATCAGCTGCCCCAGCATCGCGATCAGCGGCACCGTCACCAGACAGCCCACCGTCGTCACCGCCACGATGACTGACGCATACTCCCCGTCCAGCCCATACCGCGCTGCCATCATGCTGGTGGCGATGGCTGCCGGACAGGCTCCGGCGATCAAATTGACCTGCACCAGAGTGGATCCTCCCCCAATCCAGCGGTGAATCCCTAAGGCCCAGTATAAAAACATGGTCAAAAGCGGGATGAACACCAGCCTGGTTAAAGAGGCATACAAAACGCCCCTGTCCCCAAACCTCTTCCAATCCACCCCGGCGATAAAGAAGCCGCATACCAGCATGGCCAACGGCGTGTTCAGCGAGGAAATATAATTGACCACCGGCCCAATTGGAGATGGCAGCGTAATGTTAAATAGAAAGAGCGGAACCGCTACCAGAGCGCTGAGTACGCCGGGATTCAACAGTGCCTCTTTCCAGGACATCTCCTTCAGCGAACCTTTCAGAATCGCCACGCCGACCGTCCAGGAAAGCACATGGAACACCACCACGAACACCACTGCAAACACAGTATACTCCGCGCCGAAAATGCCGGTGATCAAGGGAATCCCGATAAAGCCCACATTGCCAAAGCTGGCGCCATACCGTTCGATCCTCTGGTTTTCCGCTCGCTCTTTTGGCAAAAAAACGAACCGAGCCGCCAAAATGGCGATCAGCGAGGTAACAGCTGCCAGCCCTAGCGAAAAAAGCAATTCCCATAAGATCTCTTTGCTAAACGGTCGCTGCAAATTGCTTAACAAAAGACAAGGCGTGACAATCATCAAAAGGATATTGCAAATGCGGTTGCACTCTTCTTTCTTCATGCCGGTAGCCTTGGCATAAATAAATCCGACCAGCATCAGCAAAAACATAATGAACACCTGTTGGAACACAATGGAAAACATAGGCACACCTCCCCAACGCAAGATTCGGCGCGCACAAGCCGTGACCTCTGGATACGCCAAACCTTTTTTCCATTCTACCGGAAACAAACGCCGTTTGCAACAAAAAAGCGCCCGGGAGTTCCCGGGCGCTTAAAATTAAGCGGCTTGATCGTTTTGTACGTTGCCTTGGGTACTGTTGCTTTGCAGATTACTGGAAGTTGTGGCTCCCGTGTCCTCCATCAGTGTGACTTTCACTTCAAAGGTGCTGCCTTGAACGGTCTGCCCGCCGTAAGCATATCCATAACGGGAGTTCCCGGTGGATTGGCTTGCCCTAAAGATGGTCAACGTTACCTGGTCGCCAGGGGAATAATCGCGCAACAGATCGGACAGAGAGGTAAAGCTGCTGACAGCCGTGCCCTCCACCTGCGTGATGATGTCGCCCGCCTGTACATCGGTGGCCAACAGAGTTGAATCGGCGTCAATCGTGTCGATTAGGATCCCGCTGGGGATTCCATTGACGCTGGCCACATATTCATTGACCGCATAAGCGGTGATACCCAATTTGACCCGCCCGGTCACCCGGCCGTAACTCATCAGATCTTTCAAAATCGGAAGTGCCTCGTCAATGGGGATGGCAAACCCGATCCCTTCATATCCGTCGGCCGCAAGTTTTTGCGAGTTGATGCCGATTACCTGGCCAAATTCGTTAACCAGCGCACCGCCCGAGTTTCCGGGGCTGATGGCGGCGTCGGTCTGGATAAAGTTCATAGTATATCCATCGGTAGCTGCTCGCAGGGAGCGGTTGAGCCCAGAGACAATCCCTTCGGAAACAGAACCCGCATAGGTCAACCCACCAGGATTGCCGATGGCAATCGCTTTTTCGCCAACCTTCAGCTCGCCGGAAGCGCCCAGCTCCGCCGGGGTCAAACCATTGGCGTCGATCTTGACGACCGCTAGGTCGGTTTTGCTGTCGTAGCCAACAACCGTGCCTTTGTAGGTGGTCCCGTCGCTAAGCACAACCTCCAGGCTGTCTGCATTTTCGATTACATGGGCATTGGTGGCAATATAGCCGTCCTCCGACAGGATAATCCCGGAACCTTCACCGGTCGGCTCAAAATAGTTGGCCTGATACTGGACGATCCCCACCACTGAAGGCGCTACTTTTTCGTTGATCTGCGCCGTAGTCAGCGTCCCGTCGGTGGATACTGTATTATCAGAAGGTTTGCTGTTTGTCTCCAATTCCGGCACATTTTCGTTGGCGGACGTTTCACCGCTGGGTTGGGACTGGGGCGCATCGATTATATTCTGCTGCGGCATCATCAAACTGTAAATGCCGAACACCGCAAAGCTTAAAACTGCAACACCCAGCAACGCGCCAAGAATCCCGGCAAAGATCTTGAGTCCACTGCCTTTCTTTTTTTCCGTAGGCTTTTTGGGGGACGGAGCGCCGTATTCTGGAAAGTTCCATTGGTTGCCGGGCGGCGTGCTCGGCGGCGGCGTCTGGGCCCCTCCGTCCGCAGGCTGTTGCCCAAAAGAATACCCGCCGTAAGGCGTTTGGGTCGGCGCCGCACCGTAAGCCGGAGGGGCGGGTCGGCTTGCCGGCGGCTGATATTGGTACTGCGAAGATCTGGGGACCGCGTTTTCAGGTGATACAGGCGGCTGATCCGCCGCTTGCGCAGTTTCCCCCTGCGTATTATTTTCTTCAGAACCAAACAGCTCTTTGTTTTCCATGTCATTCATAACTCTGTTCCTCCTTTTATCCTGGAAAAGCCGCAGCCAATGCGTCCGCGACTGGTTTTTAAACTGGCTTTATTATAAAAGAGAATTATGTCCATTGCGTAAAGGAGTCTTTAAGAATCTTGGGGAATTATCCGTTTTTTTTGAATAAATTTTGTGAATTTTTTGTTCCCTCGCTGGGAATGGAAAAGGCGAATTCCGTATATTCCCCCTCTTTGGAGCTGACATGGATTTCACCGCCGTGCAGATGGATTACCGTGCGCACAATATAAAGGCCAAGCCCCACGCCGCTTTTATCCTGGCTGCGGGAACGGTCCGTCTTGTAAAAGCGCTCGAACACGTTGGGTAAGTCCTGCGGCATAATGCCCGCGCCGGAATTCCGGATGGCCACTAAGGTGCGTGCACCGTCGCTGTGGTACTTCACCTCAATATAGCCGCCCTCATTGACAAATTTCACCGCGTTTTCGATCAAATTATAAACCACCTGATGGATCAAATCCGGATCGGCGCTGACCATGATTTTGTCCACATCCAAGCCGATGATATCCAGTTTTTTTGCCTCAATGGCCTGTTCAAAGCTGAAAATTACCTGGCAGACGGTATTGTTCAGGTCAAACTCCGCCGGGTTGAGTTTCATTTCGCCCGCCTCGATCTTGGCCAGATCCAGCATGGAGCGCACCATCCGCGACAGTCTCTTCACTTCGCCGGATACGATGGTTAGATATTGATGATGCTTTTCCTCCGGGATCGTCCCGTCCAAAATCCCGTCCACAAACCCACCGATGGTGGTCATCGGCGTTTTTAGCTCGTGAGATACATTGGCCACAAAGCTGCGGTTCATGGCCTCATTGCGGGCCAATGCCTCAGCCATATAATTAAATTCGTTGGCCAGCTGGCCGATCTCATCGCTGCTGTTGACCTGTACCCGAACCGTATAATCCCCGCGGGAGAAACTCTGGGTCGCCACCAGCATATCCCGCAGTGGCTTGACCATGCGGGCCGTTACAAAATAAATCACAATAAAAGCGATAACCACCATGGTCAATGAGCTCAACAAAAACATATTTAATAGCTGGCTTAAAAAAATACTCAGGCTGCCGGCCGAAGCGGAAATAAATACAAACCCGGTGATCTGCCCATTGGGCAGGCCAATAGGCCGTGCCACCGTGTAGTTCTTACTTTTATATGCGCCGGCCAACCGGCCTGTTTCCTGATAATTGCCGCTGGCCGCCTGCACAAGAATACTCTCCGGCACCGCGTTCTGCCCTTCGGCAAACAGCCCAGTATCAGTACAAATCAGGATTTTCCCCTCGGTGTCAGACAGGAAAATCGTCGCTTCAATGGCATCAGCCAGCACAGAATAAACCGAATTCAGGGTGGTTTCGTCAATATACAAATAATTGTTCTTTTGGTAGTCGGTCAGCGTCAGGGCCGTGGCCTGGCTGACATACCGGTCGAGAACCTTCAGCTTGTCGCTGCGGAAATACTGGGACGCAAACCCCATGAGCAGCGCGCCCAACACCATAATGCTCGCTAAAATCATCCCGGCGCAGATGGTAAAATATTTTGTAAACAAATTCTTTTGCATAGAAACGCCCCATCCTTCCCCATGTGGAAAACCGCGGCAGCCAGCATTCAAAAGGCACTGGCTGCCGCGGAAAAATCTTCCATCCTGCAGGAAATTATTCCTTTACTTCAAATTTATAGCCAACGCCCCAAACGGTTTTAAGCGTCCATTTATCCGATACGCCCTCCAGCTTTTCGCGCAGGCGTTTGACATGCACATCTACCGTTCTGGAATCGCCGTAGTACTCAAACCCCCAAACCTCGTCCAACAGCTGGTCCCGGGTGTAAACCCGGTTGGGGTTGCTGGCCAGATGGTACAAAAGCTCCAGCTCCTTCGGCGGGGTATCCACGACCTTGCCGTCCACTTTCAGCTCGTACTTGGTCATGTTGACCACCAGCTTGTCATAGCTGACTTCCTTGATGTCGTTCTCCGCGGCGCTCTTGCCAGTGCGGCGCATCACCGCCTTGATCCGGGCCACGATCTCTTTTGTCTCAAAGGGCTTCACCACGTAGTCATCGGCACCCAGCTCTAATCCCAGCACCTTGTCAAAGGTTTCACCCTTGGCGGTAATCATGATGATCGGGCACTCGGATTTTTTCCGGATCTCTCTACAGACCTGCCAGCCATCCAGCCGCGGCATCATCACGTCCAAGAGAATGATGTCGGGATTCTCCGCCGAAAAACGGGCAAGGGCCTCCTCCCCGTCGCCAGCCAGAACCACCTGAAATCCTTCTTTCACCAGATAAAGCCGCAAAAGCTCGCAGATATTTTTGTCGTCGTCCGCAACCAGGACTTTTCCCATTGCCATGTTTTCTCCTCCTTGTCAGCGCGGCCGACCAGAGGCACGCCGCATTCTGAATACCATTATACCCGAAAAGAAGCGCGAAAGGTTACAAATTTATAAACCTTTTGAGGATATTCTGAAACGCTCTTGCCGCCGCCGCTTTTTCTATGTATAATTATAGTTTGTAAATGCCTGTTTGTATAGTATTTTTCGCGACAAAAAGGCGTCGTTTCCCCGGTACACCGGGGAAACGCAGTATTTTGGAAAGGACGAAAGTCAAAATGAAATTAGGAATCGTGGGTCTGCCCAATGTGGGCAAAAGCACCCTGTTCAACGCTATTACCAACGCCGGCGCCGAGTCGGCCAACTATCCGTTCTGTACCATCGAGCCCAACGTGGGCGTTGTAGCAGTACCGGACCGACGGCTGGACGTGCTGGCCAAGATGTACGATCCGGACAAATATACCCCCGCAATCATTGAATTCGTGGATATTGCAGGCTTGGTCAAAGGCGCCTCCAAGGGGGAAGGGCTGGGGAATAAATTTCTCTCTCACATCCGAGAGGTGGACGCCATTATCCATGTGGTCCGCTGCTTTGAGAGCACCGAGATCATCCATGTGGACGGTGAAATCGGCCCGGCAAGGGACATCGAAACCATCAATCTCGAATTGATTTTCTCCGATCTGGATATTCTGGAACGGCGGATAGACAAAGCCCAGAAAGCGGCAAAGGCGGACAAGAAATATTTGGCGGAGGCAGAACTTTTTCAGCGGCTCAAAACCCATTTGGAGGAGGGAAAATCCGCCCGCTCATTCCAGACAAAGGGGGAGGAAGAGGAGCAGACCCTCGCGACGGTCTCCCTGCTTTCCGGCAAGCCGGTCATCTATGCGGCAAACCTGAGCGAGGACGATTTTCTCGGTTCTTTGGAGGAAAACGCATACTACAAGCAGGTCTGTGAAATTGCGGCGGCGGAAGGTTCTTTGGTGCTGCCCATCTGCGCCAAAATCGAAGAAGATATTGCGGATATGTCCCGGGAGGACAAACAGCTGTTTTTGGACGAGCTGGGGCTGGAATCTTCCGGCCTGGACCGCCTGATTCAAAAAGGCTATGAGCTGCTGGGCCTGATTTCCTATCTGACCGCCGGCAAACAAGAGGTCCGGGCCTGGACCATCAAAAAGGGCACGAAAGCGCCCCAGGCCGCAGGCAAAATTCACTCTGATTTTGAAAAGGGCTTCATCCGGGCGGAGATTGTAGCTTTCGACGATCTGGAAGCCTGCGGTTCCATGGCCGCCGCCAAAGAAAAAGGGCTGGTCCGCTCCGAGGGCAAGGAGTATGTGTTTCAGGACGGCGATGTGGTTTTGTTCCGGTTTAATGTGTAAACCGTATCGTCGCAAACAGGGGGCAATCATATGTCAATAATCAACGGGTTGGAATGGACGTTTGATACGGTCGCTTCTGTCTACGAAAAAATGCGGCCAGGGTATGTAGCGGAATTATATCAGCGGATTTTCGATTACGTCCCGATCAGCGCGTCAAGCCGGGCGGTTGAAATCGGGATTGGCGGCGGACAGGCTACCTTGCCGATCCTGCAAACCGGATGCGCCGTTACCGCCGTTGAGTACGGGGAGCATTTTTCCCAACGGTGCCGGGAAAAATTCAAGGATTTTCAAAATTTTTCGGTCATCACAGGCAAATTTGAAGATGTTGATTTTGCCCCTTCGACGTATGACCTTATTTTCTCCGCAACCGCATTTCATTGGGTGCCGGAGGAGATCGGATACCCCAAAGTTTTCTCCATGCTCAAAAGCGGCGGCGCCTTTGCCCAATTTGCAAATCACCCCTATTCCGACAAGGGCAACCCGCCTCTCGCAAAAGAAATAAATCGCCTTTATGCCGCGCACTTTTACAAGTTCTATAACCGCCCGGAGGAAACCTTTGTAGAATACAGCGAGGAGGATGCCCGTCGCCGGGCGATGCGTTCGGAACAATATGGCTTTATGGACAGCTGCTACGCCCTTTATCATCGGACACGAACCTTTTCCGCCAAAGAATACGTTGCACTGATGGGGACCTATTCCGACCATATTGCCATGGAGGAAGGCATCCGGACTGAATTTTTTTCAAAAGTCGAGGAGGCCATCCGCAACCACGGCGGTACAATAACAATATACGATACCATCGACCTGCAGCTTGCAAGAAAACCTTAAGTTGGTCAAAAGTTTTGCCGTTTGACCGCGGAGCGCAAACATCGTTTCCTGCGTCCCATTCGCAAATACAAAAGAGGAAGTCAACATTTGACTTCCTCTTTTTCTATCTGTTTAAAAATCCATCGAATCAAGCAGTGATATTTTCCGTTTGCTTACCGGCTCGTTTTCTCCAACCGGTATTCCTCCGCCAGAATCCCGTATACCGCAGCGTCTACAATCCCCCTGTTATTATAGTCCGCCTGCCGCAGCGTCCCCTCATACCGGAGTCCGCATTTGGCCATGACCTTTCCGGAACCGGGGTTGTTCGGATCGTGCTGCGCACAGATGCGGTTAGCTTTTACCTGTTCGAAAAAGAAGGGAATCACCGCCCCCAGCACCTCGGTCATGATGCCCTGGTTCCACCAGTTTACGCCGATACAATAGCCGATCTCCACCATACCGATCCGTTCGTCGATTCTCACCGCGCTAATGGACCCCACCGGTTCATCCGGGCCGTCTTTGCACACGATGGCCCATTGATAAAAATCCGGCTTGCAGTAAGAGGCAATCCAATCATCCAAAATCCGGCTTGTTTCTTCTGGCGTTTTACAAGGAGACCAACGCAGAAACGCCGTCACCCTTTCATCGCTTTCCCAGTTTTGAAAAGCTGGCAATGCGTCATCCGGCCGGAATTTTCTCAAACGCAGCCGTTTTGTCTCGATCGTTATCGTACCCCGATGCTCCATTGCGTAGCCCCCGTTTCTTATTCCGCCGGCTAGTCCTTCTTTGCTTTTATCTCTTCGGCAATCCACTTTCCGAGAAAGATGAGCAGCGCGCCGAACAATGCGCCGATTCCGCAGCCCAATACCGTCCAGCCAAAACGGAATATTGACAGATCCCCCTGCTGCCAGTTTGCCAGCGTCCAGCCCAAAACAGTTCCGCCCCAGCAGCCGACTCCTTTACAGCGCTCCACTGTTTCACCGCGATCCCACCTTTTCCTTTATCTTAGCAAAAAAAGCCGTATCATGCAAGAAAGAGCCTTGCGGCTCTTTCTTGCAGGGGTGCTGTTGCAATGGCTTGCCTAAAATAAGTACAACAATACCGAAATCACCCATTTTTTCAATTCTTCCATTTTCCTTCCTCCTTTAATATGCTGTTTTTCTCTCTTTGTAAAATAGAACGCGCAAGCAGGGCTTTTTGCTACACAAAATAAAAAAGATTTGGTTTTTTAAGCGATCATTTTTAGAATATCTTCATTTTTCCGCGAAAAAACGGGAAAGGGGCGTTTTTCTCTCTTTTCCGTCCCAGATCCTCTCTATGATAAAAGTGCCTTCAAATCCAATCTTTATTGCACCGCAGTCAAATAAAAAAGCGGCCAAAAGGCCGCCTTTCAAAAAAGGTGAAAATCTGCTCCGTCTGGCTTTTGAACTAAAAACGATCCTTCCCCGTCTGGCTGACGCCGGGCAACCGGTTTTGACGTATCTGCCGGGAAACGCTAACCATCGTGGCAATGTCGGAAAAACCACTGATCAGAAGGCCGATCCCCAAAATCCGCACCATCATTTCTGCCGCCCGGAAAGGATCAAACAGCAGCAACACGCCGAAACCAATGGTCAGCAGCGCATAAAACATCACCATTCCCCATCCGCGGTACTGTACCTGTCTGAGCTCCAGCGACCGTTGCAGCTTTACCGCGCCGGTAACCGAAAACACCGCTCCCATTAGCAGCGGAATGAATTTGATCACCCAATCCGCTTGAAGCGCCATAAAAAACGCCAATACGCCCAGCAGCAGGCCAACTGCCAAATCCATCCCCACTGGAAGGCCCTGCCGGCGTCCGCTGAAATAGCTAAGCAGATAGCTAAACGCCCCTAAAAGCAGTTCTGCCCCTAACAAATAACAAACTGTTCGGGCTGCAATCGCAGGCCAAGCCGTCAAAATTGCGCCCATCACCAGCGACCCCAGAGAAATTGCCGCCGCATTCCACTTGAAAGACTTTAAAAAGCTCATGATGTCCCCGCCTTTATTTTCGGATAAACAGAATGCCCAGCGTATGGGGCCCGCAATGGCTGGATATTGTACATCCGGCCTCGGTTTCAATGATCTGCCGAAAACCGCCGTACTGCTTCACCGCTTTTTTCACAGCTTCCACCGTTTTGGCTTCACAAGGGGTATGCGTTATAAAAATACGGTCGCCCCACAGATCATTGCGCCCGCCTAACCGTTCCTTTACATAGGAAAGCAGGGATTTGTCGAAGGAGCCGCGGTACTTCTTCCCCACTTTCATTTTGCCGTCCACCACTTCAATGCAGGGCTTTAAATTTAACAAATTTGCACCCAGTGCCGCCAGCGACGAACAGCGCCCGCCTTTATGCAGGTACTCCAGGCTGTCGATCACAAAGCTTGCTTCCACCCTGCCCGACAGATCCTCCAGGCGGCGAACAATGTCCTGCCCCGCCAGGCCCATTTGGGACAGCCGCACTGCCTCCATGACCACATGGCCACTGCCCGTAGAAAGATTGCGCGAATCCACCGCGTAAACATTGGGGAACTGCTGCGCCGCCAAACAGGCATTTTGGTAGCAGCTGGAAAACTCGGCGCTGATGTTGATATGGATAACCGCATCGTACGCCGGGGAGAGCCTGGAAAAACAGGCGCTGTAATCCGCCACGCTTACTGCGGCGGTTTTGCACGGGTCGTTTCCCTGCGCCACATAATCAAAAATATCCTGTGGGGTAATTTCCAGTCCATCCCGATAAGACACGCCGTCTTTTACCACATACAAAGGCAGGATTTCTATGTCGTTTTCTACAATGAGTTCCTCAGATAAATCACAGGTACTATCCGCCGTGATTTTGATTTTCATATAAACTCCCCTTCCGGATAAGGGCCCATCCGGCCGGCCTCCACGGGGCCGGAGCCTTTTTCTCGTTCTTTATAAAATAGCATAAAGGAAACCCTTCGTCAACTTTTTCAGTTTCATTCCGCCGGGTGGATTTTTATCCTACACCTGGCCAGTCGCGCCGCAGATTTGGATTTTTTGCCCTACCAGCTGACAAACTTTCTTTTGGCCTTGCGCTAGGTATTTTTTCGGGTCGAACGTCTCCGGCTGGGCCGCCAAAACACTTTTGACCCCGGCGGTAAAGGCACAGCGCAGCTCGGTGGCAAAATTGACCTTGGCCATCCCCTTGGCGACTGCCTCCCGGACCACTGTATCCTGCAGGCCGGAAGCGCCGTGCAGCACCAGCGGCAGATCCGCTGCGGCTTGGATCAACGGGATCCTGCCCAAATCCAGCACAGGGGCCGTTTTGTATATCCCATGGGCCGTCCCCACCGCCACCGCAAGGCTGTCCACACCAGACAGTCGGACAAATTCCGCCGCTTGGGCAGGGTCTGTATAATCGCCCGCCTGCGCCTGCAACGAATCCTCCTTGCCGCCAACTGTACCCAGCTCCCCCTCGCAGCTGGCGCCGCAGGCATGGGCCAGCTGTACCGCCTGGGCGGTCATCGCGGCATTTTCCGAAAAAGGCAGGCGGGAGCCGTCAAACATCACTGAGGTATATCCCGCGTCCAGACATTCCCGCACCAGTTCCAGGCTGTCCCCATGGTCCAGATGCAGCGCTACCGGCACCGAAGCGTTTTCCGCAGCAGCCCGCGCGATCCCGGCAAAGCAAGCGGGCGGCAGATACCGCAACGTCGAAGGTGTCGTCTGGAGGATCACCGGCGCTTTGCATTTTTCAGCCGCCTCTACGATCGCGAATACCATCTCCGCGTTTTCTGCATTGAATGCGCCTACAGCATAGCCGCCGTCTCTGGCTTTTTGCAGCATTTTTTGTGTATCTGTCAGCATGATTGTCCCCTTCCTTTCAGTAGATCAATTTCTACCGGTGCGGATAATTCCACCCGCTGCGGTGTGACAATGCTCTCAAACGCCAGCGGGACCACGCCAGCCTTCTGCGCTTTTAAAAGCGCCTCGCCAAACGCCGGATGGGTGCGCCAGTTTGGTGAAAACCCCCGAATTCCGCTCATTTGGATCACAAAAATCACATAACACCAGTACCCTTGGGCCGCAGCCCGGGCCAGATGCTCCAAATGCTTCACCCCCCGCTCGGTGGGCGCGTCGGGAAACCGGGCCCACCCCTCTTCCTCCAGCGTAACGCCCTTGATTTCGGCAAAGCCCCTTTTTTCCACCGCTTCCAAATAAAAGTCAAAGCGGGAATCGCCGTAAAACGTCTCGGGGCGGATCAGCTCCGGCGTCCCGAATCCCGGCAGCGCCAAGCGCCCCTGGCGCAACGCCTCCTCCACCAGATGGTTCGGCGCTTGGGAGTCAATGTGGATCAACCGCTCCCCCTTTTGCACGTGGGTGAGGGTGTACCGGGTCTTGCGGCCCGGCGCCGGATGATACTGCAACAGCACCTCCGCCCCCGGCACAAGCAGCTCCCGGCAGCGCCCAGTATTTTTAACGTGTGCCGCCACCGGTTCACCATCCAATATGCAAATTGCCACAAACCGGTTGGGCCGTTCCATAAAAATGGCGGATAAAAGCTCTTGATATTCCAAAATGACCCTTCTTCCTTGAATCCAAATCGCAAAATATAAAAGGTTCCATACAAAATCCTTGGGAGAAAACTACAAAAACGCCCTTTCGCTTTCGTAGGGAATCCTGATTTTTGTGTTTTTGTACAAAAAACAGTTTACTTTTTTCAGAAGTATAGATATAATAGACTCATCGGAACAGCCGATTACATTGGATTCCTCATCTTATTGCTTCTCCTAATAGATAATTTTAACCGGGAAAAGGGGCTGACCTCATCAATCAGCCTTTTTTTCTGCCCATTTTTTGCACTTTACAGTCCATTTTCTGGCGCATTTTCATCAAAAAAGCAAAATTTCGCAGATTTTTCTGTTTCGTCTTTATTTTTTTATGGTGTCCAAAACCGCTGACAGGCGGTCCGGCTGATTGGTTATGATGATATCCGTTCCCAATCCGATCAAACGGCGCATCTGTTCCGGCTCGTCCACCGTCCATGTATGGATGCGAAGGCCCCGTTCCTTTAATTGGGCCACATGTTCCTGCGTCAGGTAACAATGCAGCGGATGGGCACATTCCAGCCCCAAGCCCTTGACATATCCGCCAAAATCCACAATCCAGCTGTCTTCCAATGCGCCGCAGGGAATTTGCGGCGCAATTTTTTTGCACCGCAACATGGTGTAATGGTTAAAAGAGGATAGGATCACCCGTTCTGCCATCCCCATCCGAAAAACCAGGTCGAGAACCCTTTGCTCGATTCCCGGGTATTCATTGATATTGGTTTTCAACTCCAAGTTCAACCGCAAACCGGTTGTCTGACACCACGCCAGCACCTCTTCCAGCGCTGGGATTTGGTTTTTCTCCAGCTTTCCCCGGAAACGATAGGAGGCATCCAACGCCCTCAACTGGGCAAAACGCATCTGTCCGACCCAGCCAGTACCGCTGGTAGTGCGGTCCACCCGCTCGTCGTGAATGACCACCAGCTCCTTATCCGCGCTCAGGTGCACATCCAGCTCAATGCCGTGGCAGCCTGTCTGCTCCGCCTTTTGAAAGGCCAGCATGGTGTTTTCCGGATAGGCGGCGCTAAGGCCGCGATGGGCAAAATTTTCGGTCATGAACGCTCCCCTCTTTTCATTTTCACCATAGCATAAAACCTGCCGGCTGTAAAGGGATAGAAAGGGCGCTGTCCCCCTTTCCTGCACCCCTTGCCACCGAGAAAAAAGGCGGGTATAATGATGGATGTATTTTGAGCTTTTTCCCAACAGAAAGGATGGTTTTCATGCTAATTGATTTCCATATCCACGTTTTTCCCGACGCACTGGCCCCTAAGGTGATCCCAAAGCTGGCCGCCATCTCTGGTTACGACAATCAGACCAATGGAACGCTGGCCTCTACCTTAGAAAAAATGCAGGAATGGGGCGTGGACAAGGGCGTCTTTTTAAGCATCGCCACCAAGCCTTCCCAGCAGCATTCTATCAACGATTTCTGCGTTTCCATTGCCTCCGATACCGTGATCCCCTTTGGATCAGTCCATCCGGACGCCCCCGACTGGGAGCCGGAGCTGGAACGCATCGCGGCGCTTGGGTTAAAGGGAATCAAGCTGCACCCCGATTACCAAGGGTTCGATATGGGCGAACGCCGCCTCCTGCCCATCTTTCAAAAAGCCCGGGATCTGGGCCTTTGCGTGGTCGTCCACGCTGGGTTTGACCCCCTGTCGCCGGAACATATCCACTGCAAGCCCAAGGACTGCCGCCAGGTGCTTGACGCCTGCCCCGGTTTGAAGCTAATCTTAGCCCACATGGGCGGCATGCGCCTGTGGGACGATGTGGAGCAATATCTCGTTGGCGCCCCCGTCTGGCTGGATACCGCCTGCTGTGCCGGCGCCATCGACCCGGGCCAGCTTTTGCGGATCATTCAAAAACACGGGGCACAAAAAATCCTGTTTGCCAGCGACTGCCCTTGGAGCGATCCGCGCCGGGAAAAAGCCATGATCGAGGCGCTGGAGCTGCCACAGCGGGAACGGGACGCGATCTTTTTTGGCAACGCCTGCCGCCTGCTGGAGCTGTAATGTTGTTTTTTTTTCGATAAAGTGTTAGAATATGGCTGTTGACCAGCCCAAAAGGCCGGCTAGTCTTTGAACGAGGAGGCTTTTTTATGGCTTTTTTCAGGGGTTCTATCCGTTCCAAAAGCCTGGGAATGGATACCGGGCTCACCGTAGTACTGCCTTTTGACCGGGCGCCGATTTCCGAAACGGAATGCCCTGTGGTCTATTTGCTGCACGGACACGGCGAAAACGCCGACGTCTGGACCCGGATGACCGCTGTGGAACGGTATGCCAACGCCTATGGCGTGGCATTGGTCATGCCTGAAGTGCAGCGCAGTTTCTATACCGATATGGCCATGGGCCTTTCCTATTTTACCTATGTGGCTGAAGAGCTGCCAGCCCTGTGCGAAAAGCTGTTCCACATTGGCGCTCGACGGGAGGATCGTTTTGCAGCGGGCCTTTCCATGGGCGGCTATGGCGCAATCAAGCTGGGGCTGCGCTGCCCTGAACGATTCGCGGGGTGTGCTGGCTTTTCCGGCTGCCTGGATATGGACGCGCTACGCGCCACCCTCGCCGAATCAGAACCAGGGCTGCAAAACGAAGCAAAGGCGATGTTCGGGGCGGATCTTGTAATAAACCCAGAGGACAATTTGTTTTATTTGTTAGAAAAGACGGCCCGGCTCCCAAAATCACAGCTGCCAAAAGTGATGGTCACCTGCGGGACGGAGGATTTTTTGTACGCGCAGAATGTTCGCTTCCGGGACGCTATCCAGGCGCTGCCCTACGAATTTGCTTATCGGGAATGGCCTGGTACCCACGAATGGGGCTTTTGGGATCAATCCATCCAGCACGCACTGGAATTTTTCTTCCCCGGGCGCAAGGAATTTGTACAGCAAGCTGCTACAAAGCGCTAATCCCTTTTTGGCAATCTTAGCAAAGAAAGGAACTTTTCTGTATGATAAAAACCAATCGAATGATTTCCCTGTTTCTGGCGCTGGCCCTGCTGGCCGCGCTGTTGGCAGGCTGCTCCGGTTCTTCTGCCGACCGCTGTGTTAAAGTGGACGGGGATACGGTTTCCATTCCCTCGATGAATCTCTCCTTTTCCTTTCCCGCCCCTTGGTTTACGGTGACCGACGATGAGTTAGCCGCCCTTTCCAAGGACCGGAATCTGATAAGCAATTATGTGGATGAGGAAGGGAATCTGCTCTCTTCCCGACCGGAAGCATATACGGCGGGCGAGGTTCTGCTGCTAAATGGCAAGACATTTGAAACCTGCCGTATTTCCGCTACAGCGGATGTGGAAACATATAGCCTGGAAAGCTTTGCGTCCACCCTGTTTGATAAAATGCAGGCTGATATGGATGAAATCTCCTTACCGCAAACCTGGAGCACCGGAAAGTATAAAGGCTATGCCATCAGCACCATCCCCAAGGATTCAACCCTGCATTATAAATATTATTACTTGCACGAAAAAAGCACTTTTGTGGAGATCATCACCACTGGATTTTCTGACCACGTCAAAGTGGAGGACATCATCGAAGCCTAAGCTGCCGGCCTTGGCCGCAAATGGCTTCACCGAACATCTCTGCAAATCAAAAGGACTTTCCGATCGGAAAGTCCTTTTTTCGTCCTTGATGCTGTTTTTTCCTGCTTATAGCGTCTCCGGTTCCCCGATTTCTTCGCCGAATGTTTCTACTGTCACCTTGGCCATTCGCTGATCCTCCAGCGGCTTGTCCGACAGGTTCCGCTTGACCGCTACGATCCGGTCCGCTTCCTCGATCCCCTCGATCACCTTGCCAAAAGCCGCGTAGCTGCCGTCCAGATGGGGCGCGTCATCCACCATGATAAAGAACTGGCTGCCTGCGCTGTCCGGCCGGGAGGATCGGGCCATGGAAATAACGCCCTTGGTATGCTTTAAGGGATTATTAAATCCGTTGGCCGAAAATTCGCCTTTGATGCTATAACCGGGGCCCCCGACGCCAACACCCTCAGGGTCGCCGCCCTGGATCATAAAACCAGGGATCACCCGATGGAAGATCACGCCGTCATAAAAGCCCTGTTTCACCAGGGACACAAAATTTTTCACCGTATTCGGCGCCACGTCCGGATACAATTCCACCTTCATTTGGTTGCCGTTTTCCATTTCAATGGTCACAACTGGGTTTTTCATAGGGAATATCCTCCTTTAAAATCGTTCTTCTAAAAAAATTTTTCCATGATAAAATTGATAAAGACCTGGCCGCGAAGGGGTTTTTGCTGTTCCTTTACCACCCGGTATCCCCACCGCTCAAAAAAAGGGCGAGCCGTAATGGACGCTTCGGTGTAGATCCGGCGGCAATCTTGGCGGCGCGCCCCTTCTTCCAGCCGGCGCAAAATGGCAGAAGCCACCCCCCGGCGCTGAAAATCCCGGTGCACATACAGCCGGTCCAAATAGCCGTTTTCGCCCAGATCACCGAAACCGACAATCCGCTCTCCCTCTCTGGCCACCCAGGTCTCATGGGACAGCAGGGACGCTTCCCATCGGGAACGATCCATTTCCTGTGGAGCCCAAGCGTCGAGCTGCTCTGGCTCATAATCCGCCCGGTTCACGCTGTGCACTGTATCATAAAACAACCGGTACACCTCTTCCAGGTCGGCTTTGGCATATTTTTGCAGTTCCAAACCCATCCCTCCCGATCAAATTTACACACCTTTTCCAATCGGCTTCGCCCGCCGAAACGCTAACCCTCAGGCAGGCGTTAAGGGCGCCTTGGCTTTTTTTGCACAGGATATAAAATGATTATAGCATATTTTGGCCGTCGATGATAGAATAAAAGAAAATCCCTAACAGAAAAAAGGAGGCAGACAATGGAATGTTCCATCCGAAAAGCATCCTTGGAAGATGCTTTGACGATCACCAAACTGCTGGATGAAGTCACGCTGGCCCTTCATCAAAAGGGCATTGCCCAATGGGACGAGCCTTGGGATCAGGCGCTTCTGGAACAGGAGATCCGTCTCGGCCGGGTCTGGGCTGTGTGCGACGGTGCCGCAATGATCGGCACCTTTTCCCTGCGCCCCCTGACGGCGGCGCCGTGGCTTTCCTCCAGCGCCGATCCCGAGGGCCAGTGGTATCTGTACCGAGTGGCGTTGCTGCCTTCCTGCCAAGGCCGCGGCGTCGGCAGAAACATGGTCTGTTTTGCCCTGGACCTGGCGCGACGCGCGCAAAAGGATCTGTATCTAGACTGCTGGGCAGGCAATGCTGTGCTGCGCCAGTTTTATTCCTCCGCAGGATTTGATACAATTGGTATATTTCCGGAGGAAGATTACGAAATTTGCGTTTTTTTCCACCGGTTTGACAAAGAAAATTGAAAAACACAGAAAATGCGCTGGGAAAATCCCAGCGCATTTTCTGTGTTTTTTATTCTATTGAAATCAGGTCATTGCATAAGGATCCAGCAGCTTGTTGATCTCATCATCCGTAAGCAAATGCCGACTGATCAGCACATCTTTGACCGACGCGCCGGTGCGGATCGCGGTCTTGGCAATGTCCGCCGCCACCGAATAGCCCACCCGCGGGCAGATTGCGGTGATGATGCCGACACTGTTGTCCACCAAAAGCTTACAATGCTCCTCGTTGGCGGTGATCCCACAGATACAGTTGTCGGTAAAAGTCTGGACGCCTCCGGTAAGGGTGGTAATAGACTCAAACAATTTATAAAAAATCACCGGTTCAAAGGCATTGAGCTCCAGCTGTCCTGCCTCTGCGGCCATTGTAACGGTCACATCGTTGCCAATGATGTTGAAGGCCACCTGGCTCATCACTTCCGGTATAACCGGGTTGACCTTGCCGGGCATGATGGAGGAGCCATTCTGTTTGGGCGGAAGATTGATTTCATGGAAGCCGGTGCGGGGGCCGGAGGACATCATCCGCAAATCGTTGGAGATTTTGGAAAGGTTTACCGCACAGGTTTTCATCGTGGCCGAAGCGGTAACGAAGCAATCCAAATTCTGGGTTGAATCGATCAGGTTTTTGGCCTGGCGTAAATCCAGCCCGGTAACGGTGGACAGGTTGGAAACAATGGCGCTGACATAGCTTTCGTCGGCGTTGATACAGGTCCCGATAGCGGTACCGCCCATATTGACATACATCAATTCGTCGGTGATGTGGGTCATACGGCCCAAATCCCGCTCCACAACAGCACGGTAGGCGCCAAACTCCTGGCCCAGCCGGATCGGTACCGCGTCCTGCATTTGGGTGCGGCCCATCTTCAAAATATGGTCAAACTCTTTTTCCTTTTTGCGTAACGCGCCAATCAAGCGGGTCAGCTGAAAATTTGCCCCTTGCAATAGCTTGATGGCGGTGATTTTACCCGCGGTGGGAATTACGTCGTTGGTGGACTGGGACATGTTGACGTGGTCATTGGGGTGGACAACGGTATAGTCGCCTTTTTCGCCGCCTAAAATCTCGATGGCCCGGTTGGCGATGACCTCGTTGGCATTCATATTAAAAGACGTCCCCGCGCCGCCCTGAATGGCATCAGTGATAAAGGCGTCCTGCAGCTTTCCTGACATGATTTCGTCGCACGCTTGGACAATCGCGTCCTTGATCTGTTCGGGCAGCTCACCGGTCTGACAGTTGGTGATTGCCGCCGCTTTTTTAACTGCCGCCAATGCCCGGACAAATTCCGGGTGCGCCCGCCTGCCGGTAATATTGAAATTTTCGTAAGCGCGCATGGTTTGCAGGCCATAGTAAGCGTCCTTTTCGATTTCTTTGGTCCCAATCAAATCGGTCTCAACACGCATGATACTTTCCTCCTGTAAAAGCAGAAATTGTCGATTGTTTTTGCAAAATCCGATATTGGCAAAGCCCATCATAAAACGAACAACTCAAAAGCAGGATTTTCAGCGTGAAATTTCGCTCGATTCCAAAAAGACGCAATTCCTGCACCGTTTATAGATTATAGACCTCTTTTTTGCAAAAATCAAGAGCAAAAATGAAAGTTTTCCGTGATTTTGTGGTCCTGGAAACCGCTTTTCATCCAAATCGGCTGGGAGACACATTCTCTTGCCAAATGAGAAGAAATGGGGTATACTTTTTTTGTCAAAACAATGAAGGAGGATGCAAAAATGACCGTGACAAAAAACACTTTGATCGGCGATCTGCTGGCAAATGATATGAATACCGCCCGCTTCCTGTTTGAGATGGGTATGCACTGCGTTGGATGCCCCGCTTCCGCGATGGAAAGCTTGGAGGAAGCCTGTGAGGTGCACGGCGCCGATGCCGACGAACTAGTCAAAAAAATCAATGTGTATCTATCCCAACAGGCGTAACGATTTCGGGGGAATCAGCAGGGTTTCCCCGTTTTCTATTTGTAGGGGGATCCTCTCGGTCGTTTTAGCCCGCAGTGGGCCGATACAGCCCCAAGGAGGTGCTTTATGGAACCGATTGTTCGCCGGGGGCAGGATGCGGTGGAAATCATCCACCAAAAGCTGCAGCTGTATAACAGCCGCTTTTTGACCGATTTTTCGGAGCTATGCTTTTGCATTGAGGCGCAGGATCAAATTCTGGCGGGCATTTGTGCCACCCGGGAGTTGGACTGTGTTACAGTGGATTATCTGTTTGTAGAAGAAAGCTACCGCGGATGCGGATATGGTTCCCGCCTGCTAGCCCGCATCGAACAAGCGGCCCGGGCCGAAGGCGCCAGGCGAATTTTGCTGAATACGTTTTCCTTTCAAGCGCCTGGGTTTTACCAAAAACACGGATATCGGCTTTTGGCCAAACTGGAGCCTGCTTTGGGAACCTATGGACAATATTTTTTTTGGAAAAGCCTTGACTTGGAGCAAGCTCCAAGTGGTATCTTGACAGTATTGTGAATAAAAACAACAGGAGGTAGAACAATGAAGAATCAATCCACCAAAAAGCTGGTGCTGGCAGCCTTATTTTTGGCGCTGGCCTACTTACTTCCCTTTTTGACCGGCCAGATCCCCGAGATCGGTAGTATGCTGCTGCCAATGCATTTGCCAGTGTTGATCTGCGGGTTTGTCTGCGGATGGCCTTATGGGCTGATCGTGGGCTTTGTGGCCCCGCTGCTGCGCTCTCTGACATTGGGAATGCCCCCCATTTTCCCCACTGCTGTCGCGATGGCTTTTGAGTTGGCGGCTTATGGCCTTATCACCGGTATCTGTTATAAAAAGCTGCCCAAAAAACCGCTTTTCCTATACATTGATCTCCTGATCGCTATGATCGGTGGCCGCATTGTCTGGGGTGCGGTGATGATGATCTGCCTGGGAATCAAAGGCGGGGCCTTTACGTGGCCGGCATTTTTGTCCGGTGCTGTTCTCGGGGCGGTTCCCGGCATTGTTTTACAGCTGATTTTAGTACCCATCGTGGTTGCTGTGCTGCAAAAAGCCAATCTCATTCCCACTGAAAAATAGCCCGACAAAATGGGAAGCGCTGCGGCAAATCCGTAAATTTCTTGAAAATATACTGAATGAAAAATCCTGCTGAGAGGTTAGCCGTGTCCCCATGAGGAAGCAACTTCATAAAAACAGGGCGGCACAGCAAAATGCTGTACCGCCCTGTTTTTATGTAAGCATAAGGGAACGGATTGCCGTCTCCTTATTTTCCCTTTTAACCGCCGCCTGCTCCGGCTAGCCGCTTGATCTCTCTTGAAAACTTGAATTTGTGGAGGTAACGCACAATGGAAAAAAACAAAAAAAGATGGCTCATCCCAGCTTTCATCTGGACGGTTTTTGAAGCAATTGCCGTTACTTTATGGCTTGCGAAAGACAACCTTTTCTATTTGTTGAATTTTTCATACATTGGCACTGCAATCGCTCTTGGATTGTGGCTGTTCTCCTTGAAATACAAATATGCAAGACGTGTGGTGCAATTGCTGGTTGGGTTATATATGCTGATCTATTTGGGTGCAATTTGCAATGAAAATATGCAAATTGAAGGATTTTGGTATTATTTATTTACCGGCGTGTTTGAAGCAGCGACCATTCATTACGCAGTAGCCAAAATATTCGGCCCTTTGGTGTTTGGGCGCGGCTGGTGCGGATATGCCTGCTGGACGGCAATGGTGCTGGATTTTCTGCCATACAAAACGCCAACAAATCCAAGAAAAAAGATTGGGTTCATTCGATATATCACGTTTGGGCTATCGTTTTTATTTGTTGCAGCTTTGTTTTTGGCAAATGTCGGGAACTTGGAACACATGATGTTCTGGAGTTTTTTGATTGGCAATATTCTCTACTATGCGGTAGGCATCATCCTCGCTTTTGCATTTCAGGACAATCGGACGTTTTGCAAGTATATCTGCCCTATTACAGTATTTTTAAAACCAATGTCATACTTTGCCTTGTTGAGAATTCGATGTGATAAAGAAAAGTGCGTTTCCTGCGGAAAGTGCAAAAGCGTTTGCCCTATGGATGTGGATATAACGGACAATTCCAGGAAAAGAAAAAATGGAACAGAATGTATTTTCTGCATGGACTGCGTCAGAAGTTGTCCAAAAAATGCGCTTTGATTCTTCGGTTTACCGCACAAATAAATTGGGGGTTATCGTTTTGCATCCGATTTTCTCTTTTTGGCGCCGACCTTTTCCCGGATGTTTTCCAGCATTTCGTTATACCGCTCCGACTTGGCGTTTGGGAAGGCTTTTAGCAAACGGACCGGCATCCTCTCCCGCATCATCTTCTCATATTCCTGAGAGAGTTGGGCAAAACGGGCCTTTTTCTCCTCAACCGAATCCAAAAATGCCTGTTTTTTCTGTTCTGCAGTCTGATGGAACTGCTCCTGCCGTGCCTCTAAGGTATCCCGTAGCACCTCTTTACGCTGTTCGGCTTCTTCCTTCCACTGGGCGGAGGATTCCTTTAGTTTTTCCCCTGTTTCCGCCAGCTTCAGGGCGCCTTCTGCCAAGCCGCTGCCAATATCCTCGGACAGATCGTGCATCAGAACGCTGACCTCTTCCATCCGTTTTAAGCGGCGGTTGAGTTTGAGGATGTTGGCGACTGTCACATAGAAATCACACGCAAAACAAAACAGGCAGATCCCCACGGTGATTTCCCCTGCCAAAAGCGGTATCCAACGGACAAAACTCGTTATTGCCGAGTGGATCAGATCCATGACCAAAATACAACCCAAGCCCCACAGGATGGAAAAGCGCAGGCAAATGTACCCGCCGATGTTGAACGGCTGGTCAGAATAGTCCCACCATCTGGTGTGAAACACCTTTTTTAACACATACCCGGTAATCCATTCCAGCACGCTAGTCAAAATCATGGAACCTAAAAACAAAAGGACCCAATTGTCCTGTAGCGGTGTAAGGCAAAGCACCACAATCACCATGCCAAACCCATAAATGGGGCAAACCGGGCCGCTGAGAAAGCCCCGGTTGACAAAATGCCCGGTGTTGATGGTATTGAAAACCACCTCCGCGCACCAACCCAGAAAGGCATAAATGACAAAAAAGGCCAGATATTCATAGAAAGAATACATAAAAAGCTCCTTCCTCTCTTATTTCATATTCCTTATTATAGGAGCCGCACCTTAAAAAAGCAAGAAGCGCCACGCCAAATTTGCGCACGAACCCCTGCTTTACCCTTTGGCAATGCAATAGCAGGACCTCATCTGCCCCAGAGCGCGATTTTCTGCATATCCATACATTTTAGCGGTTTCTTAGCAGGATTCTTCACAAATCCTCTGCAATCTTTTGTTATAATGAATTAAAAGCATTTGATTTGTTCCGGAGCCGCCATCCTCTCTCGCTCCGGTGAGGTTGCCCCGGTTTTTATTGGGCAGCGTACAGGTCCATATGCTTATAGGGGATTTTCCCGACCATTTGGACATAGGAGGGGTGCACATCCTTGAATAAAAAACTCAAAGAAAAAATTCACGAATCCTTTTCGTCGGTCATGCCGATCACCCTGATCGTGCTGCTGTTAAGCACGACCGCCGCGCCCATGACGCTGGAAACGCTGCTTCTTTTTCTCACTGGCGCCGTGTTGCTGGTGGTGGGGATGGGCTTTTTTACCCTTGGCGCCGACATTGCCATGATGCCCATCGGCCAACAGGCCGGCGAACATCTGACTCGCACAAAAAAGCTGTGGCTCATCGTTCTTTCTTGCTTTGTCGTTGGAATCTTCATCACCGTTGCCGAGCCGGATCTGCAGGTTTTGGCCCGCCAAACCCCAGCTGTGCCAGATATGGTGCTGATTTTAACGGTGGCCGTCGGGGTTGGGCTGTTTTTGGTCTTGGCCTTTTTACGGATTTTGTTTTGCTGGCGGCTTTCACACCTGCTTTTGTTGTTTTATATGGTGGTCTTTTCCCTTGCCTTTTTTGTGCCGGATTCCTTTCTTGCTGTGGCATTCGATTCCGGCGGCGTGACCACCGGGCCGATTACTGTGCCGTTTATCATGGCGCTGGGCCTGGGCCTTACCTCGGTGCGCGGGGATCATGGGGCCGAAGACGATAGCTTTGGCCTGGTGGCGCTGTGCTCCATCGGCCCCATCCTTTCGGTTCTGATTTTAGGGCTTTTATACAACCCCTCCGGCTCCGGTTACACCCCGCTGCAAATCCCGGCACTTGCCAGCACCAAAGAGCTTTTTCTGGAATTTGGGCGGGCGATTCCCGCTTACGCGCTGGAAGTGGCATTGGCTTTAATCCCGATTTTTCTTTTGTTTTTGTTGCTGCAGGTTTTCTTTCTCAAACTTCGCCGTAGGCAACTTATTAAAATTTTAATCGGCCTTCTCTACACTTTTGTGGGGCTTACTTTATTTCTCACTGGCGTCAATGTGGGCTTTATGCCTGCCGGCTACGATTTAGGCGGTCAGATTGCCGGTCTGGCCTACAACTGGATTTTAATTCCCCTGGCCATGGTCATCGGTTTTTATATCGTCAAAGCCGAGCCCGCCGTACTGGTGCTCAATAAACAGGTGGAGAATATCACCGGCGGCGCCATCTCCCAGCGGGCAATGATGACCAGCCTGTCCATCGGCATGGCGATTTCGCTGGGGCTCTCCATGGTCCGGGTTCTGACCGGCCTTTCGGCGTTGTGGTTTTTGATCCCCGGCTACGGCATTGCGCTGGGGCTATCCTTTGCCACGCCCCGCATCTTCACCGCGATTGCGTTTGATTCCGGAGGCGTGGCCTCCGGCCCCATGACCGCCACCTTTCTGTTGCCCTTTGCTATGGGCGCCTGCGATGCCGTAGGCGGCAACATCCTCACCGATGCGTTCGGCATCGTGGCCATGGTCGCCATGACGCCCCTGATCACCATTCAGCTGCTGGGGCTATTATACCGGCTAAAAACCCGAGGCCATCCCCCGGCTGAACCGGAGAAAATTGCTATTGCCGAGGATGAAATTATTGATTTTCGTCAGGAGGAACCCGAAAATGTCTGAAAACAGAGCAAGCCGTTTTCCGGTGAAGTGGCTCATTACCATTGTGGACCGCGGCCGTGGCGAATCGGTAGTCAATGTGCTCAACCAAGCCCATAAAAGCATCCACATGATAAGCCTTGGCAAAGGTACCGCCAGTTCCGAAATCATGGATTATCTTGGCCTGGACGAACCTGAAAAGGACATTGTGATGAGCCTGATCCCCCTGCCGCTGGAACAACAACTTTTGCAGGCACTGAGCGAAAATATGGCTCTCTCCGCACCGGGAAAAGGAATTGCCTTTACCCTTTCTCTAGACAGCATCAGCACTGCCGTATCCCATCATGCGGATCCGGAAAACAACATTCCAACAACGACGCAAAAGGAGGCGCACCCTGATATGCCGGAAAACAAACCGTTTGCACTGATCGCCGCCGTGATCCCTCATGGAGAATCTGATCTTGTGGTGGACGCCGCCCGCGCCGCCGGCGCCCGTGGAGGGACGATGGTCCGCGCCCGGGCGCTGAATACCGAGGAGGCCAGCCATTTTTTCCATATCACCATCCAGCCGGAAAAAGAGGTGGTCTTTACCATCGTGCCCCTTTCTATCAAAAAAGCCGTTATGCAATCAATCTGCAACCGAATTTTGGAAAAAAGCGGTGAACACGGCATTGTCTTTTCCATCCCAATCGACGAGGCAATCGGCCTGCGCATGCCGCAGCCCCCTGCCGAGCCAGATATTTAACCCTTCTTTTGTCTTGCCGCCTCGTTTCACCGCGTCCTCTCCCGCTTTTTGTTTCGAGCGGTGGAGGACGTTTTTTTCTCAAAATTCTGCATAAAGACACACCCTTTTCCATTCGGTTGTGCAGAACAGCCTATGAAGTTTGTATAAAATCGCTATAGGAAATTTTGTCAGTTTTTAGTACAATATGGTTCAGTGGGTGTTTTCCACTAGGAATTTTTGAGAAGGAGAAAAACAATGGAGAAAATTTTTAAGCTGAAGGAAAACGGTACGAATGTAAAGACCGAGATCCTGGCCGGCTTGACGACGTTCATGACGATGGCGTACATCATCGCCCTGAACCCCAATCTGCTGACCGGTTTTGACGTAGGCAGCCAGTTGTGGAACGGCGTGTTCCTGGCCACCTGCATCGCCTCTGCCATCGCGATGTTTGTCATGGCGTTCCTCGCCAACAAACCCTTCGCGCTGGCGCCTGGCATGGGTCTCAACAGCTTCTTTGCCATCGTCGTAGCCAACATTGTCGGACTGACCGGGTTGAGCTATTTGCAGTCCTTCCAGGCGGCGCTGTGCATCATCCTCATCGAAGGCATTTTATTTCTCATCCTGTCCCTGCTCAATATCCGGGAAAAAATCGTTGATTCCATCCCCCTAGGCGTCCGGATGGGAATTGCCCCCGGCATCGGCTTGATGCTGATGAACATTGGCTTGGGCTCCAACGTGGGCATCTACTCTGCGGACGGCGGTCCGTTCTATGTGATGCGCGATTTCTTTGGCGCCTTGACTCCTTCTGTCATTAAAGGCAGCATGGGCAGTGCATATCCCGAAATGGTATTGACCGTTGCAACCATGTTCATTGGCCTGTTCGCCATCTGTGTTCTGGCAAAGCTTGGCGTAAAAGGCGCAGTTCTGTTGGGAATGCTCGTTTCCTGCATTATCTACTGGGCAGGCGAGGCGATCTTCTTGGGGAACAACCCTTTCGCTTCTTTGGCAAACGCCTCTTTTGTCCCACCTTTCGCTGATATGGCGGCGACCACCTTGTTCAAATTTGATTTTGCATCTTTCTTCTCTATTGGATGGTTTACTGTGATTACTCTGATCATTACCTTCTGCATGATCGATATGTTCGACACCATCGGCACCTTCGTCGGTACCGCTTCTCGTGCCGGCATGCTGGATAAAGAAGGTAAGATGCCCAAAATGAAAGAGGCTCTGGTTGCTGACGCGGTGGGTACCATCGCTGGCGCTGTCACCGGTACCTCTACCGTGACCACCTTTGTGGAATCTGCTTCCGGCGTTGAGGCGGGCGGCCGCACCGGCTTGACCGCACTGACTACTGGTATTCTGTTCCTGGCTTGTATGTTCATCGCCCCGATTGCTGCAATCATCCCCGCTGCCGCGACTTCCGCAGCGCTGATTTATGTTGGTGTTCTGATGATCAGCGGTTTGAAACATGTCCATTTTGATGATCTGACCGAGATCGTCCCTGTTGCCTTGATGCTGATTTCTATGCCGATTTCCGGCTCCATCGGTCACGGCATTGGTCTGGGCCTGATCGCTTATACGGTAATCAAAGTATTTACCGGCAAAGCCAAAGATGTATCCATTGTCACCTATATTATTTCTGCTCTGTTCCTGGTGAAATTCTTCCTGGTCGTATAAAAGGCAATCAAAAAAGCGCTCAAAAGCAGCTACCTATAACAGGATTACCAACAAGCTAAAATAGGATAGCTTTCATACCGGGCATAAAAGAGATGGGCAAGAAACAAAATGTTTCTTGCCCATCTCTTCATTTTGCGCTCTCTTGACTGCCCAAATGATAAGAGCACAAAACAGCCTGTCGAGGAAGGAGCGCAAAGTTTATCCTAGGCGGAGGTTTTGTGCTTTGCTGCTCGCTACCTATCAAAACAAATCTGCCAGATGGCTTTGATCAGCTGCGCTTTCGGCCAGTCTTTGAATATCGTCGTTGATCCACCTTTGGATGGGGTAAGTCGATATTTTACGCGTCCTGTGTAGGCCGCAATCCCGCTTCTATCGCTTCCAACCCTTTTTATATTTCATCCCTTTGAAGTGCTTTTATCGTCTGATCAACCTGCTTATTTTCTTCCATGGAAAACCGCTGTTTCCTTTTTTGCAATGCGGCAAATAAAAGCTGCTCGCTTTCTCTATCCAAAAAATCATCATTGGGATATTGTGATAGCAACATTACAAATGCCGATGGTGACAACGCATTGATTAAAAGGTCAAAGTCATTTTCGTAAAGTTTCGTATCAGACACGATATCCAACAAATCGGCAAGGGAGTGCACCGTATTTAAAATAAGCGTTATTTTTTCCTCGCTGCTATCTGTCTGAAAAATTCTCTCAACCAATTTTTGATAGTCCCTATCGCTCATTCTATCGCCATAGGAGAGAATGATTTGAGATTCCCGCTCTGGGTAGGCGGGTATTAAGAACACTTTATCAAGCGTTTTCATCTTCACCGCATTTAAAATTGTCGCTGCAAGTTTTGGTATACACAAAAGCGCATACTGCATGGAAATCTGTGGCAAATCCATTTTTTGATTCAAATAGAAAAGTGCTTTTTTTAAGCGATCCTGTACTTCATTTCCCGATTGAGCGGAAAAATACCGATACAAAAAGGGAAGGTCATTTGGGTCCAGATCAAGCTGTTTCGGGCTGCGTTCTTGTATGACAAGGCCAAGCGCGGACAAGAGCACCGGCTCGAAAATATTCAACGGTACGTTTCGGTAATCCTGTGTAAGCCCACATAATAAACGGTGTATATCTTGCGGCGCAAAGCATATGCAAAATGCGTTTTCCGCTTGAATACAACGCAAATATTTTTCTATAAACTCGATACCCTCTAATTCCGGCCTACCCATAAAAACAGGATAGTCAGCCGTTATGTGGATCTCATGGGCTGCAAACTGTGGACGGTAAAGTTTGAAAAAGCCATTGATCCCGTCCGCTATGGTAGAACGGTAGTAAACATTTGGCGTATTAAGAAGGTGATCTAAAATCTTTTTTTGCAGATAGTGGGAAACAGCCATTTTTCGGCGTGCAAGTTTCAGGCCATTTTCAAAAAGCATTTTCAAAGGTTTTGATCTTAACATATCTATTGCCTGCTCCGGCGTTTGATAGGACTTTAATTGTATTCCAATCACAAACAGGATGGATGCCATCATATCCTGCGCTTTCTCCAGGGGAATAGAACTGCTTTCACCCCGGCTCCATTGATTCGCCTGCGCAGCAAGTATCAAAAGTAAATCGCCTTGCATTACAGATAATTCTCTGTCCAACAGCAGGCCACAAAACTGCGCTTGCTCTATGAGCGATTGAAAGTAATATTTCGGATTTAACGATTCTGCTTTGATGGAGTGAAGTCTGTCTGGCGTTTCCATTTCAATCCTCCTTGAATGTTTTCATCGTTCCACCATAATGAATATGCTCGGACAATCGAAGTGCTTCTCCAGAAAGTAATTCCAACGAGCCATGGCAATACCCATTAAAAGCATGTTTCATAAACTCGATCAGATCATTATCTGAAACGGTGTCCCATGTATTATTTTTCAAGTCATAGAACAAACGAATAAGTTCGTGTAACGTATCTTCGTAGGTGTCTTTTTCGATATAAGGTGAATTGCAAAAGGCTAAAATCAGCTTGTCAACAATACCCCCATTCAATTCAATACGCTTATTTTCATTCAATGCGTTTGTGCGCGTTTGAGCTAACGCCAACGCTTGCTGCTCGGTCAAAACCAAGCCATATTTTCCGCCTTCTTCATTACAGGCAAGTATCTTATTTGCTGTTTTCCGTTCCATAAAGGAACTTCTAATTGCGACAAGTGCAAAATCTGAATTGTAATGATCCATGATTGACCTCGCCTCCCTCTAAAATGGACAGAGCCAACAATCGAGTAGACTATTGGCTCTGCTTCTGCGCGTCCGGATCTTGTATCAGGCTAATATTGAATTGTCTCGCATTGATTGTGCATTTTCCCTCCACAAGCGGGGCATATGAAGCAACTGCTCTTTTTCATCAAATCTGCACCGCCAAAATGGAGTTTAGAAGCTGCTTGAAACCATACTCTAAAAACTCACTTTCAGAAACAGAAAACTGCTTTGATATAAATGATCCCTTTGTCTTTGCAAGCGAAAGGAACGAAGTAATGCTTGACCACAAAATAAAAACGGTCAACATCGGAATGATATCTTGCCGTACAATACCTTGCTCTTTTCCTGTTGCAATAAACGTGGCAAGAATGGTATTGATTTCTGCCCCCAAGCGTAAAATGTGTTTTTCTGCATCGGAAAGGTTTTTTAAATCAAAATTGGCCGCATTTGCATGATTGATGTTATCAGCTGAAAAAGGACATTCCCTTTGGTATTTGCTCATTGCGATACAGATCGCTTTATATCCCCTAATAAAATCATCATTGCGATTGACAGCTTTTTCGATGTCTGTCTTTAATGTTTGCAATCCTTTTTCGATAATATGATGTAAAATGTCATTTTTGCTTTCGTAATACGCATAGATGGTACGACGGCTATATTCAGACGATTTTGAAATATCGTCTATCGTTGTCTGCGAAAAACCCTTTTCCAAAAAGAGTTTTTCAGCGGCTTTCATAATCTGTTCCCTGTGTAAGGCTGCGACTGCCTCTTTTTTATTTTCCCTGCTCATTTTTACACTCCAATTTTATTTAGTATAATATAAATATACTAAATTTCAAAAGGATTTGCAAGAAACGCACCAATTATTTTAAAAGGTGGGTTTCCTGCCATTTTGCTTTATGACCTGAAAAAGGCCAAAATGGCATAGCCAAGCTATGCCATTTCCCGAAACGATCCTATGCCGTTTTGTCTGTGCCGCCTATGGGCGGCCTTTTTTGATGTAGGAAAATCATTCTTCCTCTTTTTGAAAGTGTTCCCCCTGCATTTCACAAACTGCCGCGGCCCGGCGGATCTGTTTTGCCATACCCTGCACCGCCGTTTCCGGAGACAGAATCCGCACCCCGTCCCCTAAAGCGAATATCCAGCCATAGAATTGAGGACTTAGCACCACCCGCGTGTAGATTTCAAAAAAGCCATCCTCCCGCGGAAACACGGTGACATCCTTTCCAAAACGATCCATGGCCACGCCGATCAGCCGATTTTGAAAGCGTAGCCGGACCATCTCCTCCTCCCCGCCAAACATGGAAAAAACCTTGCGGGAATAATCCGCCATATCTAACTTTTGAAAAAGTTCGTTGCCCTCGCGCGGTGCGTCCAGCGGCTGGATTTCGGTCATTTTATCTACCCGGTAATGCTTTAAAATACCCGCTTGGGCGTCAAACCCCAGCATGTAATAGTTTTCATCGTCCCATGCCAGCGCGAAGGGACTAATTTGATATTGGGCGCCGTTATGCCGGAACTGCCTTTTTTTCTCTACGGTGTATTCAAAATAGCGAAACCCGATCTGCCGGTTTTGGCCGATGGCCGCGTGAATCCGATCGACGTTATAATACACGCTTTCGTTCATGGCCTTGATCCGCCCGGCCACAAATACCTGCCGCTGCAACTGCTGCGCCTGATGTATGCTTGCAAGGCTTTCCAGTTTCTTGATCAGCTCCATAGATTTTTTATAGGTGATGAATTTAGAAGCCTGCACGCTGTCTACCAATAATTTTAGCTCCGCCAACTGAAAGGTGCGGTTCGGGACATGATAACCGCCGTCCTTTCCCTTGGTGAACTCCACATCCACTCCAAACTGGCGTAATTGCTCCAAGTCATCGTATAGGCTTTTGCGTTCCGCGCGGATATCCCTTTGTTCCAAAAGAAGAGTCAGCTGGGAAAGGCTAAGGTAGTGGGTTTCGTCCGTCTGCTCTAATAATATCTGCATCAGATATAAAAGTTTTCGCTTTTGGTTGGAAGATTTCGGCATCCTTATTCCCTCTTTCAAGATCATCCTAACCTGATTCTACCAAATCGACTGGAGGCGTGCAATTGCCCTATCAAAAAAATTGCAGAAACGGCGTGTTGAAACGGTTTTCGCACGCTGCCCTGCCGTGGGAGGGGGTGCTGCAAATCCGCACCCTGAGACGGTTTATAGCCAGTCTTAAACTGGATTGCACAACGTCATAAAAAGATCCCCCTTTTAAGATGCAAGCGGGGGATCTTTTTATGCTCTATTCGATTTCTTTCTGTCGACGGCGGTAGGACACAATCGCCCAAACGCCAATGATCAGCGCTGTGATGACACCCGCTCCCGCCAGCACCACTCCCACGCTAATGTGAAACAGATCCTCCTGGGGATCCGGCTCAGATGGCTCAGTGGGAATTTCCTCTATCGCGCTGCTTTCTTCACTGGAAGATATTGTGGAAGCTGCAGAGGACGAACTGCTGGACGGTATCGCCGCACTGGAAGAAACGCTGGGCCGCACCGTTGGCGCACTAGAAGAGGCTGCGATACTGCTCTGCTCCGAAGAAGCCGCCGTGTAAATTTCAGCTAACCTGTACAGGGAATAATTACTCAATCCATTGTCCTTTTGTGCCTTGCCCGCCGGGATCAGAAACGTTTTGCCGCCATCCCAGCGGACTTTCAGCGCTACACCCGGATGGTCGCGCAGGGCGGACATCACCCGCCAATTCATATTGGTAAAACCGCCCGCGTCCACAGTGATGGTCTCTCCACTTTTGGCTTGCTTGATCTTAAGCGCCACATCTTCCCAGAAAGCATCCTGCCGTTCCTCAAAGGTCGGCTCTTCCTCACTGCTGTTGCCAGAGGAACCTGCAGCCTTTTCCCAGCCAATGGCATACAGCGAAAAGGCTCGAACCTGCAGGACAAGGGTTTTTCCCTCCACGGTCAGGGATTCTCCGTCGGCATTCTTCTTTGTGGTAATTGCCTGCAATCCGCTGCCTTTGACCCGGTAAGCGACCGGCGCTCCCTCCATCTGCTGCATGGCGTCCGGCATTGGAATGCGAATTTCCAGAACCTTGGGTAGCCGGGAAACCTGCGTCACTGTTGTGGTCGCGTTTTCCGTTGTCTGTTTTTGTAAACGCAGATCCAACAAAAGCTCCCGCTGGAACCGGCTATGAGGATCGATCAAGCCGATCAACGTCTGGCCGCCGGCAGACTGATCGCTGCCCGGGGCCGCTGTAAAGATCAATTTGACCGCGCCGCCAGACTGGGCCGCCGCCAGATCCTGCTGGGTCACCCCATCGGCGGAGTTGCTGTTGCTCCCCACCAGTTGCGCGGAAAACATTTCATCCAGTCCGCCTACGATAATGGCGGTACCGGTTTGGATATCTACGCCGCTGCTGGTGTTGATTCCGGGCAACGCCACGTCCAAACGGGAGGTCCCGCTTGTAATCTGCACCTTACTGGTCACAATCAAGGTGCCGTCCGATAAAGAAGCCGCCAGATTATAAATACCGGGATCAATCGCTTCGATCCCATAGCTGCCGTCGGCCGCCGTCACCGCTGAAGCGGCAACCGCCGCACCCTGTTTCAATTCGATTTTTGCGCCCGCCACCGGGTTTCCGTCCCGGGTGACGACGCCGGTGAGGACATAAGAAACCACCGGCTTTACCGCAAGTGCCGCACCGTCCTTCCAAACGCGATAACCATCATCATCGCAGACAAAGCGAGCTTGGCCTGCAGCGCTTTCCGTCCCGCTGGGGAAAACCGCCACTGCACCGGGAACCGAAACGAAATTGATCCCCGCATCCAGCCGGTACCGTCCAATTCCGATTTTCGCCGCTGTATCCAGCGTACCAGTAACCGCCACCACCGCCTCCGCGTCGGAGCTCGGCTCCAAATACAACAGGTTGCTGGCTGAAATCTGGGTCCCAGCGGCATTGGTAAGGGTATTGCCAAAAATCACTGCCGCGCCCTCTACCTGCACAGAACGGGGCTGTTCTGCGGATATGCCGCCGCCTGTATGGACAGGTTTACCCGCCAGCGTTACTAAAACAGCGCGGTTCCCGCTTATGGAACCGGCGCCAGAAACTGCCAGCACCGCATTGTCCGACAGGGTCACCCCGCCGCCGGTACCTGTGTTTCCACTGATCGATGCACTGCCGGACAACGAAATTCGGGAAGTGGACACCGCCTGTACCCCGCCGACGCATGACATTACCGCCTGTGCATTTCCACTAGCCGTGTTTCCAGTGATAGCAGAAGTCCCCTCCATCTGCAGGGCAGCGTCAGCCAGGTAAACGCCCCCGGCGTTGGCCGCCGCGCGATTGTCTCGGATCGCCGCGTCTCCGGTGAGAACCAGCGTTCCGCCATTGGCCAAGACACCGCCGGCCGCCGGTTTTTCTGCCTTGATATTGTCGTTATTTTGCAAAATAGTCCCGGATTCCAGCCGCAGGACCCCACCGGTCATCCGCGCCAACGGCGATTGGGCTGAAGCCCCGTTATTGGGTCGGCCCAACGGCAGGGCCGAATTGCCCCAAACTGCGCCGCCGTCTAAAATCACACCCTGCAGCGTTAAGCTACCGTCACTTCCCACCAACACAAGGCTTTCCTGATAGCCCTGCTTGCGGGAAAGGGTGGGGATCAGATGGTTTTTGCCGGTTAAAATCACCGCTTTTCCTGTGACAAAAACGGCCTGATCCAGCTGAATATCCTGCGTCAGCTCTATTGTTTGCCCATCTTGTACTTCCGCCAATGCCAGCGAAAAATCTGTGTAGGGTTTGGAGCCGATATAAGCCAAAGCTGTTATGACACGCACGGGCTGGATGGAAAACGAGGCGTCCCCGTTTATTGGGTCATCGCCGGAAACAGGCTGGTAAGAAGAAATTTCCCCTAGTAAGGTTCCAAGGGTTCCTGTGGTAGAAACCGCATTTCCCGCGGTCACACCTGCTCCTCCGGCAAAACTGCCACCGGTGAGGACAACTCCCGGCGCTCCGTTCAAAACAGCCAAGCCGGTGCCCCCTATTCCGCCAGAAGATGCCCCGCCGGTCAAAACGCCGCCCTGTACCGCCAAGTTGTTCCCCGCAAACACGACGGCGTGCCCGCCGGTCATGGTTCCCGCCCCGCCAGTAACAGTTCCCGCCCCGATCGCCAAAGAAGTACCGGCTGCCGTTTGGGCCCCATGGCCCCCTGTGTAGCCGCCCCCGCCAGTCAGCGTTCCGGTGCGGATTTCCACCGCGCCGCCCTTAAGCTCCAGCGCAGGCGCGCCATTACCCGCCTGGGGATACTGTTCCGATCCTGTACCGGCGGCCCCGCCGGTCAAAACAGCGCCAGCAATAATTACTGACTGGGAACGAACTTCAACTGCCGCTCCCCCATTGCCTGCCCCTTTGTTTTCGTCTGCAGGCGCGCCTGATCCGCCGATGACGACTAGCCCGCTGCCCAGCGTCAAGTCAGCCGCCTCACATTGGATGCCCGTTCCGGCGGATTTCTCTGCCGTTCCTGCCCCGCCCTGCACACGGCCATTTTGGATTGTTACGTTCTTGGCGCTGACAAGGATTGCCGGGGCCCCCGCGGGGCCGATAACGGTACGCCCTTGTAGGTCCAATACCGTGTTGTCCTCCGCGATGGTAATCGTTTGAGGCTCTGTTTCCCGTGCCATGTCATCCGCCAGCGTTTGTAAATTTTGATTGGGTGCCGGCAGATTTTCCGTCTGTTCCATTGCCGCTGGATAAAACGCCTCTTCTGCTCGAGCCGGCAAAAAGGCCGCCAGCAGGCAGACCACTAACAGAATGCCCCCTAATTTTTGACCTTTCATTCTTTTGCCCTCCTTCTGCACCGATAAAAAACAAGAGCAGGCTTTCGCAAGCCTGCTCGATGTCATTTCTCTCCAACGGCCTCGCTTTTGCCGCTTGGCCCTTCGCCCCCCTGAACCGACCGCGCAGGCCCTCGTCCACGCAGGGGATTTATCCACACTTTCTACTTCTATTATAGCCCGGCATTTTACAAAAGTCCATCTAAGTTCAAATCCTTTTGTCCCTGCCGCAAAACAGAACCTGAAAAGGTTGCTTATATTATGGAAACCTCCATCCGACCGCTTTTGTTACGCAGGTATCCGGTCAATCCGCCGCAAAGGAGTACAAAAAGGATTTTAGGCAATAAAGGGCCTGTTTTTTTACAAAATCACCCCTAAAATCACCCCGCTGAATCACCCTGGGGATGATGACAGCCTCGGCCTGCTCCTTTATGCTAGAAGTACGATCCGACAAACTTTTTAAGGAGGCAAACCGCATGAAAAAATTACTTGCTTTGACGCTATCCCTGTTGATGATTCTGACACTGGCCGCCTGTGGTGCCGGAAAGAACGATATCGTGGGCACCTGGGAGATTACTGACGGCGAGGGCGCTACCTACGGCTGGGGCATCCGCTTTGACAAAGACGGAAAATTTTACTATGCCACCGGTACAGAAACCTCCGAGGATGAGCTGCAGGAAGCCTTTGAATCGATGGAAGCTTTGATCAGCATCAAGTACAAAGTGAAAAGCGATACCCAGATGGAACTGACGGTCAGCGTTTTAGGCGGTTTCGGCGGCAAAGAGACCTCCACCGTCGACTATCTGCTGGAAGGGGACACCCTCACTTTCGACGGTGCAACCTACACCCGGGCAAAATAGCGCCCTCAACTGGTTCCAAACAACAAAGAATCCCTGCCGATTTAGGCGGGGATTCTTTGTTGTTTACTTGATTTTTTTGTCGGCCTGTTTTGCCTATCAACCGCTGGGGACACGAAATGATGCCGGTCAAGAAACCTTTAGCGTCAGCCGCAATTTGTCGCTGAGCATAGCAATAAGCTGGCCCCGGCCATGTAGTAATTGAAGATGCTTCGAACGACACCGGCTGTGCTTTCTTTGATCTCAAGTGCGCCGGAGCCAGTTAGGTTGAAACCATATGGTATTCTCATGTTTTATCCCTCCAAAAATAAAAGGTCCTATGTCGTCATCTCCTCTTAAAAGATGAAACATAGGAATATGAAATGTTATATTTCGTTTGACGCTGTCATTCTGCACAGTATGTCAACGACTATCTTGTTCTTTTTGCCGGAGAAACAGCAAAGCCCATGTATAACGATGTTATACATGGGCTTTGTCTAATTTGGAGCTTGTGGTCGGACTCGAACCGACGACCTGCGCATTACGAATGCGCTGCTCTACCAACTGAGCCACACAAGCATATGAAGTTTTCCGAGGGCCGGTCTATCAGTTACGAATCAGCTGCTCTACCGGCTGAGCTATTCCAGCATATCACATCGAACCCGCTTTCTGGACCACATGCGAACGGCCTACTCCAAAATGCAATGCAGCATAAAAATTCCAGATCAGACAACAATAAACACCGCTGCCCTCTATTTTAAAAAATATGATATAAAATAGAGAAAGGAATGGTTTTTCTTTTTGTTTAAAGTATAATTTATTATATCTGCTTCACCCCGCTTCGTCAAGTCGAACTACAAAAAATCTGCGGAAAGATCTGCATGGCGTGATTCGGCATAAGGAGAGGCGGAAGGAATGCGTCGCCCCCCGCTACGGAAAAAAGACGTGCATTTCCCTATGGTTTGTAGTAAAATAAGAATAGAGTACTAAAGGAGAAGGGAAAATATGGCATACCAAAAAATCAATCGGCGGCGTTATCGAAAAAAGAAACGATATCCCTTGCTGACTGCTTTCATTACCATTCTTTTTTGCATAGGCATTTCACTCGGCCTGGCCGCCTTATGGCAAAATCAAAGCCAAGATCTGAGCGAACCGCTCAATAGCGGTTTTTCGATAGAAGCTTTTTCTTCCGCCCCGGGAACCACCGATGAAAGCGGCGGCCTTTCTGATGTGGCTGCCTCTGCCAGCAGTCCGGCCCCTGCCGAATATGATTATTCGCAGCCGGTGCCTGAGAGCGACCGGGTCACCTCTGCTTATTTTGATGACGCGTTGTTTGTCGGCGACTCGATTACGGCGGGGATCCAATCTTATGCGCTGATGAAAAATGCTTCTGTTGTGGCTTTTACCGGAATCAATACCAATACCATCTTGACCCGCGAAGTGATCCGCAACGAAGCGGGCGAGTTGGAAACAATGCCCCAAGCCATCAGCCGCTATACGGATGTGAAAAAAATTTATGTGATGCTAGGCGCCAATGGGATCGCCTGGATCGGCAAGGAAAGCTTTGTCGAAAATTATGGCGCTTTTCTTGACACCATCCGCCAGCAGCACCCCAATGCTGATATCTATATGCAGTCTATCCTGCCTGTAACTGCCAGCAAGGAGGACAGCGACCCCCAATTTGCCAATAGCAAAATCCGGGAGTACAACGCCGCCCTTTTGAGTATGGCGCAGGAGAAAAAATATTACTATCTAAACGTGGCGGAAGCCTTTGCCGATGAGAACGGCTGCCTGCCGGAGGAGGCAAGTCCCACCGATGGGATGCATTTTGGGCCAAAATACTACGAAGTGTGGTTTGAATATTTAAAAAACCATGTGGCCAACCCAGACAGCGTCTCAGATAAAATTGCTGACGGAACGGTCACGTTCTCCTCGGCTACCTGATCCTTCCCACATGATAACAAAACAAACATAACGGAGGAATTTATATGAAAGTTAAATTCATATCTATTGTATGCCTGCTCTCCCTACTTTTAAGCCTGACCGCCTGCGGAGGTTCCTCCAACAGCCAGGTGAGTAAATCCGCATCGGAGATTGCCGACGAAATTTACAATACCCAAACCTTTCAAGATACCCTAAATGCCATTGACGCCGACATGCTTAAGGATTACTACCGCATTGACGCGGCGGATCTGTCCGACGCCAAGGTTTATGTCAGCGGTTCTTTTTCTACCGCTGAGGAGATTGCGGTATTCCAGGCATCTTCCACCGATGCTGTAGCAACCATTCAATCGGCGATCGAAACCCGCCTGGAGGATCTGTCCCTGGCGTTTGAAAGCTATGTGCCCGGCGAAATGACCAAGATCAAAGATCCGGTGCTGGTGACCAAGGGAACCACTGTGGTGCTGGTGCTGGCCGATGATACCGCTTCTGTTTCCGACAAGGTCGAGGCGTTGCTCGGCTAGTAAAAAAGAAAGGGGGATTTTTTATGATCGTTGAATGTTGGGTTATTGTCATTTTAATTCTCGCGATGACGGTAATCATCATCCGGCGTGGTACATTTTCGCAAGGGATTGCAATCCTGCCTTTGGCCCTTGTCCCCTTTGGATATGTGATCGCAGGCCCCATTTCCCGCTGGATGGATGGGATTTTTCCGTCCATCAGTTCCGATTTGTTCCGCGTCTCTTTTACGCTAATCGCGCTGGTCATCGCCTGTGTGCTGTTTGGTATGCTCTCCGGCAATATGGGCGGCAAAGCGGCGAGACGGGCCTATATGTTTCTTTGCGGCGGATTCAGCGTTGTCTTATCCATCGTATTGGTCTATTCCATCAAACCGTTTTAAGATTTGTGTGAGAAAGGGCTCCTATGAAATTTGACATGACAAGAAGCAAAGGGACTATGACCGGCGCGTTAATGCTCGCATCGGTGATCTGGGGCTCCGGCGCCGTAATGATGCAGGTTTGCATTGACGGTGGCATTGAGACCGGGCTGCAGATGTTTTTCCGTTTCTGGATCGGCGCTTTGTGTTTGGGGATTTTGATCCGAAAACGGTTGCGGCAGATCAACCGCCGCCTGGTGATGTGTGGGATTCTTTGCGGCAGCCTTTTATTTTTCTCTTTCTTTTTCCTGACGTTGGGCCTGGAATATACCACCCCGGCAAACAGCGCGTTTCTGTCGGCTAGCTCGGTCATGCTGGTGCCCTTTATCAGTTGGGCGATGCTGCGGATCAAGCCGGAGCGCAAGGTCTTTTTCGGTTGTGTGCTGTGTCTTGTCGGCGTTGGTATCCTCTCCCTAAAACTGGATAGCGGCCTGCATTTCACCTTAGGGGATAGTTTGACCCTGTTTTGTGCCGTCATTTTTTCTTGTTACACCTGCACTGTCGCAAAGGTTTCAAGCGGATTGGACGCCACCCTTTTTACCTTTGTGCAGCTGTTGGTCACCGCCGTGTGGTCTACGATTACCTTGCCAGTCAGCGGCGCCAATTTTTCGGTCATCGGACAGGATTGGAAGGCGCTGGGGGCTGTGGTTTTCCTGGGCCTATTCAACACCGGTCTTTGCTATCTCATCCAGATGACCGCGCAGAAAAGCCTTCCGCCGACCCGCGTTTCGTTGATTCTCAGTTCGGAATCGTTGTTTGGCGCCTTTTTTTCTGTGCTCGCCGGATATGACCCATTTTCGATCTGCCTTGTTGTTGGCGGCGGCATCATGATGCTGTCCATTCTGTTGGTGGAGACAAATCTTCTGCGTTTTTCGAAAAAGAAAGCGGCCGCCGTATAGTGCGCCGCAAAATGCAAAACGACAAAAGGGCATAAAAACGATATTCGGCAGCGCCATGTGGTTTTCCCTTGGATCGCTGCCCTTTTTGTTTTGATTTTCAATTGGTGAGGGGGATTGGATGAAAACGCTCATTTTCCATGTTGACGTCAACAGCGCTTACCTTTCCTGGGAAGCGGCCCGCCGTGTAGCCCGCGGCGAAGCGGATATTCGCTTGATCCCTTCGGCGATCGGAGGTGATCGGGAAAAACGCACCGGCGTGATTCTTGCAAAGTCGATCCCCGCAAAAAAATACCATGTGCAAACTGGCGAACCGGTAGCGATGGCACTGCGCAAATGCCCACAGCTGTATCTTGCCCAGCCGGACTTTCGCCTGTATGAAAAAAACTCTAGGGCTTTTATGGATATCTGCCGCAAATATGCGCCATTGGTCGAAAAATACTCCATTGATGAATGCTTTTTGGATATGAGCGGGACTAGCCAGCTCTATCCAGATCCAGTGGCGATTGCCACCCGGATCAAAAATGAAATCCGGGACACGCTGGGCTTTACGGTGAACATTGGAATCGGTTCCAATAAACTGTTGGCAAAAATGGCAAGCGATTTTGAAAAACCAGATAAAGTACACACGCTTTTTATCGATGAGGTCGAAGAAAAACTTTGGCCGCTGCCGGTTCGCGAGCTGTTTACCGTTGGCCGCGCCACGGCGGAGCGGTTGGAAAAGGTCCGGATTCGAACCATTGGGGAGCTTGCCAAAACAGATCCCGGGTTTTTGCAGTCGCTGGTCGGTGTAAAATTAGGGCGGCAGCTGCATGAATACGCCAACGGAATTAGCCATTCCCTGGTTTTGTCCCGCCCGGAGGAGGCAAAGGGATATAGCAATTCGACGACCCTTGAGAAGGATGTCCGCTCTTTTGAAGAAGCTCACCGAATCCTGCTGGCTCTGGCCGACAGCGTGGCCGCCCGTATGCGGGCGGATAAGGTTCGCGCCTACTGCATCTGCGTCACCATCCGCAGCAGCGATTTCAAGGATCGATCCCACCAGCGCAAACTTTTTGAGCCTACCGACATCACCACCGAGATCTTTGAGGTCGCCAAAGGGCTGTTTGCAGAGCTTTGGGATGCAAACAGCCCTTTGCGGCTGCTGGGGATTGCGCTGACCGATCTGGCCCAGGACAATTATGTACAACAATCGCTTTTCATGGATGAAAAACGGGAACGGGGAGAAAAGCTTGACCGGGCGGTCGATAACATTCGCAGACAGTTCGGCTCCAATACCATCTCCCGCGGAGGGGTCTTGCGATCAGGCATCCAGGTCGGGAAAAAATATAAAGCGCAGCTGGACAAATAGTCGTTCCAAAATGTCGTTCTACCAACTTTTAGAAAATACAAGTCTCTTGCGTTTGCACAATCTCTTTTCCTAAGCGCCTATCCACGCGTTGCAGCCCCTGCGTTTTCTCAAAAACGCAGGGGCTGTTTTTATGCTTTTTCCATATCATGCTGCGCTTGCGCGTACTACAAGTTGATAGGATGGACCATCTGCATCCGCAACAAGCTCGTCGCAACTGCTCTGCTGGATGATTCGTCCGTTATCAAAATACGGTGATATTATCGCAGAGGCAGCAGGAGAGGCGGTGGGAACGGTATCGCCGTTTTGTCCTCCACAGGGCCTATTAAAATTTGAATACGTTTCTGATTTGGCAATCGGGCCAAAGTCGGCCGTCGGTTCATCAAGGACAGCTGAATGGATCTCGTCTGTAAGCCCCGCTTTTTCAATGCATTGCCAGGCCCTAGAAATGTCTTGATTTTTCGCTGTTCATTTATGTCCGGAACCGGTATGCCGTAGTCCCTTTCTTTACTTTTATCGAATTTGGCCCTATAATAATATCGAATAAAAAAGATTTTGTTGTGGATTTTTTAAGTGTTTTCACATTTGCCTCTGGCATCGACTGGATCGTGCGCTGATCGTATCGGGAGAATCGTTTGAATGGTAGGAAGAAAAACAGATGGAATATATAAAACTCACGCCAGAAAATTTGGGCAGTGAACATATTTGCTGTGCGATTTCGAGCAATCGAGACCCGCAGGTAGCGTCAAAGAAAGCGTGGATTGCGCAACGTCTTGCGGAAGGGCTTGTTTTTCTAAAGTCCAAGGAGCGCGGTAAATGTTTTATCGAATATATTCCAGCAGAGTTTGCATGGGTTCCCGTTGACGCCGACGGTTACATGCATATTAACTGCTTCTGGGTCTCCGGCAGTATGAAGGGGCACGGATATGCCAACGCGCTTTTGGACGCCTGCGTGCAGGACAGCCGGGCGAAGGGGAAAACTGGAATCACAGTTATCTCTTCACCAAAGAAAATGCCATTCCTGTCCGATCCAAACTATCTTGCCCATAAAGGTTTCCAGGTCGCGGATACTGCAGCGCCATATTATACGCTTTTCTACCTGCCGTTTGATGAAAATGCGTTGGTTCCGCAGTTTCGGGCGCAGGCAAAGGCGCCGCAGACCGACGAAAAGGGCTTTGCACTATACTATACCGCCGGTTGCCCTTACACGGCAAAATATGTTCCGCTTATCAACCAGAAGGCGCAGGAATGGGGGATCCCCTTCCAAAGCATCCACATTAACAGTCTAGAGCAGGCAAAGAACGCCCCGGCAGCTTGGACAAATTATGCGCTGTTTTATGACGGACAATACCTGACAAACGAGATCCTGTCAGAGAAAAAATTTCTGCGCATTGCGGAGAGCTTTGGATATGAAAAAAAATCGGATATATAAACCGTGATTTTTCCTCTTTTTAGGGGGCACCCTCGTTGCATCTGGGCACTTTTGAGCCGAAACGCTTATGCTGATTTTGAGATCAGAAGGATGGAGGAAAGGGGCCTGGCCTATGATTCTCTATGGGCGTTTTATCAACGCTTTATATTTTGGGTACCTAATATTAAAAGTGGAGCGGTTCTCCCCATAAAAAATTCTGCTTGAGCATGTTGCTCAAGCAGAATTTTTGGTCGGAGTGGCGGGACTTGAACCCGCGGCCTCTTGGTCCCGAACCAAGCACGCTACCAAACTGCGCTACACCCCGAAGATGAAAATATCCAGCCGAGGCCGGATACTTTCTATGGCTGCCCGACTAGGATTCGAACCCAGACAAACAGAGTCAGAGTCTGTCGTGCTACCTTTACACAATCGGGCAATGTGACCTTTATCATTATACCCTTTTTCATTTATTTGTCAAGACTGCCTTGGAAGTTTTTCTCGATTTTCCACTATTCCCTTTTGACATATTTTGTTGTATAATGAGAACCATAAGAATAGAATTTTTAATCAAAGGAGGATTTATAATGGCAACTGTTCATTTTAACAAAGAAAGTTTTCAGAATGACGTTTTAAATAAACAAGGGGTCGTCTTGGTCGATTTTTGGGCCACCTGGTGCGGGCCTTGCCGTATGCTTGGCCCGGTAATCGACGAGCTTGCCGCCGAACTGGAAGGCTCTGTTCTGGTTGGTAAAGTCAACGTGGACGAGGAAGAAGAACTGGCGCGCCAATATCGTGTTATGAGCATTCCCACTTTGTATATTTTTAAAGACGGCCAGCCGGTCAACCGCATTGTAGGCGCTGTACCAAAAGAAAAAATTGTGGAAGCGCTCAACGCGGCAAAATAATCTGATCTTTACCAAGGTCCGCTATGTGCGGGCCTTGTTTTGTAGAAGGAGAAAAAGCATGAGTTCATTTGCGCTGAAGATCACCGCCTTGCTTCTGATGCTGCTGGATCACATTTACCAATTTTTCGCTTTCACTGGCATGATTCCGATCTGGTTCACCTGGATCGGCCGCCTGTCCGCTCCTATTTTCTATTTTTGCATGGCGCAGGGCCTTGCCTATACCCATAGCCGAAAAATTTACCTCGCACGGATGTATCTATTTTCCGTTGTCATGGCGTCCGGCAATCTGCTGCTGACGGCGATTCTGCCCGGCGCGCCATCTGGCGATATCCCTAACAACATTTTCGGCTCCCTTCTGTTGGGCGCCGTCATCATTGTCTGTATGGAGCAGATGGCGAAGGACCGGCAAAAGGGGCAGCTGCTTTGGATGTATTTTTTAGGGTTCGAGCTGGCAAGCTTTTTTATCGGCGACATGCTGACCCGTGCTGGGCAAACGGTTGCCGCGCAGATCTTGCGGATCCTGGTCCCCACGCCCTTGACGGTGGAGGGCGGCGTTTTTTTCGTCCTATTGGGTCCGTTGTTCTATTATTTCCGCCTCTCAAAAAAGAAAACGGCAATGATGTATCTGGTATTCTCCCTCGGGCTATGTCTGACCTCGTCTATCGCCTGGTACGCTTTGGGGATGTCCGTTTGGGACGCTTTTTTTAGGGTACAATATCAGTGGATGATGGTCTTTGCCCTCCCCTTCTTCTGGTGCTATAACGGCAAAAAGGGGAAATATTCCTTAAAGTATCTCTTCTACCTGTTTTATCCGCTGCACATCTGGGCTTTGTATGCGCTCAGCACCCTGCTTCCCGCGTAACATCATGCAAAAAACGGGCAGGCTCATTTCTATGAGCCTGCCCGTTTTTTAGTTTTTTCTCAGAGAAGCCATCGCTTAAAAATATTGAGATTCTTTTGCTCAACTGCTCCAACGCGCCGATCCCCAAATCGTTGAGATTTTTCTTGTCCAGCTCCGGTCTGGAAACGAGGGGCAAGGAAAGAAGCATACGGATACGAAACGATCGGCCGCCGCTACAACAGCAGCTCTCGCAAACGAAGCAGGATCTTTTTTTCCCGGCGGGACACCTGCACCTGCGTCATCCCCAGAACGGCCGCCGTTTCCATTTGGGTTTTCCCCTTAAAGTACCGCAGCCGGATTAACATTTGATCCTTCTCCTCCAAAAGCGCCAGAACCTGCTGCAACGAAATGTGGTCCGCCAGTTCCTCTTCCGGCGACTGCACCGGCAGATCAATCTGGGGGGAACCATCCTCGTCGTTCCCTGTCAAAGAAAGGGCCGGTGCCGCCGCGGAAAGCGCTTCCACCACCGCTGGCACCTCCAATTCCAGTGCGCCGGCCAGTTCGCTGATCGCTGGATCACGGCCTAGTTCCATGGCAAGGCGCTCTTTGGTCCGCGTTACCTTCAGCGACAGTTCTTTCAATGTCCGGGATACTTTGACCGTTCCCCCATCCCGGAACAAGCGGCGCATTTCCCCCAGGATCACCGGTACCGCATAGGTGGAAAAACGCACCCCCCGCTCCCGGTCAAAAGCGTCGGTCGCTTTGACAAGCCCCATGCACCCCGCCTGGAACAGATCTTCATACTCAATGCCCCGGCCTTTGAATTTATGGGCGCATGCGTGGACCAGCCCCATATTCTGTTGGATCATTTCATCGCGGTCAGCAATGATCGGCATGCAATTCGGCTCCTTTGGACAGGATCGTTTTTTCCAATGTGACCGACGTCCCATGCCCTGGCCGGGAGCGGACCTTTACCTTATCCATAAATGCCTCCATCACAGCAAAACCAAGGCCGGATCTCTCACCGGTGGCACAGGTGGTATACATCGGCTCCATTGCTTGCTTCACATCTTCAATCCCGCATCCGGTATCCCGGATGCGGATGACAATCCTGTTTGCTTCTAAAATTTTTGCGTGTATGTAAACGATGCCGATCTTCTTGCCATATGCGTGGACGATAGCATTGGTCACCGCCTCACTCACCGCCGTTTTGATATCTGCCAACTCTTCGATCGTTGGATCCAGCATTGCTGTGAAGGCGGATAACGCCGTCCTAGAAAATGCCTCATTGGCTGAGCGGCTGGGGAAAGACAGCTTCATTTCATTCAACGTTTTCATACTTTCGCCTCCGTTTTATCGCTGTTTACTCCGCTTTGGGGCGGCGATGAATGGATTGACGCAATGCGGTCTAATCCTGCCAGCCGCATCACTTTTTTGATAGACGGGGATGGGTTGTGGATCTCTACCGCGCCCTCCCATTCTCGGATCAGCCTGTACCTGCCCATGACAAGCCCTATCCCCGAGCTATCCATAAAGGTCACATCCCGAAAGTCCAGGATCAATCGATCCGGTCGAACTCTTTCCAATGTTTCGTCGATCTCCTCCCGCAAACGGCCTGCGCCATGATGGTCGATTTCTCCGGCCAGGCAGGCAATCACCTGCTTTTCTTTGGTATACAGCTTAAGCGGCATAGCTGTTCCCCCTTTCTATTGTTATCCTTGTGGGATGGATTTCCCCTTCTGGGGGCAAAAGAAAAAGCCCCTATTCCAGTTCACCTACCAGAATAAAGGCTTGTCTAAAAATAAATTGTCAGAACAGGTCGGTTTGCCATCCTTTATTTTTCTGCAAATTCTTCCAGCAAAATGGGACGGATCTGCGACGCCAAATACAAAGAGCCACAACAAAACAACGCCGTATCCCGATCCAAAAGACGTTTTGCCGCCGCGACCGCCTTCTTGACCGATGAAAAGGCCATCGCCTTTCCGGCTACATTTGTGATCTGCTGCGCCAATTCCTCTGCGGGCAATGCCCGGGGATTGTCAGGCGTAACCGCAAAAAACGCCGACGCCCCCTTTGCGATCATCGCCGATGCATGGGTCCAGTCTTTGTCGCGCAGCATCCCCATGATGACAATCTTCTTCTTATGAGTCAAGGCCATGGCCTTTGCAAGGGCTTCACACCCCTGTAGGTTGTGGGCGCCGTCCAGCACCACCAACGGCTCGACAGAAATCCGCTCCATCCGGGCTGGAAAGGCAACTTTCGCAATACCATTTGTAATATTTTTGTCTGATATTGCAAATCCTTGGGATTTCACTATTTCAATTGCCGAAAAAGCGGTCAAAAAGTTGTAAATCTGGTGCCGTCCAGCCAACGGCAGATCAAAATCCAATTCCCTGTATCGAAACTGGGAGCCAAAAATACTTTCCGTATGAATTTCGACAGATTCTGCATTTGGTACAATCAGCCGATTGTTTTTTTCGGCGCACTGTTCCATAATTTCAGCCAGCGCCTCCGCATCCTGCCGGGGATAGGACACACAGATCCCTCCCGGTTTTAAAATGCCGCATTTTTCAAAAGCAATTTTTTGCAAGGTGTCCCCCAGGATCTGGGTGTGGTCATAGCCGATGGCACAGATGACCGACACTAGGCTTTTGTCGATGGCATTGGTTGCATCCAGCCGGCCGCCTAATCCCACCTCCAGGCAAACAACGTCGCACTGCTGCCTGGCAAACCAAAGCATTCCCAGCGCGGTGACCACCTCAAATTCTGCCGGACTGACCCCCTGCTCTTCCATGTGCGCCACTGCTGTTTGAATCTCTTCGCACAAGGCTGCCATCGCCTCTTCCGGGATCATCTGCCCATCGATCTGGATCCGTTCCCGAAAGTTCAGTACATAGGGCGAAACAAACATGCCGGTACGGTATCCCGCCTCCCGCAGAACTGCCGCGCACATGGCTGTGGTAGAGCCTTTGCCATTGGTTCCCGCAACATGGATAAACTGGAGGGATTTTTGCGGGCTGCCCAAAAGATCCAACAGCATCCGGATTCCTTTCAGGCCAGGCTCCTTTGTAAAGCGACGGAAAGAGTGGATGTAGTTTTCGCTTTCCTGATAATTCATAGCGATTCCCCCATACAAAGACAGGCGGATTCCTCAAAATCCGCCTGCTTTTTGCTATTTCGAGAAAGCGGCGATGCTCTCCACAATTTTTTCCATTCGTTCCCTGTGTTTTTCCAACTTGGCACGTTCGCCTTCGACCACGTTTTGAGGAGCCTTTTCAATAAAGCCCTGGCTGGACAGTTTTTGCTCCACCATCGCAATATCTTTTTCACAGGCTTTGCGTTCTTTTTCCAGCCGTGCCAGTTCCTTCTCTTTATCTACCAATTCGTCCATCGGAATGAACATGCGGGCGCTGTCGGTAATCACCTGAACGGCGTCGGAAAAATCTTCGTCCTCCTGCGGCGCTATACCGGAAACTCGCACCTCCGAAGCGGAGGCCAGCCGCTCGATAAACATCGCGCCGGACAAAAATACATCCCCGTACATGGTCTTGACGAACACCCGCGCCTTTTTGGATGGCGGGACGTTCATCTCCGCCCGGCGATTCCGGATGGCTTTGATCGCGCCCATAACCTTTTCAAAATCCTCTTCCTCCTGTTTAAAGCACAGTTCCTCCCTGTATTGGGGCCAGGAAGCGACCATAATGCTCTCGCAGTCGTTGGGAATCGCCTGCCAAATCTCCTCAGTGATAAACGGCATGACCGGGTGTAAAAGCTTTAAGCACTGGTTCATCACGTAGATCAGCACCTGCTGGGCGCTTTTGGCTGATTCGCCCCCCGCCTGAATCCGGGATTTGGTCAACTCGATATACCAATCGCACAGCACATCCCAGATGAAGTCGTACAGCTTTTGCACCGCAATGCCCAGCTCAAACCGTTCCAAATTATCCGTGACCTCTTTGACGAGGGTGTTGAGTTTGCTTAAAATCCACTTATCCTCTGTCTGCAACGTTTGGGGCAGCAGCGGCCGGTCAATCTCTTCGGACAGGTTCATCAGGATAAACCGGGTAGCATTCCAGAGCTTATTGGCAAAGTTCCGGCTAGCCTTGACCTTTTCCTCAACAAACCGCATATCGTTGCCTGGGCTGTTGTTGGTCGCCAGCGTAAATCGAAGCGCGTCAGCGCCGTATTCGTCGATAACCTTCAGCGGGTCAATGCCGTTTCCTAAGGATTTGGACATCTTCCGGCCCTGGGCGTCCCGCACAATGCCGTGAATAAACACCGTTTCAAAAGGCGCCTTGCCCATATTTTCCACACCGGAAAAGATCATACGGGCAACCCAGAAAAAGATAATGTCATACCCGGTAACCAGCGTGCTGGTCGGATAGAAATATTGGAGTTCGTCTGTATTCTGCGGCCATCCCAACGTGGAAAACGGCCAAAGAGCAGAGGAAAACCAAGTGTCCAGCGTATCCGGATCCTGCTTTAAATGATGACTGCCGCACTTGGGGCAGGTATGGGGCTCATCCTTGGCCACAATCGCCTCCCCGCAATCCTGGCAGTACCATGCCGGGATCCGATGCCCCCACCACAGCTGACGGGAAATGCACCAGTCCTTGATGTTCTCCATCCAATGGTAATAGATTTTGCTGAATCGGTCCGGAACAAACTTGGTTTCACCACTGCGCACTGCCTCGATGGCAGGGCCGGCCAACGGCTCCATCTTGACGAACCACTGCTTGGAAACCCGCGGTTCCACTACCGTAGAACAGCGGTAGCAGGAGCCCACATTGTGCTTGTGCTCCTCGACCTTGACCAGGAAGCCTTCCGCTTCCAGGTCTGCCACAATCTGTTTGCGGCATTCGTAGCGATCCATCCCACAATATTTACCGCCGTTTTCGTTGACGGTTGCATCGTCGTTCATCACATTGATCACTGGCAGATCATGCCGCAGTCCCACTTCAAAGTCGTTGGGATCGTGGGCAGGGGTAATTTTAACCACACCGGTGCCAAAATCCATCTCCACATAGCTGTCCGCCACAACGGGGATCTCACGGCCCACCAACGGCAGAACAACCGTTTTGCCCACCAAAGCCTGATATCGCTCGTCATCTGGGTGCACGGCCAGCGCTGTATCGCCCAAGAGTGTTTCTGGGCGGGTGGTGGCGATCTCCAGATACCCGCTGCCGTCGGACAGGGGGTATCTGATGTGCCAAAAATGGCCATCGTGTTCTTCATACTCTACCTCCGCGTCGGAGATAGAGGTCCGGCAGTGGGGGCACCAGTTGATGATGCGCTCACCGCGATAAATCAATCCTTTATCATATAGGCGGACAAATACTTCCTTAACCGCTTCTGAACAGCCGTCGTCCATGGTAAAACGTTCCCGCTCCCAATCGCAGGAGGAGCCCATTTTCTTTAACTGCTCAACGATTTTACCGCCATAGGTTTTCTTCCATTCCCACGCCCGCTCTAAAAAGCCTTCGCGGCCCAGATCGCTTTTGGTAACGCCTTCTTTGCGCATGGCTTCTACGATTTTCGCCTCGGTTGCAATGGACGCATGGTCCGTACCCGGTAGCCACAGCGCCTCATAGCCCTGCATCCGCTTAAAACGGATGATGCTATCCTGCAGCGTACAGTCCAACGCATGGCCCAAATGTAGCTGCCCCGTAATATTAGGTGGCGGCATAACAATGGTGTACGGTTTCTTTTTGGGGTCCGGCTCCGCATGGAAATAATTTTTTTCCAGCCAGAACCGATAGGTTTTGTCCTCGACCTGTTTGGGGTCGTAGACCTTTTCCAGTTCTTTTTTCATTTTTTCCTCCTTCTGCGGCCGTTCAGCCATGTAGTGGCTTAGTAAGACGCTTCTCATTGCCCATGTATTGGGCTTACCCGTTATTATAGTGGAAATTCTGCCAAAAAGCAACGAAAAAAATTCTTACCGATCCAGCTTTCCCTATTGACAACTGTATATATCTGTATATAATATTCATATACAGATATATACAGTTGAAAGGAGGCGGCTTTTTGGATTTCAACATCAGCAATTCCAGTGACCGGCCCATCTACGAGCAGATCATGATTCAAATCAAAAGCCAAATCCTGGCTGGCAAGCTCAAAGAAGGCGACGCGCTCCCCTCCATCCGGCTGCTGGCCCGGGAACTACGCATTAGCGTAATCACCACCAAGCGGGCCTATGACGAACTGGAGCATGAGGGGCTGCTTCATTCGGTAGCGGGCAAAGGCACCTTTGTAGCGGCGGCAAATTTGCGGCTGTTGCAGGAAGAAAAGAGGCGGCAGCTGGAGGAACTTTTGCAAAAAGCTGTGGATTCAGCCAAAGATCACGGCATATCGCTGGAAGAGTTAACGCAGATTCTAACACTTATTTATCAGGAGGAACGGTAAATGGATGAAATTTTACAAGTCAAAAATCTGTGCAAGAAATACGATGGCTTTGCGCTGGACCATGTTTCTTTTACACTGCCCCGCGGCTGCATTATGGGATTTATTGGCGAAAATGGCGCTGGAAAATCCACCACTATCAAGGCAATTTTGAATCTGGTCCGCCGGGATCAGGGGGAAATTCTTATTTTTGGGCAGGACAACATCCAAAAAGAACTGGAAATCAAAGAACGGATTGGCGTTGTCTTTGATTCTTTGAATCTGCCGGAAACGCTGCGGGCCCAAGAGGTCGGCAACATGATGAAATCCATCTACCATCAGTGGGATCAACCGCTGTTCGCAAAATACTTAGAACAGTTTGACCTGCCGATGAAAAAAACAATCAAAGATTACTCCCGCGGCATGAAAATGAAGCTGGCCATCGCAGTAGCGTTGTCCCACAACGCACAACTCCTTTTACTGGACGAAGCGACCAGCGGGCTGGATCCGATTGTCCGGGACGAAATTCTGGATATCCTGCTGGAATTTATTCAGGACGACAGCCATGGCGTTCTCTTCTCTTCCCATATCACGGGAGATCTGGAGAAAATTGCCGATTATGTGACCTTTATTCACAAAGGCCAGATCTATTTTTCTGAACCGAAGGATCTGCTGCTGGAGAAATATGGGATTCTCAAATGCACGGAATCGGAACTGGCCGCACTGCCTTCAAATGCTGTCAGAGGGATTCGCCGTCATCAGTTTGGGGTCGAAGCGCTCGTGGAAAAGCGGGCTCTTTCCAGCAGGCACGTCACCGATAAAGCGAGTATTGAAGACATGATGCTGTTTATTGCAAGGGGGGAACACAGATGAGAGGTTTACTGTTAAAAGATTTTTGCGTGTTGAGAAAACAAATGAAGCTGGTGGCTATTTTTGTTGTTTTTTACGCAGTTTGGTCGATTGCTGCAAAAACGCCTTCGATGATGGGGACTATGGTCATCCTACTAAGCATTATGATGCCCATTACCTCCATGTCCTACGATGAATCCGGCCAGTGGTATCGCTATGCCTTTTCCCTGCCTGTTTCCCGGCGGACGCTGGTTTTGAGCAAATATGTACTGGGCTTTCTAATGGCCCTGGGCGGACTTGTAGTTTCAGCCGTCGGGAATCTAGCCATTTTGGCGCTAACAGGCTGGGAAAATACTCTGGAATCCTGGATTGCCATTGCTGCTTTTGTGGAAATTGGCGTCATCTTTTTATCGGTCATCATCCCGCTGATGTTTAAATTTGGCGTGGAAAAAGGCCGAATTGTAATCATCATCATTGCGGTGATCCCCTCTCTGCTGGTCGTTTTGCTCAGCAATCTGTTGCCATCGTCCGGAATCCCTCTTCCCAGCGAGGAATTCATCCGGGCCGCCCTGTTCTCCTCTCCCTTGTTTGTACTTGCAGTATTCTTGATTTCGTTCCGCATTTCAGTTGGAATCTGCCGCAAAAAGGAATACTGATCCAAAATCCGGAATTTCCCTGGTTGAGCCTGCTTATAAAAATCAAACCTTTCAAAACCCCCACCGGAAACATGTTTCCGGTGGGGGTTTTGAATTGAAATCCTATTTTTTCCTTTTAGGTCTCTGCACAGGGGATGGCGCTGGGGGAACTGGTGCATCCGGCGCAGGAACCGGCCTATCCAACGGTTCTTTTGACCGCTGCAGAGGCGGTGTATTTTTTCTCTGCAGCCGATCCCGCACCAACTGGCGGAACAGCGAATAAAGCACCGAGCACGCTGGCACGCTCAATAAAATTCCCACGACTCCCCAAAGGCTTCCGCCGATGGTCACCGCCACCAGCACCCAAATTCCAGGAAGCCCTACTGATTTTCCGACCACCCGCGGATAAATCAGGTTCCCCTCCAGCTGCTGAAGGATAACAATGTAAATCAAGAACCAGAGCGCCTCCATCGGGTCAACCATCAAAATCAAAAATGCACCGATAAACGCACCGATAAACGCACCAAACATGGGGATCAGCGCCGTCACGCCGATTACCACCGAAATCATCATGGCATAGGGCATGGAAAAAATGGTCATCCCAATAAAACACAATGCGCCCAGGATTACTGCCTCTGTACATTGGCCAGAGACAAACTTGGAAAAAATCCGATTAGAAAGGCGCCCCACTGACAGAATCTTTTCCACCCGGCTCGCCGACAAGAAAGCCAGCATAGCGTTTTTCAGCTGTGCGCCCAGCTTTTCTTTTTGTAACAGCAGGTAGATAGAAAATACCGACGCCAGCACAAGATTCATCACGCCCCCCACAATCGAGGATGTAATTCCCATCGTCGTGTTAAACACCGCCGACCCGCCATTTTTAAGGGAATCGCTCACCACGCTCACCACTTTATTCCAATCGATGTCAATATTCTGGAAGATATCCACCGGAATTTGCAGCGACGCCAGCCAGTTTTGCACCCAGGCAAAGAACCGATCCATCTGACCCGGGAGCTGCGCTGCGATCATTTGGCCGGTGCGGGTGATCTCCGGAACGATCATAAACAGCAAAATAAAAATCAGGCCGATTAAAAGGCCAATGGCCAACACCACACAAACGCCTCTGCGGCAGCGGTTCCACCAGCTGAAATTGCGCCGGTTCAGAGGCGCAAATAATTTTTCCTCCACAAGCCGCAGCAGGACATTCATAATAAACGCCATGGCGCAACCGATGATAAACGGTTTTATCAAACCGAACCCTTGCAGCAACAGGCCCAACACCACATCCAGGTGCAAAGCCCCCACCAGAAGCAAAACGGTAAAGGTGATGATCCACAGGATTTTTTTTACATTGTTTTTGTTCAGTTCCATTTTATCCCCTCCGCGTGGGTAAATGCAAAAAACATGGGGGGAAGACACAGCGTGCCTTCCCCGCTTTTGTATTAGATTTTAGTGATATCCACGACCTCGATGTCGTCGATCTTTTCGCCCAGGCTCAAACAGTCTGCCAGCACACGCGCCGTATCGATGGCCGTGATGCAGGGGATGGACCGCTCTACCACCTTGCGGCGGATTTTGACGCTATCTCGATGGGGATCGCGCCCTCTTTGAGAAATGGAGATCACATAATCCACCTTGCCGCTTTCGATCAGATCATCGATATTCGGGTGCGGCTCGTGCATTTTTCGCACCGCGTTGGTGGAAATCATATTTTTATTTAACCGCAACGCCGTCCCGCCAGTGGCATACAGGGTAAAGCCCATCGACGCGAATTTATCCGCAATCGGCACCATGTCGTGCTTGTCCGCGTCCCGCACTGTTAAAAGTACGCCGCCCTCCCGCTTCATTTTATATCCGGCGGCGACCAGCCCTTTGTAAATGGCCTCTGGCAGCGTCTTGGCAACGCCCAGCACTTCTCCGGTGGATTTCATTTCCGGGCCCAATTGGGTGTCCACATCTCGCAGCTTTTGAAAGCTGAACACCGGGACTTTTACGCAAACGTAATCGCTCTCCGGGTAAAGCCCTGTGCCGTAACCCATATCCCGCAGCCGCTCGCCCAACATACAGTGGGTGGCCAGATCGACCATTGGCACGCCAGTAACCTTGCTGATGTAAGGCACTGTCCGGGAAGAACGGGGATTCACCTCGATAATATATACTTCGTCATTGTAAATGACATACTGGATGTTCATCAAACCGACAATTTTCAATTCCTTGGCCAGACGGGCGGTGTAGTCCACGATGGTATCCTTGATCCGCTGGGAAAGGTGCTGGGACGGATATACCGAAATCGAGTCACCGGAATGGATGCCGGCCCGCTCGATATGCTCCATGATGCCGGGAATCAGATAATCCTCCCCGTCGCAGATGGCGTCGACCTCCGCCTCAATTCCCATCATGTATTTGTCAATCAGCACCGGGTTTTCCAGCTCGTGGGCGGTGATGATGGTCATATACTCCTGTACGTCCTTTTCCCCGTAAGCGATGATCATATTCTGGCCGCCCAACACATACGAGGGGCGCAGCAACACCGGATAGCCAATCCGGGCGGCGGCGGCCAGCGCTTCTTCGGTGGTAAACACCGTCTCGCCTACCGGCCGCGGGATCTGGCAGCGTTCCAGCAGCGCGTCAAACCGTTCCCGATCCTCCGCTTCATCGATGGCGTCGGCAGAAGTGCCCAAGATCCGCACGTTCATATCCTTGAGAAATTTGGTCAGCTTGATCGCCGTCTGGCCGCCAAACTGGACCACAACGCCCCAAGGCTTTTCTGTCTCGATCAACGCTTTGACATATTCGGGGTTCAAGGGGTCAAAATACAGCCGGTCGCCGGTATCAAAGTCGGTAGACACCGTTTCCGGATTATTGTTGGCGATGACCGCCTCCATCCCCTTGTCTTTCAGCGCCCAGGCACAGTGGACACAGCAGTAATCAAATTCGATTCCCTGTCCGATCCGGATGGGGCCTGAGCCGAACACGATGACTTTCTTTTTGCCGCTGTCCCGATTGGCAATGTATTCCGCCGCCTCGTTGTCCCCACCGAAATTGGCATAGAAATAAGGCGTTTCGGCGGTAAACTCCGCCGCGCAGGTATCGACCATCGAATAGCCCGCCAGCATTGGCTTTCGGATTTCTTTGCCGGTCAGCCGGCGGATGGTTTTGTCCAAAAAGCCCATCTTTTTGGCGGCAACGTAAGTTTCGTCCCCATCGTCGCCTGTTTTGAGCTGCAATTCCATATCAGCCAGCTTTTGGAATTTAGCCAAAAACCATTTGTCAATTTTGGTAATATCGAAAATCTTATTCCAGGAAATATGGCGTTTCAATGCTTCGTACACCACAAAAATCCGCTGGTCGTCCGTGTGGTGCAACAGCTGGAGGATTTCTTCGTCCGGTTTGGCTTCCAGCTCCGGTAGGGTCAGGGTCTCCAGCCCCAGCTCAATGGAGATCGCCGCCTTCATCATGGCCAGCTCAAAGCTCTGGCCGATGGCCATCACCTCGCCGGTGGCTTTCATTTGGGTGCCTAGGGCCTTGTCCGCATAAACGAACTTATCAAAGGGCCAGCGGGGGAATTTGACCACGCAGTAGTCCAAAGCCGGCTCAAAACAGGCGCAGGTTTTCCCCGTCACAGCGTTGGGGATTTCATCCAGGCAGTAGCCGATGGCGATTTTGGCCGCAACCTTTGCGATGGGATAGCCGGTGGCTTTGGAGGCCAGCGCCGAAGAACGGGACACCCGGGGGTTTACCTCGATCACCGCGTATTCAAAGCTATCCGGGTACAAAGCAAACTGCACGTTGCAGCCGCCCTCGATTTTGAGCTCCGTAATAATATTTAAGGCCGCGGAGCGAAGCATCTGGTATTCCTTGTCCGTCAACGTCTGAGACGGTGCCACCACAACCGAGTCACCGGTATGAACTCCCACCGGATCGACATTTTCCATATTACAAACGGTAATGACATTGCCCTTGCTGTCCCGCACCACCTCGTACTCGATTTCTTTCCAGCCGGAAATACATTTTTCGATCAGTACCTGGGTGATCGGGGACAGGCGCAGGCCGTTGGAGCCGATTTCATGCAACTGCTCTTCATCATAAGCAATGCCGCCGCCGGTGCCGCCCAAGGTATAAGCAGGGCGGACAATGACCGGATACCCGATCTCCTGGGCAAAGGCCAGCGCATCGTCAACATGTTCCACGACCTTGGAGGGAATACAGGGCTCTCCTATGGAAAGCATGGTATCCTTAAACGCTTGGCGATCCTCCGCCTTTTTGATGGTCTCTGGATTCGCGCCCAAAAGCTTAACGCCCTGCTCTTCTAAAAAGCCATCGTCTGCCAATTCCATCGCCAGGTTCAATCCTGTCTGTCCGCCCAATGTGGGCAGGATGGAGTCGGGCGTTTCCAGCCGGATGATCTTTTTCACGATCTCCGGTACCAAGGGTTCGATGTAGATTTTGTCTGCCATGGCCTTATCGGTCATGATGGTCGCCGGGTTGGAGTTGATGAGCACAACCTCCAGCCCCTCCTCTTTCAATGCCCGGCAAGCCTGGGTCCCCGCGTAGTCAAACTCTGCCGCCTGGCCGATGACAATAGGGCCGGAACCGATGACCAGGACTTTTTTGATATCGTTGCGTTTTGGCATCTTATTCCGCCTCCTTTTGCATCATGGCAATAAATTCATCGAACAGATAAGACGTATCCCGTGGGCCAGCATTGGCTTCTGGATGGAACTGCACCGTAAAGCAGGGATGGTTTTTATACCGCACACCTTCGACCGTGTTGTCGTTGGCGTTTACATGGCTGACTTCGCCAATCGCCGGATTTACCGTCTCCCCCTGCACTGCGTAGCCGTGATTTTGGGAGGTGATGTAGGTCCGGTCATGGGCCAGGTCGCGCACCGGCTGGTTGGCGCCCCGATGGCCGTATTTTAGTTTGACCGTCTTAGCTCCCGTGGCCAGGGCCGTCAGTTGATGGCCCAAACAGATCCCGAAAATCGGGATCCCGGCGTCAAACAGCTTTTTGATCTGGCAGATGACCTCAACATTTTCCTCCGGGTCCCCGGGGCCGTTGGACAGCATGATTCCGTCGGGCTTCATCGCAAGAATTTCTTCAGCCATGGTGTCCGACGGGACGATGGTCACATCGCAGCCGCGGTTTTTCAAGGACCGGACTATGTTACGCTTATAGCCAAAGTCCATCAACACAACCCGATAAAGGCCCTGTTCACTTTTCTCCTCATGGATGGTTTTGCAGCTAACCGATTTGACCGCGTCGGCAATGACGAAAGCTTTCATGTCCTCCATCAGCTTTTCCCGGTCGATCGTATCATACTCGGTGGTTACCGCGCCGTTCATCACACCGTACTCCCGGATTTTTTTGGTCAGATGCCGGGTATCGATGCCGCTGATGGCAATGACATTCTGCTGCTTGAGGTATTCATCGAGATTCATTGCCACCCGAAAATTAGACGGCTGGTCGCACCATTCCCGCACAACATATCCCCGCACATGGGAAGATGCCGATTCCATATCGTCCACATTGATTCCATAATTTCCAATCAACGGATACGTCTGGGTGACGATTTGCCCGTAGTAGGACGGATCGGTCAACACCTCCTGATAGCCGGTCATACCGGTCGTAAATACGATTTCTCCGATGGTGGTCCCTTGCGCGCCGAAGGACTTTCCTTCCAGCACCGTGCCATCCGCTAGGACCAGCCAGGCTTTTTTCTCTTGATCCATTGCAATCTCCATTCCGCCGCTGCGCGCCAGCATACTTGGATGTATAATACCCCTATCCTACGCAGCAAAAAACAGGGGGCCTCTTGCCGTTTTGTCAACGAAATCCGGCCGTAACAAGACGGTGAGAGCACCGCCTTTTTTACCCAAAACAGGCTTTTGTTATTTATCGAACTTACGGCTGCCGGGCTTCACCAGTGGGATACCCGCTTTGCACAAGGGGCAGTCGTCCGCCTCATAGGTGGCAATCTCCAGTTGCATCGCAGAATAGACAGGGCAGAAAATATCGTTGACCCGACGGTCTACAATGCAGGCAATGCCCACAACCTCTCCGCCCATCTCCTCGATGACCTTGGCCGTTTCCATGGAAGATTTACCGGTGGTAACCACGTCCTCGGTGATCAGCACCTTTTCCCCTTTGTTGATTTCAAAACCCCTTCGCAGGGTCATCACGTTATTTTCCCGCTCGGTAAAAATAGCGCGCTTGCCCAGCTGCCGACCCAGCTCATAAGCTACGATAATGCCGCCCATCGCCGGCCCGCAAACCACGTCGATGTCCAGATCCTTCAGCTTTTGCGCCACGACCGACAATACCTCGGCAGCCTTATCCGGATATTGGAGCAATTTGGCGTTTTGGGCATACCGGTCGGAATGGCGGCCGGAGGATAGCAGGAAATGGCCCTCCAGCAGGGCGCCGGTTTCCTTTAAAATTTCAACAGACATCGTATTCGCTCTCCTTTTTATGAAAAATTTGATTTTGGGTATTCGATATGATGTTACACCCGGGCCACGCCAATCAATTCGCTGACTGATTGGCAGCCCTGATCTTTGACAAATTGCTCCAGCCCATTGATAATGTCCAGGCAGATATCCGGTTTGATGAAGTTGGCAGTTCCCACCTGTACGGCGGTAGCGCCAGCCATTAAAAAGGCCGCCGCATCCTGCCAGCTTGCAATGCCACCCAACCCCACCACCGGGATTTGTACCGCGCCGCAGACCTGATAAACCATCCGCAGGGCGATGGGGAAAATCGCAGGGCCGGACAGACCCGCAAACACATTGTTAAACACCGGTTTTTTCTTATAAATATCAATGGCCATCGCCTGAAAAGTATTGACCAGCGACAGAGAATCTGCCCCCGCCTCTTCACAGCGCCGTGCCATTTCCACAATGTTCTCCGCATTGGGGGAAAGCTTGACCATCAGCGGCTTTTTGCAGACCGCCCGCACCTGCTTGACCGCTTTGTAAGCAATGTCGCACTTTATTCCCAGGGCCATGCCACCGTGCTTGACATTGGGGCAGGAAATGTTTAACTCAATGATATCCACATCGGTCTCGTTAAGCTTTTCCACCCCTTCTAAGTAGGACTCGATGGTGCTGCCGCCCAGATTGGCGATCACAGCCGTATCCTTTGTGCGCAAAAAAGGCAGCTCCTCCCGGATAAAAGCATCCACCCCGGGGTTTTGCAGTCCAATGCTGTTGATAAGGCCGCTGGGCGTTTCATACACCCGCTCCCCCTCGTTGCCAAACCGCTCCTCCAGCGTTAGCCCCTTGGAACTGATGCCGCCTAAGCGGGAAATATCAAAAAACTGGTCATATTCCCGTCCAAAGCCAAAGGTGCCGGAGGCGGCGATCACGGGATTTTTCATAGCCACGCCGTTTAAAACCGTCTTAAGCATAGATTTCCTCCCCCTCGAACACCGGCCCGTCCTTACAAATGCATTTGGCCCCATGGGCCGTGTGATGGGTGCAACCCAAGCAGGCGCCTACGCCGCAGGCCATATGCCGCTCCATCGAAACATAGCAGGGCACTTTTTTTGCAATACAGGTCTTTGCCAGCTTTTCCATCATGAGCTCCGGCCCGCAGGTGATGACCGCGTCAAAATCCGCCGGATCCAGCAGGTCGGTGACAAAACCTTTGTGCCCTTCCCTGCCGCTGTCTGTGGCGACGCGGATTTCTTGGACATAGGGCCGGAAAGAATCCAGCTCGTAGCTTTGATCCCGGAACCCGCAGCAAAGGGTCACTTCACAGCCAGTCAGGCTCTTGACCGCCAGTAAAAGCGGCGCGATCCCGATCCCGCCGGAAACCACCGCGACCTTTCCTTTGATCTTTTCCACCGGAAAGCCGTTGCCCACGGGTCCCGAAAGTTCTACCGATTCGCCGGCTTTTTTGGCGCTTAGCAGGCGGGTTCCCTCTCCCCGGACCTCATACAAAAAGGTAATCCGCTCCCCGTCGGCGTCGTGCACCGAAATGGGGCGGGACAAAAGCGGGAACCGATCCCAGCCTCGAACCATAAAAAACTGCCCCGCCTGGGCCGGATAGGGCCACCAGACGATCATTTTAAAAATCCCGTTTCCCAACGGTTTATTTTCCACAACAACGGCTGATTCGCAATGCTTCGCAGGCATTTTGGATCTCCTCTCTCATGCGCAATACTTCGGTTCTGGCTTCTTTTGCAAAGTCCTCGTCCGGCGCGCCGGCTTTGCGGTAGGCCAACAGCACCGCACGGGAAGAGTTGACCACCCCGCCATTTCCACGAACCAGGTATTTTGCAATGTCTTCGGCCTTTCCGCCCTGGGCGCCATAGCCAGGGATCAGGAAAAAGGTGGTGTCCAGCAACGCGCGGATGCTCTCCGCCTCCTCGCCGGTAGTGCCACCGATCACCGCCCCCACCGCGCTGAAGCCACATTCGCCCAAAAATTCCTTACCCGCCTGCTGTACTGCGGTGCCGACCACATCGTATAACGGCATTTTTTTCTCGGTCTCCAAATATTGAAAATCCCGGGAGCCGGGGTTGGAGGTACGCACCAGGATAAACAAACCCTTTTCTTTGTCCTTGACATAGGGCAGATAAGGGGTCACGCTGTCCATGCCCATATACGGGGCCAAGGTGACAAAATCCGCCTCAAAATCCCCTTCAAAATGGCCCTTGGCGTACATTTCAGCGGTTTTTGCAATATCTCCTCGCTTGATATCCGCAATCGAGACCAGATTTTTTTTTCTTAAATAAGCCAGCGTCTTTTGATAAGCCTGCAAGCCTTCCAGACCCAGCGATTCATAATAAGCGATCTGCACCTTATAGCAGCCGGCTACGTCCTCGGTGGCGTCGATAATCGCCTTGTTAAACAAAAACACCGCTTCTCCGGCGCTACCCGCCTGTTTTTGCAGGTATTCCGGCACATAGGAAATGTCGGTATCCAGCCCAACGCAGACTACGCCTTTTTGGGCCACCGATGCATACAGCTTGTCTACAATCATCTTCTGCTCCTCCGTCGTTGCATTCTAAGCGGATCTCCCGCTTTGTTTCACTCTTGATAGGTGGTTACGCCGCCTTTAATGGTGCGTACTACCTTTCCGTACAGTCTCGCCCCGTCAAAGGGGGAATTTTTGCCCTTCGACGCAAAATCCGCCGTGTCCACTACCCATTCCCGACTTTCATCCACCAAGGCAAAATCGGCGTCGTACCCCGGCGATAGACGGCCCTTGGAAAGCCCTAGGATTCTCGCGGGCGCCGCCGACATGAGCCGTGACAATTGGAGCAGCGGCAGGCGTCGCTCCCTTACCAATATAGTGTAACATACACCGAAGGCGGTTTCCAGCCCTACCATGCCCGGCGCGCCATTTTTCTTGTCCTCGGCGGTGTGGGGCGCGTGGTCGGTGGCAATGGCGTCTACATATCCGTTTTCGATGGCCCAAAGCAAAAAATCCCGGTCATTTTTGGTGCGGATCGGCGGGTTGACCCGGTAATCCGTGTCGTAAAACCACAGATGGTGTGGGGCTACCTCGCAGGTCACCGGCGCTTTTGCAACTTTGGCGCGGCAGATCTCCGACATCGCTTCTTCGGTGGACACATGGCACATATGCAGGCGGGCGCCCAGATATTCCGCCAGATGGATGTGCTGAACAGTGGCGATATTTTCCGCCAGACGGTAATCATACGGGGAAATTTCCATATCCTCGGCGTGGGAAAGGATCGTCATCCCCTTTTCCTTGGCGATTTTCATCGCCTGCGCCATAACATGGTTGGACATGACCCCTTTGCCATCCTCCGAAATCAGCTTTACCGACTCGTCCAACGCCTTCAGGTGATCCGTTGTCCGCCCGTCAAAATTCTTTGTTACCGACACGCATTGATGAACGTCCACCAGCCCGATTTTCCTGGCCTTTTCCCGCACATATCGAACCGTCTCCATATCGCTGCACACAGGATTGGTATTGGCCATCAGATTTACGGCGGTGTAGCCGCCCCTAGCCGCCGCCCGGCAGCCTGTTTCGATCTCTTCTTTCTGGGTGTAGCCCGGGTCGCGAAAATGGCAGTGCAGATCTACAAAAGCGGGCATCAGTGTCAGATTGCTGGCGTCGATCATCTCGCCAGCACAAAGCAATCCCTGCCCAACCGCGGCGATCTTGCCATCCCGTACCAGCAGGTCGGCGAAAACTTCACCGGCCTCATCCACCAGCTTTGCGTTTTTGATTAACAGTTCCATCAGTTCCTCCTGTTCGGTGGGATTGTTCATTCTTCTATGGTCGCGTCACAGTATTCGCAGACCCTACCGTCGTCCTTCACCCGGATGGGCAGCGTCAAATCCAGATTCGATACGCATTTGGGGTTTTTGCAGCGAACCGTCCCGTTGGGCCGGGGGTTCACGCAGGTTTTTTCAAACATCTTAGCCCCGCAGACGCTGGGATACCCTTCTTCCCCGCCCAGCAGGCTCAAAATCAACGCCATACGCACATACATACCGTATTGGGCCTGGACGAAATAGCAGGCCCTGGGATCTTCGTCCACTGCACCGGTAATCTCATTGACGATGGGCATTGGATGCAGAACAATCATATCCTCCCGGGCATTTTTCATCTTTTCTCCGTCCAGGATGTAACTGTCTTTCAACCGCAGGTACTCCTCCTGAGAGGCAAAGCGCTCCCGTTGGATGCGGGTCATGTAAAGGATATCCACCTGCCGGATCGCATCGTCCAAATCGGGATTGATCGTATAGGAACAGCCGGGGGTGGCCTCGATCTCCCGGATCACATAGTCCGGAACCTTTAATTCCTCCGGCGAAATCAGTACAAAATGGATTGTTTCGTAGCGGCACATGGCGTGGATCAGAGAATGGACGGTGCGCCCATATTTTAGGTCGCCGCACAAGCCGATGGTCAGGTCGTGGAACCGGCCCTTCCGGGTGCGGATGGTGTAAAGGTCGGTCAGGGTCTGGGTGGGGTGCTGGTGGCCGCCGTCCCCCGCGTTGATCACCGGGATAAAGGCGTGCAGCGCCGCCACATGGGCTGCGCCCTCCGCCGGATGCCGGATCACCGCAATGTCGGCGTAACAGCTGATCATCCGGATGGTATCTGCGATGCTTTCGCCCTTTGCCGCCGAGCTGGATGCCGGATCCGCAAAGCCCAACACCTTTCCGCCCAGCCGCTCCATCGCCGCCTCAAAGCTCAGCCGAGTCCGGGTAGACGGCTCAAAAAACATGGTGGCCAAAATTTTCCCCACACAACTGCGGGCATACTTTTCCGGCTTGGACACGATATCATCGGTAAGTTGGAACAGTTTTTCCAGTTGTTCCACCGTGAAATCGGTGGGGTAAATCAGATTCTTTCCTGTCAACATACAAACGCGCTCCCTTTCCCTATTTTGGCCTGATCAAGCTGGCGAACCAGCAGGTAAAACGCCGCCGTTTTTTACGGATTTTCATAGAATCTTCCCACAAAAAAAGCTTTCCTATTAAAATAGGAAAGCCAAATTGCGAAAAAGGGAAAAACAGTCCCCCATGCTGCCAAAGGCAGATTTGAAAAGCAGAAACACCGCCGCCTGGGACTTGTACCTTTTCATGCCACACGCCAGCATCATCACTTGGGAACCCCCTTTTTGTCACGAATCCAAAATTTTTTCAATTATATCATTCTGGAAAGAATTCGTCAATGCTCTTTTTTACAAAATTTTTACCCACTTATTTTCCGCGGTAATCCATCGCCAAATCGCCTAACAAATTATTCTTTTTCCCCTTCAAGGACCGCATATTTTAGACGTCCATGCCTGTTGAAAAATCAAAAAGGCGCAGGAGAGGAAAGTTTCTCCCCGCGCCTTTTCCAACTCTGTTTTACTGGATTTTTTCCAGACCGCCCATGTACATCCTAAGCGCTTCGGGAATATTAACCGACCCGTCGGCGTTGAGGTTGTTTTCCAAAAAGGCAATGAGCATCCGGGGTGGCGCCACCACTGTGTTATTCAGGGTGTGCGCAAAGTAGTTGCCCTTTTCCCCTTTGATGCGGATGCCCAGCCGCCGCGCCTGGGCATCCCCCAAGTTCGAGCAGCTGCCCACCTCAAAATACTTTTTCTGGCGGGGGCTCCATGCCTCTACATCAATGCTTTTGACCTTTAGATCCGCCAAGTCGCCGGAGCAGCACTCCAGGGTGCGGACGGGGACATCCAAGGTGCGGAAAAATTCCACCGTGTAACTGTACAGTTTTTTGAACCACTCCATGCTCTCTTCCGGCTCGCAGATTACAATCATTTCCTGCTTTTCAAACTGATGTACCCGGTATACGCCCCGCTCTTCGATGCCGTGGGCCCCCACCTCTTTGCGGAAGCAGGAGGAATAGCTGGTCAGCGTTTGGGGCAGCTGTTCCTTCTTTAAGGTCGTATCAATGTATTTGCCAATCATCGAATGTTCGCTGGTACCGATCAAATACAAATCCTCGCCTTCGATCTTATACATCATGTTTTCCATTTCAGCAAAACTCATGACCCCGGTAACCACGTTGCTGCGGATCATAAACGGCGGCACGCAATAGGTAAACCCTTTGCCGATCATAAAGTCCCTCGCATAGGACAAAATCGCCGAATGCAGCCGGGCGATATTCCCCATCAGATAGTAAAAGCCGTTGCCGCTGGTTTTTCTGGCACTGTCCAGATCCAGCCCGCTGAGCCGTTCCATAATCTCCACATGGTATGGCACCTCAAAGTCCGGGACCGCCGGTTCGCCAAAACGCTCCACCTCAACGTTCTCGCTGTCGTCCTTGCCAATCGGCACCGACTCGTCAATGATGTTGGGGATTACCAGCATACGCTTGCGGATCTCCTCCTGCAGCTGGGTTTCCTTGGCTTGCAGCTCCTCCAGCTTGGGGCCAATGCTGGCCACCAGCTTTTTGGCTTCTTCCGCCTCTTCCTTTTTGCCCTGGGCCATCAGCGCACCGATCTGTTTGCTGGATACGTTGCGCTGGTTGCGCAGAGAATCCGCTTCAGTAGCCGCGGCGCGCAGCTGCTCGTCCAGTTCGGTTACTTCGTCCACCAGCGTCAGCTTTTCATCTTGAAATTTCTTTTTGATGTTTTCCTTGACCAATTCCGGGTTCGTCCGGATCAAACGAATGTCGATCATTTTCAAATCCTCCTTCAAAACAAAAAAAGGAATCCTCCCTCCCAAATATGGGACGAAAAATTCCGCGTTGCCACCCAATTTGCCAAAGCGTTATCCGCCTGGCCGCTTGCTGGTACGATATAGGGTACCGGCCCCCGGCTCCTCGCCGGCCGCTCAGAAAATGGACCGGACAGCTCCGCTGCCGGGCTTGCACCAACCGCCGGCTCTCTGCAAACTGCGCTGACCTTTGTTTTCCTCAAATGCGCCTGATTTGAAATTTGGTTGGATTATAACACATTCTTCCCCCAAATGCAAGGAAAAACAGGCCAATCGCAAAAAAACTTCCTCCATGTATTTTCAGTGCAAAATCGCATAAAAGATGTTCGAAGTATGAAACAATTGTAAATATTAGCACTCTGATCTTGACAGTGCTAATATTTTGCCCTATACTAAAGCCGTACCAAGGAAAGGGACCTCGGGGTCCTCTTCCATAGGCATTCAAAAGAGTATACGAAACGGAGGAATGACTTATGATGCCTAGTATTTTTGGTGAAAACATGTTTGACGATTGGTTCGATTTTCCTTTTGAACGCAGCTTGTTAAACGGCCGCAATGCTCTGTATGGTAAGCATGAAAAAAATCTGATGAAAACCGATATCCGGGATACCGGCTCCAGCTACGAGTTGGATATCGACCTGCCTGGCTTTCAGAAGGACGAAATTAAAGCGAAAGTGGAAAACGGATATCTGACGGTTCGTGCGGAAAAAGGGGTCGATAAAGACGAGAAGAGCGAAAAAGGCGCCTACATCCGTCGAGAACGTTACGTTGGCCAGTGCACCAGGAGTTTCTTCATCGGTGAAGGAGTTTCTCAAAGCGACGTGCGCGCCAAATTCGAAGATGGTATTTTAAAACTTTCGATTCCTAAAAAGGAGCAGCCAAAGCTGGAAGAAAAAAAGTATATCGCAATTGAAGGTTAGATCATGCAAAAGGCCCGCGAAAGCGGGCCTTTTGCATGATCGTTTCCGCTGTTCTTTTTTATCCTTCGGATTGTAAGGGCGGGCAAAAAGCGGTATACTGAAGTTTATTAAAGGAGTTGTCGCTATGCAAAACGGCGTTTCATTGCAAACCATCGCGCATATCCGCAGCGATTTCCCCAGCAAATTTGGAATCCCCCGCCAAAGTGGCTTGATCGACGCGTTGAAAGCGGCGGTTATCTTTGAACCAGAATTTCGGAATCCAGACGCATTTCGGGGCCTGGACGGTTATTCCCACATCTGGCTGATCTGGCAGTTTTCCGAAGCCATGCAAAACGGCTGGTCCCCCACAGTGCGGCCGCCCCGTCTGGGCGGCAACACCCGGATGGGCGTATTCGCCACCCGGTCCCCGTTTCGGCCCAACCACATTGGGCTTTCCTGCGTGCGGCTGGACCGGATCCAATGGGACAGCGCAGAAGGGCCGGTTTTGTATGTTTCTGGCGCCGATTTAATGGATGGAACCCCTATTTACGATGTCAAGCCCTATCTGCCCTATACCGACGCCCACCCCGACGCCATCGGGGGCTTTGCCGCGCAACCGGCAGCATGCGCTCTTAACGTTTTTGTCCCGCCGCAGCTGCTGGCGCGGATCCCCGCCAGCCAGCAGGAGGGGCTGCTTGCCGTATTGGCACAGGATCCCCGGCCCGCTTACCAAAAAGACCCCGATCGGATCTATGGTATGGCATATGCGGATTTTGAGGTCCGTTTCACCGTTAAAGGCGATCGTTTGTCAGTATGCGAGGTATCCCCTCACCGTATCGCGCCAGATCCCCTGTCCTAATAAGGATTCGGTTTCACGAAAGCTTCTCTATAAAAAGGAGCCCTTCAACAGAAGGGCTCCTTTTTATACAATGAAGAAAAGCCCCCTGGCCATGTGGCCATAGGGCTTTTTCTGGCTCTACTGGTCACAATAGATGCTGTACCAACGGCATGCTCAGAATTGCACGCCAATTTGCAGCAAAGCGGAGAGTGATCATATGGCCGAAATTCACCCGCCGCTGTTTCAATTGTGCTGAAAGGTTGCTCGATATAGTTCATCCTGCTCCGGCAGATGTGTGATATAACCGACGCAGATTTGATTTCCTGTCGCACGAATGACCTCTTTGGCGCCCTCCACGCCAAAGGCGCCGCACAATTCGATGCAGTCGATCCCATCTTCACGCAGTTTCATTGCAGCCTCACAGGCTTCTTTTAAATCAGCCACGCCTATGATACGGGCGCTTGCGTTATGGATAACGGCCGTATCGGTATCCGCGTTAAAATCCCCCATAATGATGAAAGCAAATTTCATAATAACCTCCATTATTGATATTAAAACATAGCGCCTGTGCAAAAAAGAAAGCTGACAGATCCTGTAGAATCCGTCAACTTATCTTGGAGCTGCTAACCAGAGTTGAACTGGTGACCTCGTCCTTACCAAGGACGCGCTCTACCAACTGAGCCATAGCAGCATATGGCGACCTGGATGGGGTTCGAACCCACGACCTCTAGCGTGACAGGCTAGCGTTCTAACCAACTGAACTACCAGGCCAGGCAATTCGCTGAGGAGCATCTCGTCCGCAACGTTGATTATTATAACAGCTGATGTGAAAATTGTCAATACTTCTGAAGAAAGTTCTTCAGAGAAAGCGGCTCTCAATGCGATTGACTTTTGGTATTTGGCATACTATACTACTCAAAAAGGGGGGACGTCAAATGGATTTATCCGTCTTAAAGGACTCTTTGTTTTCGCAGGCGCAGGATATGGGGGCAAATCTCTGCGGCATTGCCGATTTAACCGACTGTACCCCATGGATTCGGGAAAACTACGGCGACTTGTGCGCTTCTTTCCCTCGCGCCGTCTCCATCTCCATCTTTTTTCCACGGGAGATTATTGCAGAGCAGGCGGTAGGGCCTACCCGTTCTTACAGCTATTTTTATGCCGCAATCAACCGGCAGCTGGATTCCATCGGCTTTCGGATTTCTAACGTCTTACAGCAAAATGGTTTTCGCGCTTACCCCGTACCCACCTCCGATTACCGCCAGACCCATCTGGTGCCCGGATTGCAGGAAGCGGTTGCTGCCGGCGGCACAGGCAGCCTGCCAAAAATGCAGACGGAGCTGATGGGCATGTTCAGCCATCGTTTTGCCGCAAGCCACGCGGGGCTAGGTTGGATCGGGAAAAGCTGCCATGTGATCAATCCGCAGGTGGGGCCCCGGCTGCGCCTGACCACCGTTCTCACCGATGCGCTTCTTCCGCCGGACCAGCCGATCCCCAATCGCTGCGGCGGCTGCACCCGTTGCCGGGATGCCTGCCCTACCCACGCGATTCGCGGCGTTTCGTTTCGGCCGGAGGACCCACCCTCCGCGCGGATCGATAAAGATACCTGCTACAATTTTCTGGAGGATCTTGCCGTTGTATTCGGCCAGCACACCTGTGCAAAATGCTTGGCGGCCTGTCCTTGGGGCAGCAAATAATTCCACGATTTGCAAAAGGCAAAGGAAAATGCCGGACATTTTCCTTTGCCTTTTTTTGCATTTATGATTTATTTTCCTTGCAAATTAAGCATCCTTATGGATCGTAAAGCCGCCGCTTACCGTATCCACATTCAGGTGTGCGCCGCCATTTTCATAGGTGCCCTCTCCATCGTTCATACGCATTGGAAAATCCGAATAAAAGGCGCCGGACAAGCTGTCGAAAGAGACAGAAAATCCTTTATTTTCGGGCAAAGTAAGTATGACATCACCGGATACAGAGTTCGCTTTCAATGTGGTTGGGCAAATGCGATCCTGCACGGTCAGTTTCCCTGACGTACTGTCAGAACGGATTTCCTGAAAACTTCCATCCAATCGCATGTCGCCGGACACAGTGGAGATTTTGAAATTTTCCGCATTGGAATCCTGCACATCTGCACCACCGGATACCGTATCTATTTCGATTTCCTCCGCCTGCAGCCCGGACAATGTAATCGATCCAGAAGTGGTATTGTATTTCATTTTTCCCGCCTGCAAATCCGTGGCATCGATCTTGGCAGAGACAGAATCCACCTCAATTTTCTCCAGCGATTGGGCTAGTTCCCGCGGCAGCATCACCTGTAGTTTTTTACTCGGCTGATTTCCAAATAGGAGCCCATTTTTCACATAACGGATTACCAATACCCCGTCGCTTACGCCGTAGCGAAGGGAATTTTTTTCTGTCAATGTGCCAAAAGCCTCTTCCGAAAAAGAAATTTCCGTCCCGTCATATGGCACCAATTCCACACTTCCGGCGGTCCAGTTGATATCCAGCTGCTTGATATTTTCGGCTGGAACCTGGTAATGGCCGGACCCATCCCCCTGTGTTACGCGGGAATCGGCCCGCCAGGAAAAACCTTCCCAAGCATTCAAATTGACGCCTAAAACCGGAACGCCGATCAAACTACAAATCAAAATTCCTGTCAAAAAAAGCAGGACCAATCCCCAGCAAACAATCCGAATCCAAGCCAATGTTTTCAAAATCCACCCCTCTTTTCCTAGAAAATGGTTACTTCCGCAAATCAAAACACGCCTTCAGCAGTTGTTCCGCTGCTGCTGCGATCAAAAAAAGCACCCAGCTGATATGCCATGCACCAGTCATAAAGCTAAGCACAAAGTAAGCCGCCAGAGTCAGCGTCCATAGGGCGCTGGAAATCGATCGCAACAGATTTTTCCTCTGTCCCTGGTCCGCCTGCCATGCCTTAAAATCCTCCACCATGGTATCTTCTTTTTTTCTATATTGCGGTTTGGTCTTGGCCGTATAGATCAACAGGCCCACACCTGCAGCGACCATCACCAGCATGAGGCAGATGCCGATATTCTCCATGCCAAAAGATTCAAAGATCAATACCGGCAAGACCGACAGTATGATGACAATAACCGCAATCGCCGTCATTGCTGCCGATTGGTTGCGTTGACGCACTTCCATCCCTTCGTCGCGGAAAGGAACCTCCAAGCTGCGAATCAGTTCGCCAACGTCGCCGATTCCTGCTACCGCAATGTTATAGGCTGCATCCTCTGGCATGCCTTCTGCCAGCAGATCCCGATATTTGTCAATCAGATTCTGTACCATCTCTTCTTTAAGCTCATATACTTTTTTCGTTTGTGGAGCGTCTGCAAACAAATCCTCTACATAATCACGAATTTTGTTTTCCACTCTTATTCCTCCTCAATCAATAGGTCGATTAACCGCTTCGCCTCATCCCACTCTCTTCTCAGGCGTTGATACGATTCCTTGCCCCAGTCGGTAATGGCATAATACCGCCGACGGGCCCCAACATTCTTATCTCCCCAATAGGAGGAGATGCAGCCAGCCTGTTCCAGCCGGCGGAATGCAGTGTAAAGTGTGGCCTCTTTCAGTTCATACAGCCCATCGCTTTTCTTCTGGATCACTTTGTTGATCTCATACCCGTAACTATCTTTTTTGATCAGCTGCGCCAAAATGATCGCATCTGTATGTCCGCGTATTAGATCTGCTGCAATTGACATCTTTCTCCTCCCTTCTTCTATATTGGTATTATCATACATCAATATACCTCGCCTGTCAATGTATATTTATATATGAAATATATAAATTAAAAAGATTTTTTGTTTTGGGGTTATTCCATACCACAAAAAAGATCCCGTGCAATCGCACGGGATCTTTTTGATCTTTTAAACAGATGGAATTGGAATTTACTGATTAGGCAGCCAGGAATTCGTCTCTCTGCTTGTTCCACTCTTCCATGTATTTCTCCAGACCAGCATCGTTCAGTTTCTGAACAAAGCTGTCGAACTCAGCCTCGGTGTTGGCGCCAAACTGGCCCAGACCGAAGGAAGCTCTGTACTCGGTGATCAGAGCAGAAATAACAGACCACTCAGCATTTACAGGAGTGTAGTCGAAGGTGAAGCCCCAGTAAGGCCACTCTTCGTCTTTAACCTGGGTCTCAGACAGATGCTCGTTCGCAGCGTTGATTCTCGCG
>JAQUYD010000011.1 GCA_028692035.1 Oscillospiraceae bacterium
CATCAAATACCTGTCTATGTATCAAGGGCATTTCAACAGCGACATAGAGGACAGGCTCAAGGCAAAGCTGATGAAAGCCGTATTGCAGTTTCGGTTTGACCGTTAACGAGTAGCAAAGTCATGAAAAGCTGTCAAGGGTAAACTCCGCGCTTCGCGCCCTTGACAGCTTTTCCCGCCTTTGCTGCATGGTAATCAAGAGGACGCAAGCAGCAGACCGCTTGCGCCCTCAAATATTATGGGTGTCCTGTCACGCAATAGAGGTTAAAAAATCCTGTATTTATGCGGCTTTGCGGGCGCGGAAACAGGGCGGGTAAGGGTTTTATATTCCCACCCCCGAAAATGGCGTTCTACTGCGTAACATTTACAGCATAACGCCGAACGCAAAAGACAGGTGAAAGCGTCTGCTTCTCACCCGTCTTTCGTTGCAACCTGTATGGCAGCTACCCTTTTCAGTTTGTTGTTGATACTGTTTTATCAGTAGCTACCTTTCGCGGGCTTTTTTCTGCTTTTCAGCAAAAGGCAGTTTCTTCAATCATATTTGAGCACAATTGGCTGTATTTTTGATAGAGTTGGTCGCCCAAACTACACAGGTGGGCATTTTCTTCTTCCCCGCATAGCAGGGCAAACGCTTCGCCAATGTTTTGGAACCGTTCCCTGCCGTTTTTGGCGCAAAGCAAATAATAAGATAATGTTTTGGAATCATTAATCTTTTCATAAAGACTCGGATCAGTTTGTTGCACCTGGGCAGAAAACTCCTGTGAAGCCGTTTCCGCCAAGACGGAGGGAAGCGTTGCGTTGAGCACGGCATCCTCCACAAAAGCAAACAGGATCTTCCTTTGTAGTCGGACTACCGGCTGCAGACTGATCTCACAACAAGTCGCCACCGGCCCATTTTCCTCAAAAAATACACAAGCGATCCGTTTTCCCAAAGCATACGCCTTATTGATATTGCCGTTTTCCTTCTGCAACACAAATTCTTGCGCTGCCTTTTCTCCGGCATCTTCCTGGGAGGGTTCTGTGCCAGATGGCGGGACAATCTTCATATCGCTATCGTCACCGGCAACCGCTAACATCAGCCCGGGCAACCCTATTTTCGCCTGTAAACCGCACAACACGGCACAACCCACAATGGAAAGAATCGCAATCCAAAGCATTTTCTCACCTCTTTTGCTATTTTTCCTGCTCTAACGCCTGTTCCAACGCAAAAGACAATTGATCGGGACAGGAGGTTTTTCCAGTGCCGCAACGAACGCCCCGCAGCCTTTTGATTACATCCTTCGCGTTGCACCCCTTGACCAATTGCGAAATGCCGCGGCTATTGCCGCTGCATCCGCCCATAAATTCCACTTTTTTGATCTTCTCACCATCTAGCTCAATGGTAATCAGGTTGGAACAGACTCCTCTTGGTTTAAAAATATACTCCATTTTTTCTCTCCGCACCCTTTTATTTTGCCCTCGCCAAACCATGTGCAATTGCATCATTGGCCACAGCGTCTGCCACAGCGTCCGCTACCCTTCCATTGAAAGGATCCGGAAGGATATATTCCGGCGTCAATTCTTCTTGTCCAACGATCCCCGCAATGGCATAGGCCGCCGCGATTTTCATTGACTCGCTGATGTCCCGTGCGCGGACCCGCAGCACACCTTTGAAAATTCCGGGGAACGCCATCACGTTGTTGATCTGGTTCGGAAAATCAGAGCGGCCAGTACCAATTACATAAGCGCCGCCTTTTTTGGCCTCGTCGGGCATGATCTCCGGCACCGGGTTGGCCATCGGGAACACAATGGACTTTTCCGCCATAGTGGCGATCATTTCCCGGCTGACGATATTGGGCGCCGAAACGCCGACAAATACGTCCGCCCCCTGAAGCATGTCGGCAAGCGTACCCTGCCGGTTATCCCGATTGGTTTGTTCTGCCATATCCCTTTGGGCGGGATTGGTCCATTCTGCGCCGCGGTAAATGGCACCTTGCTTATCGCACAAAACAATATCGCCAAAATTCATTTGCAACAGCAGCTTTGTGATGGCGATGCCAGCGGCGCCAGCGCCGTTGACCACAATGTGGGCGCTGCCCATCTGGCGGCCGGTCAGCTTCATTGCGTTGAGCAGCGCAGCAGCGACGATGATTGCCGTACCGTGCTGGTCGTCATGAAAAACTGGGATATCGCAGCATTCTTTTAGCCTCTTTTCAATTTCAAAACAGCGCGGCGCTGCAATATCTTCCAGATTGATACCGCCAAAACTCTTAGAAATCAAAGCCACGGTACGCACGATCTCGTCTACGTCTTTCGAATCCACGCAGATCGGGAACGCATCTACCCCTCCAAATTCTTTGAACAAGGCACACTTTCCTTCCATCACCGGCATGGCGGCAGAAGGGCCAATATCGCCCAGCCCCAAAACGGCAGTGCCATCGGTGATGACGGCTACCATATTCGCGCGTCGGGTCAGTTCAAAGGACTTGTTCTCGTCCTTCTGAATTTCCAGGCAAGGACGCGCCACCCCAGGGGTATAAGCCAAAGATAAATCTTCTTTATTGCGAATCGGCGCACGGGAAATGATTTCAATCTTCCCCTGCCACTCTTCGTGTTTTTTTAACGATTGTTCCATAATATCCATATTGTTCTCCACCCTATCCACTGATTTTTTATGTCCAATCAAGTATCAGCCCAATATGTATTTTATTATACACCCATCCACTTCATATGTGCAAGGACAATTCCCCAAAATTGACGGTTTCCCGTCTTTTTTCCATTGAAAAAGATATGCCTTCCTGCATCAAAATGCGGGAAGGCATATCTTTAATCATCTTGCATTTGTTTTTCGATCAATTCTTTTAGAACCGTGGGGTTCCCCTGCCCTTTAGATTGGCGCATACACTGTCCGACCAAAAAACCGATGACATTGGTTTTCCCGCCCTTGTAATCGGCAATGGACTTGGGATTTGCGTCTAAAACAGCCTTGACAATGGCCTCCAGCGCGCCGGTATCCGAGATCTGGGCGAGGCCCTTTTCTTGTATCACCTGCTCAGGCGTCTTGTCGGAGAAGATTATCTGCTCAAGTACCGTCTTTCCCGCAGTGACAGAAATCGTTCCCTTTTCGATGAGCGCAATCATATTCGTGAGTTTTTCCGGCGTCAAAGCTGTATCTGCCAGCACAAGATTTTTTTCATTCAAAATTCTGGAGATATCTCCCAAAATCCAGTTGGAAACGTTTTTCGTTTTGCAGTTTTCTTTTTCCAAGCAGCGTTCAAAAAACGCCGCCTTGTCCGGATTTTCAGTCAACAAATTCGCGTCAAAATAAGGCAGGCCATATCCTTCCATATACCGCTTAAGCTTTTGGTTCGGCAGCTCTGGCAGCTCATCCTTAAGCCGTTGGATCTTTTCCTTTTCAATAACAATGGTTAAAAGGTCTGGTTCAGGGAAATAGCGGTAATCGTGGGAATCCTCTTTGCTTCGTAGCAGGAAATTTTCGCCCTTGACATCGTCCCAGCGGCGGGTTTCCTGATGGATGATTCCACCGGCCTCTAGCACTTCAATCTGGCGTTTCGCCTCATACTCAATCGCCCGAACCGCCCCGCTGAAGGTGTTAACGTTCTTCATTTCACAGCGGGTACCCATCGGTTCGCCGGGGCGGCAGACCGATACGTTGATATCGCAGCGGATGGATCCCTCCTGCATTTTGCAGTCCGAAATATCAATATACTGCAAAATGGCCTTGATCGTTTCCAAATAAGCTTTCGCCTCGGTGGAGCTATGCATATCCGGTTCGGACACGATCTCGATCAACGGTACCCCACAACGGTTAAAGTCCACCAGGCTCCCGGAAAAACTTTCGTCATGCAGCAGCTTTCCTGCATCCTCTTCAATGTGGATACGTGTAACGCCGATTCGCTTGATGCTACCCGCTTCGTCAACCATCACGTCCAGATAGCCCTTTTCGCACAGCGGGATATCAAATTGCGAGATCTGATACGCTTTCGGCAGATCAGGATAAAAATAGTTTTTCCGGTCCTGCTTGCTAACAGGGTTAATTTTACAATGAAGCGCATGCCCCATTTTTACAGCATATTCCACCACTTTTTCATTTAAAGTGGGCAATGTTCCTGGCATACCGGTGCAGATCGGGCAGCAATTGGAGTTTACCTGCGCACCAAAAGAATTTCGGCAGCCGCAATAGATTTTGGTAGCTGTATTCAGTTCTGCATGGACTTCCAATCCAATGGTCATTTCATAATTCATTTTGGCCGCCTCCTTAACCTTTCATAGCTGGCGCAACACCGAACCCACCGCACAAATTTTCAAAACATCCCGCCACATCAAACAGCAGCTGCTCAGAAAATTTAGGTCCAATCATCTGCAAGCCGATCGGCAGCCCGTTGGACGCGATGCCGCAGGGCACCGAAATTGCAGGCAAACCTGCGATATTGACCGTTACCGTACAAATATCAGCCGCATACATTTTGAGCGGATCATCGGTACGTTCTCCAATTTTAAAGGCGGTAGAGGGAGAGGTGGGCGTTAAAATCACATCGCACTGGGAGTAGGCCAGAGCGTATTCTGCGGAGATTTTCTGCTGCATCTGTTTGGCCCGCTTATAGTATGCATCATAAAAACCGGAGCTTAACACAAAAGTCCCTAGCATAATGCGGCGCTTCACCTCGTCGCCAAAGCCCTCGCTCCGGGTCTTTTCGTACAGATCAAGCAGATTGGTATATTTTTCGGTGCGATAGCCGTATTTTACCCCGTCGAAACGGGCCAGGTTGGAGGACGCTTCTGCCGAGGAGATGATATAATAAGCCGACAACGCATAATCGGTACTGGGCAGGCTGACCGGAACAGTCTGGGCGCCCTCTTTTACCAGCAGATCAATACCGGACATGACCGCTGTCTTTATTTCCGGATCCACACCATCGCCAAAATATTCTTTCGGAACGCCAATGCGCAGTCCTTTGACCGAACGGTTCATTTTCCCGGCAAAATCGCCATATTCCCGTACAGCACTGGTCGCGTCCATCGGATCCCGACCGCAGATCGTGGAATACAGAGTTGCCACATCCTGCACCGAGCGGCCCAGCGGCCCAATCTGATCCAGAGACGAGGCAAAAGCCACCAGCCCATAGCGGGACACCGAACCATAGGTAGGCTTCAATCCAACCACGCCGCAATAAGATGCGGGCAGCCGGATCGAGCCGCCGGTGTCGGATCCCAGCGCAAGCACCGCTTCTCCCGCACTGACGCTGGACGCGCTGCCGCCGGAGGAGCCGCCGGGGACATATTCCGAATTCCAAGGATTCTTTGTCTTTTTAAAGTAAGAGGTCTCACAGGAGGAACCCATGGCATATTCATCCATGTTGCATTTTCCAATGATTACTGCATCCGCCTGTTCCAGCCGATCCACAACCGTAGCGTTATAGGGCGGCACAAAATTGTAAAGCATCTTAGACGAGCAGGTGGTCAGCACATCCTTCGTACAGATGTTGTCCTTCACCCCGATCGGGATGCCCGCCAGAGGGGAAATTGTTTCTCCCGCCGCGATCTTCCGATCCACTTCTTCCGCTTTTTGCATCGCCCGCTCTTCACAGACGGTTACAAAGGAGCCAATCTGTTTTTCGGTGTTAGAAATCTGTCCCAACGTAGAACGGGTAATTTCCACCGCACTGCATTCTTTCTTCCGCAGCTTTTCAGAAAGGGATGCAGCAGTCATTTCAAACAATTCCATTTTCTACATCCTTTCTATTCTACGATTTTGGGAACCACAACGCAGCCCGCTTGAGTCTGGGGCGCATTTTTCAAAACATCCTCCCGCTTCAGAGAGGGTCTTACCTCGTCCTTCCGCAGCTCCATGGGATGAGAGGGGTCTACCGCGGTATAGTCGCCCTCCATCAGGGGCATTTTTTCACACATAGCCACGATATTTTCCATTTCTTTTTGAAACTTTTCCATCTTTTCCTCTTCAATGGAAAGACGAGCCAGTTTCGCAATGTGCAGTATATCAACTTGCATGGGGTGAAACCTCCTTTGCCTCATTGTTCTTTTTAGGGCCGACGGCCCGCATCTTGATTATTTTTCTTCGGGAATTGGGGCGGCACCTTCCCCGTCCAATAGCGACAAAAACGCCGCCTCATCGAGAATCGGAACGCCAAGCGCTTGTGCCTTAGTCAGCTTACTGCCGGCTTCTTCCCCCGCTATCACATAGCTTGTCTTTTGAGAAACGGAGGAGGCGACTTTCCCCCCTTGTTCCTCAATCAACAACCCCGCCGCAGAACGGGTCAGATTCGGCAGCGTACCAGTGAGAACAAACGTTAGCCCCTTCAGGCGGTCGCCGGTAGAAAGCGCTTCAGAGCGGGTGTTGACCCCCGCTTTTTCCAAACGGCTGATCAAGTGCCTGGTGGCGTCCAACGAAAAATATTCCACAACCGCCTGCGCCATAATGCCGCCAAATCCATCGATTGCGGAGATTTCCTCTTCCGAAGCTGCAAACAATGCCTCCATATCTGCAAAACGGGAAGCTAAAAGTTTTGCTGCTTTTTGCCCGATCCCGCGAATACCTAAGGCAAACAACAAACGGGATAAATCGTTCTGTTTTGATTTCTCGATCGCGGCCAAAAGGTTTGTCCCGCTTTTTTCCGCTAAACGGTCCAGGGAAGAAATTTCCCCTAAAGTAATATCATACAAATCCGCAGGCGATTTGATAAGGCCCGCAGCGACTAAATTTTCCACAATAGATGGGCCAAGCCCTTCAATATCCATTGCATCGCGGGAAGCAAAATGCACCAGATTGCGTAAAAGCTGGGCTGGACAATCGCTGTTTTGGCAGCGTTTTGCCGCCTGATCTCCTTCAAAAAAAACGGGGGACCCGCACGCCGGACAAATATCTGGAATTTGGTATACGCTTCTTTCTGGCAGGTGGGAAACAACGCCCACCACCTCCGGTATAATATCCCCGGCCTTCCGCACCAAAATCGTATCGCCGATCGCAATTTGTTTTTCATCGATAAACGCCTGATTGTGCAAAACCGCCCGGCTGACGGTGGTGCCCGCCAAACTGATTGGCTCAAACACTGCTGTCGGCGTCAAAACGCCGGTCCTACCCACTTTAATCTGGATGTCCAACAACACGCTAGGCTTTTCTTCTGGGGGATATTTATAGGCGATAGCCCATTTTGGGTATTTCGCCGTGTTTCCCAGTTGTTCCCGTTGGGCAAAGCTATTAACCTTTATAACGGCGCCGTCGATGCCAAAAGAATACGCCTCCCGGTTCTCTCCGATCCGGCAGATTTCATCCATCACGGCTTCCATCGAGGAAAAGGATTGGTACGAGGGCGAAACCGGAAAACCCTGTTGCCTTAAAAAATCCAGAGATTCTTTGTGCCCGGATAAACTTTCCCCCTCGATCTGCTGAATATTAAACACAAAAATGTCCAAATTCCGCTGGGCAGCTATGGTGGGATCCTTCTGCCTTAGAGATCCTGCGGCCGCATTCCGCGGATTTTTAAAGGGCTTTTCCTCCCGGATCTCTTGCTCCTCGGTCAGTTTTTGGAAGCTTCCCTCCGGCATATAGACTTCGCCGCGCACTTCCAAAAACGGAATCGGTTTTTTTAGGCGCTGGGGGATGCTCTGAATCGTTTTGAGATTTAGCGTCACATCTTCTCCAACAAAACCGTCTCCCCTGGTTGAGCCACGCACAAAAACGCCGTCCCGGTATTCCAACGATACCGACAGCCCGTCGATTTTTGGTTCCACTACGTAGATTGGATCCGCCACCTGCTCCTTGACCCGTTCATGGAAAGCGAACACTTCTTCCTGTGAAAAAACGTCCTGCAAGCTCCCCATCTGTACTTTATGTTCCACAGGTTCAAAAGTATTTTTCACCTGCCCAACCACGCGCTTGGTCGGTGAATCCGCATGTGCGAACTGGGGATAAGCCTCTTCCAAGTCAATCAGCTCATGCAGCAGTTTATCATATTCATAATCCTCAATCTCCGGCGCATCCTGGTCATAGTATCGTTTGCTGTGATACAAAACCAGCTTTGTCAGTTGATCGATTTTTTCTCTTGCCTGTTCCTCGTTCATGCTAAGACCTCCGTATACGGCGGCGTTGCCCAAGCCGCAACTTCGATTATTATAGCATATTTTGCACCGATTCTGAATCCCCAAAGCAATTTTTTATTGTGAAGCAATAAAAAATTTATCGAAATATCCATAGCCGGCAGAGCGGCCCCATAGCTAAAAAATAGCCTCCACTTTGCTTTGACTATTTGGGGTACCCGGCCGCCTCTTCCACAAGCTTTGCGATAGAACGGACATTTTCCCACCGTTTCAGCGGCACCTGAGTCGGCTGGATCTCTACACCCCAGCGATCAGAAATCTCATCCAACAGCATAATAAAAGCCAGGGAATCCAATACGCCGGAATCCCACAGTTCATCCTCCACGCCAATTTCTTCCCCGTTATTTCCGATCTGCCGGATCAGTTCCAAAATTTGTTCTTCCATTGGCCATCTCCTCCAATCTTTTCCGGTCGCATTTCCCGTTCTGGTTCAAAGGAAATCGTTCCATCAGCCGGATCGCCGGACACATATAGCCGGGAAGCCTCTGCGTCAAAAGCGCCCGGAGCCTTGTCGCCGAGCTCTCTTTTCCGGCCCGCATGCGGACAAATGCTACCAATCGCAGCACCTGGCCGTCCAATGCCTTTTTGCAGACGACAACCGCCTCTTCCACATCGGGAATGACGCATAAATTTTCTTCTACATCCCGCAGCTCTACCCGATATCCCTGTATTTTTACCTGAAGGTCCCAGCGGCCCTGGCAATACAAAACGCCGTTTTCCAACCGGCCCATATCTCCCGTTCGGTAACTCCTTTTTCCGTCGCGCCGCCCAAAGGAAGGATTATCTGCATCCCCCATGTACCCTGCGGCAACACTATCGCCTACGATCACGATTTCACCTGTTTCCCCTTCCGGTAAAAGGTTCCCGCTGTCTTCGATGCGGATTTCAACGCCAGGTTTCGCCTGCCCCACCGGAAGATGTGAAAGCCGTGCCTCTTTTATCCCGATTGCAGCTGCCGTTACCGCAACCGTGCACTCGGTGGGGCCATAGGCATTGAAGATCCCCAATCCCGGGAAACGCTCCAAAAGCTGCTGCGCCGTACCGGGTGGCAATGGTTCTCCACAGAAAAACATTACCCTCAACCGTGGCATATGCCGCCGGCAAAAGCTTTTATCAGCCAAAAGCAGCGCCGCGAACGACGGCGTTAAAACCATCAGTTCCCCGTCACTTTGATCCAGCCGGGAAAACAAGCGCGGATAATCCCGCTGCGTTGAACGGCTGAGTACATACTCCTGTGCGCCCCAGGCCAGCGCCGGCCAGAAATCCGCTATTGATAAGTCAAACGAAAAGGCCGCCTGGTTGATGATGACGGCTGGCGGATTGGGGAAAAGAGTCGCCATCCAACGGACAAAGGAATCCAAATTACCACAGGTAACCGCCACTCCTTTCGGCGTCCCTGTGCTGCCAGAAGTAAAAATCAAATAGAAAATCTCTTCGGGTCCTCTTTGGGGGTAAGGCAGTTCTGCTCTTTCCGTTCCGCTGCAAATCCGCTCCAGTTCAGCCAGCTCAACCACCGGAACGCCATCGCCTTCCAAAGGATCCACCGCCAAGATTGCCTGGGGCTGTGCAGAACGCAAAATCGCTCTCATCCGCGGCAAAGGCGTATCCCGATCTACCGGAATATAAGGGAAGCCGCCAAACGCACAGGCCAAAAAAGCCACCGCCATCATTCGCTGTTTATGGCCGTAAACGATCAGGGGGGTTCCCCGGCAAAAGTGCTCTTGCAAATAAGCGCATAACCTGCCCGCCCAAAGATTCAGTTCGCCATATGTCAATGTGGCCTCTTCACAACAATAGGCGGATGTGGCTTTCTTTTGCTGGAGATTTTCCCAGATCCTCTCCAACAGTATCATATCCGAATCTCCTCTTGGGGGATCAATGCGGGGTCATACATCACCTTTGAGTGGTTTTGCAAAATCAATTTTTTCTCCAGCAATTCCCCAGCTTGATCCGTGATCACCTGATAAACCAGACTGTTTCGGTAATAGCCGTCCGATTCCCGGGTATAATGATGCTCCTCCTCTTTCAGCCGGTATCGCTTTTCCGGCAAAACAGTAGATCGGATTTCCCCCATCAGCATTTGTTTTTCGATCCAGATCCGCACCTGTATGGGATGAGGGGTCGTATTTTGGAACCGATAGTCACAATTTTTATACACAATGGATGTCCCCGTGCCGAATGGGACCCGCCTTCCCGCATCCGGAAACAGCGCGTCGCTGTGATGATGCAGCTCGATTACCTCCATTGGCGTATGGAGAACCAGATAATGAATCAGATTGGCAAGCTGACACAATCCGCCGGCAAGCCCTTTCCCAGGGCGACCGCCGGCAATGACCATCCCATCCAGATACCCCTTCCGCCGGGTCGGGCGGCCCACCAGCGCCCACAAGGAAAAAACTTCTCCCGGCGCGACCACTACCCCGTCAATCTGGGCTGCCGCCAGCCGCAGATTCTGCACTTTATTTTCTTGCAGCTGCATATCAATACCCAAAAGCGGCCGCAGCATCATAGACATGTGACTTTTCCAGACACAAGGCAAAATCTGGTTCTCCCTGGTCTTGGCAAACCGCCGGTTGTGCAGCATATCCCGAAACGTCCGTTTGAGATTTTCTTTAACAAGGGAAATTTCATAGCATACCGGCCCATACTCACAAAAAAGTTTTCTGCGTTTTTCCTCCACGTTACACACTTCCCATCTGTTTGACCCTTTGCCGCAACACCATTTGATTGTTTTCTCCTACAATCGTAGCTAAATCGTATTATACCTGATTTGCAGCCTGTGTCAAGAGGTGCTGTCCTCCGCGCCCAACCCAATCTGTCCAAAGAATTCCGGCACCTCTCCAACAATTACAGTTTCCCCCAGCTCTATGTTGGTTGACACCCCTGTTTTCATAGAAAATCCGGGGATTACTGCAGAGATCTCTGCGTCAATCTGTAACCAAACCCGGTGGAGGGTTTGGTTGACGCCAGCCTGTGTAAATTGGTGATACAAATTCGTTATCACAACCCCTTCCGGGTGCAGACGAAAAGTGATCGCCGGCCCCCGGCCCGATAGAAACTTCAATCCCGTTAAGGAACCAAGGGGGATCGACAGCGTATGAGATGATAAGCCTTGCAGCTTTTCACCCGCTTTTTCCGTAACGGCACTTTTGATTTTGTTTAGCAGCACCGCGTCTGTCTGTAAAGATGTGACCCGCCCGGTACCATCCCGGGTCAGCCGGATCATTTGATGGTAAGTGACCCCCATCCGGTCCAATTCTTCCGTTACGGTTTGATGGATGGCCGCGACTGCCAAAACCCTCGCCTGATATGACAGCCTATCCTGAATGGTAGGGCTAATCCAGGATCTGATCCACACAAAGAGAAAAATCGGCAAAATCAGCAAAAAAAAGATTTGGTACAATCTTTTTTTCCATCTTCTTTTTTGAGCCATCAGCAATACACCCGCCCCCTTTTTCCCAGTATATGAAACGATTGTTCCACTGTGCGCTGTTTTTTTGTAAATTGCCGCAAGCAATCGATAAAAACAACCGGTCTACGGGTCTTCAGACGAAAAGTCCCGTTTTCCTTTGCCAAATTTTCCGCCGTTCACGCGGCGGCCAGGGGCGATGGTTCAAAATGCCGTATCAGATTTCGCCAGCAGCTAAAATCTAAAGCCTAAAACAAAAAAGAAAGTGCCGTGGCACTTTCTTTTTTGTCATTTCGTAGGATAGATGATTTCCGTCTCATCCGAACGATCAATATCTTCGCCGGACGAGAAAAAGGTATAGGCCGTCTGCCGGTACTGAATCCCAAACCGGTCGGTAACGGTCACTTCTATTTCAATTTGCTGCCATTCGCCCTCGGCAAACCGCTCTTGCATTGGAACAGCAGTGGAAATATCCGTGTAAAAGCCCTGCTGTATGGCCACTCCATTGTCGTAGTTGGGTCTTGGCGTATTTTCATAAAAGTCCACCGCATACTCCCGGTAAATTTTTCCGTCCTTTATCATCCGAACCGTTCCGCTGTCAGGATAGTTCGCCAACGCCGGGTAGCGGAAATCGTCGACCATCTGAACTTCTATCATCAAAGTTCCGTTAACTGACAATGTGCTGCCAGACCCGCTGATGGCATACCGGCTCAAGTCCCCATCAAAAGAAGGATATATGGATAACAGATAATTATCGAACCCAAAAAGCGTTTCCAACGCCTCAGATGTCTGCCTCCCCTCTTCTGAAACGGCTGCCATCACATGAATTTCGTGGGAAAGAGGCAAATAGACCGTTCCTTCAAAAATGTTGTTTCCATTTCCGGACAGATCCATGGTTATGGGTTCAAAATCAGCTCCAGTAAAGGACAGTGTCACCGCCGTGTTTTCCGTGCAGAGTTTTGGTGTAACGGTGAATTTCACCTGTACCATTTTGTCAATTGGCAGCAGATTGATTACATCATAATGATAATCCGACAGGATACTCGTCTGCTTTTCCAGCCCTTCTTCTATGCTTGCCCGCAAAGATGAAACAGTTGCGGACAGCTCCGTCCGCATCCCGGACAGCTCGCTTTGAACCCCGGACAGCTGCCGTTTCAGATCTGAAATTTGTATTTGTGCATAGGCGGCGACCGCCGCCAGCGCCAAAACCAACGCCACAGCCGTCAAAACCAATGGCCGTTTACTTTGTTTTTTTAACTTTGCTTCGGATGCCGGGTTTGCAAACGGCTCGCCGGTCATCTGTTCCAGCCGCTCGTCTGGCGAATCCTCTTTTGCCGCTTCTGGAATGGATTCTTCCAACTGCAGTAGTTCATTTAATGATACGCCGAATATCCGGCTAAGTTCTTTTAACTTTTCCAACTCCGGCACCGTCTGGCCCGCTTCCCACTTGGAAACGGCTTGCCGGGACACACCCAGTTTTTCACCCAATTCCTCTTGTGAAAAATGAAATTTCTTTCTCAGCATCGCAATCTGCTCTGCCAAATTCATGACACCCTCTCCTTTCCTTATTACTGTACCAAACAACTTGCGGCTTGGCCACCAACCATCGCTTTCTTTTTGTCAACCACTAGTTGCGGATGATTGTTTCACCCCACTTTAGCCCCAAAAAGATACCTTTATGCCAGAATGGAAATTGCGCGATGGCATAAACTGTGTTAAACTTTAAAAAAAGTTTGGGGATGAAAGCATGAAAAGCCTGGTCCTTTTTGATTTAGACGGTACCTTAATCGATTCCATCCAAGACCTGACCGACAGCACAAATTACGCGTTGGCAGAATGCAGCCTACCCCTTCATTCGGTCGAAGAGTATAAATATTTCGTCGGGAACAGCGTTGACCCGCTGATTCGGCGCGCATTGCCAGAGGGGGAACGAGATAATCAGGCATTGTTTGAGCAGGTTAAAAAGATCTATCTAAACCGGTATGCCGCGCACAGTAAGGACAAAACGCGCCCATATCCTGGCATTGAAAAACTGCTGGCCCAGTGCAATGAATCTGGCGTTCTGATTGCAGTCGTATCCAACAAGCCCCACGACATTACCGCAGATGTTGTACGGTACTATTTTCCGAAAATCTGTTTTGCGGCCACCATCGGGCAAAAAGAAGGGATCCCTCAAAAACCGGATCCTGCCGGTGTCCGGGAGGTGCTGCGCCTCACCAGCACCTCACCGTCAGACGCTTTGTATGTGGGAGACACTTGGGTCGACATGCAAACGGCCCAAAACAGCGGCTTACAGTCCTGCGGCGTATTGTGGGGATTTCGCACCCGCCAGGAGCTGGAAGAGCACCACGCTGATTTTATTGTGGCTGATGCGGAAGGTTTGGCCAAAATAATTTTCGGGTAGGGCTTGACAATTCGCTTGAGAGTCATTATAATTCAGATAATTTGATATTGCACCACAAAGGCAATGACGGAGACAAGCCATTTCAATCGCCCTTTTCAGAGAGCTGTCGTCTGCTGCAAGACAGTATGGGCCGAATCGGCGGATCCCTCCCAAGCCAAGGCACCAAAGCGTTTTGCGCGAGTAGATGACCTTCGTATGGCTGCGTTAAGGCCGGGGATTTGTTAGAATCCTGTAAAGAGACACGATTGTCGTGTAAGTTGGGTGGTAACGCGGGTAGATACTCGTCCCAGTTTTGGGGCGGGTTTTTTTATTTTATTTTGTTTGGAGGAATTTTGTGATGGAAACAAAACTCGTTGAGATTGCAATGCGAATTCGAGAGCTAAGGGAAATTTTAGAAATCACCCCGGAACAGGCGGCAAAAGTCACCAGTACTACCGTTGAGGAATATCTTTCCTGTGAAAACGGGCAAAAGGACTTCTCCTTCACTTTTCTATATCAGTGTGCGAAATTATTCGGTGTGGATATGGTCGAATTGGTCACTGGGGAGAATCCGCGGTTGAGTTTTTACTCGATTGTCCGCAAAGATGAGGGACTGCCCATCAAACGGCGGGCGGGCTTTAGCTACCAGCACCTAGCCTATCTGTTTAAAAACAAGACCTGTGAGCCCTTTCTCGTAACCGCCCCCTACTCCGAAACGGAGCAGGACAAACCCATCCACCTTTCTTATCACAAAGGCCAGGAATTCGACTATGTCCTGGAGGGCTCGCTGAAGGTGCAATTAGAGGATCATTGCGAGATCCTTCACGCGGGAGACGCGATTTACTACAATTCCGGCCACGGGCATGGGATGATTGCTACCGGCGGCAAGGAATGCCGGTTCATCGCGGTCGTGCTGAAAGAAGAGGAGGAATAGTCCGATGAAAAATGTAGCGGTAGAAGAACTCTACAAACGCTTTTGTGATACAAGCTTTGATAAGCAAGGCGTGCTTAAAACTTTTAAACCGGTCTATGAAGAAAACTTTAATTTTGCATATGATGTCGTTGACGAGATCGCCCGTCTGGAGCCGGACCGGCGCGCAATGGTTTGGTGCAACGACAAGGGTGAGGAAAAAATCTTCACCTTTGACGATCTGCGGCGTTACTCAAATAAAGCTGCCAATCTGTTTGTAAAACACGGGGTTAAAAAAGGCGACATGGTCATGCTGGTGCTCAAACGCCACTACCAGTTCTGGTTCTCGATTTTGGCGCTGCACAAAATCGGCGCCGTGACCATCCCCGCCACCAATTTGCTGACGAAAAAAGATTACGTTTACCGCTTTGCCGCTGCTGACGTTACCTCGATCGTGGCCACTGCCACCGGCGATGTGGCGGAACACGTTGAGCGCGCCGGCGAAGAGTATCACGGCCTTACTTCCCGCTTTATCGCCAAGGGCTCCCGCCCTGGATGGATCGACTTTGATGCCGAGCTGGAAGCAATGCCGGACGAGTTTCCCCGCGCTGACACCAAAGCGTTGGAGCCGATGCTGATGTATTTTTCGTCCGGCACCACTGGATATCCAAAAATGGTTCTACATGACTACACTTATGCCATCGGCCATCTGATCACCGCGAAATACTGGCACAACATCCCCGCAGACGGCCTGCACCTGACCGTATCCGATACCGGCTGGGGCAAGGCGGTGTGGGGCAAACTGTACGGGCAGTGGCTGGTAGGATGCACTGTCTTTGTATACGATTATGAAAAATTCGTTCCCCATGATCTTTTGAGCCTAATTGAAAAGTACCGGATCACTTCCTTCTGTGCACCGCCCACCATCTATCGCTTCTTCATCAAAGAAGGCATGGAGGGCCACGACCTGAGCTCACTGAAATACGCAACCACTGCCGGTGAAGCGCTCAATCCGGAGGTTTACAACCGTTTTTACGAGTATACGGGTTTGAAATTGTACGAGGGCTTTGGCCAGACTGAAACGACCTTGACGCTCTCTAATTTGGTGGGGACCACGCCAAAACCCGGATCCATGGGCAAGCCCTCTCCCCTTTATGATATCGCCGTCGTCGACGAAAACGGCAAGGAAGTACAGCCTGGCCTGGTCGGAGAAATTTGCGTACGCACCGGAAAAGAAAAGCAGGTCGGCCTATTTATGGGCTATTACCGGGATGAGGAAAAGACCCGCGAGGCTTGGCACGACGGGCTTTACCACACCGGAGACACCGCTTGGATGGATGAGGACGGTTACTACTGGTATGTAGGGCGCACTGACGACGTCATCAAAGCTTCCGGCTACCGCATTGGGCCGTTTGAGATCGAAAGCGTGCTGATGGAGCATCCTGCTGTGTTGGAATGCGCCGTCACCGGTGCGCCGGATCCTGTTCGCGGCCAGGTCGTCAAAGCCACGATTGTGCTGACCAAAAATTACGCCCCTTCAGACGAACTCATTAAAGAACTTCAGGTCTATGTGAAAAAGCAGACGGCTCCATACAAATATCCACGCATTGTTGAATTTGTCAAGGAACTGCCCAAAACGATCAGCGGAAAAATCCGCCGGGTCGATATCCGCAAGGCCAGCGAAGAAAACGCCAAATAAACAATGAGGCCGCCAAAAAGCCCCGCAGGTTTTCACCTGTGGGGCTTTTTGATTGACCACGGCATCCAAGCCTAAAAGAGTGCAACAAAAAATGCCGGTAAAAGCACACCGGCATTTTGATTCTTTTATTCGCAGCCGCAAGAGGGATTCTCCGGCTGGTCTTCCCCACACGTCTTCTCCGCTTGGCCGCATGTTTGCGCACAGCCGCAGCCAGGAGTGGCAGAGGTCTCAGGCTCTGTAGATGCCACGTTCATTTCCACATATTGATCTTCTGTTTCATGCTGCAACTTTGTGCCGCATTTCATGCAATAAACCGCCTGCAGGTCATTGAGCGTGCCACAATCCGGACACTTTGCTTTATGCCGGGTTTCGTTGATTTTCTGTTCATTCTGTTCCAAAACAGCCAGCAGTTCGTCGATTTCTTTTACGCACATATCAACCAATGCGCTGTTTTCTTCCCCGTTTTTACGGAATTTGTAAACGAAAGCGCCTAATTTTTCATATGATTTTTGAATTTCACCGTTTATTTTTATATTGTTGATCTTCAGTTTGGAAACCTCGACAGCCTCTCCCGCTTTTTTACCAGCCAAATCAGCCAATCCCTTTGCGGTATTCATAACTTCATTAATATTTGCCATAACGATTCTCCTTTCAGCATTTGTATATTTTTATTATACCCCTTTCTGCCATCCGGGGCAAGAAAAAGAAATTTTCTTATGGTTCTTCATAAAAACGGGCAATTTCATTTTTGCGCTGCAGCACTGTCTCAAACCGTTCTATGTATTCATACGGATATTTGTAATTAAAGATGCGGTGCAGCAATGTCCCACCCGGTTTTCGTAATTTGGAAACGCCCCCCGCGCCCAGCGCGATGATGGAATGGGTCTCATCCATGATATAGACGTTATAATACCCTTCCATTCCTTCTTTGCAGTACCCCACATTCTCCAAATTTTCCATCGTGTTCTTCTGCCGGTACAGATAATACGGCAGGTAAGCCTCCTGCTGGAAACGCTGCCCTGCATAAGAAAGCATATCTGTCACCCGTTGATGCTCCTGCAAATAAAACTCTTTTGCGTGTTGCCCTAGCCGGGAAGAACGTTTAACCGACAGAGTGTGCAGCGTAATATTCTCCGGTCCAATCCCGATCACTTGGTCGATGGTTCTGCAAAAGCTTTCCAGGCTATCGCCGGTCAACCCGGCAATCAAATCCATATTGATATTTTGGTGTCCCGCTTTGCGGGCCATCTCAAAAGCTTCAATCGTTTGGGCCGTCGTATGCCGCCGCCCAATCTGCTCCAAAACCGCATCGTTCATGGTCTGTGGGTTGATGCTGATCCGGGTAACCCCCCTGCGCTTGAGCATTTCCAACTTTTGTATGGTAATCGTATCTGGCCGGCCGGCTTCCACTGTATATTCCCGTAGGTGGGAAAGATCAAAATTCTCTTCAATCGCACGGATGATGGCTTCCAACTGATCCGACGAAATCGCCGTCGGCGTTCCCCCGCCAAAATAGACGGTTTCTAGCCGCAGGCCCAGCCCCTTCACAATTGGCGCCACATACTGAATCTCACGGATCAGCAGGGTCACATATTCCGGGATCAACTTTTTCGCCCGTTCAATCGAATGAGAAACAAAGGAGCAGTAATTGCAACGGGAGGGACAGAATGGAATAGAAATATACAAACTAAAAGATTCGGGCCGGGACAGATCTAAAATCCCTTTCTCTTTATTTGCTGTGCGCAGCAAAAGATCAATTTTTTCATCCGACACAAAGTAATCTCGGTTCAGATGCTCCCGAATCTGCGCATCGTCCATTCCCCGTTCTCGGTACCGGTAGATCAGCCGTACCGGCCGCACGCCGGTCAGCATCCCCCACGCTAGCAGAATTCCCGTAGCTTCGGTCAGTTGTGTGTACAGCATCCGGCATAAATGATACTCGCAAAACCGCTCCGGATCTTTTTCATCCGGAACGCCCTGAAACGTTTCCTCTCGCAGGATGCCATCCATTCTGGTCGCAACTTGCAGTTCTACTTTTCCGTCCGGCAAACTGGCGGATCTTGTGTAAATACATTCCCCTTCACACATTTCTTTTTGTGCAACAACACGCACTTTCTGATCATGAAAAAACATATTGGCCAGGGATTCCAATTCATATTTATAAGAATGGCCATCTAATATCAAATTCATCGTTATTGTCCCATAAATCGATTGTATTTTCGTTCCTGCTCTAAGGAAGTTTCGCCCTCATGCCCAGGATAAACCAGTCGATCGCCTTCTAAAGCGGCTAACTTTTTTAAAGAAGCCCCCATGGCCCGGCTATCTCCGCCGTAGAAATCGCAGCGGCCACAGGTACCGCGAAAAAGCGTATCACCGGAAAAAACCGCATTTTCGTAAAGATAACATACAGAACCTTTGGTGTGCCCAGGCGTCGCTATAACTGTAAAGCTCATTCCACTTATATTGATTTCCTCTCCATCTTCCAGCAGCCGGTCAGCTTCTAGATGCAGCTTATCTGGTATCTGGGAGAGCATGCCCTTATACACCCGTTCTGGCTCCCGCAAAAGTTCCTCGTCCGCCTCGCCAACCATCACCGGCACCTGCGGATAGCGCGCCTTGAGTTCTTTGACCGCCCCCACGTGGTCAAAGTGGCCATGGGTCAGCAAAATCGCTTCTAACGGTTTTCCCAACTGTTCTAATATGGTCTCAATCCGTTCAAAATCGTCACCCGGATCGATCAGCACACAGGCCGCATCGTTCCAGATAAAATAACAGTTGGCTCTCACCGTTCCGACTACTAACGTTTTAATATTCATTTTACGCCTCGTTTCATCATTTCATCGGTGTCCAGCATCAGCGTTACCGGCCCATCGTTTTGGATATAGACCTGCATATCCGCGCCGAATTGCCCGGTGGCTACTTTTTTTACACCGCTGCGCTTGGCCGCTTCGATAAAATATTCATAAAGGGGAACCGCCGTCTCAGGGCGGGCCGCCGCCACAAAGGAGGGGCGCCGTCCCTTTTTGCAGTCGCCATACAGGGTAAATTGGGAAACGATCAGCATCTCCCCGTCTATATCCTGCAAGGACAGGTTCATCTTTTCCTGATCGTCGGTAAAAATCCGAAGATGAACCAGCTTGTCCACCAAAAAATCACAATGCTGCTGCGTGTCGCCTTCTGTAATGCCCAGCAGCACCATCAGCCCCGGCCCAATCTGGCCGGACACTTCCCCGCCGATCTCCACGCGAGAAGCCTGCACCCGCTGCACAATCACGCGCATATGTCTTTCCTCCTCGTTGTTTATTGGTTCGCCCGCTCCACCGAAATCACGCCATTGATCCGCTGGAAGGTACTGATAATGTTATTCAGCTGTTCCAAATGGGTAATTCCAAGGGTGATCTGGATCACAACATGCTTGTCTTTGGTCTCCCTGGCATTGAGCGAGTGAAGGGGGGTCCGCATATTGGCGATGGCGATGCTCACATCCGCCAGCAGGCCGCTGCGGTCGGCGGCGTAAATCTCCACTGACGATTTGAAAACCGAATCTTTGACATTTTCCGCCCATTCCGCCTGAACCCAGCGTTCTTTTTGCTCTTCGTCGTTGATGCTGTTGGCCACGTTGACACAATCTCGTTTATGGATGGAAACGCCAAACCCCCGGGTGATAAAGCCCACAATCTCATCTCCCGGCAAGGGGTTACAGCAGCGGGCAAATTTGACAAGGCAGCCATCTAACCCTTCGACGATTACGCCGCTTTGGGCTTTTCGTTCCTTTTTGGGCCGAATCAGGGTTTTGTCTAGCTTTTCTTCTTCACTGGTGCGGTAAATCCGCAGATAATCCTCTTTGATCCGTGGCATAATCCTTGATAGCGATACCCCGCCGTATCCAATCGCCGCCAGAAAATCGTCAATATTGGTAAAATGCTGCCGCTTGGCGATGTCCAGAATATATTCGTTCGACTGTTCTTCGTTCAACGTGATGCTGTTTCGTTTAAACTCCCGATCCAGCTCTTCCCGGCCTTCCCGAATATTTTCTTCCCGCCGCTCTTTTTTAAACCAGGCGCGGATCTTATTGCGTGCGCCGCTGGTTTTTACAATCTTGATCCAGTCCCGGCTGGGCCCATGGTTGGCGCTGTTTGATGTGAGAATCTCCACAATATTTCCGGTTTTGACCTCACAATCAATGGAGACCATCCGCCCGTCAACCTTTGCGCCCACCATCCGGTTGCCGACGGCCGTATGGATGGCATAAGCAAAATCAATGACCGTAGCGCCGGCGGGCAGGCTGATGACGTCCCCCTTCGGCGTAAAGACAAAAACCTCTTCCGGGGACAAATCGGTTTTGATTGACCGGACCAAATCTTCTATGTCCTCTGATTCCTGTTGCGCCTCCAACAGTTGGCGCACCCATGCCAGACGTTCGCTGAGCTTATCGTTCCCGCTGACGCCGGCTTTATATTTCCAATGGGCAGCAATGCCGTATTCCGCTGTATAGTGCATGTCCCAGGTGCGAATTTGCACTTCAAAAGGGATCCCCTCTTTGTCCACAACCGTCGTATGCAGCGATTGGTACATATTGGATTTGGGCGTTGAGATATAATCCTTAAACCGGTTGGGGATCGGCCGGAACATGTCGTGGATGATTCCTAAAATATTATAGCAGTCAAATACCGTATCCACAATTAAGCGGATGGCATAAACGTCATAAATCTCTTCAAACGCCCGCCCGTTCATGTACACTTTGCGGTAAATGCCATAGACGCTTTTGACGCGCCCTTCAATATACACGTTTTTATGCTCCTGAGTCACGCGTTCACGGATTTTTTCCTGCATCCGGTTCAAGAACGCTGTGCGCTCCTCTTTTTTCAGCGCCAGCGTTTTTTCAATCTCGTCGTAAGCGATGCCGTCCAAGCACCGCAAAGACAAATCCTCCAACTCCTCTTTGATCCCGCGAATACCCAGCCTATGTGCCAACGGCGCATAGACCTCCATCGTTTCCAACGCTTTATCCCGGCGCTTTTGCTCCGGCATACAATCAATCGTGCGCATATTATGCAACCGGTCGGCCAGTTTGATAATGACCACCCGCACATCCTGGGCCATGGCCAAAAGCATCTTGCGGATATTTTCCGCCTGCTGTTCTTCCCGAGAGGAAAAAGGGATCTTGCCCAATTTGGTGACCCCATCCACCAATAACGCAACTTCCTGTCCAAAATCCCGCGAAATCTCTTCCAGGGTGATTGGGGTATCCTCCACCACATCGTGCAATAGAGCCGCCACAATGGTTTCCGTATCCATTCCCAGAGAGACCAAAATAGAGGCAACATTCAGCGGATGGATAATATAAGGTTCTCCCGAAACACGCAGTTGTCCCCCGTGCGCCTGGTTCGCCATTTCATAAGCGCGCTGAATCTCTACCAGATCAAGCTGCTTCCCGCTGTTTTGAATTTGCTCTCTAAGGTCGTCAAAGGTACTAAGCATTCAGTTTACCTCTTTTATTTGATGAAGTTTCTTCATAATCGGCGATTGCTCCAGATCCGTTTTTCCCTTCACCGGCGCCACCGAAAAGCAAAAACCCCGTTTTTCCCTTGTAATCTTAACCAACCCGCGCTCCTCTAAAATTTCTAATCCCAGCCGAAAAGAACAGTAATTTTCCTGCTTCGCCCCTACACGGGCAAATAATCCCTCATAATCGCCGCTAAACGGGCTACGATCCCGCAGGGCCCGGTACAATTCCGCAATGCTAGCCCTGTCTGGAATCGACCGGGTGGCGGAATCCTCCAAAAAAGCCTCTCCGCGATAAAAGCGGTCATATTGCTCCCGCCCTTCAAAATAGCCGTCCTGCTCAAAATTGGATAACCGGATATCCTTTATTTTAACAGATAGCTGCTCCTGTCCCTGATAAACGCCGATATCGCAATTGGCGGCAATGTCCACCGTTTCCCCGATTTGGTAATGAAAGCTTTCCGGCGGCATGTTAAAATATACCGCATAAAACGGTTTCTCCTTTTGAGAGAGTTTTAGCCGCAGGTGTTTTCCAGCGCCCATTACATAGATTCCCTCAAGCCGGCACTGTTCATACAAAAAGACAGGTGGTTCGTTGGACGCGCCAAAAGGCTCCAATACCTGTAACGCCTTTAAAACCGGCACCGTCACTTCTTGGACCGACACGGATCGGTCGATTTGCAGCTGTGCTTGCGGCATATATTCATACATCTGCGCCGCCGCTTGCTGCATCTGCGTGCAAAATACTTCATACTGCTCCTGCTGTAAGCTCAATCCTGCCGCCGCCGGGTGCCCACCATACTGATCCAGCAACTCGTGGCAGCGGCTGATACAACCGATCAAATCAAACCCGTCTACACTGCGCCCGGAACCGCGCAGCTCTCCTTCCTCTTCGCAAAACAGGATACATGGTTTTCCGAACTTCTCCACAACCCTGGCACAAACGATCCCGATCACGCCCGGGTGCCATCCCTGCCCCGCGATGAGCAATACTCTCTGGTACAGAAGTTCCGGATTTTTTTGAATATAAATTGCCACATCCTTTAAAATCGCCGCTTCCAAAGCCTGTCGTTCTTTATTGTAGCCACAAATCTCTTCCACCAGTACCACTGCAGCTTCTTCTTCCTCGCACAAAAGCAAATCCATCGCTTTTTCCACGCGGCCAAGCCGCCCCGCCGCATTAATCCGCGGCGCCAGGACAAATGCGATCGATGTCGCAGTCAACGCTTTTTCTGCCAAACCGCAGGCGGAAATCAACGCGGCCAATCCCACATTTTGGGTGTGCCGCAAACTTTCCAGCCCATGGCGCACAATGCAGCGATTTTCCCCCTGCAGGGCCACTACGTCGGCAACCGTGCCCAGCGCTACCAAATCCGAATAATACTCTAGCATTTCCCCGCCGTCGTCCTGTTCCAGCGCGCACACCAGCTTAAAGGCCACGCCTACGCCGGCCAACTCTCGGAAAACTTCGTCTTGGTCCCGTCGGTGGGGGTTTACCACCGCTGTACAGTCCGGCAGTTCCTCCCTTGGCTGATGATGGTCGGTGACCACCACATCCATCCCCAAACGCACAGCGTAAGCGATCTCGTTAATAGCGGAGATGCCATTGTCCACAGTGATGACCAATTGTGTGCCCTTGGACGCAATGGCGCTCAACGCCCCCATATTCATGCCGTATCCTTCCTGATCCCGGTCAGGAATATAGAAAAACACATCTGCGCCGACATTTTGCAAATAGGTATACAGCAAAACCGTCGACGTGATGCCGTCGCAGTCATAATCGCCATAAATACAGATTTTCTGCCCCTCTTCCAGCGCCTCTTGAATACGCGCCACCGCTTTGTCCATATCTTTCAGAAGAAAAGGGTCTGCCAGCAATTCCTTTCCATCCAGAAAATCGCGGGCCGCTTGCGGATCTGTAACGCCACGCACCGCCAACAAATGCGCTACCAAAGGAGGGATCTGCGTTTGACAGAGCAATTCCACCGCCGCTTTCGGGGGCGACGCCAGTTGCCATTGTCTCATCGGTATCACGGCCCTTTCCTCTTTAATAGTATAATGGAATATTTTATCACGTTATTGGTGAAAATTCAATATTTTCCCTTTTATTCCCCAATCGGCGCCCATTGGGCAATCATTTCCTGCGCTACCCGAACGCCATCCACCGCCGCGCTGACAATCCCACCGGCATATCCGGCTCCTTCCCCGCAAGGGTACAGCCCCTTTAGCGCTGGGGACTGGAAATCCTCTTCCCGTAGAATGCGCACCGGAGATGAAGTCCGGGTTTCCACTCCGGTTAAAAAGGCATTGGAACCAGAAAAACCTGGGATCCGCCGCTCAAATTTGCGCAAACCGGTACCCAACATCCGGGAAACCGAATCCGGAAACAGCATTTCCAACCGGTAAGGCTCCACGCCCAGCGCATAAGAAGGTTCCAGCGAATCGGGCATAGCGGGTGCGCTCTGGTCGAGAAAGCTTTTTGCCGTCTGTCCGGGCGCCATATAGTGCCCGCCGCCCGCCGCAAAAGCCGCCTGTTCCAGCCGCCGCTGGAACGCGATCCCATCCTCTGGGTTGGAGCCAAAATCTTTTCCATCCACTGATACAACCAGCGCCGCATTCGCATTTTTCCCGTTTCGAGCATATTCGCTCATGCCGTTGGTCACCACCGACTCTGGCTCGGAGGCGGAGGGTACGACCACTCCGCCGGGGCACATACAAAAAGTATAAACCCCCCGTTCCCCTTCCCTGTGGGACAACTGATACTCACCCTTATCCAAAGCGGGATGGCCCGCAAATTTCCCATAAAGCCCCTGGTCGACAGCCGATTGTAGCTGCTCGATGCGCACCCCAACCGAGAATGCCTTGGCGATCATAGGGATTTGGCGCTTCATCAGCATTTGAAAGGTGTCCCTGGCGCTATGTCCCACGGCCAGGACCAGTTGGCGGCAGGGTAGTTCCTGCCCGCCCACCCGAATGCCGGTTAATCTCCCGTCCCGGATCAACAGGTCTTCCGCCTGTGCGCCAAATCGAATTTCTCCACCCAACCGTTCAATTTCGCGCCGGATATTTTTGACCACCGCCCGCAGATGATCTGTGCCAATGTGAGGTTTTGCACGCCGCATGGTCTCCGCTGGCGCCCCAAAATGCGCCAATTGCTCCATCACATAACCGCATCTGGGATCATGGATGCGGGTCGTCAGCTTTCCGTCCGAAAAAGTCCCGGCGCCGCCTTCGCCAAACTGCACATTCGTCTGCTCATCCAAAATGCCGGATTGCCAAAACCCCTCCACCGCGCGAACCCGCGCGTCTACATCCAGCCCCCGTTCCAGCACCAACGGCCGGTAACCATACTGGGCTAACAAAAGCGCTGCAAACATCCCCGCGGGGCCAAAACCCACAATCACCGGCCGCTGTTCCATCCGGCGGGTACCGCGGGAAATCTCCAACGCGCTTTTCTGGCGCAGAGCGCCGTTTGCAAGATTTGCTTGGTGCAAAGCCCTTTCCTCGTCGGACAAAAGCTCGATTCCCACTGAATAAACAATTTTGATATGATCCGGGTGCCGCGCGTCAACCGAACTTTTGACTGGATAAATGGCCGCGACATCCTGCGGACGAACTTTGAGCTGTTTTTGTGCCAGCTGGGCCGCCTTTTCAAAAGGATCATCCAATTCCACCTGGATCCCCGATAAAACGATTGCCAATTTCCATTCCCCTTTTCATAAAGAAACCGCCTGAACAGCAGGGTTCAGGCGGTTCTGCCCAATCATTGAGCCATATTAGTCTTTTTCACTGATCACAACGACAGCCGTATAATCTCCCACAGCCCAAACAAGGTTTTTCGCCGGTGCTGTAATCGTCACCGCCGTTTTGAACTGGCCGGTTTCCACCGCGCGCTTGCTTAGGTCAACCTGGGCCACCAGGTCATCCGAGGTCATGGTCCCCAGTACAGATGCCGGTCCAATGATCCTTACTTTGCTGATTCTTCCTGTGAGAAGGCTCGCGTCGTAATTGGTCGGGATATTCAAAAGCGAAAGATTCGTAACGGTAAACTCTTTCGCCGTCATTTCTGTCCAATCAAAAGTGACCGTTACCGTTTCCATATGAGCAACATTGGTAAAGTTCTCTGGCAGTTCTACATCAAACGTGTAACTGCTCTCCAAATCCAACGTTTTAAAATCGATATAGCCCAAAATAATTTCGCTGTATTTGCCAATCTCGTCTACTGGGCCCGCCACGGTAATCGTTTCATTTGATATGGTATAATGCAGCGCGTCCAGATTAAAATTATCCGGCGCGTTTAGAAAATTCACCTTAACCGGAAGGTCGATCGTCTTTAAAATCGGCACGGTCACCTCCGCCTGCTTGGCGTCCATTGTCAACTCTGACGCGTCGATCTCATTTCCGTCTTTATCCAGCAGAATAATGTCCGAAGTAAATACGGTGGTCTCTGTCAGGCTACCCTCATGATCGACCGTTACCACGCATTTTGCAATCTTGGCGATGTCGGTATCCGGCCCAGTCACTGACACCTGCGTTGGATTGATGACCGCTTCTTCCATCAGATATCCCTCTTCCGGAACGACCAGATTTTCCATGACCAGATCGACATTGAATTTTTTTGTAACCATCCGGTCGAATTTCAGATTGATCGTGGACGGGGAAATCGCTGAAATGGTAAAATCTTTTCCGGATATATTTTCCGCCACCAAAGGCAGCGAAAAACTACCTGCGCCATTTACTGAGCTGAGGTCCACCGAAACCGCAATATCCTCCGCGCTGATGCTGCCGACCACCAGCCGCTGCCCTTCGATGGTCACATCCACAAACAGGCCATCCGCCCCGATGCTGGTAAGCCCCATTCGGGTGATAAAGGATGTTTGGTTGTCCATCGTAACCGGGATCTCTTTGATTTCCCGGGGAATGTCCGTTTTCATGTTCGTCGCCACTAAAACCCAGATAATGCAGGCGATAAGCAGCGAAAGCACCTTAAAAAAGGTGTTGTTCTGCCAAATGGATTCCAGGTGGAATTTGGGAATTTTCATTTTGTGATCGCCCTCCAAAATCCTGGCTTTTTCTCTTCTGCCTTTTTCTCAGACAAAAGCGTTTTCTCCAACAGTTCCCGCAGCATTTCCGCGTCGTAACCACGCGTGAGCTTGCCGTCCAGCGCCACCGAAATCACACCGTTTTCCTCTGAAACAACAATGACGAGCGCATCGGAATTTTCGCTCATGCCCAACGCCGCCCGGTGCCGGGTTCCCAGTTGCTTGCTGATATCATAGTTGTCAGAGAGGGGCAAAAAGCAACCGGCCGCATACAGCTTGCCGTCCCGCAGGATCATGGCGCCGTCGTGCAGCGGAGAATTGTGAAAAAAGATATTGCCGATCAGTTCCATGCTGGGAACAGAATCGATAACCGTGCCGGTTTTGATAATCTCGCCCAGGCGGGATTTCCGCTCGATCACCATCAGCGCGCCGGTTTTTTGGCGGGACAGGATCGGTGCCGCTTCACAGATTGCAGAAACCGCCACCTTCCATTGGTGATCCACCGACTTTTCTTCTGGGTGAGAGAATAGGTCCAGCTTGGAAATACGGCTTCTCCCGACCCGCTCCAATGCAGTGCGCAATTCCGGCTGGAAGATGACCGCCAACAGAATGAGAGCATTGCTGAACAGATATTGCATCGCATACTTCATGGTCTGCAACTGCATCCAGTCAGCCAAAAAGTAGGCGATAACCAACGCCAACAACCCTTTAACCAGTTGGCCTGTTCGCGTGACTTTTGCCCAGGTGATTAGTTTGTAAACCAAAAAAGAAGTGATCAGAATATCCAAAACGTCCGTCGGCCTAAAGCTTTTAACGACGTTTACAAGATTCAGCCATGCATCGGAAAAACTAATCATGCGGTCCCCTCCCGGCTTTCCAAAAATACGCACGGATATGTTTTTATTTTACCACAATCCACAATGAATTCAATGGTTGATCTTTAATTTTTCATTGGCAAAAGGGCTTTTTACAACTTTTCCAGCAAGCAGACCGCGTGGGCGGCTACCCCCTCCATTGCGCCAGTAAATCCAAGACCTTCCTCCGTTGTGGCCTTTACGCTCACCTGCCCACCGTCAACGGCGCACGCGCGGGAGATTTTTTCCTGCATCGCCGGCAGATATGGCGCCAATTTCGGTCTTTGTGCAATAATCGTGCTATCAATGTTTCCCACCCGGTAGCCCTCTTTTTTGAGCAGGCGAACCACCTCTTCCAGCAGAAGAAGGCTATTGGCGCCAGCATACGCCGGATCGTTGTCCGGAAAGTGCTTTCCAATATCGCCCAACGCGGCGGCGCCAAGCAACGCGTCGGCAATCGCATGGAGTAGTACGTCTGCGTCGGAATGGCCCAGCAGCCCCATTTCAAACGGGATCTCCACCCCGCCGATCACACATTTTCTCTCTTTTGCAAAACGGTGCACATCGTATCCATGCCCAATCCGAACCATCATTTCAATCCTTCTCCCCATTCGCACCGATAGTCCAGCAGGCCCGCCGCCACCGCCAAATCTTCCGGCGTGGTAATTTTGATGTTGTCGTAAGATCCCTTTACCATCTGTACCGGAAGTCCCGCAAATTCCATCAGCTGGCAGTCATCGGTGAATTCCATGCCTGCCGCCAAAGCCTTTTCCACTGCCGCCCCGTAAGCCGCTTTTGAAAAAACCTGCGGTGTTTGTGCCGCATACAGGCTGCCGCGGTCCGGTGTCCGGACGATCCGGCCCTGTCCATCCACCTGCTTGATGGTTTCCTTCACCGGCACGCCTAAGGCAGCAGCGCCTGTCTGCCGGGCGGCGGCGATACACGCTTCAATATCCGCTGGCCAAACCAGCGGGCGGGCGCCGTCGTGGATCGCCACAAACCTGCTTTGGCCGCCGGTTTGGCCGAACCCTTTCAGCACCGATTGCTGCCGGGTCTCGCCGCCGGTCACGATGGTGCGGACCTTGTTTACCGGATATCCCGAAAGTAGCTGATGTAAAAGGGGAATGGACTCTTCGCGGGTCACTACGATCACCTCGCCTATGGAGGGGCAGGACTCTATTGCCATCAGACTCCGGATCAATACCGGTATGTCCCCGATCAAAGCAAACTGTTTATCGATCCCTTCCATCCTGGCGGCGCTCCCTGCGGCAACCACCACCGCAGATGTATCCGGCGCCGAACCTCCCCTGCGGCCAGCGAACATAACCGTCCCTCCCTGCGCATATTTTTTAAACTGCTTTTATCATACCTTTGTTTCATTTTAAAGTAAAGTATTTCCCCGGAAATGCCACCCCGCTTCTTGCCAAGGCTAACGGATCCTGGCAGAAAGAAAGCCGGCGGAATCCCAATTCGCCGGCTTGCATCTTTTTACCTATTAGGCAATCGTCGTTTTTTCAGCCACTTGTACCTGATCCAGAATAAAGGGCAACACCTGTTCCCTGCGGATCTTTAAAACATACGCAAATTCCTCATAGAGCATTTTTTCCGCATCTTTCATAAACCGCTCGTCGGTCATGTGTAGCCGGCGGCCCCTTTGCTGCTGCTCTTTCTGGTGCAAATACAGTGCCTTAATGAGCCGCACCAGCTCTACGCGATCCCCGCGGGCAAGAATTTCCCGGTATTGTTCCTTCCGAATCGTTTCGTCCTCAATCCAAGCGGAATGTTCATCCGGCATCGCCTGAATCAGGGCGCGGATTTCTCCTGCCGACAAGATCCTCCGCATTTTGGATACCAGCGTTTCGTTCCCCACCGGCACAAAAATCGTAGAATCCGGCGTATAGACCGGCTTGAGGATATAGTACTCCTGCCGTTTCCCGCCAAACTTCCGCTGGGTTTGTTCCTCTATTTTACAAATACCATGGACACCATACAAAACCGTATCCCCAATCCGATACTGTTGCATTTTGTTCATCGCTCCTTTCTCTCCAAATCTTTCCACGGCCGTTTCCCGCCATAGTAGGCTGCCGCAATTTTTTCCTGTTTTTCTTCTTCTATCCGGCCCAGCCGGCGGCGCCAGAGCATCCGTGCCTCTTCGTTTTTTATTTTGCTTTGGCAAAATGGGCAGTCTTTCCCCACGCATTCCTTTACGCGAAGGATCCCGCACTGACACCGTTCCGTCAGGTAAATACAGTCCGGCATCTGCAACAATTTTAGGTTTTTTTCCAAAGAGGACGGAATAAACCGATCTGCTCTACCCACCCGTTTAACCACCTTATGACATTTTTGCAAGGGCCACTCCACAATAAAAAAGCGCAGCTTGCTTCAACTGGACTTACGTTCCGTAAAGCAAACTACACGTTGATTCTATTTACTATAATAACAGATTTTACAAGAAAATGTAATAGTAATTTTTCACAAAACTTTTCTTTGTAACGGATATACGAAACTCCCAAGCCGCAACCACAAAGACGCGGCTTGGAGTTTCGCTCCCCGCAAAGGATCTTATGCCTTTTTTACCGGATGCCTGATGATGGTTTTGAGTTTTTCCGGCGCTGTCCGTCTGGGGTCGCTTAAATAAATCTCGTGATGGTACCGCCCGGAGACAAATTCCTCCTGCAATCCGTTTTCCCCGGCATAATCCACCATCCCTTTAACGGTGGAAGGCTCGCTGTCATAAGGACCAGTATGCATCGCCTGCACGCAAAGGCCCTCCTCCCAATGGAACAGGTGGGCGGCCGTGGGATCGAGCTTTTTCTTTCTGGCCAGCTCTTCCTTTGCCCAGTCGAAAACCGGCTGATCCACAAATTCAGGCAGGCGGATCATGGAAATCCAGCAAAATTCGGATTTTCTCCCATAGTCAATCCCCGGCATCCCGTCGGCCATCCACCAAAGGCCCTCCAGCGGCGGCACCACATACGGAAAATACCCTTCGATTTTCTTTGCGCCCAGATAGCTCATTTTGATGGTAAAAGAAATGCCATATAACAGCGCCATTGCATTCGCATAAGCGCCGTTTTCTGCGTTGGGATCCCCCTTTCCCTCCACCGCCACAAATTGCATGGCGGGCACCCGGATCAATCCTGGGCCCTTTTTCGGCTGGTACAGATCCTTATACTCCTTTTTGTAATCGAAGGCAGTTGCCATCTTTCTTCCCCCTTTTGTTTGATGTTTTCCGTGCCCTTATTCTTCCGGCTGCTTCTTTTCTGGAATCGCCACCGGCAGATTCCATGAATACCGGGCGGCCAGCATCCGGATCACGACGACCACCGCGGCGCCCAAAACCATAGCGACCCAATGGCTGACAAAAGAATACGAGCAAGCATACAGCACCGCCCCCACAAACGCTGCCGACGCATAAACCTGCTTGCGCAGCACAATCGGCGTTACCCCTGCCAGCATGTCCCGCAAAATGCCGCCGCCAACGCCGGTGGTCACGCCGACGAATATCTGCAAAAACGCGTTATCACCAAATCCCGCGCTAATCGCCGTATTGATACCGATCACCGTGAAAATTCCAAGGCCCATTGCGTCGAGAAAATTAAATAAGGAAAGATTTTGAATCCGGTTGCTAATGATGATTTCCGGCTCACTTTTCCCCACAAAGAAAATCAGCGCAGAGGCCAACGCCGCAATCAGCGCATATACCGGGTTGCGGAAGGTATTCGGCGGCGTAATACCCAGCAGGAGGTCCCGAATGACGCCCCCTCCCACGGCGGTGCAGACCCCCAGGACCAGCACGCCGAAAATGTCCATCCGCCGCTGTACCGCCATCACTGCGCCGGACAAAGCAAATGCCACTGTCCCTACGATTTCGACAAAAAAAACAATCGTATCCGCAATTTCCATATAAAACACATCCCCCCGCATTGTTGTTATCATTTTAGCCGATTTGACCGCCCTTGGCAACTGTACAAAAAGCGACAAAATTACATTTGACAGCCGGCTTATTTTCAGTTATACTGCAAATAAGAATTGAATCATTCGTTCGGTTGAAGGATCCGGGAGAGACTAGACCGTATAGCGCCGAAGGGGTAAATGACGAAAATGCTCTCAGGCAAAAGGACCGGATTTGGACGGACCCTCTGGAAAGCAGCAATGCGCCGAAGAAGCAACTTCCCCTTTGCGGCATAAGAGGAAGGAATCTTTCAGGCACCATGACAGAGACGTGTGAAAGCTTATGCTTTCACGCGTTTTTTAATTTTTGCGAATGATTTGTCAAAGTTTTGTTTTCATTTGGAAAGGAGTGTTTTCTATGCAGCTCAAGACCCCTCTTTACGACAGTCACGTTGCCTGCGGTGGAAAAATGGTCCCCTTTGCCGGGTACCTTCTACCGGTTCAGTACCCCACCGGCGTCATCGCGGAGCATATGGCCGTGCGAACCCATGCCGGGCTGTTTGACGTTTCCCATATGGGCGAGGTCATGATCACCGGCCCGGACGCTTTTGCCAATATCCAGAACCTGTTCACCAATGATTTCACCAGCATGGTAGACGGCAAAGTCCGCTATAGCCCCATGTGTTATGAAAATGGCGGCGTTGTAGACGACTTGATCGTTTATCGCTACCATCAGGAAAAATATCTGGTGGTGGTCAACGCCTCCAACCGGCACAAAGATGTGGAATGGATGAAATCCCATCTGTTTGGCGACGTCAAGCTGGAGGATTGTTCCGACCAGGTGGCCCAGGTCGCCCTGCAAGGCCCTGCTTCCGCTAAAATCCTCTCCAAGCTCACGGGAGCTCAAGAACTTCCTGTCAAATTCTACACCTTTAAAGATCCCATCTTGGTCGGCGGCGTATCCTGTATCGTTTCCACCACCGGCTATACCGGAGAAAGCGGCTATGAATGCTATTGTGCCCCTGCCGATGCGCCAAAGCTCTGGAACATGCTGCTGGAAGCTGGAAAGGATGAAGGGCTTATCCCCTGTGGCCTTGGCGCCCGGGACACCCTGCGCTTAGAAGCGGCCATGCCGCTGTATGGTCACGAAATGGACGAAACCATCACCCCTTTTGAAACCGGGTTGGGCAGTTACGTCAAAATGGCAAAATCGGATTTTATCGGCAAAAATGCGCTGGAAGCAAAAGGGGAACCCACACGTGTCCGCGTCGGCTTGAAAATCACCGGACGTGGAATCGCCCGGGAGGAATGCGATGTTTATGCCGGCGGGCAAAAAATCGGCCGCACCACCTCAGGAACTCATGGGCCTTTTCTGGGCTATGCCATCGCCATGGCGTTGCTGGACCGCTCCTTCGGAGAAGTCGGCGCCCCTGTAGAAATCGATGTGCGCGGACGAAAAATTACCGCTGAGGTTGCACCCCTCCCCTTTTATAAAAAATAGTCAGCTTATTTAAAAAAATTCCAAGGAGGCTTATAAATGGAACCGTTTCACGCAGATGTTTTCCGTATTTTTGACAAACAGTGGGCACTGGTGACCGCTGGATCGATGGAAGACTACAACACCATGACCGTCAGCTGGGGCGGGTTGGGAACCTTGTGGAGCCGCCCGGTCGCCACTGTATATGTCAAACCCATTCGCTACACCTATCAGTTTTTGGAAAAGAACGCCTATTTCACCGTCAGCTTTTTCCCGGATTCCTATCGGAAAGACCTGGGGATCCTGGGGAGCAAATCCGGCCGGGATGGCAATAAAATCGTGCTGACCAGCCTAACCCCTACAGCTGTGGAAAATGGCGTAGGCTTTGCGCAAGCGTCGGCCACGCTGCTTTGCAAAAAGATTTACTGGCAGGATTTGGATCTAAACCAAATACCGCAAGACGCCATTGACGCCTACTATCAAACGGAAGCGCCCCACCGGATGTATATCGGCGAGGTGGTCGGCATCCAGCAAAAAATCGCCTTTTAAAAAAACCGCTTAATGGCACTGAAAACGTGCATACTATTAAAAACATTAAAAAGGAGACTTTACTATGAATGCACCGAAAGAACTTCTGTACGCCAAATCCCATGAATGGGTTAAAAAATTGGACGACGGGTCTGTTTTGATCGGCTTAAGTGACAAAGCCCAAAGCGATCTGGGCGATCTTGTCTTTGTGAACCTGCCTGCCGTAGGCGACAGTTTTGCCGCTGAAGATACGATGTGCGACGTGGAATCGGTTAAGGCTGTTTCCGACGTTTACGCGCCGGTAGGCGGCACCGTCTCGGCGGTCAATGAATCGCTGATCGACGCCCCTGAAGCCATCAATAAAGATCCGTATGGCGCGTGGCTTGTAAAGCTGACCGATGTTTCCGGCCTAGAAAATCTGCTGGACGCGGACGCCTATATTGCCGTTTGCGGAGAGGAGTAAAAACCATGGGTTCCTACGTACCTTCCACCCTAGCGCAACGCCGGGAAATGCTGGAAGCGGTAGGCTGCTGCTCCATGGAGGAACTGTTTGGCCATCTTCCACAGCAGGTGCTGCTGGACCGCCCGCTGCACCTTGCCCGTGGGCTTTCTGAACTGGAAGTCCGCCGGGCCATGGAAGCAATAGCTTCTCGGAATACCGTGTTCTCCACTGTGTTCCGCGGGGCCGGGGCGTATCGCCATTATATTCCGGCGATCGTCAAGCAGGTGGTTTCCAAAGAGGAGTTCGTCACCTCCTACACCCCCTACCAGGCGGAAATCAGCCAAGGGGTGCTCCAGTCCATTTTTGAATACCAAACCATGATCTGCGAGCTGACCGGTATGGACGTTTCCAACGCGTCGGTTTACGACGGCTCCACTGCCGCGGCAGAGGCGGTGGCTATGTGCCAGGACCGCAAGCGCGTCAAAACGCTGCTTTCCGCGGCCGCCCACCCGGATTTGATTCAAACGGTTAAAACCTACTGCGAGGGATCCGGTATGCCGGTGGAAATCATCCCGGCCAAAGACGGTAAAACCGACTTGGACGCACTGCATTCCCTGCTGGATGACAGCGTCTGCTGCGTGCTAATCCAGCAGCCCAACTATTGGGGGCAGTTGGAGGACGCCGACCAGGTGGGCGCTCTTGCCCACGAGTCGGGCGCCAAATACATCATGAGCTGCAACCCCATCAGTCTGGGGATGCTTCAAACGCCGGCCGAATCCGGCGCGGATATCGCCGTGGGCGACGGGCAGCCGCTGGGCCTTTCCCTTTCTTTCGGCGGCCCTTATCTGGGTTTTATGGCTTGTACCAATGCCCTAATTCGGAAAATTCCAGGCCGGATCGTCGGCGAAACCACCGATGTGGACGGCAAGCGGGCCTATGTGCTGACGCTGCAGGCCAGAGAGCAGCACATCCGCCGGGAAAAGGCGTCCAGCAATATCTGCTCTAACCAAGCCCTGTGTGCTTTAACGGCCTCGGTCTACTTGGCCGCCATGGGTGCAAATGGGCTGGAAAATGCGGCGGCACAATCCTTCGCCAAGGCACACTATTTTGCCAAAGAAATGGCCAAGATCCCTGGCTGTAAACGCCGTTTTTCCGGCGAGTTTTTCCATGAATTTGTGGCCGAGTGCCCCGATGTGCCTAAAGCAATGGCTGCGCTGGAAGCACAGAGCATCCTAGGTGGTCTCCCCCTAAACGGGGATCTTTCCGGCTGTGTACTCTGGTGCGCTACGGAGCAAAACAGTAAAGAGGAAATTGACCGGGCCATCGCGGTCATCAAGGAGGTGTGCGGCGCATGAAACTGATGTTTGAATCCAGCATTCCCGGGCGCGGCTGTTCCATCCTGCCTGCCTGTGACGTTCCTATCCCCGCTTTGCCGGAATCCCTTTGCCGGAAAAAAGCGCCGAACCTGCCACAGCTGTCTGAGAACGATATCAGCCGCCATTATACGGCGCTGGCCGGCCGCACCCACGGCGTAAACAACGGCTTTTACCCCCTGGGCTCCTGTACCATGAAATACAACCCGAAGATCAATGAAGAGATGGCTGCGCTGCCCGGCTTCACTGCAATCCATCCCTTGCAGCCCGAACATACGGCCCAAGGCGCCATGGCGGTATTGTATCAAACGGAAGCGGCTTTGTGTGAGATCACCGGCATGGACGCTATGACCTTTCAGCCTGCGGCAGGCGCCCACGGCGAGTTCACCGGCCTTTTGCTCATCAAAGCCTATCACAAATACCGGGGCGACAATCAGCGCACCAAAATCATTGTGCCGGACTCCGCCCACGGCACCAATCCCGCGAGCGCGACGATGGCTGGATTTACCGTTGTCAGCATCCCCTCCCAAGCGGATGGCTGCGTGGATTTGGAGAAACTGCGCGCCGCTGTCGGTAAGGATACCGCTGGGTTGATGCTGACCAATCCGAACACTGTTGGCCTGTTTGACAAGAATATTCTGGAGATCACGCAAATCGTCCACGATGCCGGTGGGTTAAATTATTATGACGGCGCGAACCTCAATGCCGTCATGGGTGTGTCCCGCCCCGGTGACATGGGCTTTGACGTAGTGCATCTGAATCTGCACAAAACCTTCTCCACTCCCCATGGCGGCGGAGGCCCAGGCAGCGGCCCGGTAGGCTGCAAAGCGTTGCTGGCGCCCTTCCTCCCCGGTCCTGTAGTGAAAGAACTGCAGGGGCAGTATCATTTCCAAACGCCGGAGCAATCCATTGGCCGGGTAAAATCCTTCTATGGAAACTTTACCGTGGTGGTCAAGGCTTTGGCTTACATTCTGACGATGGGCGCCGAGGGAATCCGTGAAGCCGCGCAAAACGCGGTTCTCAACGCCAACTATATGATGAAAAAGCTGGGCGGGGTGTATACCATGGCCTATGACGAGCGGTGTATGCACGAATTTGTCATGTCTTTGGAACCATTAAAAAAAGAAACCGGCATTTCAGCGATGGATATCGCCAAAGGGCTTTTGGACAATGGCATCCATCCGCCGACCATGTACTTCCCGCTAATCGTTCACGAGGCACTGATGGTGGAACCCACCGAGACCGAATCCAAAGAAACGTTGGACGAGGCGATCGCAGTTTTCCTCCGTTTGTACGAAACAGCAAAAAAAGACCCGCAGACCCTGCACGATGCGCCTCACCATACGCCCGTCCGCCGGTTAGACGAGGTCGGCGCGGCGCGGAATCCAAAACTCCGCTATCCTTTTTAGCACAAACGAAAGCCGCGTATCTGGGTAAAACCGGATGCGCTGCTTTTCTTAGGAAGTGAAACGATGATTCGAAATCTACAATTTTACCAGGGAACCGGAACCAACCCCTATGACAATCTGGCATTAGAAGCTTATTTTTTGCAGCATTGCCCACCTGAAACCTGTATCTTATACCTGTGGCAAAACCGACGCACGGTGGTCATCGGCAAAAACCAGAACGCCTGGAAAGAATGCAACGTCGACCTGCTGGAGCAGGAAGGCGGCTTTCTGGCCCGCCGGCCATCTGGCGGCGGTGCGGTTTTCCACGATCTGGGCAATTTAAACTTTACCTTTATAGCCCCTCTGCCGGATTATAACATCGACCGACAGCTGGAGGTGGTCTGCCGCGCAGTGGGGCGGCTGGGGGTAAACGCCCAAAAAACCGGGCGCAACGATATCACGGTGGATGGGCGCAAATTCTCCGGCAATGCCTTTCAAACATCTAAGGGGATTGGTTGCCATCACGGCACGCTGCTGTTGGATGCGGATATGGCGCAAATGGCCCGCTACTTAAACGTCTCCGCCGAAAAGCTACAGGCAAAGGGGGTCTCTTCAGTAAAATCCCGGGTGGTCAACCTGCGGACGCTTTGCCCCTCAGCCACGGTGGGAACTCTCTCCCTGGCGCTTTTAAACGCCTTTGAAGAAACGTATGGCCTCGCCGCTCAAAGGATGGACAGCAAAAGGTTCGACTGGGAGGAAATCCGGAGGATTTCGGTCACCTTTGCCTCTTGGCAATGGCGGCTGGGGCGGGAAATCCCCTTTTCTTACGAACTGGAAGAGCGGTTTCCCTGGGGGAATATCCAGCTTCGCTTTTGTGTCACCAATGGCAAGGTTTCTGAAGTACAGGCGTATTCCGACGCCATGGATGCCGGCTTTATCGAAAAAATCCCCGTTTTCCTACAGGATCTCCCCTTTTCCCTGTCAGGCTTTGCCGACGCGCTGACCCCCTTGGCGCAAACGCCTCAATATGCTACAATGGTTACAGATCTGCAAATGCTGCTGCGGCATACCCCGCAGCAAGCACAGGGAGGCGAATCCGAATGAACGACTATCAACTAGCGGTGATCGGCGCAGGCCCCGGTGGTTATGTGGCCGCGATCCGTGCGGCACAGCTGGGGCTTAAAACCGTCGTAATCGAAAACCGGGACGTGGGCGGCACCTGCTTAAACCGGGGCTGTATCCCCACTAAGACGCTTCTGCACGCCGCCGAGGTTTATCATCAGGCAAAAGACGCCCAGGAGCTGGGACTGGATATTCCGGAAGTTGGCTATCATATGGGCCGCATCCACGACCGGAAGCTCAAAATTGTTTTGCAGCTGCGCGGCGGTGTCGAACAGCTTTTCAAAGCGAATAAGATCGACCTTGTCCGTGGTACTGCAACCATTGTGGCACCCCATGAAATTTCCATTATTGGCTCTGATAATGGCCGGATCACCGCCGACCATATTTTGGTCGCCACCGGTTCCCTACCCGCCCGTCCGCCCATTCCTGGGTTGGAACTGCCCGGCGTCGTAACCAGCGACGAAATACTGGACGGCGAACCCATGGACTATAAGAGCCTGATCATTATCGGCGGCGGGGTAATTGGGGTGGAATTTGCTACCTTTTATAACCGCCTTGGCTGTGATGTAACCATCGTTGAGGCGATGGATCGGCTGTTGCCCACGATGGATCGGGAAATCTCCCAAAACCTTACGATGATTCTTAAAAAGCGGGGCGTTGCAGTATATACCGGCGCCATGGTCCAGGAGATTAGCGCGAAAAAAAGCCAGCTTTGCTGCCTTTTTCATAAAGATGGGCAGGAAGAATCGGTCCTGGCGCAGGGCGTTTTGGTGGCCATCGGCCGCCGCCCAAACACGGAGGGCCTATGGGGGCCGGATCTTTCCCCCGAGATGGAGCGGGGCCGCATTGTCACGGCGGCGGACTTTTCCACCTCGCTTGAAAACATCTGGGCAATTGGCGACGTGACCTCCCGTGTCCAGCTGGCGCACATGGCCTCTTCTCAGGGGATTGCGGTGGCCGAGACCATCGCAGGACAAGCCCTTTCTGTCGATCTTTCGGTGGTCCCCTCTTGCATTTACACGGACCCGGAAATCGCGTCTGTCGGCCTTTCTGCCGATGAGGCAAAGGAACGGGGAATCGCGGTCAAAACCGGCAAATTCATGATGGCAGCCAACGGCAAAACCCAGATTGAGGGCAAGGACCGCGGATTCATCAAGGTGGTCTGCGACGAAGCGTCCGGCGTGGTGCTTGGCGCCCAGCTGATGTGCGCCCGCGCCACCGATCTTGTCAGCGAATTTGCCGATGCCATCGTCAACCGGCTGACTTCGGAGCAAATGCGCCGGGTCATTCGACCGCATCCGACATTTACCGAGGCGGTGACCGAATCGCTGGAGGATTTGGAAGGTCATGCCATCCACGTAGCGCCTAAGCGCCGTCCGGCAAAGTAACCCGAAATGCCCTCGTTTTTCATCTGCTTTTGCGGCAAAAAGGATTAAACGCAATAAAAAAACCGCTGATTTTTATAAGAAATCAGCGGTTTTTTACTATCTTTTGCCCTGTTTTTATTTATCCAACTGACGGGAGAGCTCCCACTCAATTGTATCGTGCAATAATACCGAAAGCTGCTTTTGCTCCTCCCGGCCCATACTCTCTACCGATATCGGTGGCAAAATGGTCAGCCGAACCTTGGCTGGATGAATCCAAAAGCCATGGGCCTCCATAACCTGGTAAGAGCCGTTGATGACCACCGGCACCACCGGTGCCTGACTCTTTGCCGCGATGCGAAGCCCACCGGACTGAAATTCCCGCATCTGATTTCCTCGGCTGCGGGTGCCTTCGGGAAACAGAATCACGGAATACCCCTCCTGCACCATACGGGCTGCTTCCCCAATAGCGCCTACGGCCTGGCGGGGATTTTCCCGGTCTACGAACACGCAGTGTAAATACTTCATCCAGCTGCGGATCAAAGGGATCTTTTGCGTCTCAATTTTCGCCACAAAACCATAGGCATGATCTAGTGACGCCAGCAAAATGGGAATATCAAAATTCCCCTGGTGGTTTCCAACAAAAACGGCGGGACCGTCAGGAACATTTTCTTTCCCCGAAATCTCTACCTGCACGCCTGCTACCTTTAACAGGCTGCGCGCCCATTTGGCGACAGATTGTTCCACCAGCTGATCTCTCTCCGCTGTTTTCCCTGCTTGATCCAGCTTTTTAACACGGTGCAAAATAGGAATATAGCGAAGCAGTATCACCCAAAAATACGCAAACCAAACGATTGTTCTCACGGGCAAAGCTCCTTCTCACTATTCTTGCTGGCCCTGATTATCCTTCTTTTCGCTTTCCACCTGCTGCTCAAACCAGGATGCCCCTTCAGACGGCTCTCCCTGTGGTTCAGCGGGCTCTTGCACTGTCTCGGGAGGCTTGGGCACAGAATATGCAGGGGATGAGGGATAGGTGTTGGGAGCATTGTTTGTGCCATTTTGCCGCTGCACATTGGCTCCAGGCGCACCATAAGGGTGATCATAGGGCACTTCCGCCTCGCCCGTATAACCGTTGGGGCCCCCTAGTTCTTCCATTCCCACCGATTTATTGGAAATGACCTGATATTTTAAAATTTCATACAGTTCCGCATAGGTTGCTTGAATATAAGGCGCTACAAATAGAGTACCGACGCCACAAGCCATCGCGCCAAGGAAAATCCAGCCTAGAAAAGACAGGTCCAATACAAAAATGGACCCTTTTTCCCCGTAGGTCATGGAACGGGTGACCTCAAAAACGCGGGAGGAATCCATCTGCGGATTCTCCGCCAGAATATAAGGGATCATGCTGTATTCATAGGACTTGACAATGCCGGGAACCAAAAGCAACAGGCTCCACAAGGCTACATACAAATCCCGCAGGAACATGACCTTTACCACATTGAGATAGGTGCCGCTTTTAAACAGCGAAAAGAGCTGGTCATATCCGCCCCGGTTTTGCCGGTTGGCGATGAAGAAGCGGCACTTGCCAACCTCGATGGGATTGACCACAAAAATCGCAAACAAAGTACCCAACAGCGCCAAAATCGAAACGGCGACCAACAAAACAGCACCGACCCGCCAAGAAAGATAGCCGTCTGAAAGACGGTAGGTGACCGAATAGCCGCTGCTACCCATATTGGAAATTCCGACGACCAAGGTCACGATCAAGCAGGCTAAAACCGCTTTCCAATAGCTAAAGCCCAAAACATATTTTGCGTTTCCTTTTATCTGTTCCCTTGTCCACATAAATATCCCTCCACTCGTTGTTATCGTACCATATAGCAACCGAAAGATCAAATAAAACTTCATCCTTCTAAAGGTCGGTTTTTGAAAAATCTTTCTGCCACAAAATAATTTTTTTAAAAAAAGGCTTTACAACCGGCTCTTGCAGTGTTAAACTGTACCCAGTCAAAACGTATGCGAGGTTTCTTCTATGAACAAGACCTATTCTAAAAACTTTACCTTTTTCTTTAGCTGGGCTTTCTTTTTTAGCTCCGGTTTAATTGAATATGGTAAAATATGATAGGTCACCAACAAAAACGCAACCGATGCGGGACTTATGATATTTCATAAGTCCCTTTTTTGTTGCCTGATTTCGCAGAACGTTTAGAGTAATTAGGAGAGGATGTTTACAATGATCGTCGTACTGAAATCCAACACACCCCGCGAGAAAACCCAGCAGCTAATTGATGAGATTAAGTCCCAATATTCCGGCGTTGCCTGCCATTGCAACGAAGGCACCCAGGTTACCATTATCGGCCTGGTAGGTGATACCTCCCATGTGGATATGGACTCCATTCTGGCGCATCAGGACATTGTAGAGCGGGTAACCCGTGTGCAGGAGCCCTATAAGATGGTCAATCGCAAGTTCCATCCGCAAAATACAGTTATTACCCTGGACAACGGCCTACAGATCGGCGGAACCCAGGTTGTGGTGATGGCCGGCCCCTGCTCGGTAGAATCGGAGGAGCAAATCATCGAGGTTGCCACCAAAGTCAAAGCCTCCGGCGCCCATATTCTCCGCGGCGGCGCGTTTAAACCACGCACCTCCCCTTACGCCTTCCAGGGCCTGCGGGCCGAAGGGGTTGAGCTGCTGCTCAAAGCCAAAGAAGCCACCGGCCTGCCGATCGTTTCCGAGGTGATGAGCGCCGCCCAGATCCCACTGTTCAAGGATGTGGACATCATTCAGGTAGGCGCGCGCAATATGCAGAATTTTGAGCTGCTCAAGGAGCTGGGCCGCTTGAAGAAACCGATCCTTCTCAAACGCGGCCTTTCCAGTACCATCGAAGAGTGGCTGATGAGCGCCGAGTATATTATGGCTGGCGGCAATGAGCGGGTCATCCTCTGCGAAAGAGGCATTCGCACCTACGAGACCTTTACCCGCAACACGCTGGATATTTCTGCCGTCCCGATTTTAAAACATCTGACTCACCTGCCGGTCATTGTTGATCCGAGCCACGGCACCGGCATCACTTGGCTGGTGGAGCCCATGGCCAAATCCTCTATTGTAGCCGGGGCGGACGGCTTGATGATCGAGGTGCATAACAATCCTGAGCGGGCCCTGTCCGACGGCGCCCAGTCCCTAAAACCTGAAACGTTTGACGGCATTATGACAAGTCTGCGGCGCTACGCGCAGGTGGAAGGCAGAACGTTGTAATAACGGAGGGAAACAAAAATGAAGGAACAACTGGAACAGGTCCGCCAGAAGATCAACGAAACGGATCGGCTACTGGTCCGTCTGTTTTCCCAGCGGATGGAGCTGGTCGCCCAAGTGGCCCAAATCAAAGAGGCTGCCGGTCTGCCGGTCTATGACCCCAAACGGGAAGCGCAGATATTGGAAACTGTATCCCAGACCGCTGAAACCGAAAAGAGCCCTTATCTGCGCCGGATTTATCAATGTCTGATGGACGCCAGCAAAGACTACGAACGGGCTTTAATGGAAACGCCTGACTTCTCCCAAAAGACGGAATCCACCTTTCCGGCCCGGCCAAAGGTGGCCTGCCAAGGGGTTCCTGGCGCTTTTTCTGGCGAGGCGTCCCGCTTGATGTTTCCAAATGGCGAACAGGTTTTTGTTCCCAGCTGGGAAGACGCTTTTCAAAAGGTCAGCCAAGGGGAATGCGATTTTGCAGTGTTACCGGTGGAAAATTCCCTTGCGGGTTCTGTCGGGCAGGTCTATGACCTGCTGCTACGGTACCGCCTGACCATCAGCCGGGCCTGTCGGCTGGCGGTGGAGCAGAATCTGCTGGCGATGCCCGGCGCGACAATGGACGATATTACCGAGATCTACTCTCATCCACAGGGGCTTGCCCAATGTAAAAATTTCTGTGCCGGGCTGCCGCTGGCTAGAAGCATCCCGATGGAAAACACAGCGGCGGCAGCTAAAATGGTCGCGGCCCTGGGGGATATTCACAAGGCGGCTATCGCATCTTCCTACTGTGCGGATCTTTATGGCCTGCAGATTCTAGCGCCCAATATCCAGACGGCAAAACACAACACCACCCGCTTTGTGGCTGTTTCCCGGGAATATTACCACATGGAATATGCCAATAAAATCAGCCTGGTCTTTTCCCTGCCGCATCAGCCTGGGTCGCTCAACCAGCTACTCTCCCGTTTTGCAGCGCTGGATTTAAATTTGACAAAAATTGAATCCCGGCCTGTTAGCGGCAAAAATTTCGAGTATTACTTCTACTTGGATTTCGCGGGGAATGCTTCTTCTCCCTTGATCCGCCAGCTGATCGATACCCTGTCGCAGGAGCTTCCCGCCTTTACGTTTCTGGGAAACTATCAAGAATTATAATGATGATAAACGGAAGTGGCAGGAGCCAAAAAAGCTCCTGCCACTTCCGTTTTCTCTACAATCTTCAATGGAGCGGGTATCTCTTTTTCAGCGAAAAAAATCTCTTCACTGAAGAGAGATAAGGGTAGGGCCATGAATCCACTTATTTTTCTGCGGCAGATCTTTCCCGTTCACCGCCGGAAAACTTGCAGGAAAACCGGCGCCCGCCGCAGACGCAGCGATAGGCCGTTGGGTTTCCCCCGCTTGCCAGCACTGCATCCACGAAACGGCCTCGGCGCACCTTCCGGTAACAAACACCGCAGGACAGGCAAACAATCTCATATTTAACCCGGGCTTCTTTTTGCTTTTGCTGGGCCGGACATTCAGCGGCCAAGCGGACCGGATCAACGCCGATCTGCCGGCAAATCGACTGCCAGACAGGGCCATGCCCCTGGTTTTTCCCCGTCAATAGTGCGGCAGCGGCATGGGCGTATTCATGACGAACCGTATCCCAAAAAGCCTCCTCTTCTTCCAAAAGGAATGAGGCGATTAGGATTTTGCGGGGGAAAACGCGCCCGTTTACCTTTTGATAGTTACAGCACCCGTACTGATACACCGCTCGGGGCGAAAAGGCAACCGCTATCCCAGAGGTGTCCACCCCGATGATCTGATCCAGCCGTTTGAGCTCCGCTTTAATCTGTTCAATGGTGTGCATGTTTCTCCCCTTTCAGTCAAACGGGTTTAAAATAGAAAGCAAAAACGCCCCCGCTTTTTCGGGGGCGCCGCAGCGATTCGTTAAAACCGGTAAACATCTCCAGCGGAAAGAACTTTGATCCCGTTTTCGATTAGAATCTTCGCAGCCCGCTCCCCATCCGTTACCCGCATGATGATACAGGCATCCTGGGTCGTATGGCTGATGAAGGCATAAACATACTCCACGTTGATGCTATTTTCGTCCGCCAGTGCAAACACCCGCGCCAGGCTGCCCGGCTCATCCGTAATGCCTACCGCAATGACATTGGTGATGGAAACGGTAAATCCGTTTTCTTTGAGGACCTGCTCGCATTTTTCCGGATCATTGACAATCAGCCGCAGAATACCGAAATCCACCGTGTCAGAGATGGAAATCGAACGGATATCAATCCCATTCTCTGCCATTAGCCGGGTAATTTGAGACAAGCGCCCCGGTTCATTTTGTACAAACACAGAAATTTGTTTGACCAGCATATTTTTACCTCCCTTACGCATTCGGTTCGTTGCGCAGATCTACGATACGCTTGGCTTTACCAGTGGAGCGCTCAATAGAACGGGGCTCTACCAGAGTGACCTTACAATCGAGTCCCAATACGGTGCGCAGCTGTGCGCGAATCTGCCCAGCTACCTTTTCCAGTGCACCGTACTGATCCAGCAGAGAACCGTCGATCAATTCCACCTTGACCTCCAGATTGTCCATATAATTTTTCTTGCGGAGGATCAATTGATAATGGGGGCCGATATGGGGCGATTGGATCAGCACGCTCTCAATTTGGGATGGAAACACATTGACACCTTTGATGATGAGCATATCGTCGGTACGCCCCACGACCTTGTTCATTCGCGCAAAGGTGCGCCCGCACTCGCAGGGCTCGTATGTAATCTTTGCGATATCCTTGGTGCGGTAACGGAAAATCGGGAACGCTTCTTTTGAAAGCGGCGTGATGACCAGCTCCCCGGTTTCCCCTTCGGGTAACACCTCACCGGTATCCGGATTGATGATCTCTGCCAGGAAATGGTCCTCGTTGATGTGCAGCCCATTGCGGTACCGGCATTCGCCTGATACGCCGGGGCCGCCTAATTCGGTCAGACCATAGTTATCAGTCACCGTAATGCCGATGTTTTTCTCGATCTGATCGCGCATCTCAGCGGTGCAAACCTCACTGCCAAAGAGGCCCAAACGTAGCTGCAACTGATCCGCAACGCCCATATCCTTGGCCAATTCGCTTAAATATACAGCGTAAGAAGGAGTTGCCACCAGCAAAGTCGTGCCAAAATCCTTCATCAACATAATCTGCTTTTCGCTATTGCCGCTGGAAATCGGCACCACCATGGAACCGATTTTTTCCAGCGCGTAATGCAGGCCAAAAGCGCCTGTGAACAAGCCATAGCCAAAAGCAATTTGGGAAATATCGTCTGAAGCGGCCCCCGCCGCAACGGCAACCCGCGCCACACAATCACTCCAGACATCCAAGTCATGCCGGGTATAGCCGCCGACAATCGGCTTGCCGGTGGTACCGGATGAGGCGTGGATTTCCACAATCTCCTTTTTTGGAACCGCAAACAGCCCAAAGGGATAATTGTCCCGCAGATCCGCTTTTGTGGTAAACGGCAGGCGGCGCACGTCATCCAGCGATTGGATCTGATCTGGCGTTACCCCCGCTTTTTCCATGATATTATGATAATAAGGAACCCGATCGTAGCCCCATTTCACCGTGTGTTGTAATTTTTTCAATTGCAGTGCGCGAATTTCTGCGCGCGGCATGGTTTCCGCATCCTTTTGCCAGAACACAAAACCGCTCCTTTCCATATGACAAACATTTTTTTTATTCTAACTTGTAAAATCGTTCCTGTCAACGATTATTTCTTGCCTGTTTAAAGCTTTACCCTTCAAAAGTTTAAATTGACAGATTATCTTTTTTCTGTTATGATAGGCAGCGAAACACATTGACGCTTTAAAGTAAAGGAGTATTCCCATGGCTGTAAAAATGATTTTGCTTGTAATTTTTTTCGGCACGATGATCGCCATTGGCATCTATTGCCGGCGGCATTCAAATGATATCCAGGGGTTTGTGTTAGGCAGCCGCAATGTCGGTCCCTGGCTGACCGCCTTTGCCTACGGTACCTCCTATTTTTCTGCCGTCGTATTTGTGGGCTACGCCGGCCAGTTTGGCTGGAAATACGGTGTTGCTTCCACCTGGATCGGCATTGGCAACGCGCTAATTGGCAGCCTTTTGGCCTGGGTTGTGCTGGGCAGGCGCACCCGGATCATGAGTAATCATCTATCTGCTACCACCATGCCGGACTTTTTTGGGAAACGCTTTGAGAGTAAGGCACTGAAAATTGTGGCTTCCGCCATCGTATTCATTTTCCTGGTTCCCTACACTGCCTCGGTTTACAACGGGCTGTCCCGGTTGTTCGGCATGGCTTTCGATATCCCTTATTCGGTTTGCGTCATCGTGATGGCTGTGCTCACCGGCGCTTATGTCATTTTGGGCGGATATATGGCCACCGCTATCAACGATTTCATTCAGGGCCTTATTATGCTCGGCGGCATTGTGGCCGTCATTGCCGCCGTGCTCAACGGGCAGGGCGGATTTGCGCAGGCGCTATTCAATTTAGCTGAAATCCCCAGTGAAATTCCGGCGACGATGGGGCAACAAGGGGCTTACACCTCTTTCTTTGGCCCGGATCCGCTCAACCTGCTTGGAGTCGTTATTCTGACTTCACTTGGAACCTGGGGGCTGCCCCAGATGGTCCATAAGTTTTACGCGATTAAAAGCGAAAAAGCCATCAAAACCGGCACAATCATCTCCACGGTATTTGCCATTGTCATCTCCGGAGGATGTTATTTTCTGGGCGGCTTTGGGCGGCTATTTGAAAATCCCGCGCTGCACAACGATCAGGGCGGCGTGATTTATGACAGCATCATCCCTTTCATGCTTTCGTCTTTACCGGATATCCTCATCGGCGTGGTTATTGTGCTGGTGCTCTCCGCATCCATGTCCACCCTTTCTTCGCTGGTGTTAACCTCCAGCTCTACGCTGACGCTGGACTTTTTAAAAGACAATATCATCAAAAATCTGAACGAAAAAAGGCTTCTACTTTTGATGCGCGCATTGATTGTCTTTTTTATCGTTCTATCCGTTGTCCTGGCTTTGGATCCGCCTACCTTTATTGCCCAGCTGATGGGAATTTCCTGGGGGGCGCTGGCCGGTGCGTTCCTTGCCCCCTTTCTTTATGGTCTGTACTGGAAAGGAGTTACCAGAGCTGCCGTTTGGGCGAGTTTTATCACAGGCGTTGGCATTACGGTAACCAACATGTTCTGGAATTACATTGCTTCTCCGATTAACGCTGGGGCGATTGCTATGATCGCCGGATTGATTATTGTACCGTTGGTTAGTCTCATCACGCCGAAAATGGAAAAAAATGAGACTGAAAAGATCTTCTCTTGCTATGATGAGGCCGTCACAGTCAAGCGAAAAACCGCTTTGCCAGCAGAGGAACAATAACCAAAAGCGCCTGTTTTTTTCATATCAAAATACTCTTCCGTTATCAAATAAAAAGCACCGCAAGGGTTTGATTCCCTTGCGGTGCTTTTTTATGGTATTCTCCCCTATTGGGCGTTTACCCGTTTCACACCAAGCGTTACGGTCTCGCCGTTGATATCCCATTCTTTGGTGTAACCGTCTAGCTCTTCCAGCTTCAGCGCATCGGCTAGGGTGTCGTTTTCGATCACAGGTAGGTTCTTTTTCATGATCCCAGCGATCTTTTCGTTGCCCTTCGCGTAAACTTCAATGTGATCCATCACGTTGAAGTTTGCCTCTTTGCGCATGGTCTGCAGCTTACTGATGATTTCGCGGACAAAGCCTTCTTCAATCAGTGCGCCGGTCATGGTTGTGTCAATCGCCACAGTGATCCCGCCGTCTTCCACCGAATAGTATTGCTCCGACCGGGTCATTTCGATCAGAAGGTCCTCCGGCGCCAGTGCAATCTCGCCGGTGGAGAGCGCCAATTTTAACAGGCCCGTAGAATCCAGCTCTTTCTTGGCCACACTGCCGTCCAAATTGGACAACACGGTGCGGATCTCGCCCAGCTGCTTGCCATATTTCGGTCCCAAGGTCTTGAGCTGTGGCTTAAAATGATAGGATGTAAAAGCAGACACATCAGCGGTGAACTCCACCGATTTGATATTCAGCTCATCCTCTATGATCTCTTGATAATATTCCCCTACTTCGTCATCGGCTTTGACATACATCTTGGCCAACGGCTGACGATTTTTGATCGCGGCGCCGTTTCTTGCGGCACGGCCCAACACGACTACCTTTAAAACCGTATCCATGTCCTCTTCCAGCTTTTTGTCCACAAATTTTTCATCCGCTGTCGGGTAGTCGCACAGGTGGACGCTTTCCGGTGCAGATGGATCCAATCCACAAACCAGATTGCGATAGATGCTTTCGGACATAAAGGGGATCATAGGGGCTGCCAATTTGGAAACGGTGACCAACGCCGTATACAAGGTCATATAAGCGTTGATCTTATCCTGCGGCATCCCCTTAACCCAAAAGCGTTCGCGGCTGCGGCGAACATACCAGTTGCTCAATTCATCCACAAAATCCTGCAACGCGCGGGCGGCTTCTGGAATCCGGTAGCCACCAAGATCCGCGTCCACTTGTTGGATCAGCGAATTCATTTTAGAAAGCAGCCAGCGGTCCATAACCGACAGTTTCTCGTATTCCAACTGGTATTTCGTAGCGTCAAAATCGTCAATATTTGCATACAGCACAAAAAATGCATAGGTGTTCCACAGCGTACCCATGAACTTGCGCTGCCCTTCTTTTACCGCTTTATCGTGGAAACGGCTGGGCAGCCAGGGTGCGGAATTGCTGTAAAAATACCAACGGATCGCATCGGCGCCATAGGAAGCCAACGCTTCAAAGGGATCGACTGCGTTGCCTTTGGATTTGGACATCTTTTGGCCGTTTTCATCCTGCACCAATCCCAGCACTACGACGTTGCGGTAAGGCGCTTTGTTAAACAACAAGGTGGAGATGGCCAGCAGCGAGTAGAACCAGCCACGGGTCTGATCTACCGCCTCAGAGATAAAGTCCGCCGGGAACTGCTGTTCAAACAAGTCCTGATTTTCAAAAGGATAATGATGCTGCGCAAAGGGCATTGAACCAGAGTCGAACCAGCAGTCGATCACCTCCGGCACCCGCTTCATCTGTTTGCCACAGTGGGGACAGGTGATGGTCACCTCATCGATAAAGGGACGGTGCAGCTCAATGTCATCTGGGCAGTTGGGCGACATTTCTTTTAATTCCCCAATGCTCCCCACCGAATGGCGGTGGCCGCACTCACATTCCCAGATGTTTAACGGCGTGCCCCAGTAGCGGTTACGGCTGATTCCCCAATCCTGAACATTTTCCAGCCAGTCGCCAAATCGGCCTTTTCCAATGCTCTCCGGAATCCAGTTGACGGTGTTGTTGTTGCGAATCAGATCGTCTTTGACATCGGTCATTTTGATAAACCAGGAGTCTCTCGCATAGTAGATCAGCGGGGTACCGCAGCGCCAGCAGTGCGGATAGCTGTGTTCAAAAGGCGGCGCGGAAAAAAGAAGGCCGCGTTTTTCCAAATCGACCAGGATCAGCTTGTCCGCGTCCTTGCAGAAGGTACCGGCCCAAGTGGTTTCTTTGGTCATCTGCCCTTTGGCATCCACAAGCTGCACAAACGGCAGATCATAATTGCGGCCAACATTGGCGTCATCCTCACCGAAAGCAGGTGCAATGTGAACCACACCGGTACCGTCGGTCAGCGTTACATAACGGTCGCAGGCCACATACCAGCATTTTTTATCCGGATGGACAAAATCAAACAGCGGCTCGTATTCCTTGTATTCCAAATCCCGGCCAGTGTAGCGCTCCTTGATTTCGGCCTCGGCGCCCAACACCGTTTCCACCAGCGCTTCAGCCAGATAATACGTCTGGCCGCCGCTCTCCACTTTGACATAAGTCTCATCTGGATGGACACACAGCGCCACATTGGACGGCAGCGTCCAAGGCGTTGTCGTCCAGGCTAGGATAAAAGCGTCTTCGCCTTTCACCTTGAAACGGACGATTGCCGAACGCTCCTTGACATCCTTATAGCCCTGTGCAACCTCGTGGCTGGACAACGGGGTCCCGCAGCGAGGGCAATAAGGCACGATTTTAAAGCCTTTGTATAGCAGTCCTTTCTCCCAGATTTTTTTGAGGGCCCACCATTCCGATTCGATGAAATGATTATCATAGGTCACATAAGGATGCTCCATATCCGCCCAAAAACCGACTGTGCTGGAGAAATCCTCCCACATCCCCTTGTATTTCCAAACACTTTCCTTGCACTTTTCGATAAAAGGCTCCAGGCCGTATTCCTCGATCTGTTCCTTGCCGTCCAACCCCAGCAGCTTTTCCACTTCCAGCTCCACCGGCAGACCGTGGGTATCCCAACCGGCCTTACGGGGTACCTGGCGCCCCTTCATGGTCTGATAGCGGGGAATCATGTCCTTGATCGCCCGGGTCAGCACATGGCCGATATGGGGTTTGCCATTGGCAGTGGGGGGACCGTCGTAAAATGTATACGTTTCCCCCTCTTTTCGGGTATCAATGCTCTTGTCAAAAATCTGGTTCTCCTCCCAGAATTTTTCTACCGCCTTTTCCCGATCCACAAAATTCATATCTGTGGACACCTTTTCGTATTTGCTCATTTCTGTTACCTCCCAAATCGTCCTGGCGTTTTGATACGGAAAACAAAAAGCCTTCGTCCTGCAAACAGGACGAAGGCGTGCTTCGCTTTTAACCACCCATTGCTCCATACCAACATATGTGCTTCCGATAACGGTGAAATACCGGCAAGGCTTAATCGAAAAATCCTTTCAGCCTGCAACTCTAGAGGGATTTTCCGCCAAAAGCGACTCGCTCCAGGCTCTCACTCTCCCCAGCTCGCTTTTCCTTTTGCTTAAGGCGTACTGTCTCTGTCAACGTCTTTGATACTTTTATTCTATATCATATTTGAAAGAAAAAGTCAACGGGAAAGCTGGTTTTTATACCATTTTAATATGAAAATTCTTGTCAGGCAAGAAAGCGACGCAGGCTGTTTGCCATATGCTGTTCGATTTTCACCAGTTCCTCAGAAATTTCGATGCTTTCCCGATCGGCATTTTTATATTGGTTTTGATATTTGCTGATAGATTTGATCCCCATGTTGCAGCCGTCAACCATTAGATTTGCAATCTGAGGCGCCGAATGGTCAGCCAGAAGCTTAACGCCGGTAACCATCTTGGCCATGGCTTTCGCAGCCGGCTTTGGCTCCTCCGCTGGTGCATGGTTGGCTGACAGCAGGGCATGCAGTTCCTCGCCATACTCTTCGTGCTTATGGATATAGTTTTCTAAAAGGCGTTTTAATTTTTCTTCCTGAACATCTTCCAGTACGTCACGGATGCTGCTGATTGCCATCTTGCTGCCGCTATTGCATTCCTGTAGCAATTCGATTGAATCAGAATTTTTCATCAGTATCTCTCCTTTTTTCGTTTAGATATAGTCTTTCCCGCAAATCAAAAAATACCAATGACGAAGGAAACACAGGCCCCAGTAAATTAGAAGCTTTCTGTTCGCGGCGGCAAACGAGTGCGATCAGATAAAAAACAAGAGGTTGGAAAACTGTTCTTTTCCAACCTCTTGTTTTTTTATAAATGGGATCAAAAAATTTGGTTTTACACCGCTCGTGCGCATATCATCCTGCCCAAAAGATAATGCAGCGGTTTGAATAACGCCAGGCAAACCACAAAATTTCCAACGCCGTGGGCGATATCAAACGGGATGCCCGCCACAAACCAGGCAAACGCCGCCTGGGGGCCGCTGAGAAAAATATAAGGAATCGAACCCAGCGCGCCAAAGCAAAGGCCAAATCCGCCTGAAAGCATTGCCCAGCCAACCAGCGACTGATTTTTCTGAATCAGCATAGTCGCAGCAAACAAAATCGCCCAGATGTACAGATACATGATCCACCAGATGCCAAAACCAAAGACCAGCCCCTCCAACAGGACAAACACATAAATCACCGGCAGTGCACGGTACCGTAAATGCAACGTATACAAAATGGTTAAAAGCGACACCAATTCGATATTGGGCAGAAAAGCAAAAGCCAATTGCACACCCAGCAAAATGGCGCTAAAAAGCCCCATCAACGCCAAATCGCGGATAGAAACCGGTTCTTTTTTGCTTACCATTTGCTCAAAGTCAGCTCATAATGCTCGCCATCAGCGATCGGCGTTGCGTCCGCACCGGTATTAAGCATTTCCCCGTCCTTTGTAATGCACCACCACTCTTGGTTGGCGCTGTCCGCCGTTACGCCATCAACCGTTTCAATATAAAGGCCATATTCCCCCATGGTGCCTTCCACCAGTTTTTTCTCCGTTAACGCATCTCCTAGATTTTCCGCATCGGTTTGAATGGTGTATTCCTTTTGATTATCCTCTGCGAACACCACCGTAATCCCGATCGTTTTGTCTCCCGCCTGCCCCTTTGGCATAAAGACGCCATAGATAACGGCAAAAGCCGCAACCAATATCGCCAGGCAGACGCCTGCAATAATCAAAATTTTCCGATTGTTTTTTTTCTGTGCCAAAAAAACCGCTTCCCTTCCTGTCTTTTCAATATTTTAAAAAAATGTATCACATCCTTTGCCTGTTGTCAATTGTCCCCCTTTATTCCTTGACAACAGGTTCTTTTTAAGCTAGTTTAATGATAGGAATAGATATAGAACAAGTGATTTTGGGGGTGACTGATATGAAATTCTCCATCGATAAAAACAGCACCGTTTCCATCTACCAGCAGCTGATTGGCCAAATTGCACGGAAAGTGCAAAGCGGCGAACTTTCCGCCGGCAAAAAGCTTCCGACTGTTCGAGAACTGGCAGATCAAGCCGGCATCGCCCGTGGCACAGTTAAACATGCATATGAAGAGCTGGAACACAAAGGCATTGTGAAAATGACCCGCGGCAAGGGCACCTTTGTACAGGAGCAGGCCCGCCAGGAAAGCAGCGCGAAGGTCCGCGCGATGAACGCCATTGAGCGGCTGCTGGACGAGATGGAATCCCTTTCCTTCTCGCCGCAGGAGATTCAGATGTTCTTTAATCTGAAATTGCGGGAACGGATGGAACACGACGATAACGTTTGCATCATCTTTATCGATTGCAATCCCGAAACCCTCGCCAATATCATTAACCAGATTTCCGTTATCCCAAACATTGAAGCGCACAAGCTCCTTTTGCCCGACGCGCTCAAGGAGCCTTTCGTAATCGACGATTTTGCAGATCTGGTCATCACCACATCCACCCATATGAGCCAGCTGGGCGGCGTTGTTTCCAACAAGGACAAACTGATGCAGGTCGTAACGGCTCCCAGCAGCCCGACCGTGGCAAAAATGGCCATGATCAGCAATAGGTCGGTGGGCATTATCTGTGCCAGCGAAACCTATTCCCACATCATTCGCAAGAGTATGCAAAGCCTGGAATTATCCTGCCGGGATGTGGAAACTTTTCTGCTGGGCAGCACGCTAGATCTGGAAACCTTTTTACGGCACAAAGACGTGTTAATCGTCCCGAACGATTTTCTGTTGTTCTGCAGCCGGACCCAAGGGGATTTGATCCGGCAGGCAGGCGAACAGGGAAAAACCGTGATCCGGTACAATTATCAGATCGACGGCGGTTCTTTCTTGAATGTACAGGAAAAAATCGAAAGCGTGCGAGCGGCAAAATATCTGTAGCAGGCATCCGGATGGGTATTGTATCATCCGGATGTTTCATTTTCAAAAATTGTACTATAACAATTTTTATTCTTGTTTTTTGTATACAATTATGCCCTTCTATCCGCCTAAAATATGACAAAAAACATCTTTTTACAAGTTTTTTACCAAAACCGGTTGACAGGTCGTTTGCCAAAGAATAATATATAGGCATAGTTCAATCTTTGTTAAACATATAAAACAATGAGAGGTGCATTATGGAAAAGAAAACTCTAGTCATGGGCGTGATTGGTGCCGACGTTCATGCGGTTGGAAACAAAATCCTCTACCATGCTTTTACTGCCGCCGGGTTTAACTGCGTCAACTTAGGCGTTATGGTATCGCAGGAAGAGTATATCAATGCAGCGATCGAATCCAACGCCGATGTAATTGTGGTTTCTTCCTTATACGGCCATGGCGAACTGGACTGCCGCGGTATGCGAGAGAAATGCGACGAAGCGGGCCTTAAAGGGATTTTACTGTATGTCGGTGGGAACATTGTGGTCGGCAAGCAACCCTTTGACGAGGTGGAAAAACGCTTTAAGGCAATGGGCTTTGACCGCGTGTTCGGTCCCGGGACGCCGCCTGAAACCACCATTGCGGCCCTGTATGAGGATTTGGGCGTACAGCCCCCCGAAGAGACCGAGGAATAAGGAGCGCTTGCCATGAAATCAGTATTGCTTATGGACTTCGGCAGTACATACACGAAAGTGACCGCCGTTGATGTGGAAAATGAAAAGCTGCTCGGTACTGCCAGCAGCTATACCACCGTTCAGACCGATATTGGCGAAGGGCTCCAGAACGCGTTGAAGATTTTGGAACGGCAGACCGGCAAGTTGGATTTTGCCGAACGTTATGCCTGTTCCTCCGCCGCAGGCGGCCTTCGCATGATTACCAGCGGCCTGGTGCCGGAACTCACCGCCGAAGCGGCGAAACAGGCTTCCCTTGGCGCAGGCGCCAAAGTCATCCGGGTCTATTCTTATGAACTGACTAAAAAAGACGTAGCTGAGATCATCGCCAACCGCCCGGATATGATCCTGCTGGTGGGTGGAACCGACGGCGGCAACAGCGAGTGCATCTTGGCCAATGCCAAAAGGCTTTCCCAAACGGATCCCATCTGCCCGATTGTCATCGCCGGCAACCGCAACTGTGCCGACGAGTGCGAAGAGCTTTTGGAAAAGTGGGAAACCCACGTTTGCGAAAACGTAATGCCAAAATTCAATGAACTGAATATCGAACCGGCCCAGCACGAGATCCGGCAGATTTTTTTAAACCGGATTATCCAGGCCAAAGGCTTAAGCCAGGCGGCCGAATTGATCTCCGGCATCCTAATGCCTACCCCTGCCGCCATGATGGCTGCCATGCAGCTGCTGGCTGAAGGGACAAAGACGGAAACCGGTATCGGCGAGTTGGTGGCGGTAGATCTCGGTGGCGCTACCACCGACGTATATTCCATCGCAGATGGAATGCCCACCCAGTCCAACACCATCATCAAAGGGTTGATGGAGCCCTACGCCAAACGGACGGTAGAAGGCGACATCGGCATGCGATACAGCATCTGGGGCATTGTGGACGCCGCAGGAATCGACCGGGTCAGCCAACTATCTGGGATTGAATCAGGCAAGGCAAAGGAAATGATCCAATTTCTTTCAGAGAATACAGAAACCCTGCCGCAGGATCAAGAATGGGAAAATTTAGATTTCGCGTTGGCGTCTCTGGCGGTGGAAACCGCTGTGGCCCGTCACGCGGGTACGATTGAGCAGGTCTACACCCCCATGGGTCTTGCCTATTCCCAGATAGGCAAGGATTTGACCCCTGTACGCCGCGTTGTCGTCACCGGCGGCGCCATCATCCATACCAAGCGCACCGGCGAGATTGCGGCCCACAGCCTGCAGAACCCGAATCAACCAGGCTCCCTTCGCCCGGCCGACGCGAAATTCCTGGTAGACCGCAAATACATTTTGGCCGCGATGGGGCTGTTGGGGCAGTATTACCCGGATGTGGCCTTGCGCATTATGAAAAAAGAGCTGGTTGAAGCTTACGAATAATATTATTACGGAGGTAACCGCATGGAAATTAAAAACAAGCGCCTAACGGACAATGAATTTTATGAAATCCGCAAAACCGTTCTCAATCAGTGGCCTACCGGCAAGGATGTGGACCTGGAAGAATCGTTCGCTTTTCACAAATCGCTGCCGGACAGCAAGATCTTCAGCAAAAAATTGGCCGAAGCCAAAGCCAACCGCGTCACATTGGTACAGCCCCGCGCCGGCGTCGCGCTGGTGCAAAAGCACATCGAGCTTTTGACCTATCTGCAGGATAAGGGCGGCGCCGACCTGCTGCCGACCACCATTGACAGCTACACCCGCCAAAACCGCTATAAAGAGGCGGAAATCGGTATTGAAGAATCCATCAAAACCGGTAAATCTATGCTCAACGGCTTCCCCGCCGTCAACCACGGCGTCGGCGCAATCCGCCAGGTGGTCAATGCCATCGACGTACCGCTGCAGATCCGTCATGGCACCCCAGACGCCCGCCTGCTGACCGAAATCGTTTTCGCCGGCGGCTACACCAGTTACGAAGGCGGCGGGATCTCCTATAACATCCCCTACGCAAAAAGCGTTCCGCTGGAACGGACCATCGCCGACTGGCAGTACTGCGACCGTTTGACCGGTATTTACGAAGAGGCCGGTATTTCTATCAACCGCGAGCCCTACGGCCCGCTGACCGGCACGCTGGTTCCTCCAAGCATTTCCCATGCGGTTGCCATCATTGAGGCGCTGCTGGCTGCCGAGCAGGGCGTTAAGAACATCACCGTAGGCTACGGCCAATGCGGAAACCTGGTGCAAGATGTCGCGGCAATTCATACGCTGGAGAAGCTGACCGAAGAATATCTGCATCAGTATGGGTACAACAATGTAGTCGTTACAACCGTGCTACACCAGTGGATGGGCGGGTTCCCGCAGGATGAGGCCCAAGCGTTCGGCGTTATTTCCTGGGGCAGCGCCGCCGCGGCTCTTTCCCACGCTACAAAGGTTATTGTCAAAACGCCACATGAGGCGATGGGCGTTCCCACTGCCGAGGCCAACGCGCAGGGGCTGCGCTGCACCAAACAGGTCATTTCCATGCTGCGCGATCAGTCTTTAGACGAAAATTCCCTCAATGAAGAAAAAGAGATTATCACCGCCGAGACCAAATGCCTGCTGGACAAATGCTTTGAGCTGGGCAACGGTGATATCGCGTTGGGAACCGTACGCGCTTTCCAGGCCGGTGTACTGGACGTTCCTTTTGCCCCTTCTCGCTATAACGCTGGCCAGATGCTGCCGGTACGTGACAACAACGGCGCCGTGCGCATCCTCACCATGGGCAACCTGCCCTTCACCCCGGAGCTGGTTGATTTTAACCATGCAAAAATTAACGAGCGGGCCAAGTTTGAAAATCGCAAGGCTTCCTTCCAGATGGCCATTGACGACGTTTACGCCATCAGTAAAGGCAGACTGGTCGGCAGACCCAGAGGCTAATTATAAAGGAGTTGTCAGATTATGAAAATTACCAAAGTCATTTGCTCCAAAGGCAGAACCGGTTTCTTCTTCGACGATCAGCGCGCTATCAAAAAAGGCGCTGTCTCTGACGGGGCCGCTTATGTCGGCAAACCGGTAACCGACGGCTTTACTTCGATCCGTCAGGCGGGCGAGGCCATTTCGGTCATGCTCGTTTTGGAGGACGGCCAGATCGCATACGGCGATTGCGCTGCCGTTCAGTATTCCGGCGCCGGCGGCCGTGATCCGCTGTTTTTGGCCGAAGATTTTATTCCAGTCATCGAGAAAGAAATTGCCCCCATGCTGATTGGACAGGAGGCTGACAGCTTCCGCCGTTTGGCCGAAATGATCGACCACCCGGAAAAAGCCGGCAAAAAATTCCATACCGCCATCCGCTATGGTGTGACCCAGGCGATTTTGGACGCTGTTGCCAAGGCCAAACACGAAATGATGTGCGATGTGATCGCCGAAGAGTATGGCACCACCGTTTCCGACAAAGAAATCCCGATTTTCACCCAGTCTGGAGACAACCGCTATGAGAACTCCGATAAAATGATCATCAAGCAGGCGGACGTACTGCCCCACGCGCTGATCAACAACGTCAAAACCAAGCTGGGCGAGCACGGCGAACTGCTGGAAGAATATGTTGCCTGGCTGCGCGACCGCATTTTGAAACTGCGCACCCGTGATGATTATCTGCCGGTTTTCCATATTGACGTATACGGAACCATTGGCGCCGCATTTGGAAATGACAATTACGAAGCGATGGCTGATTATCTTGCTAAGCTTGAAAAAATCGCAAAACCTTTCCACCTTCGCATTGAGGGCCCGATGGATGTTGAGGACCGCGAACTGCAGATGAAAGCGCTGGCGGAGTTGACCCGCGTTGTTGACGAACGCGGCATCAACGTGGAGTTGGTTGCTGACGAATGGTGCAACACCCTGGAAGACATTAAGTACTTTGCCGACAACAAAGCTGGCCATATGGTACAGATCAAAACCCCGGATCTGGGCGGCATCAACAACATTGCCGAAGCAGTGCTGTATTGCAAAGAAAAAGGCATCGGCGCTTATCAGGGCGGCACCTGCAACGAGACTGACCGTTCGGCGCAGGTCTGCGTCAATATCGCCATGGCGGTACAGCCTGATCAAATCCTGGCCAAACCCGGCATGGGCGTTGACGAAGGCTATATGATCGTTTACAACGAAATGCAGCGCATTCTTGCTGTCCGCAAAGCGCTGAAATAAGGAGGCATTCATCGTGAAAGAGGAATTCCGTATTTTATCAACCACTGCCATCCTGGGCTATGGTTTTCCCCAGGAATCGTTTGACGAAGGCATGAAACGCAAACCCGATCTCATCGCCGTAGACGCCGGCTCTACTGATCCCGGCCCCTTCTATCTGGGCGAAGGCGTTTCCTTTACCGATCGGGGCGCGGTCAAACGCGACCTGGAAATCATGATCTGCGCCGGCATCAAAGAGAATATTCCGGTTGTCATCGGTACCGCCGGCGGCTCTGGCGCCAAACCGCACCTGGAGTGGTGTGCCGATATCATCCGCGAGATTGCCAAAGAGCACGACCTGCACTTTAAAATGGCAATGATCCATGCGGATATGGACAAAGAAGAGATGAAAAAGGCATTGGCTGACGGCAAAATCAGCCCTCTGGAACCTGCACCGCAGCTAACGGCGGAAAACATCGACGCTACCACACATATTGTAGGCCAAATGGGCGTTGAGCCCATCATGAAAGCGATGGACAGCGGTGTGCAGGTTGTGCTGGCTGGGCGCGCCTATGACCCTACTGTCTTCGCGGCCCCTGCAATCCGCAAAGGATATGATAAAGGATTGGCGATTCATTTGGGTAAAATCCTGGAATGCGCCTCGATCTGCGCGACGCCCGGCAGCGGGTCCGACTGCATGTTCGGCTATCTGGGCGAGGATTACTTCCGGGTAGAGCCTCTGTCCTCCGTGCGCAAATGCACGACCTTATCCGTTGCGGCACATACCCTGTACGAAAAAACCAACCCCTATATCCTGCCTGGCCCCGGCGGCCATTTGGATCTGACCGATACCACTTTTGAGCAGGATTCTGAGAATACCGTTAAGGTCAAGGGAAGCCGTTATGTGACCGCGCCGAAATACACGATCAAATTGGAAGGCGCCAAATGCATTGGTTATCGTACCGTTTCGGTTGCCGGCACCCGCGACCCGATCATGATCAGCAAGATTGACGACATCGTCGAGGGCGTTCGTGCCCGTGTTGCGGACAATTACCGCGAAAAGGGGTATCAATACACCCTGAATTTCACCATCTATGGTAAAAACGGTGTGATGGGCGACCTTGAGCCGGTAAAAGACGCACATCCCCATGAGCTGGGCGTTGTCATTGAAGTTGTAGCCGACACACAGGAACAGGCGGATACCATCTGCGCTTCTGCCCGTTCCACCATGCTGCATTACGGCTACGAAGGCCGCCGTGCCACCGCTGGCAATCTGGCGTTCCCCTTCTCTCCCAGTGATTTTCATGCCGGCCGTGTTTATGTGTTCAGCATGTACCATATCATTGAAGTAGAAGATCCCACCGCGTTGTTCCCTATCAACATTGTCACCCTTTAAGGAGGAGAGACTGCTATGAAAACCAAATTAACCGATATCACTGATGTTGTGCGCAGCAAGAACTCCGGCCCTTATGAGCTGACGCTGGACATCATGTTCAAAACATTCGAGGATTTTGAAAAGGTTTGCGCGGCGAAAGCCATCAATGAAAAGCTAATCTGCGATCTTTATAAAATCACTCCTGATAAGATCATCAATATCATTGATTTTAAACCCGCAAAATCCATTAAGGTCACCATCAAACGCCCCATTTGCTCCGGCGATTTGGGCGAGACCGATGTATACGGCGCACAGCAACATGCGCCCCTGTTGGATGTTGTGCTGGACCTTTAAAAGAGCTCTGGACTTTGTCCGGATTTTCCTCTACAATAAAAGGTGGGCGAATGCCCACCTTTTATTATTATTTTCTGCGGCGTTGTTATCCCCGGCCGATTTCGTTGCAAAGATCTTTAAACGTCCAACCGGACTTGGAACAGGAGGTTTTTTATGCCATATTCCGCACGAATGCAGCAAAGCCATTTATACAGCGTTTTCTTTGCGCCCCGCGGCCTTACCCGTATGGCCGATTTGGGAATGCAGATTGGTCAACAGTATCTTAGCCCTTTTGATAAACTCATCGGCATCATCGGTGAAGCGGGCTCCGGAAAAAGTATGCTGGTCAAAGGCATGTTCCCCGGATTGGAACTGACCAACGATGACGAAGGCGTCAATGTCCGCCCTCTTCCGATCCTGCATTTGGACACCGGCGCGTTTTACAGTCCCCACACCTACCACTTGGATATCCGTTTTGAATCCGCTTTTACCCAGATGTGGCAACTGAAAGATGCAATTTTAGGAGCTATTAACGCGGGGAAACGGGTGGTAGTAGAACATTTTGATCTGATCTACCCTATCCTTGGGGTCAACGCCCACCTGCTCATCGGCGTAGGCAGCGAGATTATTGTCACCCGGCCGAACATGTTCGGCCCGGAACCCCAAGACATTGCGGACAGTGTCTTCCACACCATCCACGACCGAAAGATGGCCCACTCGGCGGAGGATCTGTGCGGCCACATTCTGGAATCGCATGGCATCAACCGCTTTGCCCACCGGGATGTCAAACACGGGTTTATCCTCGTGTTTGACGAAAAGCCAAACATCGACTTAATGGCCTTGGAAATGGACGCCAATGCGGCAATTCAGATGAACCTGCCGATTTCCTATGTGGACGACAAGCACATCTCCATCGGGGAAGATCTTTATCACTGTACGGGGCCGCGTATGCACATCGGCTCCACGGGAGAAATCAAAAACTTTGCCCTGCTGCATGAATTTATGGAGGACCCGATTACCAAAGAGTACTATCTGGTTGGGGTGGTCAGCTCCAGGGGCGAATTGCGTGCCAACGACTTGAACCGAATCCACGTGGAAGATTAGAGGGACGAAAATGGAAGAGAAAAATAAATTTGGCTTGATCCATATCTATTGTGGCGATGGGAAAGGAAAAACCACGGCCGCCGTAGGGCTCTGCGTCCGCGCCACAGGCCGGGGGCACAAATGCCTTTGGACTTCTTTTTTAAAGGATTATGACTCCGGCGAATTCATGGGGAATCTCCCGTTTACCCTTTATAAGGGTGAGCCGGTGCGGCAGTTTGTTTTTACGATGACCGAGGAACAGAAGCTTGCCACAGCCAACGAGCATACGGAACGGCTAAAGCGCGTATTTGAAAAGGCAGCGGCCGAAAATTTCGATCTCTTAGTATTGGATGAATCTGTCGCCTCCTGCAATTTAAATCTGATTCCGGTAGGATTGCTGGTTCAACTGTTGCAGGAAAAGCCCGACCATCTAGAAGTGATTCTGACCGGGCGCGACCCCCATCCCGAACTGGTTGCGCTGGCCGACTACATCAGCGAAATTCAACCGGTCAAGCATCCGTATAACCGTGGCGTTCCCAGCCGCGAAGGAATTGAAAGCTAAGGAATGTAACTCTGATGAAACAAAAAAGCAACGGCTACAAGTAGCCGTTGCTTTTTATGTATGCAACCTAAAATCCGATCATTAGTCGTCCAAATCCGAGAAGGCATCTTCGTCCACCTGATGATGCAATGTTTCCGGCAAACTGAAGAGCAAAGGCATACGGATGCAGATTTCACAGGCGATGTAAATGATAAAAATCCATTGGCCGCCAAACTGATCGTAAACAATGCCGCCAAGCGCCGCCATCAATGCACTGAACATGGAACTGAAAAAGCGGACCACCCCAACCCATCGTCCCATGACTTTATGCGGGACAAGCTCATTCTGGATCGATGCCGCCAGAGGGCCACCAATTTCTTGAAATCCTTGCAGGATCCCAACTACCAACAGCATTGCCGCGCTTTTGGTCGTAATGAGCAAAACCAAGCCGATCAAATACAAGCCGACCGTTAACGTCAATATTTTCTTGCGCCCAAAGCGATCGCCAAGAACGCCGAAAAAGTAACCGCATACAACCGATGTAAGGGCTGTTGCCGTAACCATCCCCGCCAATGTTGCGGCGCTGGCATTCTTTGTTTCTGCGGCAAAAAGCTGTACATAAGGAATGACCATGGCCACCGGCATATTGCCAACTACCGCCATAAAAAGCCATTTGACACAGTTTTTGTCGGCCTTCAAAATAGCGACTGCATCCTTGATTGCATTGCGCTTTATTTTTGGGTTCGTCGTGGTCCATTTTGCAAAGGAAAGTTTGAACACAACGACAAGTAAGGAAATAATCGTAATGGTAAGGGTGATAAAAAACAGCGGGCGAATGCTGTTCGGATCTGTCGGCGTGTCTGTGACCTTCATGATATTCACTAAAAACCAGCCAGAAAACATCGGGCCCACCATACCCAAAAGGCCAGCTGCCAACGATTCGCAAACAAGCATCCCTTTTGCCCGATCGCAGTTGGCAAGGCAGTTGCCACAAATAGTAGCGCAGCTTTGCCCGCCAACGCCGCCGCCCAGTTGATGCAAAAACATTCCAAGCGCCGCAACCTGCCAAATCGGCGCCGCAGCAAAAGCCAAATAGCCGCCGGCCAAAATCTAAATACCAACAATGTAAACTCTTTTTGGGCCATGCCGGTCAATCACCTGGCCGATGTAAGGCCCAAGCAGCCCGCTGGCAATCAGGCCCAGGCTGGTAATCAAGCCCAGCTGTGTCTTGGTAGCGCCTAACAGGATGATATAAAGCGTCAAATACGGTAAAATAATTTTGTAGCCCAGTCGCTCTAGCGATGTGCGGATAACGGTAATTCTCCAGTCTCTTTGCTGCGCTTTCCAAAATTTGGGGATATTAAGCGCAGCTGTCTGTTCTTGTGTTTCGTCTGTTTTCATTTTTCTCCTCTTTCCCCGCCGTTATATTTTACAACCGATGGCAGTAATGATAAAACGACCTATGATATCCTATTTTAAATTATTTTTCCCATCATGTCAATTGCTATGAATATTTATTCTTTTCGTCCATGCAAATAAAAGGCACCCACGCCCATTGATAGCGCAGGTGCCGGTATTTTTTGCAATTTTTTACAATTGAACTGCCGTTTTCAACGCAATCTCCATCATCTGCGTAAAGGAATTCTGCCGCTCTTCTGACGAGCTGCTTTCTCCTGTCAATGGACAATCTGAAATGGTACAAATGGCCAGCGCTTCTTTCCCAGCCGAGGCGGCATTCATATAAAGCGCGGCTGCCTCCATTTCTACCGCCAGCACCCCCATTTTTTGCCACTGTAAAAGGCTGTCAGCCCGCTCGTCATAAAATGTGTCAGAAGAATACAGATTCCCTACCGTCAAATCCACGCCCTGCCGCTTCGCCGTATCGACCGCGGTCCGCAGCATCCGGTAGCTGGCGATGGGCGCATAGTCCCCCGGAAGGCGGTATTGCTTGGCAAAAGAAGAATTGGTGCAGGCCCCCATCCCGGCAACAAGATCACGCAATTTTAACCCGGCCCGAATCGCCCCCGCGGTACCGATGCGGATGATGTGATCCACCCCATAGAAGTGGAACAATTCGTAGCTATAAATAGCCATTGATGGCATTCCCATACCGCTTGCCATTACCGAGACCTTTTTCCCCTGGTAATATCCTGTGTAACCGCCGATCCCTCTGACATTGTTAACCAGCTTGGCATTTTCCAAAAAGGTCTCTGCGATCAATTTGGCCCGCAACGGATCGCCGGGCATTAAAACAGTTTTGGCGAACTCTCCTTCTTTTGCGCTGATATGCGGTGTTGGTACTGGCATCTTTGGTTCCTCCTTTTCCTTGGGGATAAAAAATTTATAGTCCGATTTGTGTTTCTGTTTCCTTCATGGCCTCCAATGTGTCAGCCAACAGCAGATCCAGATCCCAGCCGAGCATTTCCGCCCCTTTGGCGATGACCTCTCTGGAACAGCCGGCCGCAAACCCGGTCGATTTGTATTTTTTCTTCAATGATTTTAACTCCATATCCTGGCAGCTCTTGGACGGACGCATCCGTGCGGCCGCTCCAATCAATCCGGTTAGCTCGTCGACGGCATACAGCACCTTTTCCATCTCGTGCTCCGGCTTGATCGTAACCGTCAGCCCATAGCCGTGGCTGGCTGTTGCATGGATCATTGCAGGGTCAACGCCTCTTTCTGTCATGATTTGTTGCGATTTTATACAGTGTTCATCCGGGAATTGCTCAAAATCTAGGTCGTGCAAAAGGCCCACCGTTTTCCAAAAATCCGCCTCCTGCCCGTAACCCAGCTTTTTCGAAAACCAATCCATTACGCAGGCTACCGTTTTCGCATGTTGCAGATGAAACGGCTCCTGATTGTATTCGCATAAAAGCGCCCATGCCTCATCGTATGTCATCGTTTCGATCATCCTTTCTCATAGATTGCCCATTTCTAGAGCTTTTTCTTTTGAATATAGCACACCTATTCAAAAAGTCAATCTTTTCGCACCAATCCGCCTTCATCGCATAGGATAAAACAAATACATTTTGCGAGGTGGGCCTATGAATGCACAATATACACCGGATGTTTTCCCCGGTACCAATCTGCAGGTTGGTTCTTCCGGAAGCGATGTTTTGAAAATGCAAAACTACTTAAATGTGATCGGGCGGCAGTACCAGTCGATTCCCCAGCTTCGGGAAGACGGCCTTTTCGGTTACAAAACCGATCAGGCCGTCCGCACCTTTCAGCGGCTGTTTTCGCTGAATGACGATGGAATCATCGGCCCAAAAACCTGGAATAAAATCGTTGAAGTCCACACCGACCTTTCCAATCCTCCCGGTGAAATCATGCCTTATCCGGGGACGCCACTGATTGTGGGGGCGCGGGGAGAATCCGTGTCCCGTGTACAAAGCCAGCTCAACCGCATTCGCCAGAGCTATCCTTCTATTCCGCATCTGAAGGAGGATGGTATTTTCGGCAAAGCGACACAGGATGCCGTAATCGAATTTCAACGCCAGTTTTTGTTGCCGGCACACGGTGCAGTGGAGGAGACCACCTGGTATGCCATCGAAAATGCAGCCAAAAACCTTCCCAACGACCCATTGATCCCGTGGGACGGAACGATTCTGTCCTATGGCTCCATTGGAGACCGGGTCAAAATTTTGCAGCAGTATCTCAACGATGTCGGCGATGCCTACCCCTCCATTCCCCTGCTGGCTGTGGACGGCAAATTTGGCGTACAGACCCAAAATGCTACCATGATGTTCCAGCACCTGTTCGATTTGAAGGTGGACGGCATTGTCGGCGAAAAAACATGGAACCGGCTGCTTCAGGTCAAAAGCTATCTGATGCGGCAAAAATAGCTCTTTGATCCATGGGAATAACCATTCTCCCCATAACCCTGCCAAAGATACTTGTATTCCTCTATTTTGCATGATAGGATAAAGAAAATGGATTGGAAAGGGTTGTAGAGATGAAAAAAATCCTCGTCATAATCGATATGCAAAACGATTTTGTTACCGGGCCGCTCGGTTCTGAGCAGGCGCAAAAAATCCTTCCCTTGATTTTAGAGTATGCCAAAACTTTTGCCGGAAAAATCCTTTTTACAAAGGACACCCACGGTTCGGACTATCTAAACGGACGGGAAGGGAAAAAACTCCCAGTGCCCCATTGTATCCAATGCACGCCCGGCTGGGAGCTGGCTTTGCCGTTGGACTCCTTTCAAAAAGAAACCGGTAGCCCGGTTTTCTGCAAACCGACTTTTGGAAGCATCCAACTGGCACAAGCTCTGTATGCCGAAAATGAAAAAGATCCCATTCAAGAGATCCAATTGGTTGGTGTCTGCACAGACATCTGCGTCATATCCAATGCCTTGACGCTGCGTTCTTTTTTGCCTGAAACGCCCATCGCGGTGGTTGCTTCCCTCTGCGCCGGCACCAGCCCTCAAGGCCATCAAAACGCGTTAGACGCCATGGCGGGGTGTCAAATCGATATCCTCTAGACCAGTTTTATCCCCGACGTACAAGGCCAAAATCTTGTGGTTTTGGATCAAAGCAGGTTTTCAGAAATCCGGCTCTTTTATTTTAAGAGCCGGATTTTTTGTCTTTTATTGAACCGCGCATAAAGACCCTTGAGACGCAAAAAAGCGTATTTTTTCTATACAGAACAGTTGACAAAAACAGCCTGAAAGCATATGATAAATGCAGAATAAAAAAGCCCGGTAGGTAAGGCTACCACAGGGATACGGATTGCTGCCGCGAAATAGTGGAGACACTATGAGAAGGTCAACAGGCTATGTCGAAAACAAGGCATCGCTTAATGCAATTTCATCGCCCTGCGAAGTTGAAGCTCGAACGGTGATTGGTTTGGCTGTGTTCTTTTTAGAACACAGCGATATTTTCGCCGCTGAAGTTTTCACTTTCGGCGGTTTTTTATTTGTAATCTTTTTTGCTATACCGAATGTGAAATCAAATCAGTAGCAAAATAAAAAGTGAGGTGACACCGCATGGACGCAGGAAGTACCGGCGACACGACGGCCGGCATACGAAGTATTTTTGAAAAACAACTTCCGGTGCATCCGTGCCGGACGCCGTTTTGAGAAGGTAGCTTCTCTCCCGGCTTGACGTCCTACTTCCTACCTAAGAATCGAATCAATTAGGAGGAATCAATATGACGGAAAAAGCTTTGAAATTATTGGGTGAGAAACAATTCTCCCAGCTAAAACAGCTGCTGAGTGAAATGAACCCGGTGGATATTGCCGGAATTTTAGAAGAAATGCCCCAGGAAAGCCTGCCATTGGTGTATCGGCTGCTTCCAAAAGAATTGGCGGCGGAAGCGTTCGCCGAAATGGACAATGACTTGCAGGAAATCTTAATCCAGGCTTTCAGCGACAAGGAGTTGCAGGAGGTTTTGGACGAGCTTTATCTCGATGACGCGGTTGATATCATCGAAGAAATGCCTGCAAACGTGGTCAAACGGATTCTGCGGCAGACAAAGCCTGAGGTGCGCAAAAAAATCAATGAAATCCTGCATTATCCAGAAGATAGCGCGGGAAGTATTATGACCATCGAATACGTAGACCTGAAAAAGGCTATGACGGTGGACGAGGCGTTTTCCCGCATCCGCGCCACCGGCGTGGATAAGGAAACTATCTATACTTGCTATGTGATCAACCAGGATCGAAAATTGGAGGGCCTTGTCACCGTAAAAGATTTGCTGCTTTCCCCCAAAGCAGCCCTCATCGGCGACATTATGGAAACCCATGTCATTGCGGCTTCCACTATGGACGACAAAGAAAAGGTTGCCAACCAGCTGCAAAAGTACGATTTTCTGGCGTTGCCGGTAGTGGACCAGGAAAACCGTTTGGTCGGGATTGTGACCTTTGACGACGCGATGGACGTCCTGCAGGACGAAAACACCGAGGATATCGAAATGATGGCGGCCATCACCCCTACCGGTAAGCCTTATCTGAAAACAGGCGCGGTAGAGCTTTGGAAAAAAAGGGTACCTTGGCTATTGCTTTTGATGGTATCCGCCACTTTTACCGGAAAAATCATCCAATCCTATGAAAGCGCATTGGCAGCACAGGTGGTGCTGACTGCCTTTATCCCCATGCTGATGGATACCGGCGGAAACGCCGGAAGCCAGGCTTCGGTAACCGTCATCCGTGGCCTGTCCCTTGGAGAGATCCAGATGGCGGACATTCTGAAAATCATCTGGAAGGAAATCCGCGTGGCGGTACTCTGCGGTTTGACCCTTTCTTTGGCCAATTTTGCAAAGATGATGCTTTTGGATCGGGTCGGCCTTTCTGTCTCCCTTGTCGTTTGTCTGACTCTGGTTGTCACCGTTACCATTGCCAAAATCACCGGCTGTATACTGCCTATTTTGGCCAAGCGGATTGGGTTTGACCCTGCGGTGATGGCAAGCCCCTTTATCACAACCATTGTGGATGCCCTATCTTTAATCGTTTACTTTAACTTCGCCTCCATGCTGCTGCATTTGGCATAGCCAATACAACAAAAGGCTTTCGCCTGCGGTAACTGCTGGCGGAGCCTTTTGTTGTATTGAAAAAGGCCAATGCCTTACCAAAATATACTTGTATCAATTTTGGCCCATTGCGTTTATACTAAAAAACAGGAACGCAATGCGGAAAGGATGCAAAAATTGTGGAAATTTGTGTGCTACATACCGGATGGAAATCAGAAGAAGGCAAAGAACGCTGGTGCGGATACGCATTGTTGGAGCGCCGCGCCAATGGCAAAATCGAATATGCGATCCGTTGTTTTTGGGAAGGCGGCGACGGCTCAATCCGATGCTGGATTCATCCACATCTGGCTTCCAATTGTTCGGCCGCTTATGCGGTTCTTTATCGCCTGGCTTGCGCAAAGGCATCCCCGCTCCATGTAGAAGATATCCTGAACGATATGGGGTTATAGCCTTGAAAAAATGTCCCGCAATCTTGTTGGCCGGTGCCGAGCTATCGCCTTAAAAAGCCAGAAAAGGACGGCAGAACTTTGTTCTGCCGTCCTTTTCTAATGTACATCGTTTTCAAGGTATAAAGAATTTTTCCACGTCGCTTCTTTCAGCGCGGCGGGGCCAAAACCCAAACTTCCAACAGATCCGCTCCGGCCGCAGACGGTCCGGCCAGTCGATGGTTTGCACATTACAGCGCCTTGTAAAATTCCCGAATCAAAGACTGGCTGCTTAAAAATTCTCCGCTACAAGGGGAAAAGCGTTCATATCGTTCGACCAGGCTTTTTACTACTTCCAGACCTGGCGCATCCGCCGGATAATCAGCCAACGCTACTCCGATCCTATCGTGATACAAAAACGGTTCAAACCCATGGGTTGTATTGATGTGAATATCGGCCACTTCCCGATACGGTTGGATATAAAGCCGTTCGCCTTTTAGCACCTTATCCCACATTGATAAGGTATTGGCCGCTGTAGACCCGCGGGCTACCAGATCCCGGATGATTCGCCGCGTCAACCGCAACTGCCTTGCCGACAGCAACACCCTGCCGTCGTCCGCCGCAAAATCGCTGTGTACGCTGACATAAATGCCTGTACAGGGATGGCCATCCATCGCCGCGAAAAAAAGTGGATTCAGGGCATGAATCCCCTCGAAAATCAAAAAGGTATCTGGCGAATAGGAAACGTGAAAGGTCTTCTCCCTCCGGCGGTTCTCCTGAAAATCAAAAATCGGGAAATCTGCTTCCCGCTCCTTCCACAATCGTTGCATCAGGCTATGGAAGTGGTCCGTATCCAACCCGTCGATGCTCTCAAAATTAACGCTTCCATCTTTCCAGGCCGGCAGTTGATCCCTAGGCTTATAGAAATTATCCAACGAGATCCTTTCTGCCTTTTTCCCCCGCTCTTTCAAATGGGCAATCAGCTTTTTAGCCGTTGTGGTCTTACCCGAAGCAGAAGGTCCCGCCAACAGGATAATGGCCGTCTGCTTTTCAATTACATAATCGCATACTTCTTGTATTTTTCCGTCAAAAGCGGCCTCTTCCGCAACAAAAAGCATTTCTGGATTCTGAAGGATGCTTGCGGACATTTTTTCGGCAGATATTTTTTCCATCTTTTCTTGATATCGTTTCATGATGGCGTCCCTCCTCTCGCCAGGCTATGTGAAACATTCTATCTTTATGCTGCTTTCCCAGATGCATTTTTCATATAGATTATAATACAAATACTTCCAAAAAGCAATTTTGCTATGACGTTCATCCTATTGAGGGAATAAACTTTTCTTTTTCTATTGACTTGGACCCGGCTCCACATGATATGATAAAAATAAGAGAAACCAGCCTGATCGACACATAATGGGCTATGCTGTAAGGAGGAACGATTGATGACCATTACTGAAGCCAGCCGGAAATATGATATCAGCGCCGACACCCTCCGCTATTATGAACGGATCGGCTTGATTCCAGACGTACCCCGAAACAAAAGCGGGATCCGGGATTATGATGAAACTTCCTGCCAATGGATCGAGCTGATGAAATGTATGCGCAAAGCCGGCGTCCAAATCGAAGCACTGATCGAATACGTTGCGTTGTTTCAACAAGGAGATGCCACCAACGAGGCCCGAAAGCAAATCCTGATCGAACAGCGCGAACAACTGATTCGACGGATGGCGGATATGCAAGCTTCGCTGGAACGGTTAAATCAGAAAATTGACCGTTATGAGCAATGGGCAATACCTGGGAATAAGAAATCTTCTTGCCCTGTCCAGCACTGATTCTGCTAAGGCCAGAAAGGGTTCCCACGCGATGGAATCCTTTTTGTGTGAATTTTGCGCTCAAATCTTGTGTATTTCTTCTAATTTGGTATAATAGATAAGAATGGTAATGGGTACTCCGGCAGGACGGTACATTGCTTCCAGGCATTTTTAGCCCTTGCGCCCAAAATGCCGCGTTCTTTTAAAGTAAAAGCACTCCAAAACAGGTTGGAGTGCTTTTGTCGTATTCATTTTAAAAAACCCGTTCCTGTCGAATGCGAGGGGTGGCATCCGCCACATAAAATTGGCAGACGCTTTGGAGATCCATACCGAAACCGAAGGGAGATTCTAGATTGATTTTTTACAACGAAACTGGTGAAACGGTACTCAAAGATCTGGGTAGCGACCCGGCCTGCGGGCTGACCAGCACACAGGTCTTGGAACGGAAACAGCAGTATGGGGAGAACCAGCTGCGGGAGAAGAAACGAAAAACCAATCTGCAGCGATTTCTGGATCAATTTAAAGATGTGATGATCTTAATTCTAATTGCAGCAGCGATTATTTCTTTTGCAATTGCTTGCATAGAGGGTGAGCTGAAAGAGTTTTTTGAACCCTCCCTCATTCTGTTGATCGTGATTGTCAACGCCGTGATGGGCGTGATGCAGGAAAGCAAAGCCGAAAAAGCTTTGGATGCACTGAAGGGAATGTCCACGCCCCATGCCAGAGTCACCCGGGATGGAAAAGAAGCCATCATCGACGCGGCGCAGCTGGTACCAGGTGACATCATTCATCTGGAAGCGGGCGATTTTATCCCCGCTGATGCGCGACTTCTGCGCAGTGTCAGCTTGAAAAGCGAAGAGTCGGCGCTGACCGGCGAATCGGTCCCGTCTGAAAAGGATGCACAGCTGATTGCAGACGCGCACGCACCGTTGGGCGACCGCGGCAACATGCTCTTCTCCGGCTGCAGCATAACCTACGGAACAGCCACCGCGGTGGTAACCGCCACCGGTATGGATACTGAAATGGGTAAAATTGCCAACCTTTTGGAAAACGAGGAGGAAGGCCAAACTCCGCTTCAGAAAAAACTGGCGCAGCTGGGAAAATATCTGGGAATTCTGGCTGTCGCTGCCTGCGCAATCATCTTTGTTGTCGGCATTGCCAACGGCATTCCCGTGATGGAGATCTTTATGACGGCGGTTTCTTTGGCGGTCTCCGCGATTCCCGAAGGGCTGCCGGCCATCGTTACCATTGTGCTGTCCATTGGTGTCCAGCGGATGGTCAAAAAAAATGCAATCATTCGGCGGCTGCCTGCGGTGGAAACGCTCGGCAGCGCGTCAATTATCTGCTCGGACAAAACCGGTACCCTGACCCAAAACCGCATGACGCTGGTGCGGGCCTATCGGGATGGCGCCAAGCAATTGGAAAAAATCAGCGACCAGAATTCCCCTGAAATCTGTCAACTGTTACAATACGCCACCCTCTGCTGTGACGGCGCCGTCATTTTCCACGGCGACGAGCCGCAGCACATCGGCGACCCGACTGAAACTGCCATCATCCTGGCCGCCCATCAAAACGGTATGCCACAGGATATTCTCGGCCAAAATTGCCCCCGTTTGGCCGAGATTCCCTTTGACTCTGACCGGAAGCTGATGTCGACCGTTAACCGCATCGATGGCAAAAATATCGTGATCGTCAAAGGCGCATTCGACATGATGGCTCCGCGCTGCACCCAGGGAGATCTGGAC
>JAQUYD010000034.1 GCA_028692035.1 Oscillospiraceae bacterium
GCTGGCAGAGCATGCGGCTGTTAACCGCAGGGTCGTAGGTTCGAGCCCTACTTGGGGAGCCATATGAAGAAGAGGGTGTATCAATTGATACACCCTCTTCTTCCTTTCTGTTCTAGCCTTGCATATGCAATTCTTCGCTTTTTGATTTGTCAATCTGGGCGAGACCCCTTTAAGGATTTGATCGCACAACCTGCCCAATATTCATAAAAGCCCCCGCCTTTTCGACCCATATAGTATGGGGAAAGGCGGGGGATTTTAAGCGGGGAGGAAAAATCTACTTATTTAGCATAATGTCTACAATGGCAGCGTTGGCCGGCGCCATACCGACGTTGGCGATACTGCCCAGATTGGTAAACAGCTCTTTTAGGTTATCCGCCAAAATGCCGTCTGCCGGTTTTGTGTTCATGCCATTTAATGCCATCATGGCCGACATGACCGAGAGGCCGGTGGAAAGGCAGACCTTGCTGGCGCATCCTTCTTTTGCACCGTCACAGATCATACCGGAGATACTGCCCAGCACATTGCGCATCGTGTCCAGCACCTGCTGGTCGGAGCCGCCCATCATGTAAACGATGCCGGCAGAGGCGCTGAGCCCCGACGCGACGCTGCAGGAACACAAGCAGGATAGTGTACCTAAATAATGTTTGGCATACAGGTTGATCGCTTGAGCGAAGGCGATGGCGCGCAGCATTTTTTCCTCTGCAACGCCCAGTTCTTGGGCAGTCGCCGCGATGGTCAGAATCAAGGTGATCCCCTGGTTGCCGCTGCCGGTGGTGGTCATAACAGGTAGCTGTACGCCACTCATCCGCGCAAAAGACGCACAGGAGGTAATCCGCTGCACATTTAAAAGCAGGCTATCACCCATGTACCCTTTTTCAGTTAGGGTTTCCATGGATTTTCCCCATGGCAGCTTCTCACCGGCTCTGGAGACGGCAAAGTTCATCGCCACGCCTTCTTTTAAGAAGTCCAGCTTTTCCAGTTCAACCGTGTCCGCAAACCGGCGGAAGTCTTCAATGGTATAAGCTTCCAGGCTATCGTCTGTAAAATTCTGTGAAACATAAGGCTCAAATGGCGCATGCTCCACCGCGACGATCCGGTCATGGTTGCCATCGGTAATGACCCGAACGGTATCTTCGTCGCTTTCCAGCACCGTTTCCACATACAGGTTGGTGCGGGTATCGTCCATTTTCACCTCGATCAGCGGCAGCAGGTTCAGCGCCTGTTCATGGTGCGCCTCGGTGACGCTGCCCAGCACATCCATCCCGCGGGCGGCGTCGCCACCTGCTAAGCCAACGGCAACGCACATGGCAACGCCCCGTTCCGGCACGCCGGGGATTCCTACGCCCATGGCGTTTTTCAAAAGGCAGATATCCATTTTTACCCGGACGGATTTGATTTTCCCTTTTAGGTTGTCCCGGGCGGTCGCAGCGTTCAGCGCGATCGCTACCGGTTCGGTACATCCGGTTGCGGGGACTACAACGTCCTTAATTTTTTTCAACAGAAAATCATTCATGCTGTTCAGACCCTTTCTTTGCCTCGTTGGCAGCCGATTTCAACCGGCTGGATCAGAGAAGATATTCAAGTTTTGTGCGATGAGGATATAAAAAGTATATCATAAAATCCGGTCAAAGCAAATCGTTTTCAAACGTATTTTGGGGTATTTTAACGCAAAAAGGAGCGTTTGAGAAACTGCCCCTCCGTCCCCTAGTCTACAGGCTGGAAGATAGGAAACACCCTGGGCGCTTAAAGATCGGCTTTTGTTGGATCCTTTTCCCTATGAATCTGAAAACATAACGATATGTCAATTCGATATTTCCCTTTTTTTACGGGATGTGTTAATCTTTTAACAGAGAAAGGCGGCGGCGGGTTGGAACCCAATGTGGAAACGGCCTTTTGAAACTATGATGTATGGAGGAATTGATTATGGCACGGTTTACACTTCCGAGAGATTTGTATCATGGCAAAGGCTCGTTGGACGAACTGAAAAACCTAAAGGGCAAAAAGGCAATCGTCGTTGTCGGCGGCGGTTCGATGAAACGCTTTGGCTTTTTGGACAGAGCGGTAGAAAATTTGAAAGAAGCGGGCATGGAAGTTCGCCTGTTTGAAAACGTCGAGCCGGACCCCAGCGTGGAAACAGTTATGAAGGGTGCGGCGACAATGCGCGAGTTTGAGCCGGACTGGATCGTAGCCATGGGCGGCGGTTCCCCGATCGATGCGGCCAAAGCCATGTGGGCTTTCTATGAGTATCCCAAGACCTCCTTTGAGGATTTGATCGTCCCCTTTAATTTTCCCACCTTGCGCCAGAAAGCAAAGTTCTGCGCGATCCCTTCCACCTCCGGCACCGCTACGGAAGTGACCGCTTTTTCGGTCATCACCGACTACCAGAAGGGCATTAAATATCCGCTGGCCGATTTCAACATTACCCCCGACGTGGCGATTGTTGATCCGGATCTGGCTGAGACCATGCCTAAAAAGCTTACCGCCCACACCGGGATGGATGCGATGACCCACGCCATCGAGGCGTACGTTTCCACCTTGCACTGCGATTATACCGATCCGCTGGCACTGCATGCTATCGAAATGATCCACGATGATCTGAAAAAATCTTACGACGGCGACATGGACGCCCGCGACAATATGCATAACGCCCAGTGCCTGGCCGGCATGGCTTTTTCCAACGCGCTGTTGGGAATCGTTCACTCCATGGCGCATAAAACCGGCGCCGCTTACTCTGGCGGTCACATTGTGCACGGATGCGCCAATGCCATGTATCTGCCAAAGGTGATCAAATACAACGCCAAAAACCCGGAGGCGGCAGAGCGCTATGCCAAGATCGCCAAGTTTATCGGTCTTTCTGGCAAAACCAACGGCGAGTTGGTAGACGCGCTGATCAAAGAGCTGCGAGCCATGAATAAAGCTTTGGATATTCCCGGCGGCATCAAGGATTACGAAGGCGGAATCATTGATGAAAAAGAATTTTTGGAGAAACTGCCGGAGGTTGCCAAGAACGCCATTGGCGACGCCTGCACCGGTTCCAATCCAAGACAGCCCAGTCAGGAAGAGATGGAGAAGCTGTTAAAATGCTGCTTCTATGATACCGAAGTAGACTTCTAATCAAAACGTTCAGAAGCATTTGCCCGAGCCAAAGGCCCGGCGCAAAAAAATGACACAAAGGGCCTGCATTGGAAGAACCTCTTTCAGTATGCGGGCTCTTTTGCGGATCAAACGGGGGCAAAGGAATGGTAAAGGTAAAGGAAAAGGGACGGTTAAACGGGACAGTGGGAAAGATGGTACTGGAAGCGGGGCAGATCGCGAAGAAGGCGGAGCCAGGGCAATTTGTGATTGTGCGCGCGAA
>JAQUYD010000035.1 GCA_028692035.1 Oscillospiraceae bacterium
ACTGTTTTAATAAGATTTTTTACTAACCGTGCAAAGTCAGTAATCTTATTTTACTCTGAGGTATTACTTTTTCTCAACCTTCTTTCTTGGAATTCCCTATATTTAAATTATACAGGAAGCTCCTTTTCATTTTGAATGGGTGATTGGTTACTTAATTGATGTGTCTTGGAGGAAACACTATGAAGATACTGACATAGGCAAGTTTAAGCGTAGCAATCTCTATCGTGGATATACCGTAAAGAAAAGAGCACGGTGTCGCTGAACAGCGCATAGAGACCGGCCAACAGCAAAGCGCCCAAAACCACCGCGATCAAAATTTTGATGGCCGTGTCGACATACCCTTCGGCGCGCTTCTCACACAGCTTTTCACGCAGATTCATAGCTTTCAAAGTAATGGTGCAGCAGGCATTTTTCATAAACTTCTTCATGTTGAGTTCCTCCATAATTTTAAGATTGATGTGTTGTTGGTTACATTCCGGTCATCTGCTGACCGGGAGCAGCTTGTTCCGGCGCGGCCTGCTGGGGTTCGGGCAGTGTCTGCGCCATGGTGATGGCTTGCTGATAACCATCCAGCACCGCGCCGTGAAGCTGCTCACGAAATTCGGCGGTCACGGGGAAGCAAACTTCTTTGTATCCATCCTGCGTTTTGCGGCTTGGCATGGATACAAACAGGCCGTCCCTACCGCCCTCGACAATTTTGATTCCCCGGACGGCAAAGCACCCGTCGATGGTTGCCGAGGCATAGGCTCTTGTCCCGCCCTGTTGTCCGGGCGGGTACATAGAAGTGATTCTGATATCCAGTGTAGGCATGATGTTTCCTCCTTTTTTTCTGCTGTTTCATTGGGTTGCAATCCTTTCTGCATAGATTTTCAGCATTAAAAAACAGGCGGCAATGCCGTCTGTCAAAGCTGCATGGTATGATGGATCGCCGGAGTAGGCGGCTCGAAGTCCACCTGCTTAAAACCGAAGCGATCCACGTAGTGGAAGGTACTGCCGAAATCATCGTACAGCTCCAGCACATCGCTCATGGAAAGAGAATGTCCCGCGTAGCTGGCCGGATGGTCGATGTTGAATTTCGTATAGAGCGCCTCCAGATCGTTGGTATCCACCGCACCCTCAAACACCTGCTGATAATGCGCCGGATCGGGCGGGCCGAAGTCCCGGAGCAGCTCCTCATAGCCAATAAACTTCATACGGATGTCCACGTCGGGTTTGAGCTGCCAGACACGACAGTCCTTCAGAATCTGGATTTCACGGGTTTCTCTGGGGCCGTTGGTCAGACGGTCAAAGGTACCGTCCAGCCATTTGATTTCGCGGATATTCCGCTGTTTTTCCAGAAAGTCATTCAGTTCCGGCCCCTCGAACATGGGGTCAACCACGGCGCGGCCATTGCTGATGCGCCCCACAAGGTTGCCGTAGTAAACGATGACGCCGTTTTCAATTCGGATAGATTTCATTTCTCAGCCTCCTTACTGCATTTCCATGCCACCACCTTTCTGCCCCTGATGAAATTCCTCCACCTGCTCCGGTGTCGGGAACACCACCTGACCGTCAACCACCTCCATAACTGCAAAATCGTCCCGGTCGCAGATGAGGACACGGTGCTGGTAAGGTTTTTGCATCTCCACATAATCCATGACCCCCTGCGGGGAACACAGCCAGACGCCTGCGGCATACCTCCCATCCGGTAGAAAGCTGTACCCGGAATATTGCGGCTCATGAGTTTCCAGACTCGCCGCATTGCCGGGGCGGATTTGGGAAAGCTGGAGCTTGGCTTCCTCCGGCAGCAGTTCCGGTTTCAGCGTACCCAGCACATCGCTGCGCCAGAAACGGCACTGCTCGCCAGTTGAGAGGGACACCAAAAACACCGAGCGCCCGATGGGATTGGGATTTGCACCGTTGCCTCCGGTGCAAAAAAATAGCTGCCCCGGATGATCTTCGGGCAGCACGGATTGGGGAAGCACAACCACCTTGTGGTGCAAGGCAAAGCCATAGCCGGTTTGGTCACAGTCCTGTTGGGTAAATTTCTGCACAGGTCAGCCCTCCTTTTTCTGGAGCAGTCCGCTCAGTTCGGCAATCAGCTCCAGGCGGGTGCTGTCGGGCATAGATTTAAAGGCGGCGCGAACATAGGCTTCCACCGCTGCCGGGGACTGGTCGCCCGCTTCCACGATGTCCACCTTGCACACCGTCACCTTGCCATCGGCGAGGCCGAGGCGCACAATGTCGCCGTATTCCATCTTGGCCGCATCCCACAGATTCTTCGGGATCAGCACACGGCCTTTGCCATCCATCAGCTTGTAAATGGGCTTATTCATCGAAATATCCTCCTTCCTCCAATGCGGTCATTACTTCCTCCGGCTCAATGCCGATGGCTGCAAACAGATCGAACAGCGGCTGATTTGCCGTGCGCAGCGGTTCCGTCAGGCCGATCAGCAGAACACCGGGGATGGCCTCCACCGTCAGGTCGCTGTCAGGCGGGATGCCCGCCGCCTCCAGCATTACGTTGGGGATGGAGAGAACCTCTTGCTCCGATGTCTGATTTTTCTTCTCTGCAGTTGTCATACTTCCTCGCTTTCCGGGCCTGCTGGCCCTACAATCACATAGCGATCATCTTCATCGCTATGTTCCAAATCAAATAAATGTATCTGCTGCGGCTCTGCATTTTTTAATTCCTGCGGGTCGTAGTTGGTGATGATGACCTCCGGGAATTCACAGCCACCGTCATATCGCTGCGCCAGATTGTTGATGCGGGTGACGGCGGTGACGGTGTATCCGGCGTACAGTTCCCGAATAAACTCACAATCGTTGTAGCTGACCATCCACCGTCCCCGGCTGGCGGCCAGCGCATCCCGCAGTCTGGCGTGATCCTCCTTGCGGAACACCACGGCGTAGTGACCCTCCGTTTCGTAATAGGGCGGGTCGCAATAGAAAAAGGCACCGTCCCGGTCGTATTGCCGGATCAGTGCCTCAAAATCTTTGTTTTCCACCACCGTGTTCGCCAGACTGCGGGATGCCTGCCAGATGGCGGCAAAGCATTTCCGCACATCGAAGGGCTGGCAGCCATAGGAGGTGCAGCCGCTCCCGTAGTTGTAGCGGATGAGCTTGAAGAAGGCCGCCGCCCGTTTCACATCGGTAATCTCTGCATTCTCCAGCATGATGGCCTTGATTTCCTCGTATTCCGGTGGCGGCAGGAAATGCTCGGCCAGCTCTAACTCTGCGGTCAGATATCTGTCATCAAACTCCTTTTTGTCAATAAAGTCA
>JAQUYD010000036.1 GCA_028692035.1 Oscillospiraceae bacterium
CGGTACTCTTCCCGGGTCGTCATCTGGTACTGGGTATCCAATCGCAGCACCTGCAAAGGGCTTTCTTCTTCGTCAAAAGCGTCCATCACGCGGCGCATCATCCAATGGGCCGCCGCATCGTCGCAATCGAACACCTGCGCCAGCCGGGAAACCGGAACCGGCTCTCCACTGGCGAATAAAATAGCCACCGCCGCTTTTTCCGTCTTGGTCAGCTTCATTGGCCATCCTCCTCCTGATCCTCTTCCGAAAATTCCGGTACCGGCGTCCGGTTCTGCCCAAAGGCAACCTGCCCCTCGTCGTCCACCACAATCCGTTTGGATTTTACAAGTTCCAACACCGCCAAAAAGGTGGCAACCATCTCGGAGCGGTCCTCCGACCGGTCGAACAAGCTTTTGAATTGGACAGATTGTTGCTGGTACAGGGTGTGCAAAATCGCAACGATCCGCGATTGAACCGACACCACCCGGTGCTTTACAATTCCCGAAAACGCCTCTTTGGGCGGGGGCAGCTTCCGCTTGACCTTTCCCAGCACCATCAAATAAGCGTCCAAAATTTCCCTCGGCTCGTGAAGATGGCGGTAAAGCATATCCGGCTCCAAAAGGGTAACCGGACGGCAGAACAGCTTATCCCCCTGCCAGCGGGCTGCTAGCATTTCCGCCGCTTCTTTACACGCCTGGTACTCCAGTAGCTGGCCGGTTAGTTCCCGTTTGAGCGCATCCCCTTCATCTTCATACCGGGGCAGCAGCATGGCGGATTTCATATATACCAGCCGCGAAGCCATTTCTAAAAAATCGCTGGCCGCTTCCAGATCCGCAAAAGGGATGCGCTCCATTTGGGCCAAATACTGCTCCAGCAAAAGATCGATCTGGATATCATATAAATTCAATTTATGTTTTGTAATCAGGTGCAACAGCAGGTCCAGAGGTCCTTCAAACTGTTCGAGTTTAAACGTCAGCGTTTCCATTCCCCGCCCCCTATCCGATCATCCGCAGCAGCAGATCCACCGGGGCTGTGATCCAATTGAGCCCGCTGAACAAAAGATTGCCCACAAAATTCAAAGGGACCTGCAAAAATCCAAGATACAAAAGAAGAATCAGTGCCACATAGAAAAACCGTTCGTATTTGCGCATTTTCATTTGAAGGGAAAGGGGCAGTACCGCGTCTAAAATCTTTGCGCCGTCCAGCGGAGGCACCGGCAAAAGGTTGAACACCGCCAAAGTCAGATTGGTCCATAGAATCGTATAAATGACCTGTCCAAACATCAAGCCCGCCGTTTGATTGATGTCTCCGTAAAACATATAGATCTTGAAGATCACCGTTACCACCAGCGCCAGCAGGATATTAGACAACGGACCGGCCAGCGCGGTTAGGGCCATGTCCCGCCTTGGTTTTTTAAAGTGGCTTGGGTTTACCGGCACCGGCTTCGCCCAGCCAAATCCGAACAGCATCAGCGCCAGGGTCCCGAACAGATCCAAATGAACCAGAGGGTTCATCGTCAGCCGCCCCTGTTCCCTGGCCGTATGGTCGCCCAGCCTGTCCGCTACCAGCCCATGGGCCAGCTCGTGGATCGGCAGCGCCGTTACAACGACGACAGCCAGCGTCAAATATCGGATCACCGTTTCCGTGTTCAATCTATCCGCTCCATTTCTTTCCGCTCTTTTCTGTCTTATTATACTAAAAACTATCCGCCAACACAAGGTTTCACCGTTTTTCTAAAAATAAATCGTTCCTTTTCGGGGATCACCCGAATTTATTGAAAAAAAAGCTTGATTTCACTTTCAAAATCTGATAGTATATCAATGTTGACTTTTTATGGGCATTAAAGGAGGTGCAGACCTATGGCAAAATGCGACATCTGCGGAAAAGGTGTCACTTTCGGAATTAAGGTTTCCCATTCTCACAAGCGTTCCAACAGAGCTTGGAAACCAAATGTAAAGCGTGTAAAGGCAATCGTTGACGGATCTCCTCGCCACATTTATGCCTGCACCCGTTGTTTGCGTTCTAATAAAGTGACCCGCGCGATCTAATGACATCTGATTGAAAAGGGACTGCATTTCGTCCCCTTCACATAAGGAAGTGAGGGGACGAGGGCGGCTCTGACAAATTACGGTATAGTCATTCGTGGCTATGCCATTTTTTGTTCCTTTGCACGCTTCTGTTTTAAGCGTTCTTGAAACATTTCCTCATATTCTTCAGCAGATGGGGCTGTTATGATACCAACGCCGTTGTAGTAAATGTCAATCGGATATACGGTTTTGCCGTCTATGACCTGCTTTTTTGAAACGATAATGTGGTCGATAAACTCATTGACAATGGCAGGAGTAAGCTCCTTGATTTCTGTATATCGCTTAACCTTTTCCAAAAACGCAAGCACATTTGCAGTTTTATCGTCCTGTACTTCGATTTCATTCCACAGCATAGCAACCGCTTCTTTGAGGGATTTCTGCTCTGCTTCATAGTTTGACGACATTGTAGCAAAACGCTCGTCAGTCAACTTACCCGACACATTGTCCTCATAAATCCGCTGAAATAAAACATCTAATTCTGCAATACGCTTTTTGGATTTTGTAAGCTCTCGGCGTTTCTTGGCAAGCTCTTTTTTCTGCTCTTCACTTGATTTCTCAAGCTGTTCCTGTACAAACTGTTTTTCAAATGCTTGTACATGGAACAGAACACGCCGCAGACTTTCAAGCACTAAGGCATAGACTACTTTCTCTCGGATATAATGGGCGGTGCAATTTACCGTATTCTTGCGGTAGTTGGAGCAGAAGAAATATGCCAGCTCTCGGCTGTAATTATTCGTTACGCTGTAATACAACTTCTCTCCACAATCCCCGCAGTAAAGCAATCCCGAAAACATACTGACCTCGCCTGTGCGGTTCGGTCTGCGTTTATTGGCCCGAAGCGTCTGCACAAGCCCCCAAGTTTCCCTGTCAATAATGGCTTCGTGGGTATTTTCAAAAACTTTCCATTCTTCCCGTGGTCGCTCAATTTTGGTCTTATCCTTGAATGAGCGTGTAGTAGAGCGAAAGTTTACCGTATCGCCGATATATTCCTGTCTTTCAAGAATATCCGCAACCGTTCTTGCCGCCCACTTATGCGGAACAACAGGCAGAGCAGATGTCTTTC
>JAQUYD010000037.1 GCA_028692035.1 Oscillospiraceae bacterium
CCATGCTTGAAACGCTACGCGAACACCCCGAGCAAAATTGGAAGCGCCAGGAAGATTTTCTGCTTGGGGATCGGAGCTGGAAGCTCATATTGCACGCGGTTGCGCTCTCCGGGCCTGGCGGCATCCGGGCATATGTCATTGTTGTTGAAGATATTACGGAACTCGAGAAAATGCAGCGGATGGCCGCATGGCGCGAAGTCGCCAAGCGCATCGCCCATGAGATCAAGAACCCGCTTACTCCAATCAAGCTATCGGCGCAGCGTTTGGATAGAAAATTCGGCAAACAGATAGAAGATCCGGCATTTGGTCAATGTACCGATCTTATCGTCAAACAAGTCGAGCGGCTGCAGGAAATGGTGCAGGAGTTTTCCTCTTTTGCTAAGCTTCCGGAAGTGCAGCTTTCACCAGACGATGTCGCCCCCCTGTTGGACGAACTCACAACGCTCTTCCGTACAAGCCACAGCAGCGTCATGTGGGATTTGCACCTACCCGAACGCCTGCCCAAGATAGCTTTGGATCCCGCGGCATTGCACCGTGCCTTGCTGAATATCTTTACCAATGCTGCGGAAGCGCTGGATACCCTGCCGCCCGAAGCCACCAAGCGGGTGCGCATTACGGCTGTCCACGACCGGGGACGTGGCAGCCTCAGGCTCATCATTTCCGATAATGGCCCGGGATTGCAGCCGGAAGAACGGGAACGTATGTTTGAGCCCTACTTTTCCCACAAGAAAGGGGGCACGGGACTGGGGTTAGCCATTGTCAAATCCATCATCGCCGATCACCGTGGCACCATCCGGGCTGTAGCGGCACAGGGGGGCGGGACATCCATTGTCCTTGAATTCCCTGTTATGAGGGCCTAGCGGATTTCGCTTGCGCTCAAAGGGTAATCGCAACTCATGAACCCAATAAAAAACTCCCCGAGGCTACCCCCCTATGTCAGGAAAGTTGTCAGTCCTTTCAAATCATGTTTGGATGGGGCAAGCAGAGAGGAGCTGACGTATGCGATATAGTGCTGAACTACGAGATGCCGTTTTACGGAGAGTCTTGCCGCCCCAGAATGATCCCGTCGAGCGGGTGGCGAGGGAGGAAGGGATTTCAGAGCAAACCGTCCGCAACTGGAAAGCCAAAGCGCTGGACACGGGGTACAGGCCAGCCGAGGAGGATGCCAGCCTCCCGGACAGGTGGACAACGCAGGACAAATTTCACATCGTTCTTGAGACGGCAGGAATGAACGAAGCGGAGCTTGGGGAATACGCCCGAGTCAAGGGGCTTTACGTCGAGCAGATACATCAATGGCGGGATGCCTGTATCAACGCCAACGGCGGTACGGCTAAAGAAGCCGCGCGGTTAAACCGTGAATTAAAGGGCGTGGAAAAAAAGAACCGCCAGCTGGAACGCGAACTCATCCGTAAGGAGAAGGCCTTGGCGGAAGCTGCTGCCCTGATGATATTGCGAAAAAAATTGGACGCGATTTGGGGGGAGCAAGAGGGCGAATGATCAGCGCCCCAGATCGCGGAAGACTTATCGAGCTGATCGCACACGGAGTGCAGTCAGGAGCAGGTCTCAGCAAAGCCTGCGCGGAATGTGGCATCACTGGAAGGACCTACTTCCGCTGGGTGCGGCTAGGCCGCGAGAAAGGCTCGTATGAGGATCAGCGAAAGACGGCAATCCGCGCCATTCCACGGAACAAGCTCGGCGAGGGGGAGCGGCGGGCGGTACTGGAAGTGATGAGCCGGCCTGAATACTCCAGTCTGCCGCCGAGTGAAATTGTGCCCGCCCTGGCTGACAGCGGTGTATATCTGGCATCGGAATCCACATTTTATCGCATTCTCCATGAGCAACACGCCAAGCTTAACCGTGGACGCGCTGCCAGGCCGACGCACCGGATTCCGGAAACGCATGCAGCCACGGCTCCGTGCCAGCTGTGGAGCTGGGATATCACATACCTGAACGGTCCTGTCAAAGGTATGTTTTATTATCTGTACATGATTGTTGATATTTTCAGCAGGAAAATCGTCGGCTGGGAAGTCTGGGAAAAAGAATCGGCAGAACATGCCAGCGAACTGATCCGGCGTGCGGTAATTGCAGAAAAAGTATCAAGTCATTCCCCACTGGTACTCCATTCCGACAACGGCTCTCCCATGAAAGGTGCTACCATGCTGGAAACACTGTATAAGCTTGGCATAACGCCATCACGTAGCAGACCGCGCGTCAGCAATGACAATGCATACTCTGAAAGCCTGTTCAAGACGTTGAAATACAATCCGAATTATCAGCCTTCAGGTTTCGCTTCACTGATGGACGCACGGCTTTGGTGTAACCGTTTTGTCCGGTGGTACAATACGGAGCATCACCATAGCGCCTTAAAATTTCTCACGCCAGAACACCGTCATACCGGCGCATGGCGCAGTGTCGCAGAAAAAAGAAAGACAGTTTACGAAGCCGCGAAGGCCAGACATCCAGAACGCTGGCATACTCGCGCTACTCGAGACTGGACACTGCCTGCAGCCGTATTTCTCAATCCTGTAAAAGTATCTGCAAAAATCGACGAGAAAAAGGCGGCTTGAGGGAGCGCCCGAGAATGGGCCGAACCAGAGCTCGTCGGAGGGCGCGACCGGTGAGTCCGCCTCAATTTGGCTTACGTTTTACTGACATCTTCCTTGACAATGAGCGTTTCAGAGCCGTTTTGATGAATTTCCCCATGGTTTCATAGACGTCGGGAAAGGCTGAATAATACTCGCTGACATGGTTATGGAAGGTTGCTTCATACTCTTCGCGGCCATACCCCGTTTTTTCATAAAAAAAATCGTTGGCCCAGATCACTGTAAAATAGGGATCAAGCAAATGTTTCCCCACGCTGACGTGCATGGAACTCATCAGCATGTTGTATTCATGGGTAATCCGGTCAGGCTGTTTTAATGTATCATATTCCATGAATAGATCTCCTCAATGAACTCTCAAAACAGCCTTGTGTTTTGCGTATGCTTTTTTGATGGGAAAAAATGCGTTGCCAATATAAAACAGGTTTCATATCAAGCACATGATATGC
>JAQUYD010000027.1 GCA_028692035.1 Oscillospiraceae bacterium
GGATCTCCCCCATAATGCAGTGGGAGGCGTAGGTGGTGAAGCGGACGGAGCGGTTCGGGTCGTAGCCGTCCAGTGCCTTCAGCACCGCCAAGCAGCCCGTCTGAAACAGATCCTCCCGGTCACAGGACCCGCCGTAGAGCTTGGCATAGTAGCGGATCAGACCAAAGGCCGCCGTGACCGCCTCGCCGCGAGCCCGCTCGCTCCCGTCCCGGAAATAGCGTCCGGCTGCTTCCTCCAGGGAGGGGATCTGCTGTTCCGCTTCCACGCTATACCGTCTGGAGCATGCCGAACATGGGCAGCATCATGGCAATCACGATGAACCCCACAAGGAGAGCCATGACGACGATCATCAGGGGTTCCATGAGGGAGAGCATCCGCTGGACCTCGATATCCACTTCCTCGTCATAGATGCCCGCCGTTTTGTCCAGCACCTCGTCCAGGGTACCGGATTCCTCTCCAATCTCGATCATGCTGGGCACCATGGGCGGGAACAGACCCAGCTTGCGGATGGGCGCCGACAGGGGTGCGCCCTTACGCACGCTCTCACGGGCGTTCAGGATGCCCTCGGCCACGGCGGCGTTGCCCACCGCGCCGGCGGTGTCCTCCATGGCCTGGAGCAATGGGATTCCGCTGGCCAGCATCGTGGACATGGTCCGGGCAAACCGGGCGCTGGCCGTCTTTTGGACCAGTCCCTTAACCACGGGGATGCGCAGCTTCAACCGGTCCAGCGCCATCCGGCCGCCGCCGGTGCCGGCGTAGCGCCGGAACATGTAGCCTGCCAGAAAGACCAGCAGCAAAAACACATACCAACGGGTACGCAGCACGTCGCTGATGGCCAGCAGCACCTTGGTGGGGCCGGGCAGGGGGACGTTACTGCCCTGAAACATGCCGATAAAAGTGGGCATGACTTTGGTGAGCAGGAAAATGACCACGCACACGCAGACAATGGCCAGTACGGCGGGATAGACCATGGCGCTTTTCACCCGGGCGTTGATCTTGTTCTCCTTTTCGTAGTGCACCGCGACCCGGGACATGACCAGATCCAGGCTGCCGCTGGTTTCGCCCGCCTGCACCATCTGGATCATCAGATCGGGAAAGATATCGCTTCGCTTTTTCAGCGACTCGGAGAGCATAAGCCCCTTCTGCACATCCTCATACAGCTCGGCGCAGGCGTCGCGCAGCTTCCGGTTCTGGGTCTGCTGCCGCAGGATGTCGAGACACCCCACGATGGTAACGCCGGCGCCTAGCATCACAGCGAACTGGCGGCAGAACACTGCCAGCTGCTTCACCCCCACCCGGCCGAAGAAGGGCAGGGCATTCAGCTCTTTTCCGGTGACGACCTCGTTGACATCCAGCGGAAAATAATGACGCTGGCGGAGTCGGGACAGCAGCTCGGCATAGGAGGCGGCCGACTCGCTGCCCTCCTTTACGACACCCTGCGCCGTCATGGCTTTAAAATGGAACATTGGCATATCCGGGTCTCACCTCACTGAATCAGGAGAGGCGTGAATCGCCTCGCAGAATGTCCGCCAAACAGGCGGTACGCAACGTCTTTGACCAAATAGCCCACTAAATCTGGGTTTTGACGTAGTTGTAGTCGTAGCTGTAGGTCAGTGTAGACTCTCTGGAAATCAGATTCTTGCGGTATAGCTCCAACAGGGCGTTGTCCATGGTCTGCATGCCGAACTTGGCGCCGGTCTGCAGGTTAGACTGGATCTGGTGGGTCTTGCCCTCGCGGATCAGGTTGCAGATGGCAGTAGTGGCGATCATAACCTCGAAAGCGCCCACGCGGCCCTTCTTATCCCGTTTTTGGATGAGTTGCTGGGAGATAATACCATCAAGCACCGCAGCCAACTGAACCCGCACCTGAGGCTGCTGGTATGGGGGAAAGATGTCAATGATGCGGTCGATGGTGCTGGCGGCACCCATGGTGTGCACCGTGGAAAGTACCAGGTGTCCCGTCTCGGCAGCGGTGATCGCAATGGCAATGGTGTCCAGGTCGCGCATCTCGCCCACCAGAATCACGTCGGGATCTTCACGCAGGGCGGCGCGCAGGCCGTTGGCAAAGCTCATGGTGTCGCTGCCCACCTCGCGCTGGTTGACCATGCTTTTCTTGTGCTGGTGCAGATACTCAATGGGGTCCTCCAGGGTGATAATGTGGCAGCTGCGCTCCACGTTGATCATGTCGATCATGGAGGCCAGGGTAGTGGACTTGCCTGAGCCGGTGGGACCGGTCACCAGGATAAGGCCGCGCTGTTTCCGTGCAAGATCGCTGACCACGGGGGGCAGTCCCAGTTCCTCCATGGCGGGGATTTTGTTATGCACGACGCGCAGGGCCATCCCATAGCTGCCCCGCTGCCGATAAGCATTGACGCGGAAACGGCCCAGGCCTTTTATACCCATGGAAAAGTCCAGTTCGCCCGCACGCTCCAGTTCGGCAAAACGGTCTGCCGTCGCTTGCTTTGTAAGCTCCAGGGTGTCGGCGGGGGAAAGACGGACCTCGCCCACGGGCATCAACTCCCCGTCGATGCGCAGAATAGGCGGCTCGCCGACTGTGATGTGCAGGTCAGAGGCATTTTCTTGCACCGCCTGCGTCAGATAATACTGAATGTCCATATTAACAGCCCCCTCAATCGATGGAGAAGGTCATGCGCAACAGTTCGTCCATAGTGGTTACCCCACTGAGCACCAACTCCCGGCAGCTTTCGCGCAGGGTGATCATGCCCAGCGTCTGCGCGAGCTTCTTGATGTCCACCATGGGCACACCGGTGTCGATTGCCTCCTTAATTTCCTCCCGCATAGGCAGGATCTCATGGATGGCGGTGCGCCCCTTATAACCGGAGTTGCCGCAGGCGGCGCAGCCTCTGCCCCGGTAAAGCAACGTTTCTTCATCCTTGATACCCAGGGTCTGTTTTTCGCCGCTGCTGGGATGATAGGATTCCCGGCAGTTCGAGCAGATTCTGCGCACCAAGCGTTGAGCGATCACGCCCACCATAGAGCTGGAGACCATGTACGGCTCAATGCCCATGTCCATGAGGCGGGATATGGTGGACACCGCGTCGTTGGTGTGGATGGTACTCAGAACCAGGTGGCCGGTAATGGCGGCGCGGACGGCAATCTCAGCGGTCTCGGCATCGCGGATCTCTCCGATCATAATGATATCCGGATCCTGCCGCAGAATGGAACGCAGACCGCTGGCGAAGGTGTAGCCCGCCTTGACGTTAACCTGGGACTGGTTGACGCCGTTCAGACGGTATTCCACCGGATCCTCAATGGTAATTATGTTGCGGCCGATGGTATTGAGTTCTCTCAAAATGGTATACAGGGTGGTGGTTTTGCCCGAGCCAGTGGGACCGGTCACCAAAATAATGCCATGGGGATTCTGAATGATCTGTTCAAGCAATGCCATGTTATCCACGGAAAACCCCAGGTCATGCTTGCTGATAACGGTGGCATTGCGGTCCAACAGACGGATTACAATCTTTTCCCCGTAGACCGTGGGCATCACCGAAAGACGCATATCGATCACCCGGCCGTCCACCGTCATTTCCACGCGGCCATCCTGCGGCACACGCTTTTCGGCGATGTCCATGTTCCCGATGATTTTGATGCGGGTCACAATAGCCGAGTGACCGTTGTTGTCGATCTGCATCATCTCGCGCAGTTCACCGTCCACGCGGAAGCGAATGCGCAGATTTTTCTCCAATGGTTCGATATGGATATCGCTGGCGCCCAGCTGTACTGCCTGCCGGATGAGGGAGTTAAGCAGCTTTACCACAGGGGCCGAGTCCACATTGGCCCTGAGGGTCTCATCCAGGTCAGCGATTACATCCTCCTGATAGTCCTTGTTGAACTCCTCCACCGCTTTTTCGGCGCTGTTTTTCTCATAAAAGATGTTGATGGCTCGTTGGATCTGATCGGACGCCGCACCCACCGTTTTAACCTGAAGACCGGTGGCAAGCTTGACATCGTCCACAGCGAAAATATTCGCGGGGTTTTCCATAGCCAAGGTCATGGTGTCGCCTTCCAGCTTAATGGGGATAATGCTGTGGCGGCGCGCCAGCTTTTCTGGGATGAGCAGTGGGACCTCAGGCGGGATGTAGATTTGCTCCAGATTGACGACGTAGTTATGGTACTGCTCATCCAGCGCGTTGATCAGCTGCTCGGCGGTAACAAAGCCGAGGTCCAGAAGGACCGCGCCCAGCTTCCGGTTGGTCTTTTCCTGCTGCGCCAGCGCAAGATCCAGTTCAGGCTTGGTGATGTATTTCCGGCCAATCAGGATTTCTCCCAGCCGCATGTTGGTTGTCAATTCCATCTGATGTCCCCCTTTCCCAAATCATTGTTGCGGCAGTGAATGGAGGAAGTAGACTGCTTCCGCACGGGTCATGGGAGCGATCTCATCGGTCAGACCGGGAGATGTGTACCCTGTCTGTTGCTGGATGACGAGAGCTGCGTCCCTCCAGTTGAATTCAGGCTGATTCATGACCTTGCCCATCACCAGACTGAATTCCTTATAGCTAGTGGGCGCGTTCGGGCGGAGCGTCCCATCATCAAATCCGACAAAATAGCCCATCATGTACCCTTTGTAAAAAGCTTTTTCCATAGCACTCAGCGAAGACCCCAACTCGGCATAGTCGGAAAACTTAGTTAAATCCACCGCATCAGCCGGGGCCTCCCAGTGGTAGTAATTGTCCAGCAGTACCACAAGTTCGCCCCGGGTGATAGGATCGTCTGGGTGAAACTTGTTTTCGGCGTCGCCCTCTACAAGGTACTGCCGACCGAAATCGTCGATGGCAGTCTCGGCCCAGTTTCCGGATATGTCGGTAAATTTTGTGTAGATCCGGGTCATACTGTCACTCAAATCCAGAACGTAGCGTGTTCCCTGGAACGTCTCACCCGTGACATTCTGGAAGGGGTTGGATCTGCGGAACTGACCATTATCCGACCATATCACCATGTTTTTGCCAAGCTGGGTGATCTGGGACAGGTCGTACAGGCTCAGATCAATCTCCCCCGTGACCAGTCCGGAGCCGTCGGCATCGGGACCGATGGTGATGCTGTCCACCTGAATGCATTTCTGAAAGTTCCAGAAGTTGCCCAATGCCTTCCAAAGCGAGTCATAAGACCCGCTGTAGGTGAGCTGCACCTTCTGCACCAACGGGCCGGATGAATCAGTCGGCGTACTTGCCGCTGCCGCACTTGCCACTGCCGCACTTGCCGCGCCGTCGGGCAAGCCCGTCTCCAACGGGCCAAAGGAGAGAGAAATATCTTTCAGCTCTGCGTCCTGAAGCAGGTCATTCATAACGATGACCGATTCTTCCTCCTGACTCAGGGAAGAAAAATAATTGTTGCCGATGGTCTGGATCTGATTGGTTAGATCCTCCTGCTGCTGGCCGTAGCGCGCCACGGTCTGGTCAATTATGTCCAGGGCCTGCTTTTTCTCTTCCCACGCAGCCAGATCCGCCCGCAAAACCTCCAGCTGGGCATGCTGAGGCGTGACAACATAGCGAAACAGCAAATAGGATGCGAGGCAGAACAGTAAAATGGTTACCAAAAGCTTCTCACGCCTAGTCAGCTTCATTAGGCTTCACCGTCCTTCACACTGAAGCTCATATCAAAGGAATAGGAGCCGTCCTTGTCGGAGATGGATGAGATGAACACATCCTCAAACCGATCGGTAGAACGAAGATTGCATGAGAGTTCGGCAATGGCCGGCTTGCTGGACGCGGTACCGGCAACGGTCACTTTCTTTTCCGCCTGCACCGAAAGGCTATCGATTTTTACGTCTTTCGGCACGGCGCTCACGATGCTATATAGGAAAGGCTCGGTGAGCCATTCCCCGGCCTTCAACGCCTGATCCGCTTTATCCACGCTATTTACCTGGACCTGCAGGTGGGCAACAGTAGCCTCCTCCTGCTCAGCCTGAGCTAGCAGCGGGTACTTTTCGCTGCCGGTCACCTCGGCCTCCAACTCTGCCGTCTGCCTCTGCAGCCACAGACCATAGCCCACGTTGAAAAGTGGCCATGCAGCGAGAAGGGCCACAAAAGCAATGACAAGCAGACCGGAACGGACGACTACGGCGCTACGCTGTTTTCCTTTATTTAGGTATGGTTCAAAAAAGTTAAAATCCTGCATGTTTAATCCCCTACCGTCTGATAAATGCTCCAATGGTATTCAAATAGGACGTAATGCTTGATACGGAACTGTCTTGGACTTTTACGCAGTTTAGTTTCTGGATCTGTTCCACCGGAATACCCATTATCTTGGATAGGTAGGCGCCAAACCCCTTAATCTGGGTCACGCCTCCGTGGATCAGAATCTTTTTCACGTCTTTCTCCGTATTTCGGCTCGTGTAATACTTGAACACACGCTCAAACTCATCGGCCCAGTTGTCAATGATGTTCTTCACAATGTTAACCTCGCGCAGGGTGATACGTTCAGAATCCTGGGAAGGTTCGGATGTGACCGAAAGGGAAGTGCTCAGGTCGATCACGTCCCGTTTTCTCTGCTCACTTTCCTCCGCTGTGTAATCAAACACGCTCATCAGCCCGCGGTTGATGCTCTCTGAACCCTGGTCGATGTAGCGGTTGAACTGATACCGCCCGTTTTCAATGAGCACAACATTGATATGGTTGTAGCCAAAATCCAAGATGGCCACCGCCGCATCGGCAGGGATTGCAGAATTAGGCGACGCCGCAATTTCTGCCGAAATAAGTTTATCGATGGAATTGGATTGGATATCCAATACGTCAGGCTTTAAATTGGCCCTGAGCATCAGGTCATAATAACTTTGAACTAGGTCTTTGGGAACTGCGGTGGACAGAAAGCGCGTCTTATTTGCACCGCCATCCTGAAAGGAGTCGAGGAGCTTGGACTGGATAATATAATTCTCCAGATCCACCGGCATATACTGCTGCACCTCAAACTGCAGCATGTTTTCCATTTCGGTCTCGCTGGCCGTAGGAATAATGATTTCTCGGGTGATGATCTCGGAGTTTTCCATGGTACACAGCACATAAGAAGGTTTTTCGCTCCCAACGAAATTCCTGATCTGCTGAGAAAGCTCGCTTAAGTCCAAAATTCTTCCTTTTTCCATGCTGCCGCGGGGTGTCGGAAAGGAAATTGCACGGCGCACCTCAATCAGAGTCGGTTTGACCACCCGTCCCATCACTATTTTGGCGGCGTGCTGCCCAATGTCTATGGACAGCAGGGGCTTCCCCAAATATTTTTTGGTATTATTTTTGCGGATAGTTTGGCCTGAAACGTTTTTTTGCCCGTACCGTTTGGGCACGGCACTATTTATATGTTTCATCTGTCAGGCTCCTTTCGGTTTGACCCCGCCGGAATCAATTTAGGATTGCTCAGCCGATAAAAAACGTCTGAAGGTACCAATGGACCAGTTCGCTGCCAAACAGAGAAACAAGATAAGCAGCAGCAGCAAGAAAAGGGCCAAATGGAACCCCTTCTTTTCTGTCCTTGATATGCGCAAGAAGCAACACGACCGAAACGAACGCACCCGAGACGAAAGCCAGAAACATCAGCAGCAGCAACTGCTTCCACCCAAACCACAGCCCCAGAACCGCCGCCAGCTTAACATCCCCGCCCCCCATGCCACCACGGCTGATGACCGAGATCAGAAAGAACAGGCCGCCCCCCAGAAGAAATCCAGCGGTGCGTTCCAGCAGGACCGCAGGCCCAAGCTGGGGCAAGAGCACAACGATCAACTGGGCCAGGCCAAGCATGGCGATTGCCAGCACCAAACCATCTGGGATGATCTGGTGGTCAAAATCGATTATGGCCACCGCAACAAGTACCGCCGTCAGAGCAGCGTATAGAAAAAACGAAGCGGTGATTCCCCGTCGCCAGCCTTGAAGGGTAATAAGCATCGCCGTCGTTAGTTCCACCAAAGGATAACGGGGGGAAATAGTACACCTGCAATACCGGCACCTGCCGCCCAACAAGAGGTAGCTCACCACTGGGATCAAATCAAAGAAGCGGAGAGGGGCCCCGCAGACGGTGCAATGCGAACCGGGGAATACGATGGATTCGTTTCTCGGGATACGGTAGATGCAGACATTGAGAAAGGACCCAACCAGCAGGCCAAAGAAGAATACCAAAAAAAGCATATGTAAAACCTAATTCTTATTTTAATGTAATACAACTTCTCCTGAAAAGATCAAGCAGCTTATCCTTATTACTGTTATTAGCTGCTTCATTTACAGTATCATTTATTATAATTGTTTTTTTGAAATAGTCAATATTTTTTAGAAAGTAGTGAAATGAGAAGGACAAATTCTGTTGGCTGATGCGCTTCCGCACTCTACTGGCGGTCATGTGGGTAGAAGAAAGTTCTATTATGCTTCAACAAGTTCAGCTTTCAACGCTAAATTTTTCAAATATATGCGCAGAGAAGTGATTGCAGCTTTGTTGTCGGGATTCTCGTACGCCTTTTCACTCACTATACTTTTTAAAAAATCCCAGAAGGCGGCGGTCATGTTCCCCTCATTTATAGCCAAGACAACCGGTGGTTGGGAGGTCTTCGCCACAATAACACCTAACTCCTCACGAGCGTAAACCATATATCGGTCTTCCCCCAGTTTGTCTATCAAATGAACATGATAGTTTTCACAGGAACCTAAAAGATCGACAATGTGCTCTAGATGGGCAACGAATTCCTTTGGCTCGTAATGCATGGCCCCGCCGCCCAGCATGTCTGACATGGACACCTTAACGCCACCGTTTTTAACCATATTTATGTCGGGTAGATGGATGAATTCAGTAAAATGATTGGACCTAAGGTTTTCCAAAAAACGCCCGCGCCGCGCCGCATGGAGGGAAAGGTGATTGGACGCGCTGTTGCCGGAACGTCCTGCAATTGATGTCAGCAGCGTCTCGGGCATGGTCAGCACGGAGAGCGATTCCGTCTTAATCAGCGTGTCAGCCCGCTCTCGCTCGAATTCCGCTAGAGTGTTGTAGCAGACATCGCGGTCCCTAACGGTAAAAATCCGCATCAGCGGACGGCACAGTCGCAGGTACTGTCTGAATTCCTCCGCGAAGGACATCACGGCCTCGTGGTCGCGGTACAAGACATTAGCGGCAACCGAAATCTGGTCGCCGATGGAATTTGAAACGACCGCTGCCGTCTCCGGCGCGATGAACAGCGTCCGCTTGAAAACGCCGTCCCGCTTCTTTGGATAAAAGTACGGCTCAATGTTTCCACTCATAATACAGCGGCATCCACTGGCTGATGGCATTCAACATTTCGTCCAGATCCCGGCTGATGGTGTGGATAATTTTAATTTTATTCCCTTTGGAAAGTACACGCACCATAAGCTCTACCCATTTTCGAGCAAATTCCGGGTCGGCTGTCATCCAGGAGGTTTCTTCTCCACTAAACAGCAGGAGTGTCTGGGGCTTTTCGCACGCGGCAACCTCAGAAAGAAAATATTTAGACGCCAGACGCTTGCCTTCGACGCCGTAATAGATGGAAACGGCATCGTACAGAGAAGGTGGCTGGTCGTCCATTTGCGGGCGCACCGACGCGGGACAGCTGCTCAGATCCGAAAAGCCGCTCAAAAACTGCCCCACCTGCTCCACACTGCCCGCATTATCACGAAGCAGCCAATCCGCAACTTTACCGGCAAACGCCGCGCTGTCAGTCGGCAGGCTTTCCAGGCCAAGCGCATCGGACAGCGCCTTTTTCTGATAGTCTTCGGAACAACGCCGTGCAAGGCTTGCCGCCATACTCCATATGACGTCCGCGTCCTTCGGCATAAGCCGCTTTCCTCGCCGCAGACGGCTGATGTAAGAAGCATCCATCGACACGCGTCCAGCAAGGGCGCTGTTGGAGGTTTTGGTGATCGTCATAAGAAAATTCAGTTTGTCGGCAAAGATCATGGCAACTCCTCCTTTACTTTAGAGTAGCAGAACTTCCTCATCTTTGCAAGAAAAGTGGCATGATTCATGCCGCTTTTGTCATTGCCAAATCATGCCCATCCGTTGCCCGACCGCCTTGTTTTCGATATGCTTATATTAAGCTGAGAACGGGGTGATATTTATGGACATAATCGTGCGACTGAAAACCGGTTTTTTTGAAAAAACGGCATATCGACTAAGGCTGGGGGCGAACGGACTGATCTTGATTCCAGACAAGGGGGAGAGCGCGGAGCGCATCGTCATCGACCGAAAAGATATCCGCTCTGTCACCATGACCGAACGGAAGCATCCGGAGCTGGAGATTCAGACGCGCGGTTCGGTATATGTCGGTATTATTGAGGGCGGATGCTCCTTTGGCGAGGCGGTAAGCTATTTAAATGAGAATTTAAACGTGAAAATCACCTGCGAATATAAGGGAGAAGAGTAAAATGCCTTCTTCATCCGTTCGGCTTAGGTTTTCACAGGAAAAATTGCAAACGCTAAAAGCAGCGGCAAAAACCTAAAATATCGAGGAGGTATTGTATGAAAAAAATCGTTTCGTGGATTTTATCCATGGCAATGCTCTTATCGTTTGTTGTCATAACAGCGCCCATAGTGCGCGCGGCAGGGGTAACCCAGCGCTATATCTATGACGCCGAGGCCCTACCCGACAGAACCATCGGTGTGTTGTTTATTTACGGAGGGACCAGCAACTCCGGCATCGTGACCGGCGGCACGCTGTATTACGGTGTATACGATGCGGATACGCAGAGCTGGACTCAGCAGCCGGTCACGCCGGGCGGTGGCTCCACCATCGCCGCCAAGGACGCGACTATGGCACTGGACAGCAGTGGAGCCCCCCATGTGGGTTATGTGTTTACGGGAGAAGATACATATGACGATATTGGATATACCTGCCTGTCTGAGGGTTCTTGGACGGAAGCTTTGAGTTTCAGTTCAAATAATGACGGAGACCGTACAGACGGAACCCTGTCGTCCCCCCAAATTGCAGTTGATTCTTCCGGAACGGCGCATATTGCATACATCGACAGCCAGGGAAACAATGAGCTCAGCTCTTACAGCCGTCATCCGGACCTGATGTACCGTACAATCGACGGCGGATCGATCAGCGTTTCTGAAACGATTGTGCACGGCTTCTGCGAAAATGCCGGAGGTTCCACCTATCATCAAAACAATGTTGTATCTGTTCCCGCCATAACCTGTATCGGAAATACCGCATATATTGGCTGTGCGAGCAAAGGCCGATACGGTGGAGCAAGTGACTGGGGTGCCGCTTACACGATTTTCCCACGGCCGTCCGGCTCAAACACATCATTCGACCTATATTACGGTTCTTCATCCGCCTGCGAACGCGGCTTTAAGCAGTTTGCAATGGCCGCTGACGGAACAGGTTCGTATACCCTCTACTACGTCAGCGGTACCACAACGGGCGGCATTCCGGCTGGGCTTCATATTGCGAACGGCACCGCGGTACCTACGTTTTTTTCAAGTCCGGGTACAAGTATTACAACCGGCGATATCACAACCTTGGGAGACAATGTGTATGCGGCGGGTATTAACGCCTCCACGCTTGTTTTGTTCCAAAATGCGGCCCCCACAACCAAAACCCTATCAACCGCTCTTTCTTCTACCCATACTCGAATGGCGACGGTGGTAACCGGCGGCAATCAGTATATCTTATACACCGGAAATGACACAGACAAATCCCTGTTCATCGCCAGCGTTCCTACGGGCGGTGGTGATTTGTCAGAATATCAGGTGCCGAACAAAACGGCGGTCATCATCAGCGGCGTAACCATTCCCGATAAGGAGTACGACGGCGAGCCCGCCGCGCCCAGCGGAACGCTCACAGTGGTGGGGGCCGATCTGACTGGGGAGGACCTCGACTATACCTATACCAGCACCGATGGGGGCGGCTACAGCAGCGCCAGCCCACCGACGCAAGCTGGGGCATACAAGCTTGTCATCTCGGTGCTGGAGAACAATGCAAATTACTCCGGCAGCAGTGCTGATATAAATTTCAGTGTTATAAAAAGATCGGTTACTGTCACAGGTACCGCAGCAGTGTGCCGCGACTATGTGCCGGATCATACGGCAGTTTCGCTGGATACAACCGCCAGCACACTTTCCGGTGTGATTTTGGCGGACGAATCCCTTGTAACGCTGGATAAGAGCGGCGTCATGGGCATGGTCGCTACGGCTGCCGCCGGCAAGGGGAAGACGGTGACCGTGACCGGCTTTGCCCTTTTGGGCAGCAAGGCGGACAACTACGCCCTGAGCCAGCCGACTGGCGTCACGGTCGACATTGCACCCGCAGGGCTTGCCGCGCCGACCGTCAGCCTGATTGCCGACGGTGCAAACGGCGGGCTTTCGGCCTCCGTTACGGACACCGCGAATACCCTCGGCGTTGCCTCCTACACCCTGGAGGTTTACCGGGATGGCGCGTTTGTCAAGACTCTGACCGGACTGAGCAAAAACACGGCTTCGAACATTCCTCTTGAAACCGGCGTGATCGAACCCGAAACCGCCTATACCACCAAGGCCAAAACGGTTGCCGACGCAAGCGGCAACTACACTGACTCGGCTTTGGGCACCCAGTCAACGGCTGCCGTCGCCCAGTACGCGCCCCTCGGCTTTACCGATAACACGGCATACGACATTCCAGAATCTCAAGTTGACAAACCCATCACGGCAATCGACGTCTCAGGCAGCGTTACGGGCGGCAAAGCTCCCTACTCGAAGCTTTCATCGTAGGCGTTTACACGCATGGGAAATCATCTCCTTTGTGATTTTATAGCTACACAACATACCACAGCGTGGCGGCGATAGCTATTGTTTCTTGCGGGGTGATGGCTCAGATGCTATACTGAACTCACAGACTAATCGGAATTTGACACGGACCGTGTTTATTTAGTGGGAGGGACTATATGAGTGAATTGAACTACCAATCCCTTAACGATTGTCACGAGAGCGGTTTGTTAAATATATGGGCAGATGCGGATGTAATAAGATACACAAATATGAGGCTGCCTTGCACTTTAGAAGATATTAGAAAAAGAATTGTGATTTTTAGGTCTATGGATGTTTTTGCAGTAATGCAAGACGGAGAACTTATCGGCATTATCGGGTGTCCGCCTGTTGATAAAGAAAAACTGCAATTTGGGTTGTTCTATCAGTTTTGTAAATCGTCATGGGGACACGGGAACGCTACTGCTGCTGCAAAATGGATACTTAAATACATGAAGCAAAAATATATAAATCCCGTGTTGTTTGCAGATGTAGTAGTTGATAATGCGGCGAGCGAAAAAATATTACAGAAATTTTGCTTTGAGAAAATTTCAGAAGAGCTTATAGAACGTGATGGCATAAAAC
>JAQUYD010000038.1 GCA_028692035.1 Oscillospiraceae bacterium
CACGGATCGTAGTGGCGAGGACGCAAAGCGCCGTGAGAATCACGGAAACCGCTGCAATCATCCAAAGTCCTTTGCTTTCGTAAAGGCTTTCCCGCAGCTCCTTTTTTACCATGGACTGATTCATGCAATTACCCCCTTGTCAGCATCGGTGACCTTGAAGAAGATGTCCTCCATGCTGAGTGTTTTTTGTGTCATTTCACGGATATCCAGCCCACCAGAAAGGATTTCCGTTACCAACTCGTGCTTGACCGACAGGATCTCATCATCGGAAAGCTTGGACTCGCACTCGATGAGAAGTTGTCCCTCTTCCCTGGAAGTCCGGGTGACTCGGTTGATTCTGCGTATCAAACCTTCCGCAACGTCATTGTCGCTGGTCTGCAGGAGCATGGAATAGCCGTCCCGATACTTTTCCTGCAGCTCGGGAATGGTACCCTGTTCTACCTGTATACCATCCTTGATGATGCAGACCTTATTACAGAGCACCTCAATGTCCTTGAGCATATGGGAGGTGATAAAGATGGTGATGCCGTCGCTCTTATTGATGTCAAACAAAAGCTGCTGGATTTCTCTCTGCCCACGCGGGTCAAGCCCCAGCGTCGGTTCATCAAGGAAAATAATTTGCGGGCGGTTAACCAGAGCTTTGGCAATTCCCAGCCGCTGCTTCATCCCGCGGGAAAACTGGCCCACCGGCACCTCTGCTTTGTCGGAAAGTCCCACCTTGGCTAAGAGTTCTCTCACATAGCTTTCATCAGAGCCACCGTTATTGAATAGTGCATAAAAATATTGTAGGTATTCCTTTGCCGTCATCCAGTAGTAATAGCCGTGGGATTCGGGCACAACGCCAATCATACGTCGGATTTCTGAGGTGTGGCCGGCCACCCCCATGCCGCCAATCAAAACTTTCCCCTGCGTGGGGGTCAAAAGCCCGTCCAGCATGCGGATGGTGGTGGTCTTTCCGGCTCCGTTGGGTCCAAGAAAGCCAAAAATATCGCCCTTTTCCACATGCAGGCTCAAATCCTTGACCGCCCGGAAGCCGTTTCGGTAGGTTTTTTCAAGATGTTCAGTTTGTATCATAGGGTTTCCCTCCTTCATGATATGGGGGCTGCATGGCCTCATGGTTTCAGCCGATGCAGCCCCGCTTTTGGTCAAATAATGTGATTTTATTTGGTTTTGACTTTAAGCTGCTTCCCGCAGTGGGGGCAGTAGGCAGCTTTTCCATCTACCACTGTGCCGCATTCATCACATTTCAATTGCAGGGATGCTCCGCAGGCGCGGCAGAAGGTGCCGGATTTCTGGTAGGCCCCACAGCTTGGGCAGACTGTTTGCAGACTGCGCGCAATCAGGAACGCAATGACGGCCGCAAGGTTGAAGAACAGCCCCAGGATGCTCCAAAGCGTCCGATTCATGTCTGCCTTCGATGCCGCCTGATAGAGCCAAGCCACAATCAGCAGCCAGTAGGCAAACGCCAGCAATCCGCAGAGGCTCACGTAGGTAATGAAGGTAGCGACGGCGACCACTGTGGGCTGTGTAAACTGTCCGGACTCGAAGAAATCGGGTCCTTCATGCTCCCGTTCACGATCTCCGTAATAATGCTCTCCATCATAACGGACATCTTCGCTGTCCCGGCCAGTTTCATAAGTTTGATGCCAGGTGACGGCCTCACTGATTTGTGTGCGAAACATAAATCCGGTCAGGACACCACCCAAAAGGACGGTGACAAGTGACAGCAGGATGAAGGGTTTTGCAGTCTTTTTGAAATCCATGCTCATAATTTTCGTTTGTAATTTAGTCATGCTGATCCCTCCTTACAGGTTGATGTGTTCATTGTATCAGCGGCTGCTAAACTGCTGTTTTCCTGAAGATAAACTACTGATAAAATGTGTTCCTTTTGATAGATTCGGGCAAGCTTTTCGCCAATGGCATCCAAACTGCGTTCCCTTGCAACTCGCAGGCCTGAAGAGGTGAGATCCGGCAAGGTACCTGTCAGGATGCCAGCCGTTTTCTCTACAAACCCGGCGAGAGAGCATGCCTTGTAGACGCTCTGCCCATCGGTCAACCAGCCGTCATATACCGGAATATCCCGCACCAGAGCGGGAATGCCGCAGGCAAGTGCCTCCAGCACCACGATGCCCTCGGTTTCCTCGTTGGAGAGGAAGGCAAACAGGTCGCAGCCGCAATAGGCGTCCCGCAGCTCCTCCCGTTCCACATAGCCGGGAAAGCTGAGATTTTTTGGGGCATTTTGGATGGCGGTGCGGATGTGCTTCGGCACAAGGTTCAGATTGGTATACCCAAACCAGAAGAAGCGCACCTGCGGCAGGGCACGGGCCAACTCCACAAAATCCAACAGACCCTTGCGCTCGATATAATGCCCCACGGAAATGACCGCTTTTTCTGCTGGACCGAGTCCGTATTTGTTTCGGAAAGCGGTACGGCGCTCCGGGCTGGGAGCAAAAAAGTCGGTATCTACACCGTTGGAAAGCGCATAGATTGGCCTTTTGATTCCATAGCTCTCCAGCACCCGCTTGGAATAAGGGGTGGGCGTAATCACGAGGTTGCCCAGCTCGTAGCAGTGGATAATCCAGCGCTTAAACAGTGGGGCAAACAGATTGGAACCCTTGAAGGAATTGCGGAAATCCTCCATCGTGGAATGGCCGTAATAGACGACCTTCCTGTGCCGCAGCCTCGCGAACCTCGCCGCTACCGGGGAGTCAGGAAACACCGTGTTGATATGTACGGCAGACGAGGTCTCCGTCCATTTGTTCGTGGCCTCAATGCCGATGCGCTCCAGCATATCCCTCTG
>JAQUYD010000012.1 GCA_028692035.1 Oscillospiraceae bacterium
CATATACCCATAAGGCGGATTGCTGCAAAGATGTTCCCCGGCGTTGCCCTTTGCCCTCATAACGGCGCGGATTTTCTTTGAAGTATCTCGCGCGTAGAAGTCATTGAACAGATTGCGGAACGGGGTAAAGTCATTGTCACCCTTGTCGCTGTCCACACCGTCATTGATGGCGATATACCGAATGTCACGCTCGGCAAAAAAACTCTCGGTGTAATAGCCCACTTTCAGATAATCACGCCCCATACGGGACATATCCTTGACGATGACCGTCTTGACCTCTCCCACTTCCGCAAGGCTTATCATTTCATTCCAACCTGGCCTATCGAAAGTTACGCCAGAAACACCATCGTCAATGAAAAACAAGGGATTGGAAAAGCCGTTGTCTGTTGCATACTTCAAAAGGATTTTCTTTTGGTTCGCTATGGAATTACTCTCCCCGTCAAGGGCGTCCTCTTGGCTTAAACGAGCGTATAACGCTGTGATATTGTCGGGATAATTTGTATTTGTCATGTGTTCATTCCTCCTGTAATGAACGCCCGACAAACAGGTTGCTACTATCATTATATCGGACTTTCTTTTCCTTGTCAGTAGGCGATGTGACGGTTTCCGATTTTATGAGCCGTTCCATTTTGTCATAGAGCAGTTCAGAGCCGCCGCAAACCGTAGACACTTCATAGAGCGTGCCGCCTATTTTGTATGTAACCGTTTCATTCAGAGGATTGCCCCGCTTTGGTAATAAATCGCTGTTCTTATCTTTCATATTCCGTTCCATTCCTTTCCCGTCCTTTGTAGTTTGGTAAGGGTGAGAAGTATCGTAGCAAGCATAGGAAAGGGGTACCCTTTCCGTAAAATGCTCCGCATTTTGCTTGTTGGAATATTCCCAAACCCTTTCAATACCCTCTCCACCGCAAAATGAAAAATGCTAAAGTTTTTGAGGATATTGGAGAAATATTTTTCTCTTTCTCTCTACCACGATTGAACATCTGCTTTGCCAAAGATTTGAGAAAAATCATTTCTTCCCTTACTATCTACAACACCGTACCTTGTGTTTTTGCCAAAGTTTGAGGCGAAAAAGTTAGAAATATTTTTCTCACCACTACTACGGTGGCAACAGGGCAAAATTGTGTTGACAAATTATCAATTTAATATTATATTGATAATTAAGGAGGTACGAAATGTCAACTAATTTAATGACCGTTTTTAAAAACTCTGACCTGCAAAAATTCGGGCAGACAGCAGCGAATATTGTGTCTTTAGCTTTCAAGGTGGACAAGAAGAATGGCGCTCGAATTGCTCGGGCTGTATTAGAAAACGGAACTACACTTATAAAAAAAGTTACAGCATCTGGCGTGGTATTGGAACAAGTGCTCAAGCTACCAGAAATCACTTCTGTGGTGCAACGAAATGATGTAATTCGAGATTTAGCCAAGAATAAAATAAAACAGGAACAGATTGCAGCAATGTTGGACATTTCACAGGCCACAGTTTCAAATGTTCTACGAAAGAAGTAATAATTTTTATTATGTGCAAAGGAGAACAAGCATGCTGGTACTTGGCATTAATAAGGTTTTGAAGTGGGTACAAATAACAACAGGCGGTAGACGATATACTTGCCCGACAAAAGAAATCAATGGAGAACTGTTTTTCATCTTCAAGAAGGACTGGCATAAAGTAATGGATTTTGTTTCCAATCACACAACAGAATTGGTTTCCGAGGGAGGGAAGGTGTTCTCACGAGTCATAAAGAAATAGCTGCCAATGCTGACATATGAAGGGAGGTAAATGAAAGTGCAAATGTGCCCTTTTTGTGATAAAGTTTATGATGAATCAGAGTATAGTAGTTGTCCACATTGTTCTGGTGAATTAGAAGATGATACGGGCGAAAGATATTTTAAAAATTGTCCGAACTGCGGTGGTGTTATGTATTGGGATAACGAGTGGGAATGCACTAACTGTGGAGAAACAATTGATTCCGATGAAGATGATAATGATGGTACTATAGAAGGCTGATTTATAGATTCTAGTTTGTCAGTGAGATAGCAGAGCCATTCAGCATTGTCAACGATAAAATGAACGGCTAACGCCGTCGTTGACAATACTGCCTGTCCCTGCTTACGGGTAATCAAGAGGGCGAAAGCAACAAATGCTTTCGCCCTCAAAATATCATGGGTATATGTACGCATTTAGAGGCCAAAAAGGCCTGTATTTATGCGGCTTTGCGGGTGCGGAAATGAGGTGGGTAAGGGTTTTATACTCCCACACCCGAAAACGGCGTTCTATTGCGTAACATTTGCCTTTTTCACACAAGCATAGAGGCAAAAAGAACGGGCAAGAAGCTGTTGACTTCTTGCCCGTTCCTCATAGCAATCCTGTTTGTCAGCCGTTAAGTTAGTTTGTTGGTACTACTTCCTTATCGGCGTTTGACAAAACGCCCGTCTCTTTTGTTTTTGATACTGAAAATTAAAAAAGTTCCGTGCGCCTTTTCACACTTTTTTCCGCGCTAAAAAGAACGAAAGAATCCAAAAAGCGAAAAATGCAGCGATATTTACGCAAACAACGCTGGCTCCTGCCGGTGTGGACCATGCATAAGAAATGAAAATACCAATCAAAAAGCACAGGACGGATAAAATGGCCGAGCAAAAAACAACCGATCGGAAGCTTTTAAAAATCCGCATGCTGGTCAGCGCCGGAAAGATCACCAAACTGGAGATCAGTAGGGCGCCCATCAGCCGCATGCCCAAGACGATGGTCACCGCAGTAAGCAGGGCAATGAGCATGTTGTACCAGCCGGCTTTGACGCCGGTGGCCCGGGAAAAATTCTCATCAAAGGTAATCGCAAAAATTTTGTGGTAGAATACCACATACAATACCAGCACCACTACCGCTAGCGCCACGCTGAGGAACACATCGTCCTGTTTCATGGCGAGAATGCTGCCAAACATATAGTTGTAAACATCTACGTTCATGCCGGTGGAGAGGGAGATCGCCATTACGCCGACAGCCAACGCACCGGTGGAAATCAAGGCGATGGCAGCGTCCCCTTTGATTTTGCTGTTTTCGGAAAGACGTAGCAGCAAAAAGGCGGCGGCAACGACCACAGGGATCGCAACGGCCAACGGCGCAGCGTTGGCCACAGTGGCAATGGCCAGCGCGCCAAACCCCACATGGGACAACCCGTCACCAATCATCGAATAACGCTTGAGCACCAAGCTGACCCCCAAAAGGGAGGCACACAGCGATATCAGTACGCCAACGACCAAAGCACGAATCAAAAAGGGATAGGAAAGCATCTGTGCAATCAAATCAAGCATGAAGCCCACCTCCCAAAAATCGTTTCGCCACGTCGCTTTGGAGATAATCAGCGGTTTTGCCAAAGAAAAGCGGTTTGTTGTGCAGGTGCAGAATGTGGCTTGCGTACTGCACGGCGCTTTGAATGTCGTGGGATACCATGATAACGGTGGTGCCCTCCCGGTTCAACGCCTGAATTAACCGGTACATTTCCTGGGCGGCCATGGGATCCAGTCCGGCTACCGGTTCATCCAACAGCAACAGCTTTCGGGTGGCGCACAAAGCGCGTGCCAGCAACACCCGCTGCTGCTGGCCGCCGGATAGTTCCTGATAGGAACGGCGGCGCAGATCCCACAGGGCCATCCGTTCTAAATTGGTCTGGGCCATCTGTTTTTGGCGGGCAGAATAAAAAGGGGAACACCCGTTCTGGTTGATGCAGCCGGATTGGACAACCTCCCACACGCTGGCCGAGAAATCCTTTTGTGCGCCAGTCTGTTGGGGCAGGTAGCCGATCTCGTTTTGCCGCAGCCCATCGCCAAAATGGATAGAACCCTGGGTCGGGCGCTTTAAAGAAAGAAGCGCTTTGACCAAAGTGCTTTTGCCGGATCCGTTTTCCCCTACAATACACAAATACATCCCCGCCTGCACAGCAAAGGAAAGGTCGGACAATACGATGTTATTTTCATAGGCCAGGCTGACATTTTCACAGGTAATCAAAGCCATATCAGTGCAGATCCTCCTTGAGGGTATCCAGATTTTGCGCCATTAAAGAAAGATACGTTGCGCCGTCCTTTTGCTCCTGCGCGGTCAAATTGTGGCAGGAGTGGAACAAAGCGGTTTTGGCACCGGCCGCTTCGGCGATGCTGTCCGCCACCTGATGATTGGAAAACTCAATGTAAAATACAGTGTGGAGATTTTCCTCTTTGACCTTGTCAATCAAAAAAGCGATGGTCGCGGCGCTGGGTTCCGTTTCACTACTGCAACCAGGGAACGCCGCAAAATACGCTAAACCATATTCTTCGGCGAAATAACGAAAGGGGAACCGATCCCCGAAAATCAGCGTTTTATTTTGTAGTCCGGCAAAGAAATCCCGAAAGTCCTGATCCAGCTGCTCCAACTGAGAAATGTAGTCCCCGGCGTTTCGCTGATAATCCGCTTCATGTGCCGGATCCGTTTCACACAAAGCCTGCTCAATTGCCTGGGCAATTAATACGGCGTTTCGGGGAGAGGTCCAGACATGTTCATCATATTCCGTTTCATGGGCGTCAGCGGGCTTGGATTCCGCTTGCATACCGTCAACGGTTTCTTCCTCGTAGGTTTCTACGCAGTCCATCATTTTTACCGTTTGGGGCGGGTTGGCAAAAGAGGCCAAAAGTTCTTCTACCCAAGCGTCCGATTCGCCGCCTGTGTAAAGGAATAAGTCGCAGTTTTGAATCTGGATCATATCCTGCGGTGTTGGTTCGTAAGAGTGGCTTTCCATGCCTGGAGGAATCAGCAGGGTGACGTCGGCGCTCTCACCGGCGATAGATCGGGCAAAGTCATAGGAGGGAAAGATGGTGGAAACAATCTGCACCCGTCCGTCGGACGAGGAAAGAGCTGCGGTGTCGGCGCATCCGCCAAGAACGAGCAAAGCTGCCAGCATAGGCACAAAAAAGATCAGGATTTTTTTCATATTAGCCTCCAAAATCGGAACAGAATATAAACCATAACGGCGCCTGCAACACGGTGGGCCCCAAATGTTACCGGCATTTTTTGCATACGCCGTATAGGATGCTTTTTCCGCTGTCTACCACGAAATCGTGGTCTGCCGCAATATGTTCCTGTACTTCTTTCATCTGGGCGCAATCCATGTGGATAAGCGCTCCGCAGCGCAGGCATTTCAAATGAAAATGGCAGTGGCAGGCTTCCGATTCGTTGTATTGGTAATAGGCGCCGCCAGACGCTTCGATATATTTTTTAAGCTTTCCCTCATCGTTCAGCCGGGCGAGCGCCCGATAAAGGGTGGCCGCGCCTACCGGAATGAGCTTTTGCGCGATCAAATCTTTGGCGCAAAAACATTCGCCTGAGTGATCAGAAAAGAACTGCAGCACCAGTTCCCGCTGCCGGGTACGGTAAAAGCGTGTTTCGTCCATCTCTATCCGCTCCTAGTATAATTTGATAATCAATATCAATTTGTACTATAACACGGATGATTTGGAAATGCAAGAAAATTTGGCACAGCCAGCAGTTTTTTGGGCGTTTCCAACCAGATGCGGTGCGGCCTATTGGGTGGCTCTCCTTTTTTGTTTCGCCTGGAATTTACTGTGTAGATTCTTTGATTGTAAAGGGGCCAGACCCGTGATATAATACCCTTTACTTGAAGAAGTGGCAAACCAAAGTGCGGAGGAGGGGAATCGGTGGCAATTGATATTGATTCTATATTTCGATACAAAACACCCAATAGAGAAAAACTATTTGGATATGGTTTTGATGAGTACGGCGGTAGGCTTGAAAAGCAGGTGTTGATCATGCAAAAACAATTTCGTCTGCTTGTGATCATTCAACCGGATGGAGCAATCAGCTGTAGAGTTATCGACGCTTTTTTCGAAGAAGAATATGCACTCGTAAACGCGGAAGGCGCGCAGGGTGGATTTGTCGCCGAGGTTCGATCCGCCTGTGAACAGGTGCTAACTGACATTGCCCAGCAGTGTTTTGATACAGAAATCTTAAAGGCAGAGCAAACAAAACGGGTTCTTGCTGTAATTCGCTCCAAATATGGCGTACAGCCGGAATTTTTGTGGGATAAATTCCCCGATTGCGCGGCATTTCGAAGACAGGACAACAAAAAATGGTTCGCTGCGCTGATGGCAATTGACAGAAGCAAGATCGGCCTTGCAGGATTTGGAAATATCGAGATTATGGATCTCAAAGCAGAACCGCAAATGGTCGAAAAACTGCTGCAACAGGCAGGTTATTACCCGGCCTATCACATGAATAAAAAGCATTGGTTTACAGTCTGCTTGGATGGAAGCGTATCCGATGAAACGTTGTTTTTGTTGATCGAATCAAGTTTTATATGCACCGGAAAGAAATAAAGCAGATTAGAAGAGTCTGGCTATGGGGAAAAAGCAGTACGGCTTTACATGATGAAGCGCCAGCCGAAAAATGAATTTCGGCTGGCGCTTCTCCGGTTTTATGGTACATTAAAACATTCAAATTCCTGTTTTTAGCGGCGTCCCAATTCTAGTGCGTCGTTGTTGCGTTCTCGATAGCAGAACGGATGTCCGCAGCCAAATCGGGGACAGAGTTTTCGCAATAAAGCGCAAAATGATTAGAATCCAGAATCAAAGCACCCATCCGTTCCATGTCCGCCAAATTCGCCTGCTGAATTTCTTCTGTTTGAGAAGAGGTACAGTCGGACAGGACGACAACGTTGTAGTCCAAAGCATTGGCATCATAACAGGTGGTGCGGATGCAGTTGGGAGTTGTGGTGCCGGCGAGAATCACCGTCCGGATGCCCAAACGGCGCAGGATCAGATCCAGTTCGGTTTGGAAAAAGGCGCTCCAGCGGGGCTTGATGATGGTGTAGTCGCCATTTTGCGGCGAAAGGCTTTCCGGTTCTTGCGCGCCGTAACTGCCCGGCGCCATGCTGCGCCCGCCGCCAATCCAGCTTTGATAGCGGGTGCATTCCACATCGCTGCCATCCGGCCGGTAGATACGCTTGACGAAAAAGAGGGGGATTTTTTTCTCCCGCGCGATCCGGATCGCTTTTTCGCAGGCAGGCACCGTTGCGGCAGCGCCCTTGATGCAATGGGCGGAAGCGGGGTCGATGAAGCCTTGTTCCATGTCAATTAAAATAAAGGCAGATTTTGTCGGATTTTCCATTCGGCGATTCTCCATAATTTTTTGTTTGTATTCTCGTCAAATCTTGCTATGACTACAATAGTTTTTCATAAGCAACCCCTCGGTTAGGAAAAGATAGGCAGCTTTTTAACTTGTAAAAAGAAGCACCGTAATTTTGTATCAAATTACGGTGCTTCTATGGTGGAGACGGTGAGATTCGAACTCATGACCTCTCGGATGCGAACCGAACGCTCTACCAACTGAGCTACGCCCCCATATGGCAGTCACAATTTCTGTGACAACGCATATAAGTATAATTGATTTTTACACAAAAATCAAGTGGTTTTATAAATTTTCCCGCTGAATTTTCCACAATCGATTTTGTGCTTATGGCGGTTTTTTGATTACCGATTGCCATTGTTTCTCGCAAAAAACGCTGAATTTTCAACATGAGAATTGACAATCGGCTCCGTAACATTATAATGAGACAGTATATCAAGACGTGTATAAAATAGTGGGGGATTTTATGAAAGAGACAGAGAAGATTACTCATCCTTCCTACCTATTAAAACTGACCTGGCCGGTATTTGTGGAGTTGATCCTTCAGATGTTGGTGGGCAATATCGATCAGTTTATGGTGGGGCAGTATTCTCAGCTGGCGGTGGGCGCCATCGGCAATGCAAACCAAATCCTCAATGTGCTGATCATCACTTTCAGCGTTATTAGTACAGCGGCGATGATTTTGATCTCCCAGTACCTGGGAGCCAACGACCAGCGGAAGGTCCAGCAATTGTACACCCTGTCTTTTGTGGTGAATATGGCTTTAAGCCTCATCATCGGTGCGATTTTACTTGTATGTAACCGGCAGATTTTTGAATGGATGAGGGTGCCAGAGGAGCTGATGGAGGGTTCGCAGCAATACATCAGCGTGATCGGCGGTTGCTTGTTTTTACAGGCGATGCAGCTGACCTTGTCCGCTTTTTTCCGCAGCCATGCGATGATGAAAGAATCCATGGTCGTCTCGGTTGCGATCAATATCGTCAATGTGGGCGGCAACATGCTTTTAATCAACGGGATGTTCGGACTGCCGGCCCTTGGCGTTGTGGGCGCGGCAATTTCCAGTAACTTGAGCCGTGTGGCGGGGTTGGCCATTCTGTTTTGGCTGTTTTATAAAAAACTGGGCGCCCGTTTCACCATTCGGCACCTGCGCCCATTTCCTTCGGATATGCTGCGGCAGCTTCTGCGGATTGGCCTGCCCTCTGGCGGGGAATCCCTGTCCTACAACATGACGCAGGTGTTCATTATGAGCTTTGTCAATCTTTTTGGAGCAGTGTCGATCAATACGAAAGTCTATGCCGGCATGTTTGCCATGTGCTCCTATTTGTTTTCTTCGGCTATTGGGCAGGCAAGCCAGGTGATCGTCGGGTATTTGGTGGGTGCGAATGATCTGAAAAGTACCAACCGGCAGGTGTGGTATACCTGCAAAATGTCCATGCTGGTATCGCTGGTAGTGGCGGTGCTGCTGTGCCTTTTCAGTGGGCCGATCTTTCATATTTTCACCAGCGACCCGGAAGTAATTCGGTTGGGTGCGGCGATTATGTTGATCGAGATTTTTCTGGAGTGGGGGCGAAGCGTTAATATCGTCATGGTGCGCTGCCTACAGGCAGCAGGGGATATCCGTTTCCCGGTGACACTGGGGATTTTGTCTGCCTGGACAGTGGCTGTGCTGGGGGGATATCTGATCGGTGTTGTGGCTGGATGGGGGCTGATTGGTATCTGGATTGCCATGGCCTGTGACGAATGTATCCGTGCGGTGGTATTCCTGCTGCGCTGGAAAAGCGGCGCGTGGAAAAATAAAAGCTTTGTCCAGCATGCGGATGGGCCCGCCGTGGAAGCGGCCCAGTGATAAAAAGCACGGTCAAACGGTCAACACCGATTTGAGATGGATTGACATCCCCTTTTTGCAAAACTATAATGGAAGCAAGGATGTGGTTTGCCATAGCTTACGCGAAAGGGGTTTTTGATATGTACCAAAAGCAGTTGGAAGAATATTTTGCGGCCCATCAGGATGAGATGGTTGCAGACATTTGTACGTTGATACGCATTCCCAGCGACCGGCAAGAGCCGCAGGAGGGAATGCCTTTTGGAGAAGGCCCGGCGAAAGCGCTGGAAGCTGCTATGGAGATTGGCCGCCGCATGGGGATGCGGGTAACGGACTACGACCATTATGTGGCCACCTTTGATCTGAATGAAAAGGAGTGGGGCCTGGATATCTTGGCGCATCTGGATGTGGTTCCGGTAGGGGACGACTGGACGGTGACTGGGCCTTTTGACCCAAAGATCGTAGACGGGAAACTCTACGGGCGCGGATCCGCGGACGACAAGGGGCCGGCGATGGCGGGCCTTTGGGCGGCAAAAGCGGTCAAGGATTTGAACATCCCCCTCTCTAAAAACTGTCGCGTAATTTTGGGGACTGACGAGGAAAGCGGCAGCAGCGATATTGCCCATTACTATAAAGTGGAAAAGGAAGCGCCTGCAACCTTTTCGCCGGATGCAGATTTTCCGGTAATCAATGTGGAAAAGGGCAATTATAGCAGCGAATTTACTGCCGAATGGGCCGAAGACGCGAAATTGCCGCGCATCGTATCGGCCAAAGGCGGGTTCCGACGCAATGTTATTCCCGACAAGGCCGAAGCGGTATTAGAAGGCATCAGCCTGGAACGCGTCCGCGCCGTTTGCGAAGCCTACAGTAAAAAGAGCGGCGTAACTTTTCACGCGACCGAAGTGGAAGGCCAGGTCCATGTATTGGCCAAGGGCGTGGCTGCCCACGCTTCTACCCCGGAGGCAGGGGCCAACGCGGTAACCGCGATGGTGGCATTTTTATCTCAGCTGCCCCTGGCGGATTCAGAGGGCTTTTCCAAGCTGTGCGCGGTCAGCCGCATTTTCCCCCACGGTGATTGGGAAGGGAAAGCGGCAGGCGTTAAAATGTCGGACGAGGTGTCCGGCCCGCTGACCATTGCTTTTTCTGTCTTTTCCTATAGCCTCACGGGGTTGACCGGTATGTTCGACAGCCGCGTTTCTCTGTGCGCCAACAACCAGAATATGCGGGATGTATTGGTCGAAGTTTTTGGAAAATCCGGGATACGCCTTACCAATTTGAATATGCGCCCGGGCCACCACGTTCCGGCGGACAGCCCTTTTATCCAGACGCTGCTTGGTTGTTACGAGCGGTATACCGGTCAAAAAGGCGAATGCATTGCCATCGGCGGCGGTACCTACACCCATAATCTGAAAAATGGCGTTGCATTCGGGTGTGCGGATCCGGCGGTGGACAACCATATGCATGGCGCCGATGAATTTGCGGTGATCGAACAGTTGATTTTAAGCGCCAAAATCTTTGCCCAGGCCATCATTGAGCTCTGCCAATAAACAAGGCGGTGCTGATTATTCCATACACAGCAAAAGGCCATCCGTTTTGGATGGCCTTTTCTTTTGCAACCCGCTAGCAGCAGGAGCTTTTTACGCGGAAGGACTCACAGTCTGTACACTCGACAACGGTCGGATGCGCCTCGTGGGTGCCGACGGTGATATTGTCAAGCGAACAGTAGTTTTCGTTTCCGCAGTGATGCGCGCACTGCTGTACGGTACAGCCAATGGATCTGTTTGCTTTGCACTCAGACATAAACAAAACCTCCTTTGCAGATTGCAATAATAGTATGAGCGGAAAAATGATTTTTATCACTAGGGATTTTTGAAAATTTTATTTTGGATTTAAACACCTCGAAAGATTGACAATATTATAAACAAATGATATTATTATTTATAACATAAATAAATATTTTTTGATTTATTTGACGTTACCAATAAATCAATCGGGAGGGTAAAAGATGCTGGATCGACTGGAACAGCTTACGGCGGAGGAGTTAAAAAGGGGGTATGTTTATCAAAGAGAAGGAGCATACCGCTGCTTGATCTGCGGCAGAATGTTTGAAGAGGGAGAAGTGTTTCCAATCGACGGGCATTATTATGAGCCGGCCAAGGCAGTGCAGATTCATATGACAAAAGAGCATCCGAACCGGCTAGACGATTTGCTGCGTGGGGAGAGCAAATACCTTTCTTTGACAGAGAATCAAAGTGAACTGCTTCGCAGCGTTGCCGCCGGGCAGACAGATGCGCAGATCGCGGCAAAAACCGGAACGGCCGTTTCCACTGTGCGCCACCAGCGGTTTGTCCTGCGGGAAAAAGCAAAACGGGCCAAACTGTATTTGGCGGTTTATGAAATGGTGCAGGAAACGCAGGATGCACGGGAAAAACTCATACAAATCCACGGGGGTGCAAAAATGATTGACGATCGCTATTCTATTACGGAAGAGGAACAAAAAAAGATTTTAGCCAATGTGTTTATTAGTTTGGAGCCATTAAAGCTCAAGGTGCTATCTTCTAAAGAGAAGAAAAAGATTGTGATCTTATCAAAAATTGCGGAACAGTTCGAACCGGATCGGGTGTATTCGGGAAAAGAAACAGATGCGCTGTTAAAGGAGATATTCGATGATTACGCTTCGCTTCGCCGTCATCTCATCGAATATGGCTTTTTAGACCGCACAACGGACGGCAACCAATACTGGAAGCGGAAATAGCCGCCAGCGGGCGCGCAGCAGAATCCTGTTTCTAAGTACCTTGGTTTTGGGCTTGGGAGGCGACAATTGCAAAATCTTACGCAATATCGTATAATAATGTCGGTAAAGCCATCGCCCCGGCCTGTAGCAAAAGCGGCGCCGGTTTTCTCTGACACAGCGGTTTAGGCCGCAAATAAAGGAGTGTGCTTCCATGACGAAAAAAGAACGGGTGATTGCGGCGATACAAGGCGGCCCGGTCGACCATATCCCTTCCGGTTTCTGGCTCCATTTTCCAGAGACATGTTTTTACGGGGATTCGGCAGTAAAGGCCCATTTGGATTTTTTCCGTGAAACAGGAACAGATATCCAAAAAATCATGAACGAAAATCTGGTTCCTTGCGATATCCCGATCAAAAAGGCGGCCGATTGGAAAAATTTGAAGCCGTTTAGCCGCCATTCGCCGTTTATTGTCAATCAGGTTGAGCTGATCAAACGGATTTTGGAACAAACGGGCGGCGAGGGGATGACCCTGGCAACCGTCCACGGCATTGTCGCTTCCGCCTGGCACGCGAGGGGCGGATCCGCCGGGTATGAAACGGGCAGCAGCCTGCTGGCCGCGCATCTGCGGGAGGATCCCAAGGCAGTGTCCTATGGCTGGGAAGTTCTTTCCGACGGTCTCGCCATTTTGACCGAAGCTTGCTTGGAAGCAGGGGCGGATGGAATCTATTATGCGGCGTTGGGAGGAGAAACCTATCTTTTTACCGACGAAGAGTTTGAAACCTACATCAAACCTCATGATCTGAAGATTTTAAAAGCAGCGGAAAAATCGCCTTATAACATTCTTCATATTTGTAAGGATCGGTTAAACTTGGAGCGTTATCGGGATTATCCCTGCGCAGTGGTCAACTGGGGCGTTTACGAACAAAACCCGTCGTTACAGGTGGGGGCGGCGCTTTTTTCGGACAAGGTGATCTTGGGAGGGCTAGATGATCGGGCCGGTGTGCTGATAGACGGCGATGAAACCCAGATCAAAGCCGCGGTGCAGCAGGTGCTGCATACAATGGAGGGGCGCCGATTTATTTTGGGGGCGGACTGCACTTTGCCGACCGAGATCGCATATAGCCGCATTCACACCGCAGTTGTAGCGGCCAAATAAAGGAGGAATCTATGGAAAAGATCGAACGCTGCAAAACGTCGGCGCTGATTTTAAAAGTGTCGCTTTTGCTCCAGGTGTTGTATGTCCTGGCCGAAGGCATGATTCTGGCAGCACAGCGCCCGCTAAAAAAATTGTTAAACGCAGGTTTGCCCGAAACGTTGCAGCAGAACCTGTACCCGGTCATGGATATTTTATTGATCGTACTTGTGCTTGTTCTGCACGTTGCCCTGTTTGCGCTCCTTTGGAGCCAGGGTGAAAATGCGTCATCCCGCGTAGCGGAGGTCCTTGCGATCATCATCGGCGGATTGATTTTGACGGGGCTCCCGATCTCGCTGACAGCGCTTAGCGATATGGGATATGCGGTGCAGGGCGCACAGACGTTGGCAAACTATTCGCTGTTGTCCAGTGTGATGGGTATGGCGCGTCCGCTGTCCCGGTTAGGGCTTGTACTGCTGATTGTAGGGGCAACAGCTTCCCTTGGCAACAAACGTTCCTGCCCGGTCCTTCGGTAGTTTCGATAGCTAAGAATATGGTTAAAAAGGAGAAGAGACTGCGGAAATTCCGCAGTCTCTTTTTAGTTTACGAGCGGTTAGAACCGTAAGGAAAGGCAGCTCAATCCGCCGTCGACTTTCCGGTATTCCGAGGTGTCCACGACCAGAACCTCGTAACCGAGCGCTTCGATGGCTTTTTGGGTCTGGGGATAGCCCGCAGGAACCAGCACTTTACCGTTGACCCAAATGCAGTTGGCGCCATATTCTTCCCCCTCTGCTACTTCGATGTGGTTGAATTTGGAGAAGGTTGGATTTTCTAAAAATTCCCCGCTGATCAGCAGATTCTTGTTTTCAATATAGGAAAGCCCCGTTTTCAGATGCAGGATGGTGTACAACGGAACCATCTCGCCACTCATCCCGTGCTTTTCCAGTGCAGCGATAAATTGCTGTGCGCCCTCTTTGTTGGTGCGGGCGGAAATACCAATATAAAAATGGTCGCCCACCATCATGACGTCGCCACCCTCCAAAGTGCCAGGCGCTTTGATATATTCGATTTGGTCTTCTCCATAGAACTGCTTGATGACTGGGACCATGGCGGCGACTTCCCCTTTGCGAGAAGGTGCACCGGGGTTGGTAATCAGCGCGAATTTGCGGGTTAAAACGGCAGTATCCTCTACAAAGCAGGAATCGGGATAGGCTTCGTCCGCTTCCAGTACAGTGACATTTACGCCACATGCTTTCAGCGCTTGGATATAGGCGGCGTGCTGCTTCAGGGCTAATTCGTAGTTCGGTTTCCCCAAGTTGGCCGTTGTGATGCCGTCGATCATGGAATGGCAAGGCTTTTTAACGATTACATTGGTAAACATCTATATTTCCCCCAATAAGAATTTGTATAATGATACAATATGATTTATAAAAATGCAATATATGAAAGAGAAAAAAGTGCATTTTTTAATTTTATCCACAGTTTGACGAATTTTCCGAAATAGAGCGCAGTTTAAAAAAACTTTTTGACAGTTTTGTGTATTGCAATCCGTGGGAAAAAAGCATATGATTATCCAATAATGAAATATGTATACAAGAGTACTGATGCAGAAACCATTAGGCTGCTGGCAAAGATCCAGCTGAATCAATCCAAAGAAAAGAAAGGGTGTTACGATGTTATTTCAAAACCAATACCGGACCAATACATGCGGGGAGCTGAGAGAGAATAATATCGGGGCGCTCGTCCGGGTATGCGGATGGATTCAGACGATCCGAGATCATGGTGGCGTTTTGTTTGTCGATTTGAGGGATCAGTATGGCGTTGTGCAGACGGTTTTTCATGATGCGGCAATGCTCAAAGGCGTGCCCAAAGAGTCGGTTGTATCAATCAGCGGACGGGTTGTGCTGCGAGATGCTGAAACGGTAAACCCCAAGATCCCCACCGGTTATGTGGAGGTTGTCGCCGAGGAAATGACCGTGTTAAGCTGCGCTGTTTCGGGGCTTCCGTTTGAAATCGACCAGTCCAAAGACACCAAGGAAGAATTGCGCCTAGCTTATCGTTTTTTGGATCTACGCAATCCCAAGGTTCATGAAAATATTATTCTGCGCGCCCAGATCATTTCCTATCTGCGCCAAAAAATGACCGAGCAGGGCTTTTTGGAAATTCAAACACCGATCCTGTCAGCCTCTTCGCCGGAGGGCGCCAGAGACTATCTGGTGCCCAGCCGGAAACATCCGGGGCAGTTTTATGCGCTTCCGCAGGCGCCCCAGATTTTTAAGCAGCTTTTGATGGTGTCCGGATTTGACCGGTATTTCCAAATCGCTCCCTGTTTCAGAGATGAGGATGCTCGGGCAGACCGTTCGCCCGGTGAGTTCTATCAATTGGATTTCGAGATGGCGTTTGCCACGCAGGAGGAGGTGTTCCAGGTAGCGGAATCAGTTATTGGAGATACTTTCCGCACCTTTTCGGACAAAAAAGTAACCGAAGGCCCCTTCCCGCGGATCAGCTATGAGCAGGCGATGTGCAAGTACGGAACCGATAAGCCGGATTTGCGGAACCCTTTGGAAATCGTAGAACTGAGCGATTTGTTTGTTACAAGCGATTTTAAACCATTCCGCGGACAAACGGTGCGGGGCATCTGTGTCAAAGGGGCCGCCAGCCAATCTAAAAAATTTTTTGAAAGCATGCTGGAGTATGCCATGAGTATCGGCATGAAAGGCTTGGGCTACCTGAAAGGGGAAGGCGGCCTTGCGTTTGCAGGCCCGATTGATAAATTTTTGGACGACGACCTGCGCCAAAAGCTGGTGGATCGTACCAACGTGGGAGAAGGGGACATCCTCTATTTCATTGCTGACAGCCGCGAAGCGGCACCCAAGCTGGCCGGACAGATCCGTTCCGAGCTGGGCCGGCGCCTGAATCTTCTGGAGCGGGACGCGTTTCGTTTTTGCTTTATCGTCGATTTCCCCATGTATGAACTAGATGAGGAGACCGGCGCGATTGGATTTACCCATAACCCCTTTTCCATGCCTCAGGGCGGACTGAAGGCATTGGAGGAAAAGAATCCGCTGGAGATACTGGCCTATCAGTACGATATCGTTTGCAATGGGGTAGAGCTTTCTTCCGGCGCGGTGCGCAACCACGATTTAAACATGATGCGCAAAGCGTTTTCCATTGCCGGGTATGACGAGTCTGTCTTAAAGGAACGGTTTGGATCGCTGTATCGGGCGTTCCAGTATGGCGCGCCGCCCCATGCGGGGATGGCCCCGGGCGTGGATCGGATGGTGATGTTGTTGACCGGGGAAGAAAATATCCGCGAGGTTATCGCTTTCCCCATGAATAGCAACGGCCAGGATCTGCTGATGGGCGCGCCGGGCCCCGTAACCTTGCAGCAGCTAAGAGAAGCCCATATCAAATTGCGTTAGGAGGCAACAGGATGATTACGAAAGAAGAAATTTTGGACATTGCCACCTTGAGCAAACTTTATGTCCCGGCGGAAAAGCTGGAGGGACTGACTGCGGATATGGCGGATATTTTGGCTTTTGCGGATACGATTAACGCCACCGGTGTGCAGGCGGAGGAATACGAGGGGCTGGATGGCCTTTTAAACGTGTTCCGGGAGGACGTCCTCCAGCCTTCCTACCCGCCAGAAGAGATCCTTCAGAACGCCGGCGGCGGGGAAAATGGATATTTTCCGGTGAAAAAAAGAAAATAGGGGGGATGGCTGTGTCAAGTATCATTGGGACATTGGGCGCCTTGCTGCGCGAAAAAAAGGTAAGCTGTAAGGAATTGACCAAAGCGTATCTGGATGGGATCGATAGGGATAACGGCGTTCTCAATGCCTATGTGCGGGTAACTGGGGAGCAGGCACTCAAAACCGCTGCTGAGGTAGATCGCAAAATCGCCGCGGGTGAGGCCCTTTCCCCGCTGGAGGGGATCCCTATGACCCTCAAAGACAATATTTCCACCCGCGGGATTGAAACCACCTGTTGTTCTAAAATTTTACAGGGCTACACGCCGATTTACGATGCAACGGTCTGGCAGATGTTGCAAAAACAAAACGCGGTGCTGCTGGGCAAAACCAATATGGATGAATTCGCCATGGGATCTTCCTGCGAAACATCCTGTTACGGAGGGGCGGCAAACCCCTTCGATACCGGGCATGTGGCCGGCGGGAGTTCCGGCGGTGGTGCTTCGGCGGTGGGTGGCAACCTGGCGGCCTATGCCCTGGGATCCGACACTGGTGGATCCATCCGTCAGCCGGCGAGTTTTTGCGGGCTGGTGGGGCTTAAGCCCACTTATGGCGCGGTGTCCCGTTTTGGACTGATCGCCTATGCTTCCAGCCTGGATCAGATTGGGCCCATCTGCAAAAGCGTGGAAGACGCCGCAGTGGTGTTTGACGCCATCAGCGGACAGGATCCGATGGATTCTACCAGTGTGGGGCATAAAGATCCGGTTTCTCCCCAACTGGCACAGAAACCGGAACAATTGGCCATTGGCGTGGTGAAAGAATATTTCAAAGGGGTAGACCCACAGGTGGAAGCGGCGATCCAAAACGCCATTCGCACCTACGAAAAGCTGGGTGCGAAAGTTGTGCCCCTTTCCATGCCCGCCATCTCCTATGCTTTGCCGGTGTATTATATCTTGGCTTGCGCAGAGGCGTCCTCCAATCTCGGCCGATACGACGGCATCCGGTACGGGTATCATGCCGATCACTACAACGGTATCCACGAAATGATTTGCAAGACCCGTAGCGAAGGATTCGGCCCGGAGGTGCAGCGGCGGATCCTGCTGGGCTCCTATGTACTCAGCGCGGGCTATTACGACGCTTATTATAAAAAGGCCCAGAACCTGCGCGGTGCGGTCAAAAAGGGCTTTGACGAAACCTTTGCCCAGTGCGATGTGATTTTAGCGCCAACCGTCCCGATGACGGCGTTTCCCAAGGGGTTTGCGGGCCAGGATCAAGTGCAAACCTATCAGACCGACATCTGCACCGTTCCGGTAAATATCGCAGGGCTTCCGGCGTTGTCTATCCCCTGCGGGTACGACCAAAAGGGCTTGCCGGTTGGAATGCAGCTGATTGCAAACCGGTTTGAAGAAACAAAGCTGCTTCAAACGGCTTACCTGTTTGAGCGGGAAATGGCCGGGGAAATCTACCGCAAGGAGGAGTGGGGGTGCCGGACATATGCGTGAGTATGAAATGGTCGCCGGACTGGAAACACATGTGGAACTTGCTACAAAGACGAAGATTTTTTGCGGTTGCACCACTGCATTTGGCGGCGCGCCCAACACCCATTGCTGCCCCATCTGCATTGGGTTGCCTGGCGTGCTGCCAAAATTGAACCGCCAGGTGGTCCGTTATGGGATTTTGGCAGGTCTTGCAACCAACTGCAAAATCAATCCGGTGTCGAAGATGGACCGAAAAAACTATGTCTATCCGGACCTGCCGAAAGCGTATCAAGTATCCCAATATGATAAGCCCCTGTGCCTAGGCGGCTGGATTACTTTGGACAGCGGTAAAAAGATCCGCCTGACCCGTATCCACATTGAGGAGGATGCGGGCAAACTGGTTCACGAGCGGGGAGACACCTTTGTGGACTACAACCGCGGCGGCGTTCCGTTGATCGAGGTGGTCACTGAACCGGATTTTCGCTCGGTTGAGGAGGTTCGGGAGTATGTGGAAAAATTACAGCTTTTGATGAAATATATCGGCGTGTCCGACTGTAAAATGCAGGAGGGATCCCTGCGTTGTGATGTGAACATTTCGGTAAGGCCTAAAGGGAGCGAGACTTTTGGCACCCGCACCGAGATCAAGAATATGAATTCGTTTACCTTTATGTCCAAAGCGCTGGAATACGAGTTCGAGCGGCAGGTGGATCTGTTGGAGAGCGGCGAGGCAGTCATCCAAGAAACCAGGCGGTATAACGATACCACCGGTGAAACGGAGAGCATGCGCTCCAAAGAAGACGCCCACGACTATCGGTATTTTAAGGAGCCAGATTTGGTGACGATTGCCACCGGTGAAGAAGAGATCGAAACACTTCGCGCGCAGCTGCCGGAGCTGCCGGACCGGAAAAAGGCCCGCTATTTGGAAATGGGGATCAATGAGGGGGACGCGGCAGCGCTGATCCGTTCGCGCAGGGCGGCGGCGTTTTTTGACGAAGCGGCAGAAGGGCTCAACGCGCCTAAAACCGCCGCGGCTTTTATCGTTGGACAGATGTTCAGCCGCTATTCCACCGAGGAGCAGCGGGAAGAATGGGCGGTGGCGATCTCCCCAGCGCAGTTGCACGCATTGTGTGAACTGGTGGAATCGGGTAAATGCAACCGAAATCTTGCCAAGGCCACATTGGAGAAAATGCTTGATACCGGAAAAGACGCCAAATCGTTTCTTTCTGAAGGCGATCTTGCAGGTGTTGGTAGCGAACAGTTGGCACAGGTCTGCAAGACGGTGATTGCGCAGAATGCAGGTGCGGTGCAAAATTATTTAGGCGGTAAGGAGACGGCGCTGAAAGCGTTGGTCGGTGCGGTCATGCGGGAAACCCGCGGCAGAGCAGATGCAGAAAAGGCTTCCGGAATGCTTATTGACATGCTGAAAAAGGAATGCTAGGCTTAAGGAAAGGAAAATCCATTTCCAAAGCTGTGAAAAGGCCGGAGCGGATGCTCCGGCCTTTTTGTATCAAGCGGCAGGCGGAAGATGATAGAACAAATCAAACGGAGGAAACGAAAAATGAAATTGATTTCATGGAATGTCAACGGTCTGCGAGCCTGTGTGGGAAAAGGTTTTTTGGAATTTTTTGACAGGGTAGAGGCAGATGTGTTTTGCATTCAGGAAACCAAAATGCAGCCGGGACAATTGGACTTGGCGCTGGAGGGATATCACCAGTATTGGTGTAGCGCCCAGAAAAAGGGGTATTCTGGCACAGCGCTGTTTTGTAAGGAAGAGCCGGTTTCTGTTCAGTATGAACTGCCGGAAGAGCTCCATGCCAGCGAGGGCCGGGTGATTGCGGCGGAGTTTGAGCGGTTTTATCTGGTCAATGTCTATACCCCCAATTCTCAGCGTGGCTTGACCCGTTTGGATTATCGCATAGAGTGGGAAAATGCATTTTTGGCATACATCCGGCAGTTAGAAGAAAAAAAGCCGGTCGTGATCTGCGGGGATATGAATGTGGCGCACCGGGAAATCGATTTGAAAAACCCCAAAACCAACGTGGGAAACGCGGGCTTTACCCCGCAGGAGCGAGAAAAAATGTCCGCGCTGCAAGAAGCGGGATACCTGGACAGCTTTCGCTACTTTTATCCGGACACGGCCGGCGCCTACTCCTGGTGGAGCTATATGTACCATGCCCGGGAAAACAACGCAGGGTGGCGGATCGACTATTTTCTCGTGTCCCAAAAGCTGAAGCAGTTTATGAAAGACGCCAAAATCCACAGCGAGGTGTTGGGCAGCGACCACTGTCCAGTGGAATTGACGTTGGAATTTTAAAGTCCCCGCGGGATGTAAACCATGCCCATTTGATGAAGCAAAAGGGTTTGTGGAAATGGGCTTGCCAACCTGCGTCTTGGTCTGGTATACTGGTTCTGGAATTTTTTGGCCGCGGAAAAGCCGCGGGAAAGGGGCAATCTATGGGAAAGAATGCAGAGTATATCCAAAGAGTTATGGGCTATGTGGAGGAAAACGTACCTGTGACCCAATCCATTTTGGCCGACCGAAAGGCCGTTTGCGCGGCATTTTTGAAAAATGTGCAGGGGAAAAGTTTTAATCAGGTTTTGCTGTTTGGCATCGGCAGCTCCTATAATGCGGGGCTGATGGTCAAACCGCTGTTGGAATCGGCTTTGCAGCTGGATGTTCTGGTGGCTTCTCCCGCTATGTACGAACAGATGTGTCGCAGCCGCAGCTTTGACAATGCGCTGCTGATCGCGGCCAGCCAGTCGGGCAAAAGCGCCGCCACCATTGATGTGGTCAAAGAGTTAAAGGCCAAAGGCGCATTTGTAGTAGGGCTTACCGGTAATCTGGAGTCTCCGCTGGCGCAGGAATCCTCTGCAGCGGTGGATATCCATTGCGGCGAGGAAAAGTCCAGCGTGATGACCAAGGGCGTTTTGGCAACGGCTATGATGATGGCGATGATCGGCTTGGAATACGGCCAGCTCAGCGGCCGCCTGGCGCAAAACGATTACGATAAGATCATGGCAGATTTTGATTTTATCGCTGGCCACATGCAGGAAAACCTGTCTCTGACAAAGGATTGGTGCGCCGCCAATGTAGCGGATTGGAGCAAATACCGCTCCTTCTCTTTGATCAGCAACATTGATTCCGTCGGGACGACGCTGGAAATTGCCCTGAAGGTGATGGAGAGCATCTTCTTGCCCTCTGATTCTTTTGAGGTAGAAGAATATTTGCACGGACCGCACCTGCTTTTGTCCCGCAAAGAAGCGGCGCTGTTGCAGTTGGATTCGGTGAGCATGGATCATGCGAAACTTTCCCGCATCCACAGCTTCTTGCAGGAGAAAAACGCGCCGTCTTATCAAATCACCCAAGCGGGCGAACCTGGATTCACCAAAGACCGCCTAGCCATCCATAGCGCCATAAATGGTCTGCTGGATTTTGCGGAATTTTTACCGGTACTTCAGGCGTGGAGCATCAGCCTGTGGGAGTATTTTGACCGGAACGGTTTGGATGCGTTTGAGATGCCCGGCGATCTTTCTGGAGCCTTGGCGACAAAAGTCAAATAAACCGGTTTACAAGAAATCAAAAATATGCTATGATGTGATATGACATCATAGCATATTTTGTGTTTTTGATAGATTTGAGAGAGATGGTGAAGAATCATGGAGCTGCTGCAGGATCACAATGAACCTTTATACCTCCAACTGAAGAAAATTCTTCGGACTGCGGTGGTGAATGGTGAATATGCCCCGGGACAGCAGATCCCCACCGAGCAGGAGCTGATGAAGCAGTATAATGTCAGCCGTATTACGGTTCGCCGGGCGATCCAGGAGCTGATTAACGAAAAATACCTGGTGAAAAGCCAGGGCAAGGGCACTTTTGTCAGCCAGACCAGGCCGAACCGGGAATTGATTAAACTCAAAAGCTTTACGGAAAACTGCGAGGACAATCATCGGGTCGCCAAATCCAAGGTTCTTTCAGTAACAGTGGATAAGGCCAATAAGCACGATATTAGCAGGTTGGGCGTTACGGCGGAGGATAAGGTCCTTCATGTGACCCGTCTGCGTTTTAGGGACGATGTGCCGCTTTTGATCGAGCATTCCTATTATCCCTATCCGAAATTTGAGTTTCTGCTGCATCACAACCTCACCGGCTCTGTTTACGCGATTTTAAAAGAAGAACTGGGATTGATTCCGGTCCGTTCTGAAAAAAGCGTGGAAATCGCTTACGCGACGGCAGAACAGGCGCAGCTACTGGGGATCAATAAGGGCGCAGCGCTGTTTTTGATGCGGACGGTGGCGTATGATGAAGAGGAAAACCCGGTTCATCACAACATCGTTTATCTGGATGGCGTAACCTATCGCTTCAGTTTTTAGCGGCGGGTTTTAGCCATTTTTGGCCGCTTGCGAAAGGGAATCGAAAAATTATACACATATCCTTGTGAAATTTTGACCAAATTCACGATTTTTGCGTTTTGTGTTTACAAATGCGGATGGTTATGATAATATGACGTTATAGGATAACCATGGAGATTCTATGTGCTTTTCCATGATTCCTATGAATATGGCGTAGCTTTTGTTGCGCCGGAAAATTGCCTATTATTTATAAGGAGGAATTTCCAATGGCTTGTTGTCCGAAGTCCGTTATTTCCGAAATCGTAAAAGCCAAAGGCGCTATTAAGAGCGTATACTTTGTTGCTTGCGGTGGTTCTTACGCTGGTTTGCATCCGGGTAAATATTTCCTGGAGAGCGAGAGCAAGGAGCTGAAAGTTGACCATTACACCGCGAATGAGTTCTGCCATGCTACCCCGAAAGCTCTGGGTGCGGATTCCATCGTTATCACTCAGTCTTCTTCCGGTAACACGCCTGAGACTGTAAAAGCTGCTGAGATTGCTCAGAAAGCTGGCGCTGCGTCCATCGTTATCACCAACAAACCTGAGTCCCCTCTGGCTCAGAATGGCGATTATGTTCTGGTTCCTGAGAAAGGTTCCACGGCGAACAGCGGCCAGGCTTATTCCTTGAAACTGGCTGTTGAAATCCTCAACCAGACCGAGGGTTACGAGAACTACGACGAGATGTACAACGGCTTTGACAGAATTGACAAAATTGTTGGCAATGCTACCCAGTTCATCGCTCCCAGAGCTGAGAAATGGGCGAAAATGTACAAAGACGAGAAACTCATCTACACCATGGGTTCTGGTTCTGCGCACAGCGTTGCTTACTCCTTTGCAATCTGCTTGCTGATGGAGATGCAGTGGGTTAACTCTTCCGCGATTCATTCCGGCGAGTACTTCCACGGCCCCTTCGAGATCACTGACCGCGAGACCCCTTTCATCGTGTTCATGAGCGAAGGCCGCACCCGTCCGCTGGATCAGAGAGCTCTGGATTTCTTGAAACAGTATGCTGAGAAATTGATGATCGTTGACGTAAAAGAGCTGGGCATCAACACCATCGACGATAAAGTCGTTGAGTTCTTTAACCCCCTGCTGCTTGTTCATGCGATCCGCGTTTTCGCTCAGAAACTGTCTGAGGAGAGAAAACATCCGCTGACTGTCAGAAGATATATGTGGAAACTGGAGTACTAATTTAAAATTGGTGCAAAAGCTCTTACATAGCGTTTGTAAAAGAGGGGCAATATTGCCCCTCTTTTATTTTTATGGCCTGGTGAAGATTGGATTTTGCAAGCATAGACAGCCGCTTTGTCCTGCTGTTTTTAGCGGTTCTTGTGGAAAAGGGCGAAGTTGTGTTACAATATAAAAAACGGGGGAGGATATCAGCATGGAAAATAGCATCGGGTTCATCGGCGCCGGAAACATGGCTGGCGCAATCATTGGCGGTATTCTTCGGGCGAAAATCTGTTTGCCCGAGCAGGTCTGGGCTTCAGCGCCGAGCATGAAGCACCTGTCCGCCTTGCAGGAAAAATATCAAATTCATGTGACGACGGACAATCGAGAGGCGGCGGCCCAGGCCGATATTTTGGTCCTTGCTGTAAAGCCCTACCTCATTGAGAGCGTGATCGAGCAAATTAAAGGCCAAATCCGGCCGGGTGCAATCGTCGTTTCCATTGCGGCAGGCGTAACGTTGGCACAGATGGACGAAGGGTTTGACGCGCCGGTTCATTTGGTGCGGGTGATGCCCAATACGCCTTGCATGGTGGGAGAGGGGATGTCCGCCATTTTTCCTGGAAGATGGATCACCCCGGAAGAGACAGAAGAAATCCGGGCAATTTTTTCAGCGCTGGGCCGGGCAGAAGTGCTGGAAGAGAGATTGATTGATGTGGTTGGCGCCGTCAGCGGTTCCTCGCCGGCCTACGTATACCTTTTTGTCGAGGCGATGGCCGACGCGGCGGTTAAAGGGGGCATGCCCCGGGCGCAGGCGTACCGGTTTGCGGCACAGGCAGTGTTGGGATCAGCCAAAATGGTACTTGAAACGGGGCTGCATCCCGGTGTGTTGAAGGATATGGTCTGTTCTCCCGGCGGCACGACGATCGAAGCGATCGAAGTATTGGAACAAAAGGGGATGCGGGGTGCCGTGTTCGCGGCAATGGATGCTTGCATAGAAAAATCTGTGCGAATGAGTGGAAAACAGGAGAATGCAGGAACACTCTTGTCCTCAAAATAAAAAAATATTTTTTACAGAAAACTTTGCTTGACAATTTCAACGGAACGTGATAATATAACAATTGTATTCTAAAGCACGATTGAACTCACATGTTTGTGTAAGTCATTTGTTCGCCGAATGGTTTACACAAACATGTGGGTTTTTCTTTTGGCCCGGAATATAATATTTTTTTTGGAGGTACCATCATGAATCACGGTACAGTAAAATGGTTTAACGCAGACAAAGGTTTCGGCTTTATTTCCAACGACGACGGCGGCGAGGACGTATTCGTTCATTTCTCCGCAATCGTTTCCGATGGATTTAAAACCTTGAACGAAGGCCAGAAGGTCACCTTCGATATCGAAGCAGATCCTAAGAACAGCGGCAAAACTAGAGCTGTCAATGTTTGCCCGCAGTAATGCAGACAAATTTTCTGTAAGTGTCGGCTTGCTCTAACACAAATTAGGGTAACCTGCGTGCAGAATGTAAAAAAACAGGTGGACGAAAAGCAAAGGCTTTTGTTCACCTGTTTTTTTGTTTGCAAAGAGAAAGAATCTATTGTTAAAGTATAATAGGTAAACAAAGCAAGACCCCTTCAAGGGGCCCTAAAGCGGGTCAGGTTTCGCTTTAGGATCCCATGCCCACAATTACACTTTTTTGGCTTTGGGGTCGCCCTGGGGTTTTTTAAAAGCAAAGCGTTGTTCGGGGAGGAACAGTTCTTTTGTAGTGCGGAAGACCACATCGCTTAAAGTTAAAATCGCCAGCAGATTCGGTGCTGCCATCAGCCCATTGAGGGTATCGGCGATCCCCCAAACCAAATCAAGTTTGGTGATCGCGCCCAAAAAACAGCAGAAGAGAAAGAGTAAGCGATACACAAAGGCCGCATTTTTTCTATGTGGGATGAGATAGGAAAGGCTTTGCTCCCCATAAAACGACCAGCCAATGATTGCGGCAATGGCGTAAAAGATCAGCGAGAAAGAGACGATTTTTCCACCCCATGTCCCCAAAACCGCCGAGAAAGCCGCAACGGTCATCCCCGCGCCGGTGAACCCATTGTCGGCCGTACCCGACGTGAGAATTACCAATGCGGTCAGCGTGCAGATAACCAGCGTGTCGGCAAATACCTCAAAAATTCCCCACATTCCTTGCAGTGCCGGGTGAGAAGCGTCCGCCGCCGCGTGGGCAATAGGCGCGGAACCGAGCCCCGCTTCGTTCGAAAAGATGCCCCGGGCAAATCCGAAACGGATCGCTCTGGAAACCGAGTATCCCGCGATCCCTCCTATGGCGGGCGCAGGATGCAGCGCTGAAGAAACAATCAGGCGGAATGCGTCTGGCAGCCGGTCCGCGCGTAAAATCAAAACCAGGACAGAGCAAATCAGATACGCCAGGGAGAGAAAGGGAATCATCCACTCTGTAACGGCGGCAATCCGGCGTATGCCCCCGACGATGACCAGCCCGATAACCAGCGCAACGAGAAGGCCGGTGAACCAAGGGGGAAGGCCCCACAACTGCAAAGCCGCTAGCGAAATGGCGTTGGATTGGGTCATGTTTCCGGCCCCCAGGGAAGCGATGATGCACAAAACGCTAAAAATAACAGCCAGAGTTTTGGAACCGACCCCATTTTCCATGTAATACATGGGCCCGCCATAATAGCCGGAGCCCCCTTTTTGGCGGTAATGCACTGCTAAAAGGACCTCTGCATATTTGGTCATCATACCGAAAAAGGCGCTGATCCACATCCAAAAGATGGCGCCGGCCCCTCCCAATGTCATGGCAGTGGCGATTCCTGTAATGTTGCCGACCCCCATTGTCCCGGCGAGCGCGGTAGACATTGCCTGAAAAGGGGAGATGCCGCCATCCTTCCGTCCGCGGTTTTTGCCAAGGCTGCCAATGGTGTTGCGGAAGATCAGCCCGATTTTGGATAGTTGCAACCACCCGGTGCCCAGTGTAAACCAAACCCCAACGGATAAAAATAAAAGCAAGGTTACCGGTCCCCAGACAATTCCGTTGATCGATTCGTTTATCCGTTCCAACCATCCAAGCATAAAATGTCCCCCTGTGGCTTTTTATAAGCTTATGAAAAGCCACAGGGGGATATGAAAAGAAAAAAGGGCGGAGAAAAGCCCCGGCCAAAACCGGGGCTTAGGGGAAATACCATGTAGATTCGTTTGAAGAATATAAAGATAAATCATCGTTTTAGTCAGTAACGATAAAATCGCTGGAGAGAACCAACTAAAATAGAAATATTTCTTATCTTGTTTTTATTATATGCCGAGAAAGGGCGAAAAACAACGATATTTCAGTTACGGTTCGTTACAAATTGGTTAAAATGGCGGTTTTTATAGTGTCAGCTGATAAAATCTTCGATTCTAGCCACCAGTTCTTCATAATTGCGTATACCGATGCCGTCTTGCAGTGCTTGCCGGTCATATTGGGGCAGATTGCGGGTAAAAACCTGAAAGACCATTTCCGGTTCTTCCTGACCTGGCGTGAATACGGCCAAATAGCCGTTGTAATCACGCAGCCAGTATTGGCACTCGCCGTAAGATTCCTCCTGGGCGATGCCGCTGACCGGATTTTGCGCCGCAAAATTCTCTCCTGCCAGCGATAAAAGAAGTCCGGTAAACAGCATAGTACCGGCGACCGATATGGTGGTCAATCCGAAAAATTTTTTCATAAACGCCCCGCCTTTAACGAAATAGTTGGGATTATTTTGGGCAAAATGGAAAAAAGTATTCCATTTTCCTCATTTTACGAATATAAATTTCATTATAAATTTATTAACATTTTCGCTTGAGAGTATGGTATAATAACCCCATGTGCATGGATTGCGATGAGCGATTGCCGCCGCATGAAAAGTAAGCGGCTGTGTTTTGCGCAGAATTTAACGGTAGAGGTTGCTGCGGCAATAGGACCGTTTTCTTTTTCCGTTTTCTTGGAAAAGCAACAAGGAGGGACTGCAAGATGGGCAATGCCCGTAAGAATACGCCCCAGGACAAAAAAAGTATCGCCGGCCAGAATGCCGGTTCACCAAAATCGATGGGGATGATTTTGAAAGAGCTGGGTTCGGTCTTTTTCCGTACGCTGGCAACTATGTTTTTTGTTATGGTCATTACCGGCTGCATCGTGGCTTGTGTAATGACTGTCTATATCGTCGGCTTTCTGGATGATGAGTCCGGGGTGGATTTAAACAGCCTGGAAATGAACTATACCAGCATATTGTATGTGGAGGATAAGTCCACCGGTGAATACGTGGAGCTCAATCGGCTGCACGGAGAGGAAAACCGTATTTGGGTCGATTATGAGAATATTCCGGAGTCTTTGGTCAATGCGGCGATTGCAGGTGAGGACAAGCGTTTCAAAGAGCATCAGGGCGTGGACTGGACCCGCACGCTGTATGCAACGGTGACCCATTTTCTTAAAGGGGGTACCCAAGGCGGTTCTACCATCACCCAGCAGTTGATTAAAAATGCCACCGGTGAAAAGGATTTCAGCGTGGAGCGAAAGATCAAGGAGATCTTTCGGGCCCTGAGCCTGGAAAAATCCAATTCCAAAGAACAAATCATGGAGTCATACCTCAACTCGATTCATCTGGGTTGGAATACTGACGGAGTACAGGCTGCGGCCAATTTGTATTTTGGCAAAGATGTCAGCCAGCTGAGTATTGCCGAAAGCGCCGCGTTGATTGCCATTACCCAAAATCCGTCCAAAAGGGAACTGTTTAATCACGAAGAAAATAACCGGGAGCGCCGGGAGTGGATTTTAGGTCAGATGCTGGAACAGGGTTATATTACCCAGGCGGAATATACAACGGCCATGGCGGAAAAAATTCAGGTCGTGACGTATGACAATTCTACAGATACGACCCAAAGCGCGACTTTGAGCTATTTCGAGGATTACGTCCTGGAAGAAGTTATTCAGGATTTGATGGATAAATATGGATATACCTATGAAACGGCAGAGGATAAGGTCCTGAAGGGCGGCTATCGGATCTATACGACGATGGATAAGAGTATCCAGGATTATCTGGATGTGGCTTTTGCGGATCAGGACGCGGAAAATTCTATTTTTCCAACAGTCCGCGGTTATAATCTAAAAACGTTTAGCTATGTAGAAGAACAACCCGATGCGTCTATGATCATTATGGAACCCAACGGAAAATTAGTGGGCATTGCAGGCGGCCGCGGACAAAAGGAAGGGGACCGGATCCTCAACCTGGCTACCAGCGGTGTACGACAGCCCGGATCGGCGATTAAACCTCTTTCGGTCTATGGCCCAGCCATGGATTTTGATATGATCTACTGGTCCAAAATTTTTGATGATAACCCAGTGGAAAAGGCTGGCGAAAATCCGCAGTTTACTAGTGACTGGCCAATTAACCATTATGGGAGTTATATGGGGAATGTGACAGTGGACTATGCCGTCCGACGTTCGACCAATACCGTTGCGGTGCGGGTTCTGGAGCTTTTAACGCCGCAGGTGTCCTACGACTTTATGGTCAATCAGCTGCATTTTACAACGCTGGTCGGTTCCGGCACCAACAATGATGTGGACCGGGCCCCTTTGGGCTTAGGTGCGCTGACCAACGGCGTAACGGTAATGGAAATGACCGCCGCTTATCAGATTTTTGACAATGGCGGATTGTATTATGAACCCTATAGCTATTCAGTGGTTTACGACAGCGAAGGCAACGTGGTACTGGAACAGAACCCCACGCCACAGCGAGTGATTTCAGAAGACACGGCGGAGGTGGTAAACAAGCTATTGCAGCGGGTCGTCAACGGCGAGCAGGGTACCGGTGGCACTGCAAAATTTGGATCGATGCCGGTAGCGGGCAAAACCGGTACCACCAGCAACGACGTAGATCAGTGGTTTATGGGTATGACGCCTTACTACGTGGGTGGCGTATGGTTCGGCTATTCCGATGATTCCAACATCCAAATCCGCTACAGCAGTTATCCGCCTCCTATTATTTGGCGGCGGGTCATGGCGCAGATCCATGAAGGATTGGAAGTAAAACAGTTCCCGACCAGCGGCAAGGTTGTAGAAATGACCTACTGCACGGATTCCGGTGAGATTGCCACTTCTGCCTGCCCGAACACAGCGACCGGATGGTATAAGGAATCCAACATTCCGGGGACTTGTGTCCAGCATTTGGGGTCGGTGGAATCGGAAGAAGGGGAGGTCGGCGGCTCCAGGGGCTCGCACGGCCTGGAAGACGAAGAATAAAGGGCGATCCATAGAAACAGAAGGCCCCAGAGCGGCTTTCTAGGTAGAAACGGTTTCAAAGGCAAAAAGACGGCGCAGCTTTTAAGCTGCGCCGTCTTTTTGCCTTTTTCACTGTGGTGGCTACGGATATCCAAGGGCATGATTGGCTCCAGCGATGTGGTGTGGCAACTATCAATTTAGGCGTGGCACAGGCAAGCAGACGTTCTTATTTTGTGGCCAAAGACAAAATCCCGCCACAGATTTAAAAAATCTGTAGCGGGATACATCAAGGCAAGGGGCAAAGCCCTTTTTGCATGCGCCTTTGCTTATTCTTTTTCGATAAACATGGCGTCTCCAAAACTGTAGAAGCGATATTGCTCCCGCACGGCTACCTCGTAGGCGTGCATGGTATTTTCATATCCGGCAAAAGCGCTGACCAGCATAATCAAAGTGCTTTCCGGCAGATGAAAGTTGGTGATAAGCCCGTCCAGCACGCGAAACGGGCAGCCGGGATAAATAAAAATATCGGTGTATCCTTCGTCTGCCCGGACTTCACCATATTTGGCCGCCACGGATTCCAACGTCCTGGTGCTGGTGGTGCCGACAGCGATAACTCGCCCGCCAGACGCCTTTGTTTCATGAATCAGCCGCGCGGTTTCTTCCGGCAGGCGGTAATGCTCGGAGTGCATTTTGTGCTGGGTAATTTCATCCACCTTGACGGGGCGGAAGGTTCCCAGACCCACATGGAGGGTGACATAGCCGATTTGAACCCCATTTTGCCGCAGCTTCTCCATCATTTCCAGCGTAAAGTGCAGCCCGGCAGTGGGAGCCGCCGCGGAACCCAGCTCGTGGGAATAGACAGTCTGGTAGCGTTCGTTGTCTTTTAGCTCCGCTGTAATATAGTGGGGGAGGGGCATTTGCCCGATTTTTTCAAGAATATCATAGAAATTGCCCTCATAAAAGAATTGGACAAGGCGGTTGCCACCCTCCAGCACTTCCAGCACGGTCGCCTTCAGCAAACCGTCGCCAAAAGAAATTGTCACACCGGGCAGCGCTTTTTTGCCGGGCTTGACCAACACCTCCCACACATCGGTTTGCTTCTGCTCCAAAAGCAGCGTCTCAATCCGTGCACCGGTGGATTTTTCTCCGTACAACCGGGCTGGAAGTACCCGGGAGTCGTTGACGATCAGACAGTCGCCAGGCCGCAGAAGATCCAAAAGATCGTAAAAATGCAGATGCTCGATCTGCCCACCCGGTGTGGACAGATGCATTAAACGGGAGTGGTCGCGGGGCTCAATGGGCGTCTGTGCAATCAGGGATTCGGGCAAATCGTACCAAAAATCACTCTTTTTCATTTTCTTTTTCACCTATACTATAAATCATCAAAAAATAATTGACAAAGCTTAATTTAAAGTGTTAGTATAACAAAAATACTGACGGAAAGAGGATTCTTTCCTGCAAATACAACACCTTCTGCTATTATAATGCAACGGGCTTTGCTTTACAACCTGTTTTTTGCGATGGTTTTGCAAATAGGAAATTTTCGAAAGAGCCTTCTTTTGTGTCACTATTTTAGGGGCACAAAAATAAGATAGCAATAAGATAATAAAGGGGTTAGGACAATGAAAGATTTCAAAGTCGGCATTATTGGTGCAACCGGCATGGTCGGCCAGAGATTTATCAGCCTGCTGGAAAATCATCCGTGGTTTCACCCAGTGGTTTTGGCGGCTTCTGCCCGCTCTGCGGGCAAGACTTACGAAGAAGCGGTTGGCCCCCGCTGGGCAATGAGCACGCCGATTCCGGAGCAGGTCAAAAAGATGATTGTGCTGGACGCTGCTGCGGACATGGAGCGAATTGCGGAAATGGTGGATTTCGTTTTCTGTGCCGTCAATCTGGATAAAGCCCAGACCCGTGCGATGGAAGAAGCGTATGCAAAGTTGGAATGTCCGGTCATTTCTAACAACAGTGCCCACCGTGCCACCCCAGACGTTCCGATGATTGTTCCGGAGATTAACGACGGCCATGTGGCTTTGATCGATATTCAGCGCAAACGCTTGGGCACCAAACGAGGCTTTATTGCGGTCAAATCCAACTGCTCCCTGCAAAGCTATGTTCCGGCGCTGCATCCTCTGATGGAAGAATTTGGTGTGACAAAAGTGCTAGCTTGTACCTATCAAGCTATTTCCGGCGCAGGTAAAACGTTTGAGACTTGGCCCGAGATGAACGACAACGTGATCCCTTTTATTTCCGGTGAAGAGGAAAAAAGCGAGCAGGAGCCGCTAAAAATCTGGGGCATTGTTGGGGCGGAGGGCATTATTCCTGCGAAAGAACCTTCCATCACCACCCAGTGCTTACGGGTCAACGTGTCCGACGGGCATACCGCTGCTGTGTTTGCAAGCTTTGCGAAAAAACCGACCCTGGAACAGATCAAGGAGAAATGGGCGTCTTTTGCCGGCGAGCCCCAAAAGCTGGGATTGCCCAGCGCGCCCAAACAGTTTTTACATTACTTTGAGGAAAGCGACCGGCCTCAGCCCCGGTTGGACCGGATGTTGGAAAACGGTATGGCTGTTAGCGTGGGACGTTTAAGAGAGGATACGCAGTATGATGTGAAGTTTGTCTGCCTTTCTCATAACACCCTGCGCGGGGCGGCTGGCGGCGCTGTTTTGATGGCGGAGTTGCTGGCAGCCAAAGGCTATTTGGATTAAATACATACAAATCTGAACGCAGCTTGTTTCGGCGGAGAAACCACATCTGACTTGATGGTTGGAAAGGCGGTTGACTCCAATGAAACAAGCTGTTTTTTTAGGTGCGGCCACGGCGCTGATCACGCCGATGCACCGGGACGGATCGGTGAATTTTGACGAGATGAAAAACCTGGTGGAGTGGCAGATCAACCAGGGGATTGATGCGCTGGTGGTTTGTGGAACCACCGGTGAGTGTGCGACCTTAAGCCGGGAGGAGCATCTGCAGGTAATCGCCTGTGTGGTGGATCAGGCCGCAGGACGGGTACCGGTCGTCGCGGGCAGCGGCAGCAATGACACGGCCTTTTCGGTTATTACCTCGAAAGAAGCCGCCGCCATCGGTGCTTCCGCCCTGATGTCTGTGACGCCCTATTACAATAAAACCACGCAGGAAGGGCTGGTGCGCCATTTTTGTACGATCGCCGAGGCCGCCAGCCTGCCGCTGATTGTGTACAATGTTCCCGCCAGGACCGGCATGGATATTTCGTTGGAGACCTGCCAGATACTGGCGGCACACCCGTTGATTGCGGGCATCAAAGAAGCGAGCGGCGATGTGGCGAAAGCTTCTCGGATCATTGCGTCCTGCGGAGCAGATCTGCCTGTTTACTGCGGCAACGATGAGATCGCAGCGCCAATCTTTGCCATGGGAGGCAAGGGCGCAGTGTCGGTGGTATCCAATCTGCTGCCGGATCAGATGGCGGATCTATGCCGCCGCGGACTGGACGATGATCTGGCGGGTTGCCGGGAAATGCAGCTGCGCTTGCTAGGGCTGATTGACGCGCTATTTGCGCAGGTCAATCCAATCCCGGTAAAAAAGGCGATGAACCTGGCCGGATGGCAGGCGGGTCCCTGCCGCCTGCCCTTAACCGATCCCTCCAGCCAAACGGTGCGTTGCTTGGAAAAGGAGATGGCCCGCCTCGGTGTGTTGCTGCAAAAACGAGGGGGTGAGGCAGGATGAATGACCGGTTTCTCAAACAGACCGACGATCTTTTGTTGGCAGGCGTTTTTTGGGAATCGGCCGATACCAGGATTTTTCCGGCACTTCTCAGTGGCCTTGCCTGTAGTATGCTGCAAGTTGTCGCCTTTTTTGCACCGCCGGGGCCCAATCCGGATGAAGCCTGCTTTTTTGTACCGGAAAACCAGATGGAACTGCTACTGCGTTTTTGCCGCAGGCTTCGCCAGCAGACGGGAGCCCCGGTGCGGGTGCAGATCACGGGGAGAACGCTTTTGGAAGGCGGCGGTTGGGACATCGGAATCGTGCAGAAGATCTTTCTGGACGACGCGGACAGTAGGCGGCTGCTTTATTTAGGGAAAAATGCCTTCGTTGCCTGTTGTGACAGTTGGGACACCAAGGCGATCCTGGAATCGCTGCAGGCAGGTTTACCCGAAAGCGTTTGATGTCCCTTTTCCTTTTTAGCCCGTCAAGAGGGGAAACGGCTGCTGTAGGCAGATCGGGATATCGGGCGGCCTAGCTGATGGGGTTTTGACGAACCTTTAAAGCGGTGCAGCGCCGGAAGAAAGCGCGCTTGCCAATAGAAAACCGCCGAAAAAAAGGGCCCCTCTTGCCGCGCGCCGGTAAAAAGAATTTTCATCGTTGCGATCTGGCATAGCGTTCTGCTATGCCAGATTGTTTTTTTGCCATAATATGCCATTACTCTATTTAAATGCATACTAAAATTGTTAGATGACAAACACGGCAAATTGTACTATGTTTTTATTAGTAGAATGTATTTGTCCTTTGGCACTGTTTCAATGGATCTTTTTATGTGTTGATTGCCACGTTGCGTCAGACACATCATGGCGGTTTAGATGAATGATTTTATTTCTGGTACTTGTAAGAGGATACACTATGAGAAAACAAATGTTAGGGCTATTGCTGTGCGGCGCTGTGATTGTTTGCGCGTTGCCCACAGCTGCCTTTGCCCAGCCAAGATACCAGTGTCGGCGGACCCCATTCGTTCAGCGCGGATAGTACCGCCCAGCCTGTAACAGACAAAGGCTATGCTACCCCGATTGACGATGATCTGAAACAGAAACTCACCGATTCTGAAAAAGACGCCATCGCTGTAAAGAATGCTTACTTTGAAACGGAAGAGGACAGAAGTAACGGAATTATCAAGACGGATATTGCCATGCTGGGAGATCTTTCCGCCAACGGCGTTGACGTCATGTTTATTTCTGACGTCTCTGGTAGTATGTCCCTGTTCGTGAAAGAGATGTTTAACGAGGAACCGGGAAAGAGATCACGTGTCGCTCACACCTGTGCTTGTTGCAACGAAAAGCATTATTATAAAATCCCAGCTCTCCTGAAACGCAATAACGGAACAGATGAATATATCAATCCGAACGATTATGATATCTTTTTCTCTCTGGAGGACTTTGCCAATGCGCCCGACATAAACGCCTCCCTTGGCGGAGTTGGCTGGAACTATATGCCGTGGGAAGAAATGTTTGAATATCTGGAGGAGAATTTGCCGGACGGAATGCCCCTTGAATGGCCTGCGGACATTTCCCGTTGTCCTGCTCAAATGTCCAGCCCTGCATAGCCGTATCGGTAAAACCCTGCTTTTTCAGCAGTTCCACTTCTGTCTGGTGCTTGCGGCTGGCTTCCTCGGCTTCCCGGTTCTTCCGTTCCTCCTGCTGGCAGTCACATTCTTTTGGGTGGCGGTCACGCCCGAAAAGGCTCTTGCCCTCCGGGAAATAGGCTTCTTTCGGGGTGCGGCACTTGCCGCAGTACAAAAGCCCGTCCTCCCCGGTGTAGTCCTGCGGCTTTGCTATGGTGTCCGTTATGCTGCTCATAAATGGCTCGTCTATCTTTTTCATAGGCTCTCGCCCTCCTTGAATGTGTAGTCTGGTATTGCCCCGTTTGGGTGCGGTCTTTGCTTTGTCCTCCTGCGCCCACTTGTAGATAGTGGCGATATGGCTGTTGTATTTTCTGCCGCTGGAAGCGATATGGCAGGAAAGACGGTCAATGTAATACTCCCATTTTTCCGGCAGTTCTGCTTTCATCTCGTCAAGTTCCCGGTCTGTAAGGAATACATTTTTGTATCTGCCATAAGCAGCGGGGGCTTTCTGTCCCGGTTTTATCTCTCTCTTTTTCTTTCTCTAACTCTATATCTATCTCTAACTCTGGTGGACAAATGTCCGCTTGATATGGTGGACAAATGTCCACGCCCGTCTGCGGCAGGGCTTTCTGCTCCTGCAAAGACAGCCTTGCCCGACGTTTTCGCTCCCCCTCGGTAGAGGATTGTCCAATCAGCAGTTCAATGTTGCTCATGTAAAATGCGCCGTTTGACAAAGGCTCGACAAGTCCCAGCTTCATGAAGGTTTTTCGGTCACAAGGAAGTATTTTTCGATTAGGCGGCGTAGCCCCATTTATAAGGGCTATGCCGTCTTTTCCTGTTCCTCTGCTTCGTTCCGTTCCGGCTGCGGGTCAGTGGGGAAATGGATTTTCCCTACAAAGTTGAATACAATATCCACTTTCTGATACCGCTTTCCGTTTACCTTTTCCGGCGCATGGACGACAATTTTCTTGATAAACTCATTGACGATTGCAGGCGTCAATTCCGTTATCCCCACATACTTGCGGATAATGACGGCGAAACTGTCAAAGTCGCTCTTGTTCTGTTCGTAGGTATCGACCTCTTTTTGTTCGGCGTTTACCTTTGCTGTCAATTCCCTTTGTTCCGCTTCATACTCTGCCGACAACTTCAGGAACCGTTCGTGGCTGATTGCGCCCGTTATGTCGTCCTCATAAATTCGCTTGAAAATCCGGTCAAGTTCTGCAATCCGCTTTCTTGCCTGTCCCACTTCCCGCCGCTTGCGCTTCATCTCTTTTTCCGTTTCGTCAAACCGCTGTTTGCGTATCAGTTCCATAAAGGCGGTAATGTCCTCATAGAACATTGCCGTTACCTCAAATACTCTCTGGAGGACGATTGCCCTAAGGATTTCCTCTCTGATGAAGTGGGCTGTGCAATCCCCCGTATTGCTTTTATACTTTGCACAGCGGTAGTGGTCTTGTGAGCCGCTGAAATTCTTGCAGGTGGCAAAGTGCAGTTTGCTCCCACAGTCGGCACAATAGACTAAGCCGGAGAATAAGCCCTGCCGTTCCGCTTTCGTGGGGCGGCGTTTGTTGGCCCGAAGTTCCTGTACCCGTTCAAAGACGGCGTCCTCTACAATCGCTTCATGGGTATTGCTAAAAACCGCCTGCTGTTCCTTTGTGGTTGGAATACGCTTTTTCAGTTTGTGGGACTTTGAATAACTCTTGAAATTGACTGTATGCCCGCAGTAATCCATGCGTTCTAAGATACCGACAATCGTGCTGTCTTTCCAGTTGTACGGATTATCGGGGAGGGCTTTCCCCTTTTTCTGTGCGTAATGCGCTTTTGCAATCAGTACCTTATCCGCTTTGAGGATTTTTGCTATCTGGGAAGGCCCTTTCCCAGCAACGCATAAATTGAAAATCTGCTTTACCACAGCGGCAGCTTCTTCGTCCAAAATCCATTTCTTTTTATCAGCCGGGTCTACCTTATAGCCATAGGGCGGCTTTGTGAGATGTTCCCCCGCCATGCCCTGCGCCCGTTTGATTGCCCGAACTTTCTTGCTGGTGTCCTTTGCGTAAAAATCGTTGAACAGGTTGCGGAACGGGGTAAAGTCATTGTCGCCCTTTGCGCTGTCCACACCGTCATTAACAGCGATATAGCGCACATCACGCTCCACAAAAAAGATTTCCGTATAGTAGCCGACTTTCAGATAATCGCGCCCCAGACGGGACATATCTTTGACAATGACGGTTCCCACGTTTCCGGCTTCAATCTCCGCTATCATGCTGTTAAAACTGGGTCTGTCAAAGGTCACTCCAGAAATGCCGTCATCAATAAAAAAGGTTGGATTTGGAAAACCGTTGTCTGCGGCGTATTTAGATAATAACGCTTTCTGATTGACGATACTGTTGCTGTCGCCGTCCAGTGCGTCCTCCTGTGAAAGACGGGCATATAATGCTGTTATCTGTCCGGGCTTATTTGTATTTGCTGTCATGTTCATTCCTCCTGTAATGAACGCCCGACAGACAGGTTGCTACCTTTATTATAACGGACTTCTCTTTTCTTGTCAGTAGGCGTTTTGACGGATTCCGCTTTTATCAGCCGTTTCATCTTATCATAAAGCGGCTCTGTGCCGCCGCAGGAGGTAGATACCTCGAAATATGTGCCGCCGATTTTGTAAACCACTGTTTCATTAGCGGGATTGCCCCGTTTTACCTTAAAATCTGCTGTTCCCATTTCATTTCCATTCCTTTCCCGTCCTTTCGTAGTTTGATGAAGTAAAAGTTTCGTAGCAAGCATAGAAAAGGGGTACCCTTTTCGTAAAATGCGTTGCATTTTGCTTGTTGGGAAGTATCCCAAACCCTCTTGAAAATCCTCTCATTACCTACAACACCACACAGGGCGATCTTGCCAAAGTTGCAGAGAGGATTTTTCAAAAACTTTTCTTATTCCCTACTACGGAAACGGGACGGAAAATGCCAAAGAAAAATAAAAAAACCGCTGCAATCATCAAAAAATTGCAACGGTTTATGTATACATTCTGCGTGTAAAGTTATCATTACTCACTTTCTTGCGGCTTTCTTTCCCACTCATTCGTGCTGCTTTTATCGCTACTCCAAATGCCTTGAAGTCATATTTAGATACTGGTCTTTTTGCCATATTCATTCACCCAGTTACATTTTACTGTTCCTGTTATGGTTTGGACAGGTCTACACAGTACCTGTTATTCAGATAAATTCATCTTTTCAATTCCAAATTCCTTTTTTAACTGACTTAGGAACAATGAAGCGGCTCTTGAAAAAACTTGATACTTTTTCCATACGATACATAACCCGGCTTCTGTTATGGGAGATAAGGGGCGAAAACAAAGTGTACTGTCACCGCTTGTATTGATTAGCTTATCTAATGCAAGTGCATAAACGGCGGCCACAGCACAATTGCAACTGGTACGATTGGCACTGGGGGAACCGCGATAGCGGCATTCAATAACTACCTGCCCGGTGGTGGCAGCACACCTGGCACAACGCCGGATCGCGATCAACCGACCAGCCCAAATAAAGCTCATGAGCCAGTGCCGCAGACAGGCGACGCCACAAATCCAGGGCTTTGGCTGGCATTGGCGATCGGTTCCTTGACAGGGTTGCTCATCATCACAGTTTTCGAAAGGAAAAAACGGGATATTCCCCAGCGCGGCAAATAACTTGGCCAAACGGTATACGCGTGCCAAAGAAGCCATTCAAAGCATAAAAAGACGAGTGAAAAGCGTACGCTTTTCACCCGTCTTTTTATGCTGCCTGTTGTTCTTCGATCCGTTTCCCAGCATTGACCGAACACTTTTATGAAGGGCAAACGCCCTTTTTGTACACATTATCCTATTTCATGACCATAAATAATGTTCCGGCGCCGATCAATATGCAGCCAACGATGGATTTCCAGCTGACGCTCTCGTGAAAAATCACGAAGGCCAGCACAACGGTCAGTACCACGCTGAGTTTGTCGATGGGAACGACCTTGGATACGTCGCCGATCTGGATAGCATGATAATAGCACAGCCAGGAAAGCCCTGTTGCCAGGCCGGAGAGGACCAGGAACAGCCAACTTTTGTTGGAGATTTCTTTCAGCCCCGTTTGTGAGCCGGTGAGGAAAACCATCCCCCACGCAAGAACCAGAACCACAATTGTCCGGATTGCAGTTGCCAGATTGGAATTGACATTTTCGATACCAATTTTGGCCAGTATGGAGGTCAACGCCGCAAAAATAGCGGAGCCGATCGCGTAAAGCCACCACATATTTACCACTTCCTCATTTGAATTCTCTTTCAGTATACGCAATTGCTGGCCTATTGCAAGAAAATCGGGGAAATTATTTGTCGAAGAGGGGAAAATATAGTATAATAAACAATATTTGTATGGCTGCCATTGCTTTTATGGCGGGACACAGGAGGAAAAAACATGTATCAACTGCTCAAACAGGAGGGGAACGCCCGCCGCGGGGTCTTTCATACGGTCCATGGCGATATCCAGATGCCGGCGTTTATGAATGTGGGGACCGCGGCTGCTATCAAGGGTGGAATTTCTTCTTTTGATTTGGTGGATTTAAAATGCCAGGTGGAGCTTTGCAATACCTACCATCTGCATATCCGGCCCGGCGACCAGCTAATTCGTGATTTGGGCGGGTTACACCGTTTCATGGGTTGGAGGGGGCCGATCCTCACCGATAGCGGCGGCTTCCAGGTGTTTTCGTTGGCCAAGCTACGCACTATTCGAGAAGAAGGAGTCTATTTTTCTTCCCATATTGACGGAAAGCGGATCTTCATGGGGCCGGAGCAAAGTATGCAGATCCAGTCCCATCTGGGTTCCACGATTGCCATGGCCTTTGACGAGTGCGTGGAAAATCCTGCCCCCAGGGCCTATGCAGAGGCTTCGGTGGCCCGGACTACCCGCTGGTTGTACCGATGCCGGGCGGAGCTGGACCGGCTTAACCGCCAGGAGGAGACCCTCAATTCCAAGCAGATGCTTTTCGGCATCAACCAGGGCTGTGTGTTCGATGATTTGCGGGTACAGCATATGAAAGAGTTGGCTGGCATGGATTTGGACGGCGTGGCCATCGGTGGGTTGGCAGTGGGAGAAACTGCCGGGGAAATGTACCGCATCATCGAGGCAGTAGAGCCCTTTGCGCCCAAAGACAAACCGCGGTACCTCATGGGGGTGGGCACTCCCGTAAATATTTTAGAGTCGGTCTGGCGTGGGGTGGACCTATTCGACTGTGTGATGCCCTCCCGCAACGCACGCCATGGCCACTTATTTACCTGGCAGGGGATCCGTAATATCATGAATGCCAAATACGAACGGGATTTGGCGCCGGTGGACGAAAATTGCGATTGCCCTACCTGCCGCAATCATTCCCGCGCCTACCTGCGACACTTGTTTAAGGCCAACGAAATGCTTGCCATGCGGTTGGCGGTTCAGCATAACCTGTATTTTTATAATACGCTGATGGAAAAGATCCGCGCCGCGTTAGATGAAGGCCGCTACCGGCAATTTTATGAGGAGCAGCGGGAAATCCTGGGCAAACGCATATAGGCCGTGGGATGGCTGTAGAAAAGGGGATTTGTAAAAATTCGTAGAATCTTTGCCGGAATTACCTTGCGGAAAGCGGATTTCCATGCTATGATAAAAACTACGAAACTATAAGAAAAACGGGAGGAATTACCACAATGTTGAATCTTTTTCTCACCACTGAAACCGCGACGGGCGGCGGAGCCAGTATGCTGGCGTCTTTTCTGCCTTTGGTCCTGGTTCTGGTCGTATTCTATTTCATGTTGATCCGTCCGCAGAATAAAAAAACCAAACAAGAAGCGTCGATGCGCTCCAATCTGCAGATTGGCGACGAAATTGTGACCTTTGGCGGTATCATCGGCATTATCGTCAGCATTAAGGACGATACGCTTGTGATCGAAACTGGAAACGAAAGAAGTAAGATCCGCATTTTGCGCAAAGCGGTGGAAAGCTGTTTGACGGTTCACGAAGAAGAGACCAAAAACTAGTTTTCTGATCGGGTTCCAATGGGGTATTTTACGCATAAAAGCATCCTGGCCGGAATATGCTGAAATGTAGGAAAACTTGGTCAGGAGTGATGAGAATGCGGAACAATCCGCCGAAAGGGGACACATCCCCGATACGCAATTGGATCACGCCGGTTCTGTTCGGTACAGCCGCAGGCTTGCTGGGAACGTCGGTTATTTTAATGGCCTTTGCTCTAGTTTTAACCCTTCAGGATATTCCACAGGGGGCGATTCTGCCGCTGGCTGTCGGGGCAATGGGGATCGGCACATTTTTGGGTGGATATGTCTGCGCCAGGATTGTGGGGAAAAAGGGATTGTTGTGCGGATTTTTAACGGCCCTTTTTTATGATCTGATTTTAGCGGTAATTTCGTTGACGATTATGCAGTTCTCGTTGGATGCGGAACAGGGGATAAAGCTAGGCGTCGCTTTGGTAACCGCCTGTACGGGCGGCGTGCTGGGCGTAAATGGAAGGGGCAGGCGGAAAGCTTAGCCGTTCCCTTCGGTTCGGCTACTATCAAATTTTCTGCCGATTGGAAAAGGAAACATTGATTTGGAAAGCTCCTGAATGATTCAGGGGCTTTTTGTTTTGAAGACGGGGTCTTTTTTGCTGAGTGTGCCCATATACTATTTCATAAAGCTTGTCTTAGGGCAGACAAAACGGCAAAGGAGGGCTTAAATTGGTAAAAAGGGCGGGAAGGGGACAGCAGATCCAACGCGGCATCCGGAAGCTCTTTTATCGGAATGAAATCTTTGTTTTGCTTTCGGTGCTGTTTCTTGCCGGGATCCTGCTAGGCGCCTGTTTTATCCGGGTCAATGGGGAAAACTGGGGGACATTTATTGGCCAAATGGTAGAAGGGTTCTCCAACGGCCGCGAGAGCCAGACGCTGCCGGCCACCTTTTTACAATCCGCCACCGGGGCGTTTTTCTTTTTGCTGGCCCTTTTCCTGTGTGGTTTTTGCGCTGTGGGTCAGCCGCTGGTTTGCTTGATCCTTTTGTTCCGCGGGTTGGGCTATGGACTGACGGCAGGCGGGGTATACAGCGTCTACGGCCCCAGCGGGATGGGATATGTAGCGCTGTTTTTAATGCCAAACTGTGTTTTGACCGCACTGATCCTGTTGCGGGCAGGGCAGAGCGCCTTCCGCTTCTCCACCGGATTATATGGTGCGATGAAAGGCGCCGGCAAGATGAACGCTCGCCCTTATTGCCTGGAGTTTGCTATACTGGGGGCGTGTTTGTTGGGCGCGGCGCTGGTCGACAGTGTTTTTAGCTATTTGTTTGGCGGCAGCTTTCCGCTTGTTGGGTAAACGGCGATTGTTCACAAAAAAGATATGAAATTCTCCCGGATTATGATATGATAAAACAAAGCGGATTTTCCGTAACGTAAAAAAAGCGGGAGAGATCAAGCCAATGGGACTTATTTCAAATCTATTTAATTACTCAAAACCAGGCCGCGGCATCGATAAAGAGCAACAGCAAAAACGGCGTTTTTTCCTGTTTTTTGAGCTCTTTTTCCGGAAGTTTTGGAAGTTGATCCAGTTAAATCTTCTGTATGTGCTTTTTTGGATACCGCCGCTGATTGCCGGTACGCTGTTAACCCCTTACAATGCGACATTGGCCTACCTTGCATTTTTTTTGGTGGGAACTTTTACTGCGGGCCCGGCAACCGCTGGCGCGGTTTATGTCCTACGCAATTTTGCCACCGAGTCACCGGTGTTTTTGGTGTCAGACTTTTTCCAGCAGTTTAAGCAGAACTATAAACAGTCGGCCCTTGCATTTTTCCTGAACGCACTGGCCTTATTCGCCTGTTATGCGTCTTATTTGTTTTATGGCGAGCAATTGAATTTGGGCTTCTTCAATTATGTGTTCAAAGCGATGGTGCTCATTATGGCGCTGCTGGTAGCGTTTGAGACGTTCCATGTGTTTTTAATGATCGTCACGGTGGATTTAAAGCTTAAAGATATCTTTAAAAACTGTTTTTTGTTCGCCATCTTAAATGTACTCCGTAACTTTTGCAGCTTGCTGTTTGCCGTTGGATTTTTATGGCTGGAATATAAATTTTTCCCCCTTTCCATGTTTATATTCCCCTTTATCGGACTGACGCTGCCGCTATTTATCATCACCTTCAACGCTTATCCGGTGGTGAAAAAGTATGCGATTGATCCCTATTATGAAACGCAAGAAACAGCCGGAGAGGATGGGACGATTTTTGAGGACTGATCCTCACCGGATAAAAAAGCCATGGGATTTTTGGTCCCATGGCTTTTTTTATTCAATTGGTTTCAGTTTGAAAGAATGGAGTTGGAAAAATCGGTTGATGCGATTGCTGAGGAAGAGAAGTGGAAAGGTCAGCAGAAACCAGAAAAAAGAAAACAAAGGGCACACCTGGCCTAAAAAGTTCATCCATTGGCTGCTGTAATCCCATACGTGCCAACGCATCCACAGATTAACGGCAATGCCGGTAAACAGCTCTACGATTGTAATCAGCACCGAACCCAAAAGGCACTTTTTCCAAATGGATAGCGCCCGGGCGTAGATATTGGCCAGGTGGATGCCGGTAAAACAGATGCCGCCTGCCAGGGTCATCGTCCAATGGGTATTTCCGCGCCACAAAATCTCCAGCATGCTGTAGCCTGCCGCCCCGATGGAGAAAACGGAAAATAGTTCTCCTTTTTTGATCATAAAAATCCCCTTTTCTGCCTTTTATGGGTATATTTTTCGGCTAAAACCGCGTTTTATCCCAGTGAATTTCTGGATGCGCATTGGTTGACAAAGAAAAGGGAATCTTCTAATATTAAAACAAACGATGGCAAGAGGGTGTTGAGATGCGACAAATCGAAATATTGGATTCCTCCCTGCGGGACGGCGCACAAGCAGAGGGCATTTTCTATTCCCTGGAGGACAAGCTGCGGATTGCGTATGCACTGGACCGCATCGGTATTGGTTACATTGAGGCCGGCAATCCCGCATCCAATCCTAAGGATATGGAATTGTTCCGGCGGGTTTCGGACAACCCCTTTCAGAATGCGAAACTGGTGGCTTTCGGCGCGACAAGGCGGCCTGATATTTCGGCGGAAAAGGATCCTGGCTGTGCCGCATTGGCCGCGGCGGGGACGGATTATGTGTCCATATTCGGCAAAAGTTGGGACCTGCATGTGTCCCAGGTGCTGAACACCTCCCTGCCCGAGAATTTGCAGATGATCCGGGATACAGTATCCTATTTTACCCGCATGGGGCGGACTGTGTTTTTCGACGCGGAACATTTTTTTGACGGATACCGAAACAACCCAGCCTATGCGGTCCAGACGATACAGGCTGCGGAAGAAGCGGGAGCAGCCCGGATTATTTTATGCGATACCAACGGCGGAAGCTTTCCGGAGGAAATCGCAGCAGTGATCAAAGCAGTGAGGGGCATTTGCACGGCGCCGCTCGGGATCCACTGTCACAACGACATGGGTTGCGCGGTGGCCGCAAGCCTAATGGCGGCCGAGGCGGGTTGCCAACAGATCCAGGGGACTTTTTTGGGATATGGCGAGCGGTGTGGAAACGCCAATCTGTCGGCCATTATTCCGACCTTACAGCTGAAAAAAAAGTATCGGTGTATCCCCGGCGCCCTTTTGCCGGAACTGACCCACACAGCGCGCTATATTGCTGAGATTGCCAATTATATCATCCCCGCTTCGCTGCCATATGTGGGGAAAAGTGCTTTTTCCCACAAAGGCGGGATGCATGTTGATGGGGTTCAAAAATTGCGGAAGTCCTTTGAGCATATTGACCCGGAAGCCGTGGGAAACCGACGGAACCTGCTGGTTTCGGAAATGGCAGGCCGGACGGCGATTCTCAACCGGATTATGCGTGTTGACCCGTCCGTAACAAAATTTTCCCCCATTACCGAACAGATTATCGCCAAAATCAAAGAGCTGGAATATCATGGCTATCAATTTGAAACGGCGCTGGCCAGCGTAGACGTATTGATCTACAAAGAGCTGGGGCGGATGAAAGAATATTTTACGCTGCGCCATTTTAAAATCATCGGAGAGCAGAGCACGGAAGAGGGTGGCCAGTTGGCGTCGGCCTTGATCAAAATCCAGGTGGGCGACCAGGAAGAGATCACGGCGGCGGAAGGCGCAGGCCCGGTCCACGCATTAGACAGGGCGATGCGCAAGGCATTGGAGGTATTCTATCCCTCTTTGGCAAAAGTGCGGCTAATCGACTATAAGGTTCGGGTCATGACGCCGGAAGCGGCGACCGCCGCTGCAGTTCGGGTACTGATCGAAAGCACCGATGGGGAAAACGTTTGGACGACCGTTGGCGCTTCGCCGGATATTATCGAGGCTAGCTGGAAGGCACTGGTGGATTCAATCGAGTATAAATTGCTCAAGGATGACCAAAAAGGATAAAGGAACCAGGATATTTGCGTTGGGAGCGGGTAGGAGCATAAGCTCTGGCCCGCTCCTTTTTTTCGAGAAAATGATATGATGATTTAAGATGACTGAAAATTTTTGATAAGGTGCCTAACTAGATTGACAAAGATTGGAAATCGATGTAGAATAAGACTAAAATGATTAGGTGCCTAATAAAAGGGGAGGATAAAGTGGAAGAGATCTCCAACGAGGCGTTAATGCATTTACTGCGGCATTGTTTTAACCTCATGCGGCGCCGGTATCATCAAACGGTGCATGGAAAGGTTGGTACCCAGCATGGGCAGGGAAAAATCCTATCGGTTTTGCGCCGGGAGGATGGGATCGGCCAGAAGGAATTGGCTGAAGAACTCCAGATCCGTCCGGCCTCTTTGAGCGAGCTGTTGGATAAAATGCAAAAAAGCGGCTGGGTTCAGCGCCGGGTCAATGAAAAAGACCGCCGGAAAATCAATGTTTATTTAACCGTAGCGGGGCGGGATATTTCGCAGCAGATGATCGAAGCCAGAAGGGAAACAGCGGACGGTATATTCGGCGTACTTACAGCGGCGGAACAGGTACAGCTGGAAAAGCTTTTGTCAAAACTGGCGGTAGAATTGGAAAACCCTTGCAGCGAAGAAGTCCCGAACAAGGCGGACCAGTAGCTTTTATTCTGGAAGGAAGAAGGAGATTATCTCCTTTGCATGAATCAAGAACATTTCTCGTTTATGCAGGAGGGAGCATTTATGCTAACACGTTTTTTAAAAAAGCACGGGTGGCGGTATATCCCGGGCTTTGTGTTTTTGTTGGTCAGTTCCTATATCACGACGCTGGCGCCGATTGCTTTGGGGCGTGCGATTGACGCGATGGACATGGATGTGGCGCTGATCAGCCAGCATCAGGTTTATAGGCAGGCGCTCTACATTATCCTTATCGCGGTAGGCGTTTTTGTAACTCGGTACACTTGGCGGTATTTTATTATTGGCAATTCCCGGTATTTGGAGAATTTCCTGCGTGAAGAATTATTCGTTAAGTTGGAAAATCTCCCGATCTCTTACTTGTCCAAGCAGCGTTCCGGCGATCTGATGGCCTATGCGGTTAACGACGTGGGGGCGGTGCGCATGACCTTTGGCCAAGTGGTCGCTATGTCGGTCAGCGGCCTTTCTACCGCAGTCATGGCGGTTTACAGCATGGTGACCCAGGTAGACCCGCAGTTGACGCTGTTGGCCCTTTTGCCGGTGCCAGTGGCGGTATTTATTATCCTTAAGCTGGGCGGTATCGTTCGGAGAAAATTCCGGCATGTACAATCGCTGTTTTCTGAGTTGTCCGGCGAGGTAAACGAAACCATCATGGGCGTGCAGGTCATTAAAAGCTTTGCCAAAGAAGAAGAGCGATTGGACGAGTTTTCCGATATCAGTAAAATGATGTATGACGCCAATGTGAATTTGGCCGACACCTCTTCCATGATCTGGCCCTCCATCTCGGTTGTGTTTGGCCTGTGTTACGCAATTGGCCTGATCGTTGGCGGGCATATGGTGCTGAGCGGGCGTTTAACGCTGGGGGCGCTGGTCACCTTTAACGGCTCTTTGCTGTTGGTCCAGCAACCGGTTATGTCTTTGGGCCGCATTATCAATATGCTGCAAAGAGGGCTTGCCTCCTACAAGAGGCTGCAGATCATTCTGGAGCAGCCCGGCATTCCCGAAGAGGAGATGCAGGATGCAAAAGCACCGGTGGAAAGCGACGTAGAGGTCCGGCACCTGACCTTCCGCTATCCGGGAACCGAAAACAATGCGTTGAACGATATTTCCCTTCATCTGTCCCGTGGCGCAACACTGGGCGTTGTCGGGCCAACAGGCAGCGGCAAGACGACGTTGATGCACCTGTTATTAAAAATGTACGATGTGCCGGTGGGCAGCATCTATTTGGGCAGTACGGATATCACGAAAATCCCGGCCAAAACTGTGCGGGAACGGGCGGGATTTGTACCGCAGGATGGCTTTTTGTTCTCGGCCTCTATTCGGGACAACATCAAGTTTTACCAACCTGGTGCCACTGATGAGGATATGATCCGGGCAGCGCGGCTGGCCAGCGTTCACGATGATATTGCGGCTTTCCCAGACGGATACGATACGCAGGTCGGCGAGAGGGGAACCCATCTGTCAGGCGGTCAGAAACAGCGAATCGCGTTGGCCCGTGCCCTGATCCGCGACCCACAGTTGTTAATTTTGGATGATACCCTTAGTGCGGTAGATAACCAGACGGAGCAGCAAATCTTGTCTCATTTGGCGGATTATTACAACGGGAAGACTACTGTGATCGTTTCCCACCGACTCAGCGCAGTCCGGCACGCGCAGGAGATTCTCTTTATCAAGGATGGGCAGATCGCAGAGCGCGGCACCCACGAGCAACTGATGGCGCAGGGGGGGCTATACGCCCGCATGTATTACCGTCAGGCGGAAGGAGGGGACTGTGATGAAAAAGAATAAACCTTCCAGCCTTGTCCGACTGGCTAAAATGATGAAGCCGTACATGAAATATCTGTATTTTGTCTTTTTTTGTGTGTTGGTTTCCAATTTAGGCGTGCTGGTCAAGCCTTATCTTGTAAAAATCATCATTGACGACTTTTTGACCAAGGAATTGCCCCAGAATGGGCTCTATTCCATTACAGGATTGGGGATTGCCTACTTTTTGGTGGTACTTCTCAGTGCGGGTTTTACCATGGCCCAGCGCCGCACACTGGCGCGGTTTGGCCAATCGATCCTACACAAGTTGCGCAATGATGTCATGGACCACATCCTGCACATGCCCATTACGACGCTAGACAAATACGGAAGTGGCCGCCTGATTACCCGCGCGACCAACGACGTAGAAACCTTGGATGAGTTTTACTCCGATATCTTGGTCACCTTGTTTCAGGATATCCTGCTGTTGATTAGCCTTGTGTTTATCATGATCCAAATGGATTGGCAGCTGGCGTTGGCGGCTTTTGTGGGGATTCCGATCATTGCCTTGATTACGATCATGATCCGAAAGGTCTTAAAGCGCAACTTTGAGCGGATGAAGGCGATTATCGGCCGGATCAATGGATTTTTTTCAGAAAACATTGCTGGAATGCGGATTATACAGGCGTTTAACCGGCAGAAAAATAAATTGCAGGAATTTCAGGCGTTGAATGAATCCTACCTGAAGACCACGCTGATCCAGCTGAAGCTGCACAGCATGCTGCGCCCCGCGATGGAAGTGGTCAACTCGATGATCATCGCCCTACTGATTTGGTTTGGTTACAACCGGATCGTGGGGAATTTTGGTGGCCATGCCGTATTAGAGTTGGGGGTGCTTTATGCATTTACCGATTATGTAAAGCAGTTTTTTGAGCCGATCAACGAGCTGGCAGAGACCTATACGACTATCCAGTCGGCGTTGGTTTCTGCCGATCGGATTTTTTCCTTGCTGGACGAGCAAAATCAAGAGGATCCTTTTGAGGGAGACTGGGGGAAGCCCATTGTCGGAAAGGTAGAGTTTAGGGATGTGTGGTTTGCCTATGATGCAGACAACTGGATTTTAAAAGGCGTTAGCTTTACCGTAAAACCGGGGGAAAAGGTCGCTTTTGTCGGCAGCACCGGCGCGGGGAAAACAACGATTATCAACCTGATCGGCCGCTATTATATTCCCCAAAAGGGAACGATTTTGATTGATGATATCCCCTTGGAACGTTGGCAGCTCAAAACGTTACGCAGCGGCATTTCAGTGGTTTTGCAGGATGTATTTTTGTTCGTGGGCTCTATTGCGGATAACATCAGCATCCATAGTCAGTTAGATGAAATGCAGGTTCGCAAGGCGTTGGAGGTTTCCTGCGCCGAAGAATTTGTGGAAGAGTGCGGCGGCTTGAAAGGGGAGGTTACCGAGGCGGGGATGAATTTTTCTACCGGCCAACGGCAGCTGCTCTCTTTTGCCAGAGCCATTGCGCGGGATCCGGCCATTTTGGTGCTGGATGAAGCGACTGCCCATATTGATACGGATACAGAGCAGATGATCCAAACTTCTATTGCGAAAATTTCAAAGAACCGGACTTCGATTTTTATTGCGCACCGTTTGTCTACGATACAAACCTGTGATTGTATTTTTGTGTTGGATAAGGGACGGATTATTGAACAGGGAAATCATGAAATGCTAATGAAGAAAAACGGAGCGTATGCCGGATTGGTTCATTCGGGCCAAAAGGAGTAGGAGAAGTAGCAGGATGGAAAAAAGCCGGCTGGATTTTCCAGCCGGCTTTTGCTATTTGGTTATTGGCACATAGTATAGCGATAAAAATACAGTGCGGCAAGAATTAAAACAATCCAAATTAACCACCGCTGTGCATTGTTATCCGTGTAGGAAAGAGCATTGTAATTAGAGCAGCACGCCATCAGGGCACCTCCTTTCTGATAGGCTCTTTTCATTTTATGCGGCGAAAAGGCGTTCGGCGCGTGTCCAGAAAAACAGGGTGGGGGAGCTTTCTTTTCGATCTGGTTGACATCTCCATTTTTGGATGGTATAATATCATCCGTGGTCGTTGAGGGCAATGGCTACATTTTCCCTCAGGAACAGTTTGTTCCAAATGTTTGTGCGGCAGTGCTGGAATCGGCAGACAGGCACGTTTGAGGGGCGTGTGCGCGAGCGTGTGGGTTCAAGTCCCATCTGCCGCACCAAATAAGTCAAACTTGAACTTCTTCTTTGTATCAAATGTGTTCGGGTTTGTTCTCATAGTGAAAGACACTGACTAATTTTAGTTGGTGTCTTTTTTTGGCTTGTCATAAGTAAGTGCCTGTTTGGAATCACTGATACCAGCGGTTGTCGGGTCAGTTACGACACCGAGGATTGTCAGTACAGCGAACAGGGCATTTACAACAGCGAGCAGTTTATTACCCAGCTCGCCCAAATCGAGGGTGTAGCCGAAGACTGCGGCAATCACCTGTACCAGCAAAAGCACCGCCGGGATAAGTGTCAGCCAAAAGTTCTTGTTCTTGATTCTTACTTTCCAGTTAATCATAGTATTCGTCCTCCTTAGACTAATTTATTAACAGCCGCCTGTACCGAGCTATAATCATAGCCAGCGGCAGTCAAACGATTCTTACGGTCTTCACCATTTCCCCATTTACCAGCGAGAACTTCTCTTGCGATTTCAGAAACCGATTTGAGAGTTGTGCCGCCGGAAACAGCAGACCCGGATTTCGTAGTTACAAAAGCGTCAAAACCAGCCGCCTTGAGCTTATTAACCTGTGCTTCGGCATTTGCTTTTACCGAGTAAGCCCCGGTCTGAACTTTGTAGAGACCATCGACCTGTACCATATAGGTATCGAAACCAGCCGCCTTTACTTTCGCCAGCATAGCGTCAGCATTTGCTTTTACAGAGAAAGCCCCTGTCTGTACTCGATATAAAGTATCAGTGGAAGGTGTCGAAGGATTGGAGCTTGTACCACCCAATCTCTTTGTAACCTCTGCCGCCAAATCTCCGAGACGATTATACAGCCAGTCTCCCGGACAGCTCTTGTTCGCAAACCAGCGATGAACTGTGACAATCATTTCATCGGATTTCGGAGCGTAGTTGAGGGTTTTGTCCTTATCACCGAACCAAATCAGCTTGCTCTTTTCGTAACGCTTGCAAATATCCACGCACAGTTTGATAAGTGATTCATACACATTACCATTCATAGCATACGGAGCGGTCTTGTCAGAAGCACACTCGATGGTGATTGCCCTGTGGTCGTTTGCACCGCTGGAAGAACACCAGCTACGGTCTTTCTCCTCTACACAGAGAGAAATTCGACCATCAGTGCCGATACCGTAGTTACAGCTTGCCTGTCTTGAGGGGCTTGTGAAGCACCCACAGATACTCTCTGCGGAGAGTTGACCTACAACACAGTGAGGGGTAATTCTATCGACACCGTGTGTGCGAGGGCTTGTCTTGTTTGGGGAAATGTTTGTGTAAGTTGTTAATGAACTGTTGCTCATTTCTGTTACCTCCTTTTTGTCATACTGCCTTAAATTGTACTTCTCAATCACGCTCATAAGATTCTGAACATAATTGAGGGAAGTAGCGTAACCGTCTGCCTTGATATTGGCAAGATAGATTTCCGGGTCTTCCACACCCTTAATGTTGTCATAATTGGAAATATTCGTAAAATCGAAATAACCAATAACGCAGTTTTCCATATCCGGGAACTCACACCACTTCATAGCAGAACTGGTATAAGGTCTGAACTCCTCCGGGGTCTTTTGAATCTGTTGACAGATTTGTTTCAATACTTCTTCCATAATACCTCCTGTAAAACATTTGAAAGGCACATGATTGTATGGAGAATTAACTCCGCACAATCATGTGCCTTTCAAATGTTTTGTTTTATTTCTGTGTTAAATAATTATAAACAACACTAAAGTCCTTTTTATGCTTAAATGCAATTTTGAACTCTTTTCCTTGACTGGTTGTTACGACCAGCCCTCCTCCGGGGAAATAAGTGTAAGTTCCGATTTTAGCTATTTCGTCTAATGAAATCGTTATAAAATCTTCTGACATGGTGTTCAACGCACCGAAGGTTAGATAGGAGGTTGCTGATTTGTTCCAAAACAACTTTTTGGTTGTTAGGGTAAGCCAACCGTAGCCCTTAAACACGAGCGTTACCTTTGCTTTAATAATTTCATCGCCTAATTCATTCATGTTATCGCCACCTTTTCCCACTTATTTTTAATAGCTCCCATAATAAAACGAATGGGAAAGCAATTATACAACATATTATCCATAGCATACCATGTTCCTTTTTCATACGCTATTTACCCTCGTATTGGATTGATACTTCTCCCATGATTTCGTCCATAGCTGTTTTATATTCCTCTGCTTCTGTAGGTGTGAAATCATAGCTAACTCTAAAGATAGCAAGCTCGTATTTATAAATATACTGATTTACTCCAAATGCTCCGAGTTCGGGGTCTGACATTTTACATAAATACTCATATCTATCTTTGCAATCTGCCTTTGAGGAGAAAAACTCAATAGTACCAGCATTTTCCTCTGAATCTTCTATACGACTGTCGAAGAAATCGCCTTTACCGATATACTGTCCGGGTCTCCCGAGATTCTCATTCGGGTCTGTGGATTCATCGAATATCTTCACATTGCTGATATTTGAAATCTTTTCCTCAAGATTTGTCAGTGAACTATCTGCTGTCATTTCTACCTTAGGTTCAGAACTTCCGCAAGCAGATAGTGACATAATCACAATAAGAGACAGAAGACCTATAATAAACTTTTTCATAATTAACACCTCCTAATTTTTAGCAATAATTGGTTCGTGAACACCTTTGACCCAATCCATTTCTTTACCATAACGGTACATACCTTCATAAAGAGGTTTGTTCGCAAGAATCCCTTTAATAGTGGAGACTTGAAATCTGCCGCCTTTACGAGTGCGGTAGCCCTTCTCATAAAGAATATCAGATATTTCTGTCATAGGTTTATTGTGCTGGTCGTGTTCCTCGAATATCAGCGTCACGATAGGTCTCTCTGCTTGATTTACAACCAGTTTTCCATCACTGACGGAATATCCGTATGCAATTCTACCTCCGCTGTAGCCGCCGCACTTTGCTTTTAGCGAGCGTCCTCTGCCAGTACGCAAGGCAATATTCCTTCGTTCCTGTTCCGCAACAAACATCAGCAGAGAGCGGTAGATATTTGCGAAATCATCACCTTCGGAGAAATGTTCCTCCGTAGACATAAGCTGAATATTTCGCTTTTCCAGCGTGTAGAAATAATAGAAGTAGAGCTTTGTATCACGAGCCACACGGTCGTTTTTGAACACAATCACCGCTTCATGTGGAGGTAGCTCCTCCGGGTGGTAAAGAATCTTGTCAAATTCCGGGCGGTTGTCTTTTACACCGCTGATAACATCGACAATCCACTCAACCACATCGTAATCATTGGCGAGAGCGTAGGTGAGTATAGCTAATTTCTGTGATTGAATACCATATTTTTCGTCAGAGGATTGCTCCTCTGTAGATACTCGGATATAACCAATGGCATTTCTCACGAGGTAATCACCTCCTTTAGATTGAAAATAATCTCTTTTATGTTGGTTGAAGTAGTAAAAGTAGTGGTTCTTTAGATTTTGCGGTAACTTCTTCTTATAACACGCATATTAGATAAAAGTTTACGCAAAAACTGATTTTTAACTACTTTAACTACTTCCGAGGGGTATAAGTGATAGTAATGTCATACCCGAGAGCTTCCATCATATCAACAAAAGTCTTGTTCACGAGACCATCTTTCTTCTTGATGATTCTATTTACATACTGACCTGTTGTACCAATGGCTTCACCAACCTGTTGTTGTGTCATATTGGCTTCAAGGCATTTGACTTTCACATCTAATTCGATATTGTTAGTAACCATGAATAAACCTCCTTTGTTTTATGATGTAAGTATAGCACAGGAAAGTGAATGTGTCAATACAAATAAGATAAGATTTAATCTTTATAGTGCCTTTTTGTTTTTTCGGGATATTTAAGCCACTCCCTCCCCCCGGTGGGTAGCTTTTGTATATCCCCCTCCGGGGGTGGTGTTGGTGCTGTCATTTCATGCCGGGCGGCTCATTCCAGCCCATGAACCCGGGCGGCTTTGCGTTTAATCTTGATTATACTTTGTGTAAACCTTGACAGGGTAAACGCACAGGACAACAGCACGACAGGAGACCAGCACAGAGCCGCCACAGGTGGCACAGGAGAACCGGGAACGATGAAAGGAAGACAAGCCCACCCACGCAAAGAAAGCCGCCACGATGGGCGGCAGAGGGGCACAGCAAAGCCCCGGGAGAATGTACCCGGGGCGGCTTTCTTATTTGTTTTGTTTCAATAACTCGGACATGAGCACAAGCGGAAAAATCAAAATACATACGATTGCAAACATCTGTCAACCTCCTTTATTATGCGACTGTGAAACGCTTATATGAGAAATGTTTTCTTCTGCTTCGTAGGTGCTGAAAGTATAACTTCCGCTTGCATTGCCTGTCACGCTGTCGGCTGTCCAAAGCTCCTCGTTTAACTTCTCCTCTAATTCTTCCAGCGTGTCGAAATCCTCGAAACTGATTTCATCATTGATATACTGTAAAATGTCCTCTTTAACTGCTTCTCTGTAATCGTACATGGTGAATCCTCCTTTTATTTATTCAATCCGTTTTGTGTTGGTTTGTTGTCCTTCTGTGATTATAGAATAACACTATAAAGATTGTTTGTCAATACTTTTTTGAAACTTTTTCAATCTTTTTTGTGTTGTTCTATCGTCTTGCCTGTATTAGCTTTCCAACTCTCACCACAGACCAGCCCGGAAGGGCGGCGGCAACCTCTGTTATATAATCCGCTGTTGGTCTGTTTTCTTGCCAACTGTCGGCGGCTGTCTGTCTCCCTGTGCCGCTCCTGTCTCCCTCGTATACTGTAATTAGAACGGTGTCGGCTTTGCTCCCGGCAAGCTGTACCACATCAGCCCGGGCGGCTGTGCTGTCAATCACATTCAATACATTAGAGATAATAGCCACATCATAAGCGGCGGCGATAACTTCCCGGTTGTGTTCCTCGCTTCTGTTGTATGGGTCATATATGGAAATGATAGCACCATAAACCCGGGCGGCTTCCTGTGCTGTATCGAAA
>JAQUYD010000039.1 GCA_028692035.1 Oscillospiraceae bacterium
GATATCACCTGCGCAGGTGTAGGGGAGCGCCAACTCCTCTGCACTGCCGCTGTTTTATTTTTTGTCCCTATTATACAATATACGGTTGCACATATCAAGTGACACAGTATACAAATATACGGTTGCAAATATATCTATATTTGCTATATGGACAATTGTTTTTTATCTCGTTATACTTAATTTGCAACTATGATGGAAGGCGGATCAGTTATGGCTCCAACAGATGCACAACGCCGCGCACGTGATAAGTGGCTGGCTGAAAAGGTAGATACAATTAATATAAGAGTTCCAAAAGGAAAGAAAACCGAGATTCAGGCACACGCTGCACAATGCGGAGAGTCAGTCAATGCTTTTTTAATTCGCGCAGCAGACGAAGCCATGGAGCGGGACCAGCAAAAATAAAGACGAGGGGGCGGACACTTGAACCAGATGCCGAAAACAACGGAATATGTACTGCTCAACAAGGATACGCCCGTCCTGACCTTTGGATGTACCCGAAATGATTTTGACGAGCCGGAGTTTCGGGAGGACGCCTGGCTGGTGGACTACCGGCCCATCGGCTATGTAGAGCTGGAATCCTTTTTGGACCGCCGTAAGGCCCCCAAGCATCGCCAGCACATTCAGGCGCTGCTGGAGCGATATGGCTGCGACGATTTGGAGGGCTTCCTCCGGGTGACCCACGCACTATCCCTGAACGACACCTTTTGGGTGAAGGCGCAGAGCTCCGCCCTGACTTGGAGCAGCGTTTCCCTCTATCGAAATGAGTTTGACCAGCTGATCAGTCAAGCCGCCTTCGATGGGAGCGTCAGCGAGTCCGAGCTGTCCTCGACCTCTCCGGAATTTGGGACGGACGGCTATTATGCCAAATGCTGGGCCCGTGAAGGAGCGGATATTTTCCTTTATAAAAGTGGCAGTTCCCTGTATGAGCTGGAGCCCTTTTCAGAGTATTTGGCCGCCCAGTTGGCGGAGCTTCTGTGCCCCCAGTGGGTATCCTATGACCTGGATGATTATCACGGCAAGCTCATCAGCAAGTGCAGACTCTTTACCAGCGAGCAGGTGGGACTGGCCAAAGCCGGCAGTGTTTTCAGAGGAAAAGAACACACGATTCCTGACCTGCTCAGCTACTTTGCATCCATTGGCAGTGAGGATGCTTTCCGCCGGATGTGCGTGCTGGATGCCCTGATTTTCAATCCAGACCGGCACTACGGAAACTTCGGTGTGCTGTTCCATACGGATACCATGGAGATTTTCGGCATGGCTCCGGTCTTTGACAACAACCGAAGCCTGTTCCCGGAACTGGACGAGGGGCAGTTGGCTGATCCGGCCTGGTACATCCAAAAGTGCCGTCCCAAATTGGGCCGGGATTTTGTGGTGACAGCCCGGGGCCTGCTGACACCGGAAATCCAGAATGATTTAAAGAATCTAAGCGGCTTCCGCTTCCGGCAGCATCCGACGATTCCGCTCTCCCAGAAGCGGCTGGCGCTGCTGGAGAAGATGATTAACGACCGTCTTATGGCACTTTTATGACAAGGTCAAGCGAACAAGGGTGGTGTCAGGCAACTGACACCACCCTTGTTTTTGCGGGGAGCTGCTGTGTACTTCCTGTCGCCGCGGGAACTGACAGACGCTATACGACGGAAACGGTACCATTTAGCCCTTCCTCGGACCAAATCGTGACCGTCTGCCCCTTTTTCATGTGGATGCGCATGGTAACTGCGGTGGTTCTGCTGGGATCCTGACTGGTAACGGTTACGCAGGTCTTGCTGCCGTTTTTGAGAATTTGCGGAGCGCGTTTGGGCGGCATTGGCTCCAGCCGGGTGTCTCGATTCAACATGAGCTGCAGCCGCTGCTGCCCGGACGGTGAGGACAAACTGCGGTAGTTATCTGTGGTCACATCAGAGCCCATGGAGCGTGTCCGCAAAAAGTTAAGCTCTCCCTCGTTGCGCATACCGCAATGGTAGGTAAGACGGTAATAGTAGTCCTTTTGCAGCAGCTTTACTCCGCCGCCTGTCTGACCCTTCCCCCTTTCTCGGGCCAGCTCCCCGGAAGAAATACCAAGATGATGCAAGCAGGTACGGCAGTACGCAGTCAAAATCTTGGGTTCCAGCCCTGCAACACCTTTTGTTCTCCCAGTCTGGGGTTTGATTGAATGAAATCATTATAACGCCGGCGCAACTCTCTTGCACCGAAGGAGAAAATTGGATGCGTATAATCATAAGTAGCACCTGCGTTTTCATCCTTCCAGAGGGCCAATTGGCAGCTGCCGTTGCAAATTTGATCAAATTTCACCTGCCCTCAAGTGAGCTTGCAGGCGTCTACAGCAGAGAGGCCGGCGCTGTGAATCAAGAGCACACCCGTGGTTTTCACATTGTTCGATGGTGCTGATGCAATTTCTGCCGCCAGGCCACGGAATACCGAATCAGGGAGAGATTTGGCTCGGTTGGCCGCCTCTATGACGTTCTCCAGTGACTTTGGTGTCCGCTTTGGGTGACGATCATAATATTTGTCAAAAGGATTCTCACCAAAAAATCGATGGGTCACCTGTGGGTAGTGAATCAATTTCCAGCAAGACTGAAATCCGTCATCTGACGAGGCCCCAAATTGAGTTCTGATGTCCACCAGCACGGACAG
>JAQUYD010000028.1 GCA_028692035.1 Oscillospiraceae bacterium
CCTCTCCCCCGCCCCCCTATGGGCGCCCCGGAAGGAGCGGGAGGTTTTGCCGGACCTGCGGGATGTGATGGGGCAGGAAAACGGGAAGCGGGCGCTGGAAATTGCCGCCGCCGGCGGGCACAACCTGCTGCTCATCGGCTCTCCCGGCGCGGGAAAATCCATGCTGGCCAAGCGCCTGCCCTCCATTTTGCCGGATTTGAGCCGGGAGGAAGCGCTCTCGGTGTCCGGCATCTGGTCCGTGGCGGGCCTCACGGAGCCAGACCGCCCGCTACTCACCCGGCGGCCCTTCCGCAGTCCCCACCACACCGCGTCCGCCGCCGCGCTGAGCGGGGGCGGTCCCGCCATGCGGCCGGGAGAAATCTCTCTGGCCCACAACGGCGTCTGATAATACTGTGCAACGCCCTATGCGGGGCTTATTTTTTTATCCGCAGTTCCAAAAAAGCCCGTAGTTTCGGGCTTTTCTCGCTATTCATATATGTGGCACCCGCTTTTCTGTACATATTATGGCGTGTGTTTTGGGCTTCGTGGTGGGGTGCGTTTTGCTAAATAAATGAAGTTTTACCCCACCCGCACATTCGCCATGTATCCAAGTATGAACCTTATAGCAAAAGCCCCCTTTGCCTATATACCTTTTGGCAAAAGAGGCTTATATTTTGGCGAAAATACTATTTTGCAAAACAGTATTGATCTTGTGCTGCATTATAAAACATCGTATAATGGGTTTATCAGTATTGTTGGAGGAATCCTTATGCGTACAAAAATAGACCCTCGTGTTCCTCGCTATAGTGGCTTAATTACGCCAACATATAATGCGTTGCGTACACTCGGTGGTTCTGGGAGCAACGAAGAGATTCTCAATCAGATAATCGCTGACCTTGCCATACCGGATGAAGTGTCCGATATTTCGCATCAAGGCAACACCAATATGAGCGAGTTGCAATACCAGCTTGCCTGGGCACGCACTTATATGAAGAACTATGGCATCATTGAGAATAGTTCTCGTTCAATATGGTCAATCAAACCCGAATATATGCGCGTTGAGTCTTTAGATGATAAGGCTATTATTTCGGCTGTGGTAAGGCAAGGCGTAGAACGGCGCAAAAACAATCATTCTGCTTCAGAGGAAACACCAAATCCTAATCAGCCCGAAGATGACAGCCCCGAAAACGATGAGGTCGAGTACCCCGATGAAGCCAAGCCTTGGCGCGTTCGTTTGACTGAAATACTGCAAACCATGGACCCGTATGGTTTTGAACGCCTTTCGCAGCGTGTTCTCCGTGAGTGCGGTTTTTCACAGGTCGAAGTAACAAAGAAATCCGGTGACGGCGGAATTGACGGAACAGGCAAACTAAAAATCAACGGCATATTTAGTTTCAATGTTGCCTTTCAGTGCAAACGCTATAGCGGACTTGTTGGTGCAGGCGCGATTCGTGACTTTCGCGGTTCGCTGACCACCGATATAGAAAAAGGTGTCCTGATTACAACAGGCACATTTTCCAAAGCCGCAAAAGAGGAAGCCTCCAATCCTGGGAAGCAGCAAATTGATTTGATTGATGGCGAAGAATTTATCAACAAAATAGCAGAGTACGGTATAGGCGTAAAAGAAATAAAGTCGTATGAAATCGACGAGGACTTCTTTAAAAACTACAGAGTAAAAGAGAAAAGCGAGTGGAAACAAAATGAAAATCATATCACTATTTAGTGGAGCGGGCGGTTTAGACTTAGGTTTAATTCAAGCCGGCAATAAAGTCATCTGGGCAAATGATTTTGACAAAGATGCTGCTGCCACATACGCCGAAAATATCGGTGACCATATTGTTTGCGGTGACATTAAAAATATAGATATTATATCTCTTCCCGAAGCAGATGTAGTAGTTGGCGGTTTTCCGTGTCAGGGCTTTTCCCAAGCAAATCTACAGAGGACTCTCGATGATGGAGGGCAACATCAATCACGGCGGCAATCCTGTGCTGAAATGGATGGCACAGAATGTTGTCATGGAGCAAGACCCCGCTGGAAACATCAAGCCCACCAAGGCAAAATCGGTGGAGAAAATTGACGGCATTGTGGCTCTCATCATGGGACTTGACCGCTGCATCCGCAACGGCGGTGAAACCACCAGCGTCTATGATGGGCGCGGCATTCTTCTCATATAAAAAGAAAAAGGGACACTTCCAACAAAGCAAGTTCCCTAAAAGAAAATGAGGGCAACGTCAGTAACGTTACCCTCACAAAAGAGTTTTCTTTTTGATTACACCCCTATTATATGCACATCAAGCCAAATTGTCAATGATTTTTTGCAGGAATTCAATGGAAGTAGAGACCTGCGTGTTGGTTTGAAAGAATCGTATGTTGCGAACCAACCTATCATCTGCAAATGTCTTTAGCTCATCCATTCTATTCTTCTTCACATTACTTGAAACAACACCGTCATAGCAGTAAAGTAGACAAACGATTTCAAACAGAGGCCTACAGGAGAGTTTCTTCTGCCGTTCCTCCTTTTGCACACTTGGCATTCCAGCAATAAACTTTGAAATCAATGCTGGAGGTTGTGTTTTTTTGCATGGGACCAAAGAATTCAATAGGCAGTTATTATGGGCACAGGCATTTCTTAAACTTCTGATCGGATTTAGTACTTTTTTATTCGTGTAAGCTGTCCGATAAGCTGTCCGATCTGGATATTGAGAATAGTAAAAATCATAGAGCCGCACAAGATCCCCAAATCCGATAATCTCGACAAGTACCCAGATTGGGCAATCCACATGGAGGATTTTCGTATATGCAGTTTTCCCATCAAATACAAGACAAAGATCAAAGTATTTTTCTATCAGGTCCCCAGTAAAAATAGCATCGGATTTTCTCTCGATGTCGGAGAAAATTGTTGGATATTCCTGAAGAAATTTATCGACAATTGTATATCCGTCTTCGTTAGGATTTTCTTCAATCTGATGCAAAAGGTCAACCTTTAATGCGTGTTCTACATCAATGCACATCTTAAGAATATACGATCTCAAGTACATATCAAGTGTGGACAACTCTGCCAGATATGAGAACTCCAGATTGATATATTTTCCTTCTTCATCTCCAAATTGATGCTTAGAATAATTTTTTCTATATGATGCAGTCCGCAAATAGTTGTTTCGCTCAGAAATATACGCAATAGCAGTTGCCTCGTCCATCATGGAAAATGCAACGCCTTTTTCATCACCCAATTTTGAAATCAGATCTGTTGCTGATTTCTTTGGCTTATTAATTCTATTATTAATGTAAATCACCACCATTTTAAAGAATTATATCACACAATGTCGAAATAAAAAAGATTCATTCACAAATCGTTTCTGTGCATTCACCCATTTCGGGTGGGTGCTTTTTTCAGGAGGTAACGCTATGAAAATTCCTATTCTGTCCCGGTTTGGCAAAGCGCGTGACAAGCCTACCGACTACTACACAGGCTCCGACTACACCTTTCTGTTCGGCCCGACCACGAGCGGCAAAAGCGTGAATGAGTTTACCGCCATGCAGACCACAGCGGTTTATAGCTGTGTCCGCATTCTGTCAGAAGCCATCGCATCCTTGCCGCTTCATGTGTACCGCTACAAGGGTGCTGGCAAAGAGCGTGTGTTTGACCACCCGCTATACCACATCCTCCACGATGAGCCGAACAGCGAGATGACCTCTTTCGTGTTCCGTGAAACCCTTATGAGCCATCTGCTCATTTGGGGCAATGCCTACGCACAGATTATTCGGGACGGTGCCGGACGGGTTGTTGCTCTTTACCCGCTGCTCCCGAACAAGATGACTGTCTACCGGGACAAGAACGGTGAAATCTACTACGCCTACACCCGCAGTTCGGACGAGAACCCCAACTTCAAGGAATACGGCACGGTCATGCTCCGGCGTGAAGATGTGCTGCACATCCCCGGGTTGGGGTTTGATGGTCTTATGGGTTACTCGCCGATTGCAATGGCTCGAAACGCTGTGGGCATGACCATCGCCTGTGAGGAATACGGTGCCAGCTTCTTCGCCAATGGCGCCAACCCCGGTGGTGTGCTTGAGCATCCCGGCATTCTGAAAGACCCAGCCAAGGTGCGTGATTCCTGGAACAGCGTGTACCAAGGCAGCGGCAACGCCCATCGCATTGCCGTGCTTGAAGAGGGCATGAAATACCAGCAAATCGGTATTCCCCCGGAAGAGGCGCAGTTCCTCGAAACACGCAAGTTCCAAATCAACGAGATTGCTCGGCTGTATCGCATCCCACCTCACATGGTCGGTGACTTGGAAAAGTCCAGTTTCTCCAACATCGAACAGCAGTCTTTGGAGTTCGTGAAATACACACTCGACCCCTGGGTCATCCGCTGGGAGCAAGCCCTCGCACGGTCGCTGCTCCTGCCGGAAGAGAAAAAGCAGTATTTCATCAAGCTGAATGTGGATGGTCTGCTCCGCGGCGACTACCAAAGCCGCATGACGGGCTATGCCACCGCAAGGCAGAACGGCTGGATGAGCGCCAACGACATCCGTGAGATGGAAGATTTGAACCCCATCGCCCCAGAGGAGGGCGGCGATCTTTATCTCATCAACGGCAACATGACCAAGCTGGCCGATGCTGGCATCTTTGCCGGACAGGCTCCGGCTCCCGAAGAAAACACAGGAGGTACTCAATGAAACGAAAATTCTGGAATTGGGTCCGCAACGAAGGTGAACCGTCCGTGCTGGTTCTCAACGGTGAGATTTCCGATGAGACCTGGTTCGGCGATGAAGTCACACCCGGCTTGTTTAGAGATGAACTGCAGCAATGCCAGGGTGACATCTCCGTGTGGATCAACAGTCCCGGCGGCGACTGCTTCGCCGCAGCCCAAATCTACAATATGCTGATGGACTACCCGCACAATGTGACGGTCAAGATTGATGGCCTTGCGGCTTCTGCTGCCTCGGTGATCGCTATGGCTGGCACAGAGGTGCAAATGTCCCCGGTTGCCATGATGATGATTCACAACCCCGCCACTGTGGCGATTGGCGATACCGCAGAAATGCAGAAAGCCATCTCCATGCTGGACGAGGTCAAAGAGTCCATCATGAACGCCTACGAAATCAAGACCGGGATGTCCCGCTCGAAGATTTCTCACCTCATGGATGCCGAGTCCTGGTTCAACGCCACCAAGGCTGTGGAACTTGGCTTTGCGGATAAAGTGCTGTTCTCCGACCCCGCCCCGGAGCAGAAGGACGAGGAGGCTCTCCCGGCTATGATGTTTTCCCGCGCCGCCGTGACCAACTCGCTGCTCTCCAAACTCATGCCCCCGAAGCCCGCCGCGCCGGGTACGCCCGTTGACCAACTCGAAAAACGACTGAGCGTGATTGCTCACTAACAAGGAGGATTTTTCTATGAACAAGATTTTGGAACTGCGCGAAAAGCGCGCCGCCGCTTGGGATGCCGCCAAGAAATTCCTGGATGCCAAGCGTGACAACAAAGGCCTCGTTTCTGCCGAGGACACCGCCACCTACGACAAGATGGAAGCCGAGGTCGTTGCTCTGGGCAAGGAAATCGACCGTCTCGAAAAACAGGCATCTCTGGATGCCGAACTGGCTCGTCCGACCAGCGACCCCATCACCAATCAGCCCGGCACCACTCCAGCAAACGCCCAGAAGACTGGCCGTGCCTCCGATGCCTACAAGCAGGCGTTCTGGGACAGCATTCGCCGCCGCAACTTTTTTGATGTGAAGAACACGCTGAATATCGGCACCGACTCCGAGGGCGGTTACCTGGTGCCGGACGACTACGAGCGCACTCTGGTCGATGCACTCAAGGAAGAGAACTTCTTCCGTTCCCTGGCGACCGTCATCCACACCGCCAGCGGTGAGCGCAAGATTCCCATTGTCACCGGCCACGGCGAAGCCGCCTGGATGGAAGAGGGCGGTCTGTACCCCGACAGCGAGGACACCTTCGGTCAGACCACTATCAGCGCCTACAAGCTGGGTACGGCCATCAAGGTTTCTGATGAGCTGCTGAACGACAGCATCTTTGATGTGGAAGCCTATATCGCCACCGAGTTTGCCCGCCGCATCGGCACCAAGGAAGAGGAAGCATTCTTCGTGGGTGATGGCTCCAATAAGCCCACGGGTCTGTTCGGCAGCGCACAGGATGGCGTGACCACCGCTGGTGCCAACATCACCTTCGATGATGTCATGGACCTGTACCACTCCCTGCGCGCACCTTACCGCCACAGGGCTGTGTGGCTGCTGAATGACACCACTGTCAAGGCTCTGCGTAAGCTGAAGGACGGTAACGGCAATTATATCTGGCAGCCCTCCGTTGTGGTCGGTCAGCCGGACATGATTCTGAACCGCCCCTACTACACCAGCAACTTCATCCCCGATATGACCGCTGGCAACAAGGTCATGGCCTTCGGTGATATGAGTTACTACTGGATTGCCGACCGCCAGGGCCGCAGCTTCAAGCGCCTCAACGAACTGTACGCTCCCAACGGCCAGGTCGGTTTCCTCGCTTCCGAGCGTGTGGACGGCAAGCTGATCCTGCCCGAAGCGGTCAAGACCATGACCCTGAAAGCCTAATTGTAAGTGTCACAATACACCTCCCGCCAAGGTTCCCACTACGCAGAATTACTCTATGCAAGAGCGTTCTGCGCCCCTATAATGGAGAGGAGATAATCTTTCAGGGAGGTGATTTTTGTGTACAAGTACGAATCAATGGCAGAAATTATCAAGGCACATCTCGACCAGCGCATCGGAACTACGGGGCCTGTCCGGCTGTCCGCAAAAGAGGCGCGTGAGTTTGATGGCATGGATGACTATGCAGAGAATACTTGCTACCCCAATGTAGCGAGAGCAATGGAATATGTAAGTGAGCATTATTATCCCGGCACCGTGGTTCCTGGCACCGTGCGTGGCAGCACCACATTTGCCATTGACTACAATCTACCAAACAAGTAACACGAGAAAACGAATGGGTCCGCAGGATTATTCCTGTGGGCCTTTTCTTTTACTCATTTTAAGGAGGTGGGCTGTGTGCTGATTACCCTGGAAGAAGCCAAGCTGTATCTGCGCGTTGATTCTGCCGATGAGGACTCGTTCATCACCGGGCTGATTGAAACGGCTGAACGGCTCTGCATGGATGTGGCGCGTGTGGACAGCAAGGTTCTTACCGAGGAAGCCGCATCCACCCGAATCGCTGTGCTGTATGCGGTGGCGTACCTGTACGAACACAGGGAGGAAGCTGACCACCATGAATTGGTGACCATGCTTCGCTCACTGCTGTTCGGCGTGCGCCGGGAGGTGTTCTGATGGACATCGCCGCGCTCAACAGCCGTATCACGGTTCAGAAAAACGCCGTCATCGTGGACAAGGTCGGCAACCACATCAACCGCTGGGAGGATTACTTTTCCTGCTATGCCACCGTGAGTGGTGCCAGCGGTAACGAGAGTGAGAGTGCCGGAACCACAAACGAAACGGAAAATCTGGACTTCACAGTCCGCTATTGCAGCGAACTGTCTGTCGTTACCCCCTCTGGCTACCGGGTACTGTTCCGGGGCCGGATTTACGATATTTCCTATGTTGACCCGATGGGCTTCAAGAATAACAGCTTGAAGTTCAAAGCTATCCTGCGAAAGAGGTGATGCGCATGGCGCAACGAGTACAGATTGGAGATATGGCGGATGCCATCATGGAGGAAATGGAGAAGTACGCTACCATGGCTACTGACACCCTCAAGGATGCCGTGAAGGATTCTGCCAAAACCGTCAAGAAAGAAATCGAGGCGACCGCGCCTGTGGACTCCGGCAAGTACAAGAAAAGCTGGCGCGCCAAGGCGACTGAGGAAACCTCCACCAAGCTGACGATGGTCGTTCATTCTGCCACCCGCTACCAAATCGCACATCTGCTGGAGCATGGTCACGCCAAGAGAGGCGGCGGCAGAGTTGCAGCGATTCCCCATATTGCTCCCGCCGAAGAGAAAGGCGTGAGTGAACTGGAAAAGAAAATCGAGGAGGGACTGTCGGGATGAACCACGATGAAGTGCTGGCGATGGTGGCTGAAATGCAACTGCCATCTGCCTATGACCATTTTGCGGAGGGCGAATCCCCAGACCCTCCGTTTCTTTGCTTTCTCTATCCGGGTACCGACAACTTCGCCGCAGACGGTTTGGTCTATTTCAGTTCCAACGAGCTGAACATTGAACTGTACACAGATATCAAAAACCCGGATTTGGAGGCCCGCATTGAAGCGGTGCTGACCCAACACGAACTTTATTACACCAAAAGCGAAGTATGGATTGCCACCGAGCATCTGTACGAAGTGCTTTATGAATTGGAGGTCTGAATCATGGCTGATAAAAACAACAAGGTCAAATTCAATCTGAAGAACGCGCACTATGCGCTGCTCACCATTGCCGAGGACGGCACGGTGTCCTTTGGTACCCCTACGCCGATGCCCGGTTCCGTGTCCATTTCCCTGGATGCCAATGGTGAGCCGGAAAACTTCTACGCCGATGGCGTGGCCTATTATGTTATCAACAACAACATGGGTTATGATGGCGACCTGGAACTGGCGATGATCCCGGAGTCCTTCCGCACCGAGGTGCTGAAAGAGGTGCTGGATGCCAAGGGTGTGCTTATCGAAAACTCCGAGGTGGAACTGGCTTCCTTCGCTCTGCTCTTTGAGTTTGACGGTGATCAGAAGCACATCCGCCACGCCCTGTATAATTGCTCTGCCTCCCGCCCCAAGATTGAGGGCAAGACCAACGAGGACAGCAAGGAAGTGCAGACGGAAACCCTCACCATCAAGGCGACCCCGCTGGCAAGCGGTATGGTCAAGGCCAAGACTGGCGATGCCACCGATGCCACCACCTACGCCAACTGGTACAAGGCGGTGTATCTGCCGACCGAAGCTACTGAGGCTGCGACCCTCGCCAAAGCAGCTACTACGGCCGCAACCACCACGACTGCTACCAAGTCCACCACTTAATCGGAGGTACGCAAAATTGGAAAGGAGGTGCTGAAATGCGTATCAGAGTGATAAAGCCACACGCTGCGACAACCGGCCAACGCAAGAAAGTGTGTGGTTATGTTCGGGTTTCGACCGACAGCGAAGAACAGGAAAACTCCTTGGACAATCAGACGCAGTATTACACGGACTACATCAACGCCAACCCTGAATGGGAATTCGTCGGCGTATATGCTGACCGGGGCATATCGGGCTTCAAGGAAAACAGGCCGGAATTCCAGCGGATGCTTGCCAATGCGAGGGCCGGCGAGATCGACCTCATCGTGGTGAAGAGTATTTCACGGTTTGCAAGGAACACGGAGACCACTCTCGATGCCACACGGGAACTCAAGCGGCTGGGCGTGGGCGTTTTCTTTGAGCTTCAGAATATCAATACCCTCACGACCTCCGGCGAGCTGCTCATGACCATCCAGGGGGCGTTTGCCCAGGCCGAGAGTGAGGGTGCGAGTCAGGTGGGAAAGATGGTGTACCAGCGCAAATTCAGCCGTGGCATCCGCTCACACGGCTCTGACCGCACCTACGGTTTTGCGGTGGATGCTGATGGCGAGCTTTGCATCAACGAGGATGAGGCACGAAAGGTACGGCAGATATTCAATCTCGCCGAACAGGGCGTTTGGCCATCCAAAATCAAGGCTCAACTTAATATGGAAGGAACTCCGTCACCCGGCGGTAAATGCTGGAATGACACAGGAATCGCCCGTGTACTTCGTAATGTGATGTACAAGGGCGATATTATTTTGCAAAAGACCTGCAAGGACAGGCTTCGGCGGAGCAGACCCAATCATGGACAAGCCGACCAATGGTACATTGCTGATAACCATCCGTTCATCGTGCCTCCTGACCAATGGGAGCGGGTGCAGGCCGTCCTTGCGGATAGACGAAAACAACTGGACACGCCGCTTCCTCCCGCCCCGATAGAGCGGTGCTCATGCAAAACGCAGTATCCGCTCACGAATATGCTTTACTGCCCATACTGCGGAGAGAAGCTCATTCATAAATGGAGCAACGGCACTCGGGAATACTGGGCCTGCAAAACAAACCTCAAGGTTTCCTCAAAGGCTTGCAAGGGCGTGTGGCTTCCCGCCGCTGTCGCCGGCTCCTGGGGCGTCACCGAGCCTGTGACGGTTGTCCCGTACAAAGACGAGCATGGAATGAATCATTTTACGGCATACCCCAAAGCGGAATACGATGCTTCTGCGGATTGCCCATACAGAAAGGACGAGTAATATGGCAAGAGAAATACAACACATTCCTGCACGGCGTGAGGCTCTGAACCGGGCCGTCGTCAGGGAACGGCAAATACGCCTCGCGGCATACTGCCGTGTGTCTACCAACAACGAAGACCAGCTTCTCAGTTTCGATAACCAGGTGACCTACTATCGTGACTACGCCACCCGCCATCCCGAATACGACCTTGTGGAGATATACGCAGATGAGGGCATTTCCGGCACAAGCACTAAGCATCGTGAGGAGTTCCTCCGCATGATTGCCGACTGTGAGGAAGGCAAAATCGACCTGATTATCACAAAGTCCATCTCCCGCTTCGCCCGAAATACCGCTGACTGTCTCAAATATTCCAGGCGGCTCAAAGACCTCGGCATTGCCGTTCAATTTGAAAAGGAGAGCATAAACACGCTTGAGGGAACCGGGGAGCTGCTGTTCACGATCCTGTCCTCACTGGCACAGGACGAAAGCCGCTCCATCTCCGAGAACTGCCAATGGGGCATCCGTTCCCTGTTCAAGCAGGGCGTTCTGCACCTCAATGCCAACCGCTTCTATGGTTACGACAAGAATGAAAAAGGGCGTCTGGTTATCAACAAGGAGCAGGGCCCTGTTGTCCAGCAGATTTTCCGTGACTTTATGAACGGGGTCAACCCTGATGTGATTGCCCGAAAGCTGAACGAGACTGGGGTGCCGGGGTGCATGGGCGAGCCTCGCTGGACAGTCGCAACCATTATGAGCATCCTCGAAAACGAGAAGCATATGGGCGACGCCATTTTGCAAAAAACCTATACCGCCGATTATCTAACAAAACGAATGGTCAAAAATGAGGGTCACATCGAGCAGTACTATGTCAAGGACGACCACGAGGCTCTCATAGACAAGGGCTTCTGGAATGCCACACAGATGGAAATCGCCCGCCGTCGGGAGTACATGGCACAGCATGGCCTGCGGACAATGGGACGCTACACCGACTCGCAGCCCTTTTCCAATCGGGTGTTCTGCGGGGTGTGCGGGAACGTGTTCTGGCGGAGAACGCTGGCACGGTTGAACGGCAGCATCAAGGTTTGGATGTGTGGCAAGCGGTATCAGCAGAAAGGCGTGAGGGGCTGCAACAGCGAAAGCCTCAAGGAAGCTGATTTGCACCGGGCATTCATCATGGCGTGGAATGCCATCTTGGAAAACCGCACCGAGTTTCTTCCCAAATGGAAGGAGCAGAGCCAAAGCGATAACCCGCTGACGGCTTTCCGCGCTCGGCAGTTCATCAAGGCGACCGAAAGTGCCGAACCGATGCGAATGCTGGATTGCGCCTTGGTCAGCATGGTTTTCGACCATTGCACGGTAGAGCCACTGGGCATCATCAATTTCTATTTCCTTGACGGCACACAGCTTGGCATCGAGTATAAGGACTAATCCTCTCAGACAGCAAAGCGGCCGCTCTGGCATTGTACCAGGGTGGCCGCTTTTTTATACATATTGTACCTTATCACATTGGAAAGCAAAAGAACTCGCTTGTAGTAGAAAAGGATATTGGAGAATGGCACAAGTGCTGAACCAAATATTCTCGAATAAAATAATAGCCACGTTGGGATATACATCCTTCCTTGACTATTATCTAATAGTTTATGAAAACTAAGGAACCGCCGTATACGGAACCGTACGTACGGTGGTGTGGGAGGACGGTAAATAAAATAATTATTTACCTCCTACC